>NZ_JAYVPL010000023.1:0-79727 GCF_043757465.1 Armatimonas sp.
TAGATACCTCTTTCTTAACCAAATAGCGACAGTATGACAAAAAAATGCCAACTCATAGCGGGAGGCCCTAAGAAAGTCCCTCCCGAACGAGCGGAGCGATCCCGACAGAGAGTTGTTTCTGTATCTGTATGATAGTCAATGAGTAGCATTTACGATCATCAGCGAGATGCGCACAAATGGTTTGTAGTGAATCAGCGCACTAAGATCTTCTGCCTGTGTGCTTTCCGTTACGATATAGCGTCCGTCAGGGCTGAAGGCGATGATGCCCTCATTTGAAAAATCTTCCGTCCAGAGTGGCTTTTCTCCGACACGACCAATGGCTAACTGCGAAACTCCTTCGCGGCTGTGTATCCGACGAGCAACCATCTGGCCGTTTTGGGAAACAATCTCTGTGCGAGGGGGGAGCGCGATTCGTGGGACGGGCCGGGCAAAATAGCCTCCCAGCAGAACAAGTGGTGTGAGAAATGTCGCCCACAGAAAGGCACGAGTTGGAGTTAGTTTTGCACGACTCTTACGCGGCTTGACGTTGATGTGCATCGTGGAGGCAGCTTTTGCAGCATTTGTTGAGGCGGCAGAAACGGTTGCCACCGAGGGAGCCGCCGTAGTGGAGTAGCTCGTGGATAGAGTTTGTTGGGCTTGCTGTGTGGTCGTCTTTAACCGCATGGTGAATTAGTCTACGGCATCGGGCGGGCGAGTTCAAACATGGCGTCGGGCTGGGCGCGTGTGTACCAGTCGCCGCTCATTCGGGCGATGTAATCCACTCGGGTGGCGTCTACTTTTCCGGTCTCGTCCAAAAGAGCTTCATCAATCCAGTAGCGCACCACTTCGCCGATAATGTAGTTTGCTGAGAGCGGCCCCGGCCCGTGCTTGACCACCTGAAAGAGCTTGCACTCCATCGCGAGCGGCGACTCCAGAACACGCGCGGGCTTGACAACCTCCGTCGCACCTTTGGTGAATCCCACCTCTTCCCACTCACTCACGCCGTAGGGGTACTCAAACGATGCCTGGTTCATCTTCTCGCGAATCGCGTAGGTCACGATAGAGATCGTGTATTCCCCCGTGGCTTCAATATTGACCAGAGTATCTTTAGGCTGTCCGTGGCGATTGTTCAGCGGCGAAACGCTCACCGACGGCGGGTTTGCGCCACCTGCCATGAAGTACGAAAACGGTGCGAGATTGGGCTTTCCCTCAGGTGAGAGGGTCGAGACAAATGCGATAGGCCGGGGCGAGACGCAGACATTGAGGAGCTTGTAGGCATCCGGGATCGCCATTGTCGCCGGATCGAAGGCACGGTGGGACATATTTGATTGTACCCTGTAGAATAGACCCCGTGAAACGCCCCGATACCCTAGCCAACGAAATAGAGAAACTGCTGGGTAGGGCATCAAGCGATGCACTCATCGGCGCGTCTGGGATTGACGATGATCCCCTGCTCACGCGCTGGGTGACCCGGATCGGGCAGGAAGTGGCGGTGCACTCGGATCGACTGGACGCCAAACCCGGGTTTGTGATTCTGGGAAGCGATGTCGCCAACGCCCTCACTCTTCCGGGAAGCAAAGTTCTCGTGACACGCGGGCTGCTTGATGAAGTTACTAGCGACGATGAGCTGGCGGGGGTTCTGGCCCATGAGGTTGGGCATGTGGCCAAGCGCCATGCGTGGCAGCAGCTTCAGAACAATGGGCTTGTCGCGCTCCTGCTGCGTATTGTACCTCCCAAGGGCAGCGTGCTGAGCCAGGGCTTGCCGATCCTGAATCTGCTGCGTGCCCTCGCCCAGAGCCGTGACAACGAGTACCAAGCCGATAGGGTCGGGCTCGGGTTTGCGGCAGCGGCGGGCTATGCGCCCAGTGGGCTCCTCCGCTTTATTGAGACCATGGCAAGCGGCCCCCTAGCGGCTTGGGAGGAGTACTTCAGCACGCACCCCACTGGCCCCAAACGAACAACAGTCGGACGCCAGCAGCCCGTGGTGCGAGAGAGCGATATTGACTCCCGAGGTGCCGTGGCCGCGGGGCTAGATGCACGCGGGCTTGCCGGGCTTGCTCAGCTGGTTCGTCTGGGGCGTGACCCGCTGGCTCTCCCTGTATTAACCTCCACATCCCTCAGCGCTCGCAACCGTCTGGAGCGAAAAGAGCTCACTGATACGATCCAGCGTCAACAGACTCGGCTTATGGCTACCTACAAGCCTCTCGTAACGGCGAGCACGCTCCAGCAGCTTCTCTTGCTCACCGCCCAGAGTCAGGATATTCGCCGGCTTGTCCTCTCGACGCATGCCTATCTGCTCCAGTTCAAGCTTCAAGATGTCTACGCACGCACCCTGCGGCTGCTCCGGCTCGCCGGGCCCGTCTGGGATGCTCTGCACTCGGGCACAGATCCCGAGACCATTGAGTGCCTTCGAGGGCGCTCGGAGATCCGCGAGGCACTAGCGCAGATTGCGGCAGTTCCGACACCGCTTCAGCGTGCGAGCCAGGCATCACTCACGGTACTGGCGGATCTCCATGTAGGCAGATTCTATCGCCTGAACTCAGCGGCACAGTGGACTCACTTCGCCGCCGTCGAGGGACTGATCCGCTATGCGGAAAGTGAGCTCTCCCGCGCGGATCGTGCGGCGGGAGGGGGATGGCGCTATCTGGCGATGGCCCGGGTTCGGCGCTACCAACAGCAACTGGATCTGCTGATTCCAGAGAGCAGTCTTACAAAGAGGGCACTCTGGAGCGAGCTTGTGGAGCGCCGTCTGGGCCAACCGGTAGAATGGAGCGGCTCCGCCGGAGAGGCGAGTGTCTCGGCGGCACTCTCCGTGGAGCGGGGAGACAAGAAGCCGTGCCCTCTGGGAACCTCCTGGGCGGAATGGGTGGTACAAAGCGGGGGAATTCCGGAAAATATTGCCACGGTACTTCGCCTGCTAACCCTGGATATCCAGCGGGAGCTGGCCGCACGAGCGTACTTAGGGTGGAAGGAATAGGATGCAGAAGCTGCGGGTGGCGCTCTGGGCGCTGATTGGCATTGGAACGCTGGCGGGTCTGTACGGGGCAAGCCTGCGCTTTGTCGCGGAGGCAAGTAACAAGCGTATTGAGCTAACTCTAGACATGACGGAGCTGCAAAAGCTGGCGTCCGCGGAGGGAGTGCCTACAGCCCGCGTACTGGAGCGATTTAGGCAAGCAGGCATCACGTCGGTTGCGATTACCGAGGACACGCTGGCCTCGCTGGAGGAGTCGCGTCGCGTGGAGGCAATCCCTTCAGCGGAACCAGGCGTAACCTATCTGATGACTCATCAGGGAAGCTACTCCCGCATTCTAGCTGCCATTCAGAGCCGAACACATTTCAAGCTGGATCCCAATAATGAGTACGCTCAGATCCGAGTTCCCCCAGGTGCGGAGCTCCTTAAAGTCGAAGACCTTGGGATGGAGGTCTACCAGCCTTTCTCGGTGATTAAGACGATCGGGGTCGGACTCGATCCAAACTTGCTCCAGATGGTGAAGAACGCCAATATGAGTGTCGTGGGGCGACTTCAGAACTCCGTCAACATCCCCAACACGGGAATTGGCTGGGCACTGGAGCAGCTCAAGAGCCAGGGTGTTAAGACCGTCATTTTTTCTGGGGATGATGTTCTGGGCTACGATAGCCAGCTCCGCACCACGGCAGAGGCCCTAGGGGCTAAGCACCTTCAGGTTGGAATTGTTGAGTTCACCAAGATAAAAGGCGATACGCTTCTGCATCAGCTTGCCACAGAGCAAGTTGTCCGCGTCCATACGATTCCGGGGGCTGAGATGGCCACGGCAACGCCTGCGGATAATATCCAGCGCTTCTCCCTGGCAGCGCGGGAACGTAATATTCGGATGCTCTATATCCGGCTCTTTCTGGAGAAAACCAATCCCCTTAACGAGAACATTGAGTACATAGAGACGCTTGTCAAGTCTCTTAAGCGGGGTGGGTTAACGATTGGCGAGGCGCATACCTATCCCCTATTTGCTGTCCCTCTTGCCGCGCGTGTCTTAATCGGGTTGGGGCTGGCAGCCACGCTTTTTCTTCTCTGCCAGGAGCTCTTTGGCCTACTTGGTGATCTGGCTCATCCTCTCTCATTACTGGTATTAGCGGGTGCGGGCGGGCTCGTTGTCCTGGCGGCAGTGTCCCCCAAACTTGCGGCACTGGCTGCGGCGGTTGTCTTTGCGGGGTTCGCGGTGGTGCAGGGGGGGCTCCTTAGCCCCGTGGAGTGGGGTAAAAAACCGCTCCGCGTGGCACTTCTCCGTTTAGTGCGGATCGTCGGCGTGACGACACTGGGAATTATTTCGGTGGTCGGCCTGCTAGCGACTCAGGCATTTATCGTGAAAGCGGATGCGTTTGTCGGGATCAAGGCGGCCCTTTACCTCCCGCTGTTTCTTGCCGTGCTGGTCTGGGCAGTCGGGCTGCGCACCGAGAGTCCAGCAGCTCTCTTATCCCTGCTGCGCCGCCAGCTCCAGCGGGCACTTCTCTTGATCAACGAGCCGGTACGATTCTGGCAAGTGGGAGCGGGCCTGGCGATACTGATCATCCTGGCGATGCTCTGGCTACGCTCCGGCAACGAAGGCGCCGTCGTGGTCACGGGGTTTGAGCTGCGTTTTCGGGATCTACTCGATGCCACTCTGCCCGTCCGACCACGCTTTAAGGCGCTTCTTTTTGCGGCACTGCTCCTGGGAATCTATCTTGCCGGTCGGGGAGAGAGGCGCTGGGGAGTGCCCTTGTATCTTCTTGGCGTGATTGCCGTGACAGACTACCTCAATACTTTCTGCCATCTACACATCCCCCTCCTTGTCAGTGTGATGCGCGACTCATTGGGGGTTGTTCTGGGGCTAGGTCTAGGCACGCTACTCATTGTACTGTTGGAGCGGCACTGGAAAAAAACCAAGTCATGAAGATTGCGGCACTGGGCTACTACGGCTTTGGGAATCTAGGAGATGAGGCAGTGCTCGCAGGGATTCGGACAGCGCTGACGGAGCGCTTTCCGGCTGCGCAGCTACTGGTTCTGACTGCTGATTCCACCGCGACAGCCGCACTACATCCCGGCGTCGGAACCGCCAATCGCTGGCACTGGAAAGAGACCGTCCGTGCTCTCTCGGGCACGGATCTCTTCGTGTTCGGGGGCGGCAGCTTACTGCAAGACGTCACAAGTGCGCGCTCCGTACTCTGGTACGCCCTGATGGCCTTGATCGCACGCCGTAAGGCGCGGCGTGTGCTCTGGTGGGGGCAGGGAGTTGGCCCGCTCAGCCATCCGCTCTCCCGAAAGGTGGTTCGTTTTATCGCGCAGCAGGCAGATGGGCTGACGGTGCGGGATATAAAAAGCGCGACTCTTTTGAAGGAAATCGGCGTGACACGGTCTATAGAAGTAGTGGCCGACCCCGCATTTGCTCTTGACCCCACAGCCGTGACGAAACCGTCGGGGACACTGGTGGCGCTACGTCGCTGGCCGGGCGTCTCCCCAGAGACCCTAGCCCGCGCTGTCCCCGGAGCCACCGCGCTTCCGATGCACCTACCCGGCGATCTTGAGGCCCACGGGGAGCTCCCTTGCTACAACTGGCAGCTTAAAGGCGCGTCGGTGGCGGATGTACTCGGGCAGGTCGCGGTGGCGGAGCAGGTCGTGGCGATGCGACTTCACGCCCTGATCTTTGCAGCACGCTGCGCGACGCCATTTGTCGCACTCTCCTACGACCCGAAGGTTGATGCTCTAGCGCAAGCGACAGGCCAGGAGGACGCCTTACTGGACGCCGTGCACGCAACTCCCGAGAGCCTGCGTGCCGCAATGGCACGCGTCCGAGAAAACGCTCCCCAGCGCCGCGAGCAGCTTCACGCTTTTGCACAAGCCGAGCGCATCCGCGCCCGCCGCCCGAGTGAGCTTGCCCAGGAATGGTTCCGATGATAATAAGACGCTATTTTCTCGCGGCTGTGCTGCCCCTGGCGGCACTTCTAGCCCAGGCTCAGGAGACCACTGTCAAGCAAGAGACAGAAGTAAAACAAGAAACAAAAGAAGTAAAAGACGAAAAAAAGAAAAAAGACCAGTTCCGCATGAACTCGAGCAATACGGGCGGCATGGGGGGGGCACCGCGCGATGGCAAGACCTTCCCTGAGCGCCTGATCGGGCCGCTCGGCAAAGATCTCAATGCCTACGGGAACTGGGTGCTCACTCTACGGTCAAACCAGGTTTCAGGGAGCCAGTCCGCTAAAGACTGGTTTAAGTTTCAAAACAACAACCAGTTTTTTAATACTTCGTCGCTCGGCCCCTTCAAGCAGCAGCTCGACATGACTTTGATGGGGAGCCTTTTCAGTGCTGTCCGCGTCAATACCAGCCTGACAAACAACCGAGTCGCGGCACAGACGAGCCTTGCGCAGCTCCTGGGCTTCGAATACGAGAGTGCTGACAAGCGCACTAAGGCAGCGGTGGGCGATGTCAACGCGAGCCTGCCAGGCAATGAGCTCGTGACTTTTTCCCGCCGCCTCGTTGGCGTCCAGTACGACCGGCAACTGGGCGCAGGGCGAACGTTCTCTACCGTGGCCTCGATCACGCGGGCTCTGGCACGGCGAGGTAGCTTCCAGGGAAATGGAACGACCGGCCCCTACTACATGAATGCCTCACAGATTATTCCGGCGTCGGAAAAACTCTACCTCAATGGCCAGGAGCTCGTTGCCTACGAAGACTATGAGCTGGACTATATTCTGGGGACAGTTCACATGAAAAAGAGCCGTATCCTCAACCGTGAAGATACGGTGGAGTTCAGCTACGAGGCGCAGAACTTCAATACGAGCCCGGGTGTGCTGACGGGCCTGCGTTTCGAGACCCCCGCGAGCTTTGCCAAGTCGGGGCGCGTGGGAGCCACGGTGCTACGACAGATGGCAGGTAGTAGTGGGACAGCAAACCGGCCCGTCACTCAGTACTTCCCGGTCTACAGCGACCTGGCCTCTCGCTACACCCTGCCCTCCCCTATTCAGCCTAATACCCCCGTGGAGGTGCGCTACCAGGAGCGCCTGCTGACCGAGGGGATCAATGCGGACTATATTCTCAACCGGGAGCTGAACTACATCCAGCTCCGACGTTCCTTGCCTGCGGACACCGCACTACTTGGAATATCGTCCCTCTCGATCAACTACACGCCCGTGCCACAACTTGGTGTGGGAGGTGATCGCCAGGTGCTGGGCCTAGACACGCAGTTTTCCCCATTGCCGAATGCTAAGATCAATGTTCAGTACGGCCAGAGCCAGGGTGTCAGTAAGCAAAATAGTGGCACGGGGCTAATTTTCACTGCTGCCTTGGGCTCACAGCAGACAGACAGTAAGAGCGCGGTAATGATGGGCACGAAAGACACAGATGCCCTTCTGAAGAGCACCAGTGCGGCGACAGGTTCGGGCTTTCGGCCTTCGTGGAACGCGAACCTGGGCTGGCGCAATATCGAGCCAGGCTTTTCGGGAATCGAGTCCACCGCCACGGCGCTTCTGCGCTCGGAGCGCGGGCTCCGGGGGACATTTGGGTTTAGCCCCTCCCCGAGCTGGGTCTACGACTTTACCGTCAACGACACAACTGTCTCTCAGCCGTTCAGCTCCAGTGTAGGAACCACAACGACGGGCTCCACAATCTCTACCTTCCGAAACCAGACCATGAACTTTGGAGCAAACTGGACACCGCTGACTCAGGGCAGACAAAAGCTCCCGAGGATGCGTTATTCCCATGCGGGCACCAATCAAGGAAGTGGTAGCTCCCTGGCGACTTTTAATAGCGACCAGCTTGCCGCAACCTACGATTTGGTGAAGGGAAGTGTTGAGGCGAGCCTCTTTCGAACCGGCTCCAAGGGGCGTAGTATCTTTGCCAATGGCTACACCCAAACCGTCGGCACAGGTGGCTCCAGTGGTACGGGTGGGTTGCTCGGTGGCTACCGCGACGGCACAACGGCCCAGACCACTACGAACTCGTCCTCTGAAACGGCGCAGCTCAAGCTCAATCTGACACCTGGGGCCAACTTAACATTCTCGACCAGCGTGGGGCTAACGAGCAATCACTCCGGGGGAGCGCTCTTTCGCGGGCGTGATCTGGCGTTCTCGACCACCTACTCGCCACTGCCAGAAAAGCTCCAGTTCCAGTTTGATATCACTGATACCACCAACGGGCAGAATCTCTCCGGGTTCTATAACGCGGGTTCGGGCTTGGATGCCGGAAATACAGGGCTGGGGGGAGCGTCCACCGGACAGCGAACACGCTCCCAAAACGCGCGGGTCTCGTTTACGCCGACATCACGCTTCCGTGTGGAGACGGGCTTTATTCAGCAGCTCTCCTTGATTCCCGGTTACGATAACACGGAGAGTAAAACAACCGACCTCTCGCTAGACTACACCCTCAACGAGAAGTTTAAGCTCCTAGGGCAGTGGAGTAAACAAGGGACAACCTATGTGGGCAGCACGAGCGACTCGGACAACCAGAACTACATCCTCCAGGTCATGGCGGGTCCCTACCGCCGGATGAACTTCACGGTCAGTGGGGCACGTATGAACTTTGGCTCCGCGCTAAGCAGTTTTGGCACAGGAGGAGGCATTGTCTCCGGGGTCGGGTCCGGGTTGGGGCAGATCGGGGGGGGGACTAGCTCCGGATTCGGTCAGAGCGGTGTCACCACGACTTTTGTTCTGCGAAGCACCTACGCCGTCTCACTTCAGCAGCGCACAAAGGGTGCGAGCAAAGAAAGCACGAGCCGGGAGACGCCGCTGCTTCCGTTCTTCGAGTGGCGTCTTCTTAACGCCAGTAGCCCCGCCGCCACAGGAACAGGGACGGGGACAGGCTCAGGAACCGGCAGCATCGGCGGGTTTCACAACGCGCTCAACTACCTCAACAACGAGGCAAGAGTCGGGGTCGAGTGGGCCGTCAGTAGCCTTCTCTCCGCCACGTTCGATGTACGCTTTATCCGAATGACCGACCGCGACACTCCGCAGTTCTCCTACAATGCTCGAACCCTGAACTTCGATCTGCGCGCTCGGTTTAATTAAGCCCTAGAAACGAAGCCGCAGAGAGGGCATGTGAGCGATGATAAGGCCGAGAACTGCTCCCGCAACCACATCGTGGGGATAGTGACGCTTGAGAGTTACCCGGCTATCGGCGATTGCGGCAGCTCCCAGATACCAGAGCGCGGCCTCGGTCTTACTTCGGGCTCTGGTTGCGGCTAGCCCGGCAATCGTAAATGCGGCGCTGGCATGGCCGCTGGGAAAGCTGTCGAAGGTCGAACCATCGGGGCGACGTTCGTGGGACAGATACTTCAGGCTGGTGGCGAGTAGCGTGCTCGTTACCAGTGCCCGTCCCCGGTCACGCGAGTCCCCTGACAGAACCCCTGCGGCCAGAAACGCCAGGTTGCCTTCGTGCGAGAAAAACTTCGCTGTCGAGTGGTCAAGTAGCCCGGTCTGGGCATGACTGGGGACGATGGCAAGAGTCGCAAACAAAACGGCTAGCAAGATTCGCATAGCCACAGTATCCCGTATCTTGGCAAATCTCACAAAAGACGATAGAATCAATCCTGTTCTGGAGTGGTGTCCGAGTTGGTCGAAGGAGCACGATTGGAAATCGTGTAGGCTGTAAAAGGTCTCGTGGGTTCGAATCCCACTCACTCCGTTCTACAATTCCTTTCGGGGTACAGGAGGACCTGAGCACTGTTGCGACGAATCACCTGGGAAAACTCCGTGCAGACCGTCAAGTGCTGGCCTCGCTGGAAGCGCTTTGCGTTGCTTGCTGTGGTCTCCCCCACCCTTCTTGCGGCCCTGGTCTCACTGGGCTTCTATGCCAACTTGCATCGCACGGCCCAGGCGATGTCAGGTACCTCTCTGCCGAAGCTCCCCGTACTTACCAAAACGCAGCGCCTGCTAATCATCGCTCCGCACTGCGATGACGAGACCCTGGGAGCTGGTGGCCTCATCGCGCAAGCCCGTCAGAGCGGGATTCCCGTCCGGGTGGTTTTTCTCACCAATGGCGATGCCTTCCCCGCCGCCTGTGCCCTCGTCACACGGCGACTGCCCACCCGTGCCACGGACTACGTACATCTTGGAGAGCTCCGTCAAAAAGAGGCGCTCAAGGCACTTGCCGCTCTAGGTGTGGGCACGGAGTCGGTGACCTTTCTCGGGTACCCTGATCGCGGGCTGAATGCGCTCTGGGAAGATCACTGGCTACCCAGCGCTCCCTACCGCTCTCCCTACACAAACCGTAGCTCGACGCCACGAGGAGCGTACTGTGGAGCCGCTCTCGTCACGGACATCAAGGGGGTTTTGGAGCAGTTCCGCCCCACCGATGTCTTTGTCACGCATCCCGCCGACGATCACATGGATCATAGCATCGGGGCCTCGTTCACGGAGGCCGCACTAGAAGGCACATCACTCAAAAATACTCTACTGCACTACTACATCGTGCACCGGGGCGACTGGCCGCTTCCACAGGGCTACTCCCCTCAGCTTAATCTTGTCCCGCCCTCCGGGTTTGCGCTCGCGGATACACACTGGCGCTCTTTGGTACTGAGTCCTGAGACTCAAAAGGCCAAGGAGCGTGCTCTGAACCAGTATTCTTCTCAGCTAGAGCTATGTGGCCGTCAGCTCCGATCATTTCTGAGAGGCAATGAGATTTTTGGAGCAACAGTCGAACCCAGTATTGGAACATCGCAAGTTGCGAAAGTGCGAGATGCCCAAGGAGATGATGTGGTGCGCTTCGCAAACCCGGCGACAGACCTGACGGCGCTGTCCGCTCAGGTAGAAAACGAGAGTCTTCGGGTTACTCTACAGCTTCGCGGTGCGGCTGCCCCTGGAGTGCGCTATGGGCTTCGACTCCGCACCTCGTCGGGAGTTTATCTGGCACGAACCTTGCAGTCTCCACAATTGATACAAACTGGCAAACGCGAGCTCACCTACACGCTTCCTCTTGCACAGCTTCGGCTTGGTGAGTCAGGAGCCCTTAACACTCTCTGGCTCTCGGCAGAAACAGGCATGACCACACGCTATATCGTGGACCGAACTGGCTACCGCCGCTTTATCTTACGCAATCCGTGATTGATTTGCGAAGGAATGTACAGGAACCATTGGAAAAAATAGATTCGCTCAACCGTCGCAACTCACTGCGCCTGCTCTTCCACGGCCCCATCGTCCTGCGGCGCGCTGGGGAAAAAGAGGCACTGGTGCTTGCCACTATCTGCATGGTAGACATGTTCACCACGCTGCTGTGGGTAACCATGGGCTATGCCACGGAAGCTAATCACCTGCTTGCATGGACGTTTGATGTTCACCCGATCACTTTTGTTCTCGTGAAATCCATCTCGTGTATCCCCGCAGTACTCATGGCCCCTAATCTAGCTCGTCGCCACAAGACCTTCACGATCTGGCTGCTACGGATAATTATTGCTGTCTACGCTCTCACCTATTTCAAGCTCGCACAATTCTGATATACTGCCCGCTGTGAGTGAACCTCTCCTTTCTCTGGAGAACCTGGAAGTCTCGTTTCCCGCCGGATCGGTCGTGCGGGGAGTCTCTCTTGCGGTAAGCCGTGGGGAAACCCTGGGAATCGTCGGCGAATCAGGATCCGGCAAGACCATGACAGCGCTCTCCGCGCTACGCCTTATCCCCGAGCCGGGCCGAGTGACGGCGGGGCGTATTCTTTTCGAGGGGCAGGATCTGCTTGCGCTGCCGGAAAAAGACTTGCGCGCGATTCGTGGGGGCCGGATCGCGATGATCTTTCAGGATCCGATGACCAGCCTCAACCCCGTCTTCTCCATTGGGAATCAAATCGCCGAGTCCGTACGCCTGCACAAGCGTGTCAGCAAGTCTGATGCCTGGGATGCCGCTGTGGCTGCCCTGCGCCGGGTGCAGATACCCGATCCAGAGCGGCGTGCACGCCAGTATCCCCACGAGCTCTCGGGGGGGATGCGCCAGCGAGCGATGATTGCCATGGCGCTCGCCTCCGAGCCGGATGTGCTCCTCGCCGACGAACCCACGACGGCGCTGGATGTGACAGTGCAGGCTCAGATACTGACGCTCATTCGTCAGTTGCAACAAGAGCTCGGCATGGCAGTGATTTTTATTACCCATGATCTTGGTGTCGTCGCTCAGGTCTGTGACCGTGTCGCGGTTCTCTACGGTGGTCAGGTCATGGAAGAGGCCGATGTCCACACGCTCTTTTCCAGCCCCAAGCATCCCTACACCCGTGCCTTGCTGGAGTCGCTTCCCGAAAATGCTCCTAAGAATACGGGAGCCACTGCCGCGCGTCTCAACTTCATTCCAGGGCAGCCGCCCACGCGCCCGAGTGAAGTCAGCGGCTGCCCGTTCCGCCCCCGGTGCTCTGAAGCCATCGAGAAATGTCACGAGCCACTCCCAACGCGGCTGATCACCAAGGAGCACCTAGTACGCTGCCACCGTGTTCTGGAAGGAGAGCACTGATGCCAGAGGGATCAGCGCTGCTTGAGGTAGAGAATCTCTCTGTCCAGTTCTCTGTCGGTGGCGGCAAGCTTGTCCGCGCGGTGGACGGGGTTTCCTTCGCCGTAGCAAAAGGTGAGACCCTGGGAATCGTCGGCGAGTCGGGCTGTGGGAAGTCCACGACAGGCCGGGCGATCCTGCGGCTTTTGCCCAAAGCCGGTGGCACGGTGCGTTTCGACGGCGACGATGTCCATGCCCTCTCTGGCGATGCGCTTAAGGCACTCCGTCGGCGCGTGCAGATGGTCTTTCAGGATCCCTACGCGAGTCTCTCCCCGCGCCTTACCGTCGGCCAGCTCGTGCGTGAGCCGCTAGAGATCCACGATATTAAAGGCGATAAGAATACCCGTGTCGAGGAACTGTTGCGCTCCGTGGGGCTTCCTGATGGGATCGCCAGCCGCTTCCCCCATGCGTTTTCTGGGGGGCAGCGCCAGCGCATCGGGATCGCGCGAGCCCTCGCTCTCAACCCCGAACTGATTGTTCTTGATGAGCCTGTCTCCGCACTTGATATCTCCGTACGCGCCCAGGTTGTCAACCTCTTGATGGACTTGCAGCAGGAGCGCGGGATCACTTATATCTTCATCGGCCACGATCTGGCACTGATTCGGCATATCGCGCACCGGGTTGCCGTTATGTACTTAGGGCGAATTGTCGAAATGGGAACTGCCGAGGCGATCTATTCCAATCCGCGCCATCCCTACACCCGTTCCCTTCTGGCCTCCGTCCCGCTGCCTGATCCGACCAAGCGCCGCAATAGTGCGCCGCTGGAAGGTGACCCGCCGTCGCCTCTCAACATCCCCACTGGCTGCCGCTTCCGTACGCGTTGTCCGTTTGCGCAAGCGATCTGTACAGAAAAAGAGCCCACACTCGGTCTGGAAAGCGGCGCTGCCTGTCATTTCTCACAGGAGCTGCCTGTCTGGAATTCTTGACAGGGTATCTTGCCAGGGATAGAATGAACCGAACATTTTTTTAGGGACTCTTTTTCGTGGACTTTACCACGTCAATGTCAATCAACCTGGAGGTTTAGCATAAGTCATCAACGTGATGCCCGCGGTTTCGACCGCAATCGGGACATGGGCCCCCGAGTCAATGAGCGCATCCGCGTTCGAGAAGTCCGTGTTGTCGGCGAGGACGGAGAGCAACTAGGGGTAATGACCCCGCGCGAAGCGCTGGATGTTGCTCGTAGCAGAGGCATGGATCTGATCGAAGTTGCCCCCACTGCAACTCCTCCGGTCTGCCGCATCATGGATTACGGTAAGTTCAAGTACGAGCAAGGCAAACGAGACCGTGAAGCCCGCCTGAAACAGCGACAATCCGACATGAAGGGAATAACCATCTCCCCAAAGATGGGTTTTATTGACGATCATGACCTGGACATCAAGATCCGAAACTGCGTGAAGTTTCTGGGGGACGGCGATAAGGTTAAGATCACCTTCCGGTTCCGTTCCCGCTGGATGTCGCACCCTGAGTTTGCACAAGAGGCGATGGCCAAGATCGCAAAGACTGCAGTTGATGCCGGAGTCGGACAGGTCGAGCGCCACCCGCTGATCGAAGGCCGTCAGATGATCATGATTCTGTCCCCTTCCAAAGAGGCGATGAAGCGTGCTGCCCAGCGCCTGGAGAGCCGCACCAACGCCAAGCAACATCCCAGTAGCCAGAACAAATCCTCTGGTACCGAGTCCACAAAGCCTGCCGAGGACGAGGACGAAGAAGAGGAGCTGGATGACGAGAACTTAGATGAGGACGACGACCTCAATGATGAGGATGATGAGGATGACGACGAGAGTCTGGAAGTCAATGCGGAAACGCAAGTCGAAGCTGCTGTAGAGGTCGCTGAGACTGCTGAGACCGTCGAGACGGAAGCCAAATAGATTCCCGCCCCGGTAGTTTCCGGGGCGGTTTATTTTTTCTTAGGCTTCGGAGGAGTGGCTGCCCCAAGCGTCAGCGCAGTCACCTGAACTTTCGAGAGTGCCCAGCTCTCGTTCTCCAGTCCCTCCAAGCCCGTGACCGAGAAACGCAGAACGACGGAATCCGAGCGGTGCGTGAACGTAAAGGCATTTTTGTAGACCGAATCACGAGGCATGCCACTCTCATCCATGAACAGGCCGAGGCTGTTTCGCTCGTGCGCACCTGTGTAGCCCTTATTGTTTCCTAGTGGGTAGTCCGCAGGATAGGCTTGGAGAGCGGCGTCTTTGAGTTCCGTGCCGGGATTATAAAAAGTCGTGTGCAGCAGGGTTGGTCCGTTGAGCACGGAGAGATCGAAGAGATCAGGGCCGTTGCGGGGCGTGCCATTGCCATCCCAAGTACCAACGACAAAAAGCTCAAAAGAAATGCGGAGCGCATTGTGTGTCGGCAGCTTTCCCAGAGCCAGTCGAACCTCCTGGTTACTTAGCAGCCCCAAAAAACTCCGGTTACCCCGAGGAGTCACTCCGTGCTCCAAGTTGTTCCAGGTACCTCCCAGCGCAGTGGTCGTCCATTCGGCACCTGTCGCGGCGCGCTCAAAGTGACTCTCATAGGCAGGAAGCTCAAGGCGCGTTGTCAGGGACGCATCCGGCAGCAGCAGCTCACGCGCCACCAGCCTTGCCTCAACATCAGCGCGCAGCGTCAGGGCACGCTGGAGAAGCTCACGCACACTGTCGTTGCTTGCCACAGCGAGAGGTGTGCGACCGTCTTTGGCCCGCTGTGTGGGATCCGCGCCACACGCCAAGAGCCAGAGCAGACTCTCGGTCTGACCGCTCTCTGAGGCGCTGTGGAGGGGCGTGAAGCCATTGTCGCGCTCCGCATCTACTCGCGCCCCCTTTTCCATCAAGAGCTGACAGATCGCTGTGTGGCCATTGCGTACGGCCTGGTGCAGGGGCGTGAAGCCCTCGTAGACTTTGGCATTGACATCCGCTCCGAATCTGATGAGCAGGCGTACCATGTCCAAATAACCAAAATAGCTCGCCGACTCCAGGGGCGTGACACGTCCCTCGGTGCGTCGCGCATCCAAAGTGGCACCATTTGCAACGAAAAATCGTGCGATCTCTAGCTGATTGTGCCAGGCGGCATGGTGGAGCGGGGTATTGCCTTTCTGATCACGGCTGTTTACCTGAGACGCATCTATGCTCACCAAACGACGGACTTCGTCCAGATTGCCTACGACTGTGGCCGCATGCAGCGGAGGGAGTATCTCATCTGCAGCAAGGGGCAGTGTCAAAATTCCCAGCGTGAAGGTACGGCGATGCATGATTCTGTTATACTATAGTACGATGCAACAAGACAGCAACTGGCCAGACTTTCGCGGCCACAAGGGTGATGGTTTTAGTGGCGCCACCGACCTTCCCAAAGAGTGGAACGAAAAGAAAAATGTCCGCTGGAAAACCCCGGTTCCCGAACACGGCTGGTCGTCGCCCGTAGTCTGGGAGAACCATATCTGGCTTACGGCAGCAACGGAAGACGGCAAAGAGCAGTTCGCCTTGTGTTTCGAGCGCACCACGGGGAAGCTACTGCAACGGATCTTGGTCTTCCAAAACCCTTCCCCTCAAGCTTTTCCACGAAGTAACAACACGTATGCGTCACCGTCACCCGTGATTGAGAAGGGTCGTGTCTATGTGCATTTCGGGACATTTGGCACGGCCTGCATTGATACGCGTCGGTTTACTATCCTCTGGACGCGGCGTGACTTAAATTGTCAGCACGGGCAAGGTCCCGGTTCATCGCCCTTGCTTTTTCAAGATAAACTGATCCTGACCTACGATGGGATGGATGTACAGTACTTAGTTGCCCTGGAGGCGAAGACGGGCAAGACACTATGGAAGACCCCTCGCAATACGCGGTTTAGCAACAGTGACGGTGATCTGCACAAAGCCTACACAACCCCCTACCTCCTGAAACGAGGCAGCCAACAGGAGCTAGTGAGTGTGGGTGCCAGTGCGGCCTGTGGGTACGATCCTGGATCTGGCAAAGAGCTCTGGCGTATCCCCCACCCTGGCTTCTCGAACGCATCCAGGCCCATCTCCGGCAACGGACTCCTGTTCTTAAACACGGGCTTCAATCGCCCGGAGCTCTGGGCAGTCAAGCTGGATCGCCCGGACGGTCCGACGCCCGATGACGTTGTTTGGCGCTACACCAAAGGTGTTCCCAATCTGAGCTCGCCGCTTCTGCTGGAGGATCTTCTCTACTTCGTTGCCGACTCCGAGGTGCTCACGTGCCTAGAGGCTGCAACGGGAAAAGAAGTCTATAAGGAGCGCATCGGGGGGCGTTTTTACGCGTCGCCGGTCTATGCCGGAGGGCTAATCTATTTATTTAACGAGCGTGGCAAGGCTTGGATTGTTAAGCCAGGTCGAACCCTTAACACGGTCGCGCAGAATGAGCTTGAAATGGGGTGCCATGCCTCGCCAGCTCTCTGCGGGAAAGCGCTCTATGTTCGAACCAGTACACATCTGTACTGTTTAGAGCGTGTCTGACACGGTGGGGAGCTTTAGGGTGGCGCGGGCCGTGAGGAGTGCAATGGCAATCACGAGATCTTCTGGGTAGGTAATCTTCGGGTTCGGCGCGGTGCTCTCCATCAGGTGGACGGTACGCCCAAGCCGCCGCAAGAGGCTTGCATCATCGGTAGTAACAAAGCCTTCGGAGCGCGCTGAGAGGTGGGCGCGTCTGAGTAAGTCGGTCAGAAATCCCTGAGGTGTCTCCACAGCAACGAGATCGGCCCTCTCGACGAGTTCCCCACTGCGGCGGATCAGTGTGTCCGTAACGGGCCGAACGAGAGTCATGAGCTGGTGGCTACGTGCGGTGCCAACGCATTCAGAGATCAGCTCAGGGGTGATGCAGCACCGTGCCGCGTCGTGGACGAGCACGTACTCGGTCGTAACGGCATCCAAGCCCCGTCGGACACTCTCCTGGCGCGTGCTACCGCCAAGCACCACCGCTTGCAGCTTCCCGCCTGCGTACCGCTCGCCCAGCTCCCAGAGCAAATCGCTCTCCCCTTCATTGGCCACCAGAACAATGCGGGCGATATCGGTACACTGCCCAAAGGCATCTAGAGTCCAGCCAAGCAAGGGGCGGCCCAGAAGATCGGTGAATATCTTATTCTGCTCCGCTCCAAAGCGCCCACCATGCCCGGCAGCGGGGATGAGGGCAGTGACAGCAGGTTGGGATCGCATCGGCTCTTTCTAGGAACGCTGGGCCCGGATCGGGGTACGAGGGCCGCGCGTGTAGGGACGAATATTCCGGTCGTAGTCCGCCCCGCCGTCGTCATCGCGCAAGTGGGCGAAGATCATCTTACCCGCCGTCGTTTGCAGGAGCGAGGAGACAATTACCTCAACTGTCTCTCCCACCACTTTACGGCCCCCTTCAATGACGATCATCGTGCCGTCGTCGAGATACCCAATCCCTTGATTCTGCTCACGCCCCTCGCGTACTACAGCGACTCGCATCTCCTCGCCGGGCAGGACAATTGGCTTCAGAGCATTAGCAAGCTCATTGATATTCAAAACGGGGACACCCTGTAGCTCCGCCACTTTATTCAGGTTGAAGTCGTTTGTCACGAGTGTGCCATCGAGCGCCTTTGCGAGCTTCACCAGCCGGGAATCCACTTCCTCTTTTTCGGGTGCGAGCTTATCATAGCTCCGCACCACAAGCGTTAGCTCTTTCTGCATCTGGTTGAGAATATCCAGCCCACGACGGCCTCGTGCCCGTTTGAGACCATCTGACGAATCAGCGATATGTTGCAGCTCATCGAGGACAAATCCAGGAATATAGATCGTCCCTTCCACAAATCCCGCCCGCGCAATATCTGCTATCCGACCGTCAATGATGACATTCGTATCCAGAATCTTAAAAGTCGCGTGCTGAAGCTTGTTTTCCTCTTCCGCCTCCTTGGTCTGTGGCGGCATATAGAAGTGCAACTCCTCCTTCATCGAGAATGCAGCGGATGTGGTCAGGTAGCTTAAAATAACTCCTGTAATAAGCACGACTGCTACGGCTGCCAGTGTGTTGTGATCCAACGCACGGAAGATCACCACCGAAATCGCAGCCGTCAGGAATATTCCCATCGTGAGTCCAGCACCAATGGCGACCTTGTCACGTGTGGACATCTTGCGCATCTGGTCGCCCAGGCTCTCGATCTTACGAAAGATAAAGCGCCCCAAGGCAAAGCCAAAAATCACGCTAGAGAGTCCAAAAACGACCCAGTAAACCCAGCGTTGATTTTCAGTCAGCAAGTTTTTTGCACGAAGAAAATCGAAGACCAGATTAGAGGCATACCAACCCACTCCAACCGCTAAACTAACGAGAAGAGCGGTGAAAGTCAAACGCCAAATTTTATTATTCATAGTGTGTCTCCTTCTGGTACGATTGGGTTTGCTTAGCTGTTCCCGCTTTTAGCAATGCGAATCCGTGCTTGAGCCCGGCGCATGCTTTCCATTATCTCCGTGCGGTCAATACTCTCGGCGCTGCTTAGCAACTCGCGTGCCCGTATCAGAGAGGCTTCCGCGCGGCTCACATCTATCTCGTCGTCAAACTCAGCCGTGTTTGCTAAAACCGAGACTTTAGTCTTGGCGACATCAAGAAACCCGCCTGCAACAACCAGTTGTCGTGTGGTGCCGTCGGCCAGACGGACGACACACTCACCAACACCAAGCTCCGCCAGTAAGGGGGCATGTCCTGCGAGAATTCCAAGGCTTCCCTCAACCGAGGGCACCTGGACAGAGGTCACGTCTCCAGAAAGCACCGTTTTCTCTGGTGTGACGATATTTAAATTGAAAGTCGCTGCCAAATTTTCTATCCTTAAACTCTCCCACGGAGAGCGTACTCGGTTCTCATTGTACCACTCTCACTGCCGCTCAACAGAGTCCATTTGGTAGAGTCGCTCCCCATTCGGCATAAATATTGCCATAGAACCTACCGATTATGGCACTGGTGGGAATACAACGAAATGCTCCGCGCATCGGCTTCGTCTTCTCGACAGAAGTGGGACTAAAGACACAGTACCAGAACTGGCGTGAGGCTCTCACACGCCTCGCTCCACCTCTCGATCCTCGTTGGATTGTTATTGACTGGTACCGGCCTGGGGGCGTACTGGAGCGTCTTCCACTTCTGCCCGGTTCCTGGAAGGCGCGCTTGCGCTCGCAGCAGCAGCTCAGCGCCGGGCTACAGAGTGGGCCGTTCGATGGTCTTCTGATCGGTGCCCCCGCAATTACCTATAACCGACGAAAACTCCTGAGGCAGCAGCCGTATTTTGTCGCGATTGACTGTACCCCTAAACAGCTCACTGCGTTTGGGGATTGCTACGGGAAGACCCCCAGCACGTTCGTCCCCTACGAACGCTGGAAGGAGCGGGCACGCCGCGACTTCTACCAGAATGCCCGCCTTCTTTTTCCCTGGTCACACTGGGCCGCCCAGAGCATGATCCACGACTACGGCGCTGATCCCGCACAAGTCGAGGTGGTTCCGCCTGGTATCAACTTAGACCTCTGGCAGACGGAGCCGCGATCTCTTACCGACGATATCCATATCCTTTTTGTGGGGGGAGATTTTGTCCGCAAGGGGGGCGACTTACTCCTGGACTGGGCACACCAGACTCGCAAGCGTAACTGGCACTTGCACCTGGTCACCCGAGACCCTGTTCCTACCACCCATCCTAATGTTCATATCTACCATGGGCTTGGCCCCAACCATCCGGATCTCATCGCGCTGTACCGTAAAGCGCAGCTCTTTGTGATACCCACTCGGTGCGATTGTTACTCTCTGGCGGGCCTAGAGGCAATCGCCTCTGGATTGCCTGTCCTACTCAGTCAGGTCGGTGGAACCGGAGATATAATTCGCGATGGGGAGACGGGCTACTTACTCCCGCCAGGTGACTACGATGCACTGGTGGATCGGCTGGAGTTTCTGCTGAGTAACCCACAACATCTTGGGCCAATGGGCATTGCAGCCCGCCACGATGCGGAGGAGCGCTACGATGTGGAGAAAAATGTAGGGCGGATACTAGCACGTATGGAGCAGGAACTTTCTAAAGCATCTTGACAAGTTCCACTTCAAGCTCCGCTAGTTTTCGCTTCCCTCCAACACGCATTCCTCGCACTGCCTTATCGAGTGTTTCACTGACATCGCTTGTGCCGAGCATAAATATTTCAGGAAGCTCAGATGGCTTGTTCGCACTGTAGTGAACCACGACGGTCTGCCCAAGCTGTGCCTCCTGACCGGTACCAACCACCACATCCACAGGCGCACTTGTGTCTAATGCAGTCGCCACAGGCCCCGGCGTGGGCGACGGGCTCATCAGTGGCTGCGGGGGTGGGCTGGGAGTTGTCGGTTGCGGTGGCGAACTGGGTTCAAAAACCGACGGCGGGGTGGCCCCTGGTGGCTTAGGGATCCAGCGATTCAGCGCGGGATATTTGGCCACGACCTGCGTACGGCTCCACGCGAGCCCACAGTTCAGGTGATTGGGTGCCCACTTGCGTGCGAGCCAGAGGCTCCCTCCCAGGAGTAGAAGCAGCACCACCAGGCAGCCACAACAGCCACCTTTACCGCGCTTTTTCCGCTTGAGAGTTCCTGTGGACGTAGGCGACGTAGACAAGAGCTACTTCACTTTCAGGAGCTCGATTTCAAAAACGAGTGTCGCTCCCGGAGGGATCGTCCCCTGCCCCGTCTCCCCGTAGCCTAGAGCTGCCGGAATGACGAGCTTGCGTTTGCCGCCCACTTTCATCCCAGGAAGCCCTTCGTTCCAACCTGCAACTACCTGGCCGGGTAGTGAGAAGGAATACGGCTCATTATTATGATCCGCCGAGGAATCAAACTTGGTACCATCGGTGAGCCAGCCCGTGTAGAGGACATCCACAGTAGTGCCGTCCTTGGCTTCTTTCCCAGCTCCGACGACCAGATCTTCGTACTTGAGACCCGACTTTGTCGTCACAGCCTTGGGCCCGAGCTTGGCTTTTTCCCCATTGGCTAGCGCCTCGTCCGCCGTTTTCTTCCCGAAGGCTTCTTTACGGTTGGTCGCCTCCGCAGTGACGGACGCCGGATTCGGCGTTGCCTCGACGGGCACGGGGGGCTCTTTGGGAGCAAAAAATTTCCCGACGATAAACAAAGCGACAAAGATGCCCAAGACAATCACAATGGGCTTGATAAAAGGATTACGATTCATAGCGGTTTACGAGTTTACCTCCAGGAGCTCAAGATCAAAAATCAACGTGCTGTTGGGCGGGATGCTTGCGCCCTGGCCCGCTGCACCATAACCAAGTTCCGAGGGGATGATCAACAAGCGTTTGCCGCCCACTTTCATCGTGGAGATCCCCTCCTCGAAGCCCTTGATCACCTGGCTTGCCCCCAGCTTAACACTAAAAGGAGTGCGCCCTGGATTCAGCGACGAGTCGAAGATCGTGCCGTTGAGCAAGGCCCCCGTGTAGTTCACCACCGCCGTCTGGCCGTTCGAGGGCACCACCCCAGCTCCCACCGTTTTCTCAATGTACTTCAACCCACTGGGCTTTGTCACGACGTCCCCGACAAAGACTGCCTGCGACTCGCTGGTGCTGCCTGCGACACTGACACGAACGACAGCATAGCCTGCTACAGCTCCTGTTGCCGCTCCTGCACTGGTGAGAGTCAGCGACTCGCTACCTCGTGTGATGCTGAAGCTAGCGCCCCCCGTCCCTAACGGAATCGCATTGCCTCCACTGTCTTTTACCGTGACGGTGAGGTTTTTCGTTTCCGCAACCTTAACCCCTTGCTCAGCAGGGATGGATAGGGTAAAGCTTCCGTTTGGCAGGATATTGACCGTGGTTTCTGCGCTCTCCAAGCCCGGTATTTTCGCCTTGAGCTTGAGGACACCGACTTTTGACGCTGTGATGTTCCCGGTGTTGTCAATGCTGGCCGTATCCCCACCGCTGGTTACCTCGAAGGTACGCTGGGCAGGGTCGTAGCTTATCGGGTTACCATCCGCATCGGTAAAGCTGAAGTCGAGCTGCTTGCTCTCGCCGAGCTTGACGCTCTGACCTGCCCCAATGACAGCCGTCGCAGTGCCCGGTGCCCGGACTTCGATCTCGAAGGACGCGCTGGTCTTTGCATCAAGAGCCGCCTGCACCCGCGCTACCCCTACTGCCTTAGCAGTGAGCTTGCCATCGGGTGTCAGACTGACCACCTCGCTCCCACTGAGCACGGTATAGGTCGCTGAGCCTGTGGAGATCGCGACGCTCGCCCCGTTACCATCCGTCGCCGAGAGGCCCAGGTCGGTGCTCTGTCCCACGATGATCCGTGCCGGGCTCGTAATTGCAACTGTCTGCACCTTGCCTACCAGCAGGACATCTCCCGCCCCGGTACCATCGCTTGCAAGATTAACGGTCTTGCTCGCCGTTCCAACCACCGCACCACTGCCGTTCTTGCCCGCATAGAATGTCACGTTCAGCACGTTTGGCCCCGGTGCCACGTTGGTGGGCGAGGCGTAGCTCTGGGTGTAGCCGGCGGAATCATCGTTGCGGTTGGTCGCGGGAAAGGCTCCCTGTTTCAGCGAGACAACGGCGGAGAGCGCGGACGACGGCGCACTTAGGCTCCGGCTCCGTGCCGCCCACACGATATCTAGCTTGACAGGAGTCGTGGCCGCTGACACACTGGTACTATCACCACCGCCGCAGCCACTGAGCACCGAGAAAGGGAGCGCGGCTAGAAGAGCCGCCAGGAAGAGAGGTTGTCGCATCAGCCTATTTTACCGCGAGTAATTCGACATCGAAAATAAGAGTTGCATTCGGCGGGATCACGCCACCTGCACCCCGCGCACCGTACGCAAGATCACTCGGGATCGTCAGGGTACGTCGCCCTCCGACTTTCATGCCCGCCACGCCTTCGTCCCAGCCCTTGATCACCATCCCAACTCCCAGCGTAAAGACAAATGGTTGGTTTCGATCCCGTGAGGAGTCAAACTTGCTGCCATCGAGTAGCGTGCCCGTGTAGTGCACGGAAACCCCGCGCCCCACGACAGGAGCGTCACCCTCACCAACGACGATATCTTCATATTGCAGGCCAGAGGCCGTAGTCACAGTTGCCATGCCTTCCAGTTTACCAGAGCAACCCGCAGAACGTGGTATACCCTGGGGTAATGCCTCCGGAAAAGCTACTTTCTTACCTACTGGAAACCGCTCAAGACCTGCTGGACACGGCAACCTACGAGAGCCAGACACATAAAGCCGCAGTAATTGTTCACTGGCTCGCCGGTTTGCTGGAGTCTATTGCGCCCGAGACCACCCCTTTGCTGCTTGCAATCTCCAATCCGGTGACCCATGAGGCGCTGGAAGAGATCACGAGCGAGGCACTCCTGGAGATCCGCTTGCGCCTCCCCGACGGTTCGGAGCTGTTTGGCAGTGCGCTACTGCTGCGCCGCTAGGGTCACCCGGATGGTGGTTCCCTTACCAAGCTCGCTCTGAATCTCCAGAGTGCCGCCATGCGCTTCAGCAATTGCGCGGCTGATCGCCAGTCCCAGACCTGTGCCGCCCCCCGTGCGGGCACGGGCGCTGTCTACCCGGTAGAAGCGCTCGCCTAGGTGTGTGAGGTGCTCCGGCGAGATCCCTTCGCCTGAATCCGATACCAAAAAGCCATCGGCGAGGGCCGTCACCTGAACCGTGCCGTCTTTGGGGGTATGCCGCAGGGCATTGTCTAGCAAGTTGAGCAGCAGTCGGTGGAGCAGATGTGCATCCCCCCAGACTGCCTCTTTGCTCACCTGAACAGCGATCTGTGCTCCGTCGGTGTGGAGCTTACGTGCCTCTGAGACCGTCCCGGTAAAAAGTGTCTCGAGCAGCACTTCGGACTCTTTGAGCGGGAGCTGCCCATGATCCGTACGCGCCAACAGAAGCAAGTCCTGGACGATGCGTGCCGTTCGATCCGCAGCGCGATCTATCTCCACCAGAGTCTCCCGGTAATCCGGGGTCAGGTCAGGATCGGTGAGCGCGAGGCTGGAGTTTGCCTTGATCACTGTTAGAGGCGTCTTGAGCTCGTGAGAGGCATCGGCGACAAAGCGTTTTTGCCGCTCAAACGAGGCTTCAAGCCGGGCCAGCATTCCATTAAAAGTTTCCTCTAGTTTTGCAAACTCGTCCTTGCCACGCACCGGTAGGCGCTCGGAGAGATCCTCGACCCCAATTCGTCCCGCCGCTTGAGTGACCGCGCGAATGGGAGCCAGTGCCCGGCCCGTCAGAAACATCCCAGCAGGTCCCGCAATCAAGAGAGCTATGGGAATCATGGTGAGCAGTGTCCGCGTGAGCCGATTTAGCTCAGCATGAACCTGTGCCAATGACTCAGAATGCTGGAAATAGAGCTCCGGGCCACTGTCTACCTTAATCTTCGTCGTGCAGTAACGGAATCCTTTAGATGTCGTCCAAACAGGGGTGCCCAGCGCAACACATTTCTTTATTCCGTCGAGATCACGAGAAGAGGAAACCCCATCTATTGCGTTGATGCCGGACATCAGATAAATCGGCCACACAGGTACACCCGAATCAGTGTATCTAAGCTTAGATTTTGCAAAATTCGCGCGGATCTCGGTCAGAGAAAATGGTTTATTAGGTTCGCTCCGTGGTCGTTCGCGACGATTCGGGCGATCGCTGTGCAAGTTACGGTCCACACCGCTGATTAGGTTATTCTCTACCTGGACGCGCACCATGCTCCCGAAAACTCCGAGTGCCAGTGCGAAAACGAGCATATTTAACAGCGTCAACTGAACACGGACACTCATGATGCTTCGATTTCCTCTTGGGGGGGACGGCGTAGGACATAGCCGATCCCGTGGACGGTATGGATTAGTTTTATTTCAGCATCTATGTCTATCTTGCGCCGGAGCATCGTGATATAGACATCCACGGTGTTGGAGCCCGTGCGCCCTTCGTCGCCCCAGATACGCTCCAGAATGGTCTCGCGCGTGAGTGCGCGGCCTTCGTTTTTGGCGAGTGCTTCCAGCAGGCTATACTCCCGTGGCGTCAGCGCCAGCTCCTCTCCGCCACGCAGCACGCGCCGCAGGGTGGTATCTATCTCCAGATCCCGAATCACGATAATGCTACTCTTGTTCACTCCCTCGCGACGGAGCAGCGCACGCACCCGTGCCAGCAGCTCCTCAAAGGCAAAGGGTTTGGGAAGGTAGTCATCTGCCCCCACTTCCAGTCCTCTCACGCGCTCGGGAACGGCATCGCGCGCGGTCAGCATCAAAATGGGCGTGCGCTCTCGTCGGGCACGCAGGCGGCGACAGATCTCCAGGCCGTCCAGGCCCGGCAACATCAAGTCCAGCAGGATCAGAGAGAAGCCCCCCTCAATCGCCCGCTCCCAGCCGCTCAAGCCATCCTCCGCAACCTCTACCTGATAGCCCGCGCGCTCCAGCCCCCGTTTCACCACAGCGGCGATCGGGGCTTCATCTTCGACTAAAAGAATTCGCACTCTCTTGTTATACCGCCGCAAAATGCCCGGCGCATTCATGGATTTTTAACCGCCGCCAATAAAATAAGGCGTCTGCAATGGCACGCAGACGCCTTATTCTATTCTATGGGGCGCTTCAGATATGCGCGGTAAGTTTTTCGGCGATTACCTGACGTGGCGCAAGTCCGACCATACCGTCCACTTGCTTGCCCCCTTTGAAGATCAAGAGTGCAGGAATGCTCTGAATCCCGTACTGGCCCGCCAGATCTGGCTCCTCGTCTACGTTGAGCTTCACAATCTTGACTTTATCGCCCAGCTGCTCCGCCACGGCATCGAGCTCCGGCGCGATCCGGCGACACGGGCCACACCAGGGCGCCCAGAAATCAACCAGAACCGGAACTTCGGACTTCAGAACCGTTGTCTCAAAATCGGCGGCTGTCACCGCTGCTGCTGCACTCATCTTTATTTCCTCCAAACGTTCTAAGAAAATCTTCCACACACGTTACAACTCGGCAAGGGGATTAGTTCCCAAGAACAATCAGCTCTTTGCTCGACAATGTCAGTCGCTCGCACCCCAACTCTGTGACCAGCACATCGTCCTCGATCCGCACGCCGCCCAGACCCTCGATATAGACACCCGGCTCCACGGTCGCGACCATCCCCGCCGCCAGGACTACCGTTGCTTTAGGGGAGAATGTTGGCAATGGCAGATCATGAACCACGCGCCCCAGACCATGCCCCAGTCCGTGTGGCATCTCGCCGTAACCCGCGTTCTTGAGCATTTCGCGCGCCATCGTGTCCACGCTTTTCCCCTCAACACCGGGCTTGATCGCCGCGAGCGCCGCGAGCTGTGCACCTAAAACGGAGTCGTAGATATGGCGCATTTTTGCCGTTGGCTCCCCGCCGATCACCACGGTACGCGTGATGTCCGAACAGTAGCCCTCCCGTACGCAGCCAAAGTCCATTAAGATAAATTCCGGCCCGCCCGACGACCCTATCACCCGATCCGAAGCCCGTCCGTGAATCAGTGCTGAGTTTGCGCCGCTGCCCACAATCGGATCGAAGCTCAGCTTCTGCGCCCCGTGTGTCCGAAAATACGACTCCAGCTCCCACGCCACCCGCGCCTCGGTCATACCGACTTTGATAAAGCCACAAAGATGCGCAAAACAGGCATCGGCGAGCTGACAGGCCGCGCGGATCTTCGCCACCTCGCTGTCATCTTTGATCGCCCGAAGTGCCTCAACATCGCCCGAACGAGCAAAGACCGCCTGCTGCGCCCGATCATCCGGATCGAGTGTCTGCTCCAGCGTGCGGTAGGCGCTGTAGGGAATATGATCGGCCTCAAACCCGATACAGCTCACCCGATGATTTTCCCGGAGCCAATCCCCTGCTGCGACCAATAAAACACTCCCCGCAGGCAGCACAACCCGCTCGAAACCCGGAACCTCACGCTCGGCTTGGACGGCATAGCGCCCATCAGTGAAGAACAAAGCATCAGTCTTGGTCAGCACGACAAGCCCACTGGAGCCTGAAAACCCTGTCAGATAGCGCACGTTCTCGGGGTGGGAGACGATGAGCGCATCAATCCCCTGAAACTGCGCGGCCTCAAGCTCGAAGCGTGCCCGCAGCCCAGAGATCCGTGCGGGAAACGAAAAATCTTGCATGCGCGAAATTGTACCCGGTTTGCCCCCCGCCTGGCGGGGTTAGGGGGTAAAATCCCCCCATGTCTTCAATACAAACCATGCGCGGTGTGGCGTTTGCCCCGCGCGAGACGGTGCGCTTGGCGTTGATTGGCTGTGGTGGGCGCGGGCGCGGGATGCTGCGTGAGCTGCTCGCTTGCCCCGAAGTCCAGGTTGTCGCGGTCTACGATGTGAGTGACGAAGCCGCGCAGAAAGCGGCGAATGTGATCAGGGAGAAGGGCAAAACGGAGCCGAAGATTATTGTCGGCGGCGACGTGCGCCAGGTGCTGGATCCTAACACGACGGACCTTGCCTACATTGCGACGCCGTGGCCACAGCATGTTCCCTACGCGGTCGCGGCCATGGAGGCTGGGCTACATGCCGCTGTGGAAGTGCCCGCCGCCGTCACCCTTGCCGAGTGCTGGGCGATGGTGGAGACCAGCGAGCGCACCCGGCGGCACTGCATTCAGCTCGAAAACTGCTGCTACGGCGACAATGAGCTGATGATGGTTCACCTGGCGCGCACGGGCAAGCTAGGCACACTCACCCACGGCGAGGCGGCCTACATCCACGATCTGCGACACTTGCTCCTCTCCGACCAGAGCGAAGGTCTGTGGCGACGCGAGCCGCATAAGAACAGCGATGGGAATTTTTATCCCACCCATGGCCTCGGCCCCGTGGCGCAGGCCATGGGGATTCACCGGGGCGACCGGTTTACGCGCCTGATCTCCATGAGCAGCCGCGAGGCTAGCCTGACGGAGACGCGCAATGCGATTATCGAGGACGGCAATCCCAAGCGCAGTGAGCTCTACAAAGCGGGTGACATGAACACCAGCCTGATCCAGACCGCCAAAGGCCGGACCATTATGCTCCAGCACGATGTGGTCACGCCGCGCCCCTACAGCCGAGGAACGCTGCTCCAGGGCTCCAAAGGCGCGTTTCGTGACTGGCCCGCGGGTGTCTTTTTAGAGGCCGATCCCAAAACGCCACACCACGGCGGATGGGCCGACATCGCGACGATCAAAGAGGAGTTTGAGCACCCGCTCTGGAAGGAGCTGCGCGAGAAGGTCAAAGAACTAGGCAGTGGGCACGGTGGGATGGACTTCGTGATGAACTGGCGGCTGGTGCAGTGCCTCCACGAAGGGCTCGTCCCCGATATGGATGTCTACGATGCCGCCGCCTGGAGCGCTCCTGGCCCGCTCTCCGAGGACTCCGTACGCCTTGGCAATATGCCCGTCGAGTTCCCGGATTTCACGCGCGGGCACTGGGAATAAATCCCCTAACCCACGATACAATAACCGCTACCATGCCTGAAGAGATTGAGTTAACCGAAGAAGAGAGCGCCATGAGCGCCATTCACCCGGACCGCCTGCGCAAGCTGGAGGCACTACGCGCCAACGGGCGCGATCCGTTTGCCCACGAGCGCTGGGATCGCTCCTGCCAGCTCGGCGAGATTCGTGAAAGACACGAGACGCTCGCGGGGACATTGGTAAAAGTGGCGGGGCGGGTGAGCAGCCTGCGCCTGCCGTTTCTGGGCCTGCAAGATGCGTCGGGCGATGGCCAGGTATTTGTCTCCAAAGACGACGCGGCGGAGATTCAGGACTACGTGAAAGAGTTCGTGGACCTGGGCGACTTTGTGGGTGTCGAGGGTGAGGTTTTTCAAACACAAAAGGGCGACTGGGCTGTGCGTGTCACTAGCCTGGAGCTGATTTCCAAGGCGCTGCGCCAGCCGCCGTTTCCCAAAGTGTACTACAAGAACGGTGAGAAGCAGGTCAAGGGCGGGCTAAAAGATGTCGAGATTCGCTACCGTCAGCGCTACGTGGATCTCTTCGTCAACCGCGATGCCCGTGAAGTACTCCGCAAGCGTATGCAAGTCACCCGGGCCGTCCGCGAGTATCTGGACAGCGTTGACTACTTAGAGGTTGAGACGCCCGTGCTCGTGATGGATGCGACGGGCGCGGCGGCCCGGCCTTTCAATACCCTCCACAACGCCGAGAAGCTCGAAATGCACCTGCGTATCTCGCTGGAGCTGCCGCTTAAGCGCCTGATTGTTGGGGGCATTGAGAAAGTCTACGAGATCGGGAGGGTCTTCCGCAACGAGGGCGTGGACAGCGACCACAACCCGGAGTTTACCCTCCTAGAGCTCTACGAAGCCTACACGAATTTAGAGGGGATGATGGATATTGTCGAGAAGATGTTCCGGCATATCTGCAACACCGTGATCGGCGGCGATACTCTCAAGCTCCCCGACGGGACGGAGCTGGATTTTTCCAAACCCTGGCGTCGCCTGCCCATGCTTCAGGGAATCGAGGAGAACTCAGGAGGCCGCATCGTGCGCAGTGAGCTTCTGGACTTAGAGAACGCCAAGGCTGCGCTTGCCCGTGTGGGCGGCGACCCGAGCAAAGAGACGACCGTGGGCGGGATTATCGAAAAGCTCAATGAGATTTTGACCGAGCCGACGCTGATACAGCCGACTTTTATCACGGATTTCCCCTACGAGACCAGCCCGCTGGCCCGTAAGAAGCCCGGTGAGCCGCATCTGACGCGCCGCTTCGAGTGCTATATCGCGGGCCGCGAGACGGGCAATGCCTTCTCGGAGATCAACGATCCGCTGGATCAAAAAGAGCGTTTTGAGAACCAGGCGGGGCAGAAGGACGCGGGCGATGAAGAAGCACACCCCTACGACGCCGACTATATCCGCGCCTTAGAGTACGGGATGCCTCCCACGGGCGGCTTCGGGATGGGCTTAGACCGCGTGGCAATGCTCTTCACTGGTGCACAAAGCATTCGAGATATTATCTACTTCCCGTTGATGCGACCCGAATCTGGGCATTAAAATCCCCGACTAGCGCACCCGCTCGCCACAGTCCGGGCAACGGGCGAAGTCGTCGGGGACGATGTGGCCGCAGCGGTGGCAGTAGGCTTGATCCGGCTCGGAGAGTGCCTCTTCGGGCTGGATGTCTTCCGGCAGGGGCGAGTCCCAGAGTTTGTTGAGATCATACGGGTCACCGATTTCTTTCTTGACTTGCCAGGCTTGCCAGGTAGCGGCAAGCAGCCCGACCGCCATCAGGAGCAGTCCAAAAAGATGGCCCTCGCCCAAGCTGACCAGCCAGCCGGAGCCAGCCAGAACCAGCGACGCGATCACACCCGCCCACTGCCGGAAGAACTTCATTTTATTTCCCCCATGCCACTCTCCAGACGGATCCCGAGAAATCATCGGTGATGTAGAGCGCCTCGTCTAAACCAACCGCCACCCCGACAGGGCGACCCCACACGCGGTTTTCGTCCACGACAAAGCCCGTCAGGAAGTCCTCGTACTCACCCGTGGCCTGCTTGCCGTCTTTGAGTGGGACTCGGATCACTTTATAGCCCGTGCGCCGTGCCCGGTTCCACGAGCCGTGCTCACAGGCGAAGATATCCCCTTGGTAGGTCTTTGGGAAGCGCTTGCCTGTGTAGAACGCCAGATCCAACGAGGCGGAGTGCGACTGGAGCAGCACATCGGGAACGGTCACCTTGCCTTTTAAGTCGGGGCGCTTTCCGGCATGGCGTGGGTCTTCGTTGTCACCGAGGTAGTACCAGGGCCAGCCGTAGAACGCGTTCTCTTTCACGCTGGAAACATAGTCTGAGGGCAGCATGTCCCCCAGCCCATCGCGCTCATTGACGCTCATCCAGAGTGTGCCGTCCTTGGGGTTGGTCGCGAGCCCCACGGCGTTGCGAATCCCCGACGCGTAGACTTTACGATCTTTGCCCACTGGCGTGTAAGAGAAAATCCGAGCGCGGCGCTCCTCTTCGTCTAAGTTCTCCGTGTTTACATTGGTGAGGGAGCCGATGGAGACGTACATCCGGGTCTCGTCTTTGGAGAAGGCGATATCGCGTGTCCAGTGCCCACCGCCGCGCAGTCGTCCGCCGCCAGAGAGATCACCGACCACCACTTCCGCCTCGCCACGGGGGGCCAGATCCCCCACTCGATACGGGAAACGCACCACCGAGTCCGTGTTGGCAACATAGACCCACTGCGGGTTCTTGGCGGGAAAGAACGCCAGCCCAAATGGTTGCCTGAGGCGCGTCGCAAACGCCAGCGTCAGCTCCGGTTTACCATCGCCGTCGGCATCGCGGATCAGCTTCACGCGGCCACGATCTGACTCCACCACAAATAAATCCCCGTTGGGTGCGGTCTGGATCACACGGGGGCCTTCCAGCCCCTCGGCATAGCGCGTCACTTTGAATCCGGCGGGCGCTTTAGGTAGTGCACCTTCTGGCCGAGGAGCCCACTGCGGGCCACGATCCACCGACGGCGTATCAAATGGTTTGGGCAGATCCGCCGTCGTGAGCTTGCGACGCACCCCGGGCGCATCGGTACTCCAGTCTCCCAGCGCCGCTTTCCCTGTCAAAACCCCGGACTGTTGGGCCAGCGCACACGCGCCTCCCGCCAGCACTACCCCAGCAAGAACTATCACTCTCCGATTCTTCATGCGAAGATTGTACCTCTGTGCAGCCGCGTTTTCTCCGCTGGAATTTTGTGGTCTAATACAGCCCATGAATAACAAGAACAAATCCACTCTGATACTGCACGGCTGGGGCGGCAACAAGCCCGATCACTGGCAGGAGCACCTCGCCGCCACGCTAACGAATGCGGGCCAGACGTTGCACTACCCCAAGCTCCCCGAGCCAACGGCACCGAACCTCGACCTCTGGATCGCGGGCCAGGAGGCCGCATTCGCCGCAGCCGGTGATCCCGATAATCTCACCGTCGTCTGCCACAGCCTCGGAGCCATCACCTACTTGCACGTCGCTTCCCGCTCTAGTAAGAAGCTCGCCGAGCGCGTGCTGCTGGTCGCCCCGCCCTACGTCGTCCCCGGCATCCCCCCGTGGAGCGCCCCTGCCACGGTGGACACGTTCTTCCCGCCGCCCCTCAATCCCGAAGCCATCGCCCAAGCAGCAACAGTCACCCACCTGGTTGGCGGCAACGACGACGACTACGCGACCTGGGAGCAGATGGAAACCTACGCCAAGCGCCTCGGGATTGAGTGCACCGTCCTGACGGGCGGGGGCCATATCAGCCCGTACTGGGGCTACGGCAAGTGGCAGTGGGTCGAGGACTGGTGCCTCGGAAACGCCGAGCTGCCGCCCGTCGGCAACAAATAGAGAGTGTCAGGGTGCGGCTTGCGCAAACCGCAGCCGCATCCCGTCAATCTCGACATTCAGTGCCGCCATAATCTCAGCGATACGCTCCATACTCGCGCTTTTGTACTCGCTGGACTCGTAGCGCTGGATCTGCTGCTCCTTCAGCCCGAGGCGCTCTGCAAGCTCCTTCTGCGTCATGTCCGACGCAATCCGAGCACGAATCAGAGCGCGGGGAAGCTCCGCAAACGAGCGGACTTCCAGCGGCTGAGCACTTGCCAGAAGCGCCTCATACTCCGCCACTTCCGCTTGAAGTGTCTCTAGCTGCCCACGAATGGCATCCTCCTCAAGCTGGCGCTGCTTTGGTGGGAGCGCATTTGCCTGCTCGGAAGTCAGGAACTCAGCTAGTGTTTTCTCGAAGCGCCGCACCCAGGATTTCGTGATCCGGTACTGGCGCTGGTTCAAGATCGCTGCCATTTAATTTCCTCAAATCTAGTTTCACGATCCCCTTCGGTATCCCGTTGCGGTCGTGCTGGAAGAACTCCAGAAAAGTCTCGCCGTTGCCTGCACCGGTGCTCGCAGGAAACAGCTCACCGCCAAAACGCGCTTTCATCTGGCTGCGTGGAGGGCGAAGCCTGAAAAAGATCGAATCAAGCCGATCAAAATCTACGCCCGTGGTGTCCCAGCAAGCATCAAAATCACCCGGCAACTCCTTCGCCGTAGTGAAACTACCGTTCACATAAACGGCCTGACAACCCACCTCTTTCAGCAGGCGCAAGGCATCTTTCAGCCCCTCAATCTGACGACGACGCGTCGGGTTTGTCCCGAGGCGCGAAACAAACTCAGCCCAACTCTCTGGCTCATGGATACCAATGGGGAAATTCCCACTGGCTCATGGATACCAATGGGGAAATTCCCACTTCGGTCGAAACACATCAACATAATTTCTCCAGGCTACATAAAATGACATAGTCATCTTTATAATAAATTTATTTTCAAACCAAAAATAACTCTTGTTTGTGTTTTTATCTTGTTTGTGTTTTTATCTTGGTAAGAGTCTTCCGACGTAACACAACTATATCATTGGGTTTTAAGAATGTCAATACCCAAACACAACTTTTTTGCCATGTTCATAGTCCCTCCTGTCGCGGAGCGACTTTGTGGCGCTTGCGCCCGCCGCGAAGCGGGGCCCGCGTCGTTCATGACGCAGGGTAAACTGAATCGTATGGACTGGATGCGCATTGTAGGGGAGCGGAAGATCAAGGAGGCGATGGATGCGGGAGTGTTCGACGACAACCCGCTCAAAGGCCAGCCCCTAAACTACGACGAAGACATGGGCTTGCCGCCGGAGCAGCGCATGGTGAAGAAAATCCTCAAGAACGCTGGGGCGCTCCCGCAGTGGATGCAGCTTGAGGTGGACATCAAGCGGGAGCTCGAGGCGGTGACGAAACAAAAAGAGCGGGCGCTCAAGCTACTCGATAAAGCGCCGCTGGAGAGCCGGGAGCGAGTAAAGGTGCGCCTGCGCACTGAGCTGAAAGAGTCCATGAGCGCGGTCAATACACTGGTTCTCCAGTACAACATGATCTGCCCATCGGGCTACGCGCGGCCTTTTCGTAGCTACAGCATCCCCAAAGAAATGGAAGAGTTTGGCACATGATTGATCTGTACTCGGATACCAAAACCAAGCCGACGGCGGCGATGCGGGCGGCGATGGCGGCGGCTGAGGTTGGGGACGATCACTTTGGGGAAGACCCGACCGTGCAGGCGCTCCAGGACTTTCTAGCGGAGAAGCTTGGTAAAGAAGCGGCACTATTTTTACCCTCGGCAACCATGGCCAATCAGATTGCGCTGAAGGTTCACACGCAGCCGGGCGATTCGGTGATCTGCCACGAGCTGTGTCATATTCGCTTGTTCGAGGGCGGTACTCCGGCGGTACTCTCCGGGGTGATGCTAGATGTGGTGACGGGTGAGCGGGGAGTCTTCACAGGGGACCAGGTGAGGGCGGCAATTCGTCCCAGCGGCCCCTACTTTCCGCCCACCCGCTTGGTGTGTGTGGAGAACACGCATAACTTCTGTGGTGGCGCAGTCTGGACAATGGCGGAGCTAGACGATGTGGTGGTTGCGGTGCGCGAGGCCGGGCTTAAGCTACACCTCGATGGCTCACGGCTCTTCAATGCAGCGGTGACGCTTGGCGGCGTGGAGGGGGCATGGGCCATGGCGCAGCGCTTAGTCCGCGATTTTGACACGGTGACGGTCTGCTTGACCAAGGGGCTGGGAGCACCTATTGGGGCTTTGCTGCTGGGAACCAAAGAGCCGATTGAGGTTGCGCGGCGCTGGAAGCATGCCATCGGTGGGGCGATGCGCCAGAGCGGGATCGTTGCTGCGGGGGGGCTCTACGCACTCCAGCACCACCTTCCCCAGCTTGCCTTGGACCACGAAAACGCTCAGATTCTAGCGCAAGGACTCGCCGAAATTCCCGGGCTCAAGCTCTCCCCGTGGCCGGAGACCAATCTGGTGTTTGTCGATATTGCGGGTACGGGCCTTAGTGGCGATGCGTTCAAGGCCCGGCTCAAAGCTCAAGGTGTCGTCTGCTCGGGGAGCGGTAGCCGTCCCCGGTTTGTGACCCATTTAGGAGTCGGTCGGGCCGAAATTTCTGAGGCGCTCACTGTGATCCGGGCGGTGTGCAGTTAGGGTGTGCCGGCTACGGGCTTAGTACTTTGCCATCGTCGGGTCAATGTCGTCGGCCCACGCAAGAATTCCCCCCTTGAGGTTCCAGAGGTTGGTAAAACCATTCGCCTGAAGAAATAACAGCGCGTCGGCGCTCCGGCGACCGCTGCGGCACTGAAGGACAATCTCCGCATCGGGATCGAGGTCTCCCATGTGTTGGGGAATCGTGTTTAGGGGGATAAGCCGTGCACCCGGAATCCGGCACAGCTCGAACTCATTGGGTTCACGCACATCAATCAAAAGAAATTCATCGCCGCGATCTAGCTTTACTTTCAGCTCCGTGGGCGTCATCTCACGCATCGTTGTTACTCCTGTGGGGCATTGTACCCCAGTGTTATCGGCAAGCTCCTGGAGGGTTGGCGTGTTTCCACAGGCCCCGCACGCCGGATTTCGGGGCAGGCGAAGCTCGCGAAACCGCAAAGTGAGTGCATCGAGCAGGAGCAAGCGCCCGACCAGCGGTAGCCCGATTCCAAGCAGCAGCTTCAGTGTCTCCGTGGCCTGAATCGTCCCCACCAGTCCAGGCAACACGCCCAGCACCCCTGCCTCGCTACACGATGGCACGGTTCCCAGTGCCGGGGGATTCGGATGGAGACAGCGGTAACACGGCCCACCGGGCAGAAAGACACTCACCTCGCCCTCGAAGCGATGGATCGCGCCGTGGACGTGGGGAATGCCTAGCAAAACACTCGCATCGCTGACCAGGTAGCGGGTGGGAAAGTTATCCGCGCCATTGACAATTGCGTCTGCCCCGCGCAGAAGCGCAGCGGCATTTGCTGCAACCAGGCGCACGCGGTGGGCTTCGATGAGAATCAGTGGGTTCTGTGCCCGGAGCACAGCCGCCGCAACCTCGGCTTTGGCCTGCCCGACATCGCTGTCTCGGTAGAGAATCTGGCGCTGTAAGTTCGAGCGATCTACAGCATCGTCATCAATGACGCGAATCGTGCCCACTCCTGCGGCAGCGAGATACTGGAGCGCCGGACAGCCCAGCCCCCCTGCCCCGACCACCGCGACCGTGGCCGCCTTGAGTCGTTTTTGGCCCGCCAACCCGAGTTCTGGTAATAACAAATGCCGGACATAGCGCTCGCGCTCCGTGGAAGAAAGATCCATTGTGGAAGAACTATCAGTCATCGCCGTCGGGCTCCTCCGTATCCTCATCCAGAGTGAGCAGGGAGAGCACTGCAATGCGCCCGGCCTTCAACGCCTCGGCGTAGGCACCGGCGGGAGCGGCTCCAAACGTGAGTAAGCGCTGCACCGCAGGCGCATCGCCATCACGAGCGGCAAGCATTAATGCCGTCGCGTCCTGTTCATCGGGCGTATTGAGGTTGGCACCGCAGAGTAGCAAGAAGCGCAGGGCATCATCCCCGGCGACGGCGGCTTCGTAGAGGGCCTGGGTGTCCGCACGTGTGTGCTCCAGGCGCGCCATCTGGAGCGGCAGTAGCTCCGGAATTTCTCCTAGAAGCTCGCGCAGCTCCCCCGAGGTGACGTGACGCAGTAGAGTCGGGTCAGCCCCGCGTGCCAGAAGCAGCCGCGCGAGCTCGGGCTGATCCGTGAGCACCGCGACATCTAGGGGCGTTCCCAGCGTCCGGGTTCCCGCATTGGGGGAGGCTCCCACGGCCAGCAATCGCTCGACCAGCTCAGTGCGACCTCGGGCAATCGCACCCATCAGAGGCGTTTCCAGACCCGAGATGGGCGCATCGAGCAGTGTCCCCGGGCGCGGCCAGAGCTCGGAGGCACGCGCCGCATCGCCCATTGCAATCGCTTCGAGGAACCCAATGGTTGCTCCAGCCTGGGTGAGAAGTATTGTCACACGAAGATTCTCCGCTGTCAGCGCCACAAGAAGTGGGGTGTGCCCGAAGGCGTTGCGCCCATTGATCAGCGTGCCATCGTCTATCAGGCGGGCCACCAGTGTTGGATCCCCCCCCTCTGCGGCGGCATGGAGCAGCGTGTCGTCGGCACGGCCACGCAGGGGCAGAAAATCGGGCAGATCATCCCCGGGCACGAGCGCTTTCCAGAGCCGCACATCCCCCACGCGGAGCGCACGGTGCAGCGGGGTATCGTGATCTCCCGCCCGCTCCGTCGGCGCTGCCCCGCCTTCCAGGAGCAGTGCCAGAACACTGCCCGCCGTGGCACTCTGGACATAGAAAATCGCGGTGTGCCCCCACCGATCCCGCGCCGTGGTGCGCGCTCCTGCACGCAAAAGTGTCTCCACGAGAGCCGCATCACCGCGTCGCACTGCCCACATCAGCGGGGTCGGCTTGTCACCTTCCACCTCGCCTTCGGGACGCGCTCCGTGGCTCAAGAGTAGCGTGACCAGCGCCGTGTCGCCGCGCCGGATGGCAAGGTGCAGGGGGCCAATTCCAGTCTCATCGCGCTGATCAGGGTTCGCACCGAAGGCCAAAAGCCGCTCCGTGATCTCAAAGCGCCGCTCATCCACCGCCCACCAGAGCGCCGTGCGCCCCCACTCATCGCGCTGGTTGACAGCCGCTCCGTTTTCAACAAAGCGCTTAACGATCTTAGCGTAGCCCAGTGCCGCCGCGCCCCAAAGAGTCGTCCAGCTGTGGGGACAGAAGCGAACCGGCGCGGCCTTACTGCGAATCGGAGCTGGCGCATAGCGCCCCATGCGTAGCAAATCCTCACGCACATCGCGGTACTGACGGAGCTTACTCGCCCGCCGCGCTCGCTTCCAGGAGAAGGCCATGGCGCTATTGTACCGTGCCTTTCTACCGTACCAAGGGTACAATCCGCGTGATGTCATTCGATAGTGGTTCCGACCTTCCCGATCAGATTATTCGACAAATTCTGGGCAAAGCCGCCGAGGTGGCAGGCGAGGTGCGGGAGCTTTTTGAGAGCGTGGACTCCCGCCGTGAACTGATGCGCCACCAGCTGATTCTGGCCAGCCGGATACTCCACACCACGCAGCTTCCCGAGGTAATTGCGCCTCCGTGCTGCGCCGTAGACGGCGGCGCGGCGGTGGAGAAGGGCCTGGGTATGGACACGGCGCTGGCAGTGGCTGTGGGCGTGGAGGGCCTGGGAGGATCGGGGCTGTGGCGCGAGACCCCGTTCGCCGCATGGCAGAAAACGCTCCCGCACGAAGGCGATGCCACGGGGAGCACTTGCCGCGCCGTGATGACCACACTAGAGCTCTCGCTGCTTGCTAACGCCCCCCATCCCGTTGTGCTCCTAGATGGCTCGCACCTGACGCCCGTGATCTCGCTCAACGCCGCGCTGAGCATTCGAGACGACGGGCTCCGGCAAGAGCTGGCCGAGAACTTTGCGCAGTACAAGACCGCAGAAGCGCTGCACGCCGCAATGTTTAAGCCAGAGATCGTCGCTTTAGTGAAGTACGACGGCACGCGGGATCTGGGCGAGACCTGGCTGGGTGGCCAGCTCAAGCTCGACGACCGCACGACCATGACACTGCTGCTCCAGACCGATGAGTACACCGAACCCGTGCCGCTGGGGCTGACACAAAAGAGCAAGCGCAACTGGATTGCCAAGGAAATTCAGAAACTCACCCCCTCCGATGCGATTCGTGAAGAAGTGCGTGAGGCTGTGAATGAGGCCGTCTCCCAGGTGCGCACCGACGGGCTCTTTGCCACCTACTACAAACCACAGCCCTGGAGCCCTGCCTACCGGCTAGAGATCAAAAAAGAGATCGCGCAGACTCCCGAGAGGCTCGCGCAGGTCTTCGCCGTGATTAAAGCACAGGTGATCAGCCCCGAGATTCGCGAACCCTACCCGCAGTACGTCGCCGACCGAATGGCCAAGTCCGTCGGCGATGCTCTCGTGGCGCTGCGCACCGCCGTTCACTACGACCTTGCCGATGCCGGACTTTCGGAGTATGTTGCACTGGTAGCCCACTCGTACCGGACGGAGGCCTTGTGATTACAACAAACGACTATTTCAACTCGGAGGAGAGTATTACTGCTGCTCTGCCACACAACCATGAGCTCCTTCCTCACCACACCAATATTGAGCGTGTCGAGCGACGGATCTTTGAGATCCATGTCCACTGGAGACACAACGCCACTCTGATCGCCTTGGGCTTCTTCAGCTTCGTGATCACGAATATCTCCTTGGCACTCTGGCTGGCTGTGTCTTTTCAAAAGGCGGATACACCCACGCACTATTTTATTTGTTTAGCTGCTCTGGTCTTGATTGTGTTCCTGTTCCTCGCCGCCCACTCCCTTCAGGTTGCCACTGACAGTCTCAAGAAATCAGACAAACACATCAACGCCCTGGAAGAGGAAGTCCAGCGCATCACCAGCAATACCGGATATACGTTGAATAAAGAAGTCATGCCGCTTGATTTCTACCTAAGAAACCTGAGCCTGATGCGGGCCATGCTGTACCTTCTGCTTCCCCTCTGGGTTGCTCTGCCCGCTCTGCTCCTGTATTTCAGCAAAGCGGAGACGTCCGCCCATCCCACCAAACAAGTCCTCTCAAAGCCAATGGAGCAACAAAAACGTGGAAAAAATTAGACTCGTTATCGCCGAAGACCAGACCATGATGCGCGAGAACCTGGCGCAGATTCTCGCCCTCGAAGACGATATTCAGGTGGTCGGTACCGCATCAGATGGCGAGCGGGCCCTCTCTGTCTGTCGCGCCCAGAAGCCCGATGTGCTCCTCACCGATATTGGCATGCCCAAGCTCAACGGTATCCAGGTCACGGAGACGATCCGCCAGGAGCTCCCCAACACGCAAGTCGTCATTCTGACGATCTACGGCGACGATGACAAAGTCTTTGCGGCGATCAAAGCCGGTGCGCTCGGCTATGTTTTGAAAGACTCCCCGCCCGAGGATGCGCTGGCCGCCATCCGCGCCGTGGCGCGTGGTGAGTCGCTACTCAATCCCGTGCTGATCACCCGCATTCTGGCCGAGTTTGGACGACTCACGACTCAGAAAGCCGCCGATAACGCCGTCTTTGCCCACCTCACGGACCGCGAGCGCGAGGTGCTGGGGCTGATAGGCAAGGGCATGCGCAACAAAGAAATCGCCGACGCGCTCTTCATCTCCGAGAAGACCGTCAAGAATCATATTTCCAAGATTTTTGAGAAGCTGGAAGTAAACTCCCGCGCCGAGGCCGCGCTCCTGGCCGCCCGACAGGGGCTGGTATAGAAATCACCTGCGAAGGCTAAAGAATGCCTAGCTTGGTGCACACGCTGCGCCAGGTGCTGGAAAAGGGAAAGGCGTCTGCCAGAGTATAGAAACGCTGGGGGTCAGTGAGGCGTGGGTAGAGGGTGACAGCCACTTCCTCTTTTCCCTCGCTGAAGTTGAATAGGCCAACTAGGACACGAAGCTGGCTACAGGTGAGGTAGCTGCTACGTGTGGCAAGGCGCACGGTGCTGAGCTTGTCCTCCGGGAAGCTACGGCGCTTGACGGAGTCCACGACATCACGGAACTCGTCGTCGCGCAGGGCGAGACGCGGCACTTCCAAGTACGCATAAGCGCTCTGGCGCACGAGATCTCGCTCTAAATCGCGTGCGTCCCGTTCGGCCTGATCCAGAAGCGTCTCCAGGCGACGTTGATCATTTTCTCGGTCCCGGCGGGTCTCCCGCTCGCGGGCCGTGCCACTATCTTTACTTTGTGCGGCCAGCACCCGACGGAGCAGCTCGCGTGCGTCCGCCATGTCCACCGCCAGACGATGGGCGCGCTCCTCTGGGAGCATCGCGCGCCCTGTAGTCCGTATCTCTCGAGATTTTTGCATATATTAGTGTACACTAAAAACGCTCGCCAGAAGGAAAACGGGCGTTCACCGACGAATCAAGCGGGGTGCAGACGATTCGAATCCCCAAAGAAACCGCTCGGGCGTTTCTTATCCGTGCCTTTGCGCTAGAGAGCTGGCAGAGCCTCCCCGACACCGAAGCGGCGATTCAGCGGCTGGAGTTTGTGCAGGAGGACTCTATCCCGATCTGTGGCCGGATGCATGATTTGATCCTGTGGCCCCGCGTGAAAGACTACACGCCCCAAAAGCTCGCCGACACCCTCTATGGCAGCGAGAGTTCCCCTGCGAGCGCCTTTGAGATCCATTTTCCTAATCTCGCAGCACTTCCCCATGCCGACTACCCGTATTTTGTGCGCCGCAAGAAAGCCCGCACACAGACGCCAGGGCGCTGGGAGGGGTTGCTTCCCGAGGAAGAGCCCGTCGCGGAGGCATTTTTGGCAGCGCTGGACACCCACGGACCGCTTTCGACGCGCCGTCATGGAAATGACTTCGGACACATGCTCTCCGGCTGGGGGACGCGCTCCACCGTGATCTCGCAGGTGGCGGAGAAGCTCTGGCTACACGGGAAGCTCGGGATTGCGCACCGCAAGAACTTTGAGCGCTACTTTGATCGCCTGGAGCGTGTCGCCCCGGAGCTGGCACAGTGGCACGCCGACGATGCCACGCTCCCGGAACCGGAAGAGACAGCGCGTTATCTTGCCCGCAAGCGCCTCAAGGCAAAAGCGCTCTTTCGCCCCCGGCGAGACGATTTTGCAACGCTCGGCGAGAGCGCGTTTTGCAAAGTGGAGATAGAGGGACTCACCAAGCCCTGGTACTGCCTCATCGAAGACATTTTGCATCTCTCCCCTCCCTCTTCTCAGGTGCCTTGCGCACATGGAAGGTTATTAGCCCCCCTCGATCCGCTGATCTACGACCGGCAGCGCAACCGCGAGATCTTTGACTTTGACTACACCTGGGAGGTCTATGTCCCGGCGGCAAAACGCAAGTGGGGCTACTACGTTCTGCCTATACTTCTGGGCGACAGGCTCATTGGAAGAGTGGACTTAAAGCGCGAGACGAAGACGGATACGCTGCAGGTGCTTTCTCTCTCACTGGAGAACAGTCTCGAGGCGCAGACTGTCGCGGAAACCGTTGCACTTTGCCTTAAAAATCTCGCAAGCTTTTTGGAAGTGAGCCAAGTTATCATTATGGGAACCTGTCCCGTCGCTATTTGCAAGTCACTTGCATCTTTGCTTGACATTAGGAGAGCGAAGCGGTAAACTTCTGCGGCCTGAATGGGAACATTCTCTCTGGCTTATCCGTACTAATTCGGGGGCACGTTTCTTGCGTCGCTCCTCGTCATCGTTTATAACAAAAACATTCCCAAACGCACTCGTGGAGCGGCGCGGCCCAACGACAGGGCACTTCGCTTCGCATAAGGAGCTTTCGTATGGCGGCAGCCATAGAAATTAAAAACCTGACTAAACAGTACCCTGTCCCCCTGAAGCGCGAGGTAGTCAACGCAGTGGACAACCTCTCCGTGACGGTGGGAGAAGGCGAAGTTTTTGGCTTCCTGGGCGCCAACGGCGCCGGAAAGACAACCACGATTAAAATCCTGCTGGGGCTGATCTTCGCCACGCAGGGAGAAGCTTATGTCCTGGGAAAACCCGCCGGGGATATCGAGGCAAAACACAAGATCGCCTATCTTCCTGAGTCGCCCTATTTCTACGAGCACATGACCGCTCTTGAGATCGTGACTTTTTATGCGCAGCTCTTTGGCATGAAGTACGAAGACGCCAAAAAGAAAGCCGCCGAGCTCGTGGACTTTGTCGGGCTGGGTGGCAAGAGCGATGTCAACAAACGTGTCGCGGAGTTCTCCAAAGGAATGCGCCAGCGCGTCGGTATTGCTCAGAGCCTGATCAACGACCCGGATCTCCTCTTTTACGATGAGCCAACCTCGGGTCTGGACGCCATTGCACGTCGTGATATTCGCGACCTGATGCTGGATCTCAAGCGGCAAGGCAAGACAATGTTCCTCTCCAGCCACCAGCTTGAGGATGTCGAGATGGTCTGTGGGCGTGCTTCGATTATCCATAAGGGCAAGCTCCAGGTCATTGGCACCATGGACGAGCTTCTGGGCGGCGAGCGGGTAGAGGTGACAGTTGCAAAGCCGTCGGCGGAGCTTACCGGCAAGCTAGGGAACCTGGCAAGCACGACCTTTGATGACAAGCTGACGATCACCATCCCGAACTCGGATGTCGGCGGACTTCTCGATACCATCCGGAGCGCAAAGGGGGATGTCTTCTCTGTCATTCCCAAGAAACGCCGTCTAGAAGATCTCTTTGTCGAGATCGTCGGTGAGCGCATTGATGCAGCCACCGGAAGTCTGGCGTCCACCGGCGACCGCACCGTCGAGGGCAGCGATGCCAAACCGACCGTGAACAAGTATAAGGACTTGATGGATAAATAAATGAATACTTCCCTTGTTATTGCACGAAATACAATTAGCGAAGCCCTACGCAAGAAAGTTCTCAATGCCTTCCTCATGGTGGGCTTTGCGATGCTGGTCCTCACCTTCGCATTCCAGCAGTTCGCCCCCCGCCAGGAGCTAACGCTCGTCAAAGGCATGGGCCTTGGGATTATCTCAATGGCGGCGCTGCTGATCACCGTCATCCTCTCGATCAACCTCATCCCCGCTGAGATCGAGCGCCGCACGATCTACACTATCCTCTCCAAGCCCGTCCGTCGCCCAGAGTTCCTGCTGGGCAAGTACTTTGGCGCCGCCAGCACCATCTTCATCAATGTTGGACTGATGGGGCTTGCTTTTGTGATCGCAATCGCCCTCAAACAGCGTGGCGCAGAGGGTCTGTTCGGCCCGCTGAACATGCTCAAGGGCGTGTTGATGATCTACATGCAGATGGCGCTGCTGAGTGCACTGGCGATCTTCTTCTCCACATTCCTGTCGCCCTTGGTGAACTTCTTCCTGACATTTTCTATGTTTATCGTGGGCAACCTCTCCAGCTTTACATTGGATCTGGCGAAGAACACGCAAAATGTCCTGGCGAAAGGGTTCTTCACGGCGGTGCACTACCTCGTGCCTAACTTTGGCAACTTTAACTACACCAACCCGCTTGTGCAGGCCAATGTGCAGGTGAAGTCCGAGGCGGTACTGCTCACACAGAACTGTATCTACGCGGTGGTCTATGCCACAGTGCTACTGATTCTCTCCATCCTGGTCTTTGATCGGCGCGAGGTGTGATGATGAAAAATTTCCTAGATGCGGTGCGAGGTAACCCAAAGCTCGCCGCCGGTGCACTGGCACTGCTGGCAGTCCAGGGCCTTCTTCAGGCCAGGATTGACCCGCTCCGCCGCCAACCCGCAGTCGAGCCGCCCTCAATGATCAAGTCCACGGGGGGGCTGCCCTTCGAGTACTCCCTCGCTGCGATTTCGGGCTTCCGGCAGGTGATCGCGGGGCTGCTCTGGGTGCGCGCGGACTCGTTCTTCCACTCGGGCAACTACGATGCGATCCTGCCACTCCTGCGCCTGATCACGTGGCTCGATCCCAACTGGCTGGATGTCTACGCGACGGGTGCCTGGCACCTGATGTACAACTTCACCGATACCGACCAGCGCTCGGATCGCCGTTACTTGCCGGTGGGTCTTGCCCTGCTCAATGAGGGAATCGCGGCGAATTCCACGGTCTTTGACCTCTATAAAGAAAAGGGTTGGAACCTTTTTGACAAGGTGAAAGATTTCAAGTTGGCAGCGGATGCTTACAAAGCCGGGCGCGATGCCGATCCTAATCACGATATCAACCAAATAGAGCACCTGCTCGCCCACTGTGTCGAGCGCTCTGGTGATCCCGAGGGGGCGATTGCTGCCTGGGCAGATGCCATGCGGCGACACAAGGTACTCTGGGATGCCTCCAAGGGTGTCGCAGGCAAGGAAGACATTGAGAGCCGCAACCGCCAGGGCTACAACAATGCGTCGAAAAACTTCCGTATCATGAAAGTCCGTAGCTACTGCCGTCCTAGAGACATCGCGCGTCTAGGCCTCGTAGAGGCAAGTTTGGGGGTTAAAGTCACTCGGATTCGCCCCCGTGTTCTGAGAGTCGAAGGAAGCTGGAACCTGGTCGGATGCCTGAAAGATCAGTACGACGATCTCAGCTTCGATGACAAAGGTGATCCTAAGTCCGCCACGATCTCTAGCGGAATTGTCATGGATGGCCCCGTTGACGGAGCCCGTGTTGATGTTCGCTTGCAAAATGCAGGCTATGTCATGCCGGACTCCCAGAACTTTAGCTTCGAAGTGTCCGATGACTTGACCATCATGCAGGACTCGCTTAGCTCACGCGGGGGACGACGAACTTTGAAGGGAACGCCCTATCAGTTCAACCCTGGCGGTGCAGGCGATCAAAACCTGGAGCGTGCGGGGATCTATTCCTACAAGGATCAAGCCAGTGCGCCTAAGGGAATCTCGGCGGCGCAAGCCTTGGCATCGGGACAGATCTCCCCCATAGGTCAGCTCCAACTGGTGACCTTCATCTTCCCCCCGATGACGCACCAGAAGAAGTTCTACACCCTGGCAGATCTCCCAGCGCTTCTGAGTGAGCTTAAGTCTGACCCAGCGCGTATGGCTCAGCTTGAGACAAAGAAGATCCTAGTGGCGACAGAGGACAAGCTTGCACTGAGTGAGTTTGGCAAAAATCGCGAACTGGACATGAGCAAGGATCCGAAGATGTACGGCTTCAAGACCGACCTCTACGACCTGATTGTCTCCTTTAGCCCACGGAGCGCCCCGGATTTTGTTCAAGACCGCCTAGGCTGGAATGGGGAGGGCCTGAAGGACAAGCGCTACCTCCGGTCGGATGTTAAGCTCGGCCAGCAGATGCTCTACTTGAAGCTCAAGCTGACCAAAGAAGACATCAACGGGTCGGATAAAAAAGTCCTATTTGACGACAGCGCGGGTATCGGACTGGACAAGCTCCAGAAGTAGCCCTCGTGACAAACGCACAAAGGCCCCGGAGCCGCTGGCTCCGGGGCCTTTGTGCGTTACGATAGGCACTTCTGGAGCTTCGCTAGAAAGAGTGGCGCACTGGGGCCAATCACACGCACTGTGAGCTGCTCTTTGCCTTGCGTGAGACCTTCGGGGAGCGTATAGGTCTCGACTATGTGTCGGTGCTTTTCAAGAACGAGCGCTGGGGCAGCGATCTGCTCGCCCTCCACTGCGACGGTAAATTCTACATCGCCCTCTTGTGGTGGCCCCCAGGTGCAGACAAGCTCTACGGGAGTATCGGGCAGGCTACGCAAGGTGAATGAAAACCAGCCGTTTTCTTTTTCCACTTGGCGGAACTTCCAGGCGCTGCGCTCGCCGCCGATAAAGCCCTCGCCGGTGAAGTGATGGTCGCGCTCCGGCTGCATCTGATGGGGCGAGAAGGTATCGAGGAGCTTGGTTCGCTCTGCGTGCTCCCGGGCTTCGGTGGCGCGGTAGGTAGTTTCTTGTGCTTTCCAGTCCTTGAGCGAGAAGGTGTCAAAGTAGACGCACTGCCGATGCCCGTGGAGCTGGTAGAACGGCACCAAGGCAATGCCCTCACGCTCAAACGTCCGGGCTTTGGGATTGAGAAGCACCGGCGCAGAGGGAATCTGTGCATTGAACGGCTCTCCCCCATCCGTATCGCCGGGCAGCGGCGCAGCTCCGAGATCGGCGGCAAGCACCACCGGGCCGTCGAGAAGCGCTATTTTCTGTGACGCACCGAAAAGCGGCTCCAGAGAGCGTTTTTTCGGGAAGGTCACTGTCTGGTTGCGAATGTCCTGCCATTGGATCACCGAATACCCTGCCCAAGACGGCATGCGTAAGCGGACGGCAATATCGCTAGGGCCGGTGACGGTGAAGTGCACGGTATCGCTGTCTGGGAAGGCGGTCTCCTGGCGCACCGTCAGCCCCCACTCAGGTAAATGCACCTCAGAGGCAAGAAACTGCGTGACATAGAGCACCCGGTGCTTGGCATCCCTAAAGTAAACGCCGTCGCCGTAGCGGGTGTGGTTTTCCCAGCTTGTGCCCACGCAGCACCAGAACGAGTCCTCGGGGGTGGAGTAGGTCTTGAAGTGCCCGGAGAGCAGCGAGACAAAGTAGCAGACCATGCCATCGGCGGGGTTCTGGCTGGCAAGGATGTGGTTGATCCGCACGCGCTCCATAAAGTCGGCGTACTCGGCACGTGGCTCCCAACAGAAAAGCTGCGTCGTGAGCTTGAGCATGTTGTAGCTATTGCACGTCTCGCAGGTCGTGTTCGTCAGCCGCCCCGACAACTCTCCCACAGGTCCAAAGTGCTCGCCGCTTCCGTGCCCACCGATTACATAGCTATGGCTCTGCGTTACAAAGCGCCAGAAGTTCTCCGCAATGCGCCTGTACTTCTCGTTGCCAGTCACTTCGTAGAGCCGGGCGCAGCCAATGATCTTGGGAATCTGCGTGTTGCCGTGCAAGCCCGGCAGGCAGTCCGTCCCGTCGGCGAGCGGGTCTAAGACGGCGCAGTGATAGAACTTCTCGGCCATTTCTAGGAAGCGCACTTCGCCCGTGAGCGCATACAGCTCGGTAAAAGATTCATTCATCCCGCCGAACTCGCAGCTAAGCATTGTCTGCCACTGTGCATCATTAAGATTTGCTGTCACCTCAATCGCCCAATTGCCGAGTTTGGTGACGAGGCTGAGGGCCAGCCCCCCATCCCCCGCCCGGCGGGGGGGGACGAACAATCGTGCCGCATCCAATAGCCCCGCAAAGAGCTTGTGCAGGTTGTACCAGGGCACCCAGCAGTCGTTGAGATCGAAGTTACGCGCACGAACCACGCCCGCACGTAGCTCGTCAAAGACCCGGTCGGCATCGGGCATTCCGCCGATAAAACCATCGGGGTGAGCGTCTTGACAGCGCTTTAGCTCAGAGAGAATGAGCGCGACTCGCTCCGTAAAGCGCGGGTCATCCCCGGGGGCTTCTACGGCGAGCCGCACACACGCCGAGAGATAATGCCCAAGTGAGTGACCCGACAGGCTCTGTTGCTCCCAGCCGCCGTACGCCTCGCCGCAGGGGAGTAATCCCGCGTTTTGGTAGAAGCCATGCAGTAGGCGCTTGGGATCAAGGGACAGAAGCCAGGCGGCGTTACGGTCACGGGCAGCGGCGAAGGGGCCAGCGCCTAGACGGACGTGGCGGGGATCGAGCGGAACAAGGTGATTGGGCATGTCGCTGGCATTTTACGGGTAAAATATCTCCATGACACGACGAATGTTTTCTGGCATCGCTGCCGCCCTCGCCCTCCTCTCTCCTGCGTCCGCGCAGACCCGTCAGACGGATGTGATCTACGGCCACAAACAGGGCATCGCGCTGAGCATGGATGTCTTTGTGCCGGAGAAGTCCAAGGCGAACGGGATAGGTATTCTCTGGATGGTGAGCGGTGGCTGGAACTCGCGGCACGAGGACATTAACCCGGCTCTGGGGAAAGCCTTCACCGACCGTGGCTACACACTCTTTCAGGTCGTGCACGGCACGCAGCCCAAGTTCACGCTCCCCGAGATCATGCAGGATATCCACCGCTCCGTGCGTTTTGTTCGCACCAACGCCAGCCGCTGGGGGATCAACCCCGACAAGCTTGGTATCAGCGGGGGAAGTGCGGGCGGGCATCTCTCCACGATGATCGCGGCCTACGGCGGCCCCGGCGATCCCACTGCCAAAGATCCCATAGACCGCGCGTCGAGTGCCGTGCAGTGCGCCGCGTGTTTCTATCCCCCCACCGACTTTCTCAACTACGGCAAAGACGGCGCGAAGGCGATGCTCAATCCCTTTCTGAAAGGCTACTGGCCCGCGTTCGGGATCACGGACAAGACACCACCTGAGGAGATTGAGCGCCTCAGCAAGACGCTCTCGCCGATCTATGGCATCAACAAAACCACCCCACCCGTCTTTCTGATCCACGGCACCGCCGACTTGCTCGTCCCGATTCAGCAGTCCGAGCGTTTTATCGCAAAGCTGAAGGAAGAAGGCGTCGCGTGTGATTTAGTGCGTCGCCCCGGAAAAGGCCACGGCTGGCCCGGTATCGAGAACGACGCGTTGCTTCTGATGGACTGGTTCGATAAATACTTGGCGAAGAAGTAGGCACTTCAGCGTTCCGACGAAACCGTCCGGCCATCCGCCATCGTGACGGAAAACGCAATCGGCTCGGCGGGGTAGCGGTTGTCGGGATACCAGGGTCGGCCTTGATGGACAATGATGAGAAGCCCTTCTTCATCACCGACGGGCTGAAACTGTGGGCCGCCTTGCCGGTAAGGCGGAAGCCCGAGTGAAGTCGCGGTGCCGGGAACATCGTCGGTCACGAGGCCGATCTCGCTGATACCAAGAATCTCGAAGCTCGCGCGGCGGCTTGTGGGGAGTGTGTGGCGGGCGATCAGCTCGGCGATATTGCCGTCGGGGTCGGTGAAGTAGACGGCGTGGGCGTTCCAGTTCGTGAAGTCAAAAAGCCTCTCGTCGCCCGCAGCGTTAGTGAGGAGCGAGGTACGCGCACTCAGCCAGGCGACCGCTTCGTCAAACAGATTCTCGGGGACATTGAAAGCAAAGTGCGCGATGGCAGGCGGGGTGCTGGCCTGCGTGAGAGTCCAGTGCGTCTCGCCCGCAGCGAGGGTGACACAGTTAGGGCCGGAGGAAAGTACCTCCAGCCCCATAGTATGGGTCCAAAACTGCTGTGCACGCTCCAGATCAGCGGTGCCCATCTGGAGCGCACGGAAACTCACTGCGCGATAACCCAGAGGTTCTTGTACTGCACCAGATCATGGTTGCCCTGCAGAACAATCGGTCCGACCTTGACCTCGCCTTTGAAATCTCCGTACTGGATTCCGGTGGGGCCATTGAACTCCTCGTTGTTTTGGACAAGCACGCCGTTCCAGAAGACACTGGCGCGGGCCTTCTCGGTCACTTTCCCCTCCGCATCAAAACGAGGAGCGCGGAAAAGGATGTCGTAGCTCTGCCACTCACCCGCAGGTTTGGCGGCGTTGAAGGTGGCGGCTTTCTGGCTGTAGAAGGCGGCACCCGTCTGTTTGGTCAGCTCGCCACCGAAGGAGTTGTATATCTGGACTTCGTAGCGCCCCTGAAACGCGACCCCCGCGTTACCGTGGCCCGTCGGAACCTTGAACTCGACATGCAAAAAGCAGTCGCCGAACTCTGCCTTGCTGGTGATATCGGTCTTATCGGGCTTCATTCCGCCGTCTTCTTCCAGTGTCCATGCGGCTGCCTCTGTCGAACCACGCTTGACCCAGCTTGTGCCGAACTCTTCGCCCTTGTTACCAATCAGGGTCTTCGCCGCCATCGGTGCGCGCCCCCCTAGACGAATGGAGGTTGGAAAGGCGGGAGGCTGTGCGGCTCTCTGGCCCTGAGAGGCCGCCGGTGCCGTTGTTGCCAGGAGCGTCGCCGCTCCGAGAAGCGTTGTTGCGCTTAAAAATAAAAGGGAATTACGTTTTGCCATGACTATTGGTTCGACATTTCGGGCATTTTTCCTCCCCCCGCCTTCATGACTCCTTCACAAGTTTGCCCCATACTGCAAAACATGAAAGTTCAACCTCCCTCGTTAAATGAGCGCACTGTCGGGTACCGGCCCGAAGGTGGCATTGTGTGGTTCGGCACGCTGAAGGCCGGGCTCGCGGAAGCCAAGCGCACCAATCGCCCCCTCTTGATCATGTCCGCAGTCCCGGAGTGCCACGGCGTCTCCGGTATCTGGTGACCGGGCAAGCAAAGTACAGACAGGAGTCTCCTGTCTCAGAAACCCGTCATTGACGCGTCGCGTGCGTTTATCTGCATCCGTCCCGCCACCTATGAGAATGCCGCCGAAGTGAAGTACCTGGAGGGGATCTTCAAAGGACGGGCGGGCACCCTGGAGAACACCGTCTTTGCGATGCTCACGCCCGATGGCAAGAGCTACCTCGCCCGTCCGGGGCGATCTCCTCAGTTTGCGTTCCGTAGCCCCGCCGAGATGGCGGAGGCGATGAAGCAGTCAGCCGGAAAGTATCCGGCCAAAGGTGAGCCCAGCGCCGTCCCTGCCATGCACGATTTCCGCCTCTCGCTCAACACAGCGGCCTGCGACTCCATGCCCCTCGTCGTGGCTGTGGGTGGCGGCGAGGCACTGCTTGTGAAGCTTGCCTGGGCTCCTGAGCTTCTTGGTAAGTATGCCTATGCCCCTGTCGCAACCCCGCAGGATTTGAAGGCAGCAGGTATCACCGTCGCCAGCCCTGGTATCTACGCCATCGAGCCAGACACGTTCGGTCAGAAAGGTGCGGTTCTCGCCCAGTGGCCTCTCACTGCTGATACAGCGACCATCACCAAGGGCCTTCTCGATGCCCAAAAACGGCACAACGGCGAGGGCAAGATCGCACGCCAGCACATCCAGCAAGGAACGCAGCTCGGGGTTTTGTGGAAGAGCCTTCTGCCCAACACCGACCCGAACGGCCCCAAGCGCTAGGCAATCCCCAAGCGCTAGGCAATCACGGTCTCCCCATCTCGTAAAGCCAGCCGGACGGGTACGGTGCCAGACTGTTGCTCAATCGCCTCTGCCAGCTTGGTACTATGTGTTACGATCCAGAGCTGCGAGCGACGGGACGCTTCGACGATGAGCTCGGCAAGCGGTTCGATGAGGTCGGGGTGCAGGCTTGTCTCGGGTTCATTGAAGGCCAGCAGTGGCGGCAGGCGTGGGGAGAGCAGTGCGGCCACAAGGCACAAGAAGCGTAGCGTGCCATCGGAGAGCTCGGTGGCTTCCAGCGGACGGAGCAGGCCTGGCGTTTGAAGCTGAACACGGTAGCGTGACTGATCGTCGTTTTCAATCCGTAGCTCCGCGCCGCCCAGCGCCCTGCGGATGGTCTGGTAGAGCCGCTCCGAATCACCAATCGTGAGAATCGTCGCCAGAGCGGCAGCGAGATCGCGCCCGTCGTGCGAGAGTGCGGGCGTGAATGTCCCGACTTGCGGCTGGCGCAGAGGCGCACTTTCGTCGGTGCGGAACTGGTGGTAAAAGCGCCAACGCTGGAGCGTATCACGCAGATTGACTAAGTAGGGATAGCGGTGCGGATCGGACACTTGTGTCAAGACCGACTCACTGCGCGTCAAGAGCATCGGCAGCGAGACGCGCTTTCCGGCCTCGTCGCGCAGAGTGACGCCACTCTTGCCCCGCTCTACCAGTGACGCGCCCTCGAACGTAATGCTCTCCTCTTTGATCAGGGGGTCGTTGCTAAAAAATCCCAGGTTCATGGGCAGCTCATTGGGGCCTGGTAGTCCCGCCGTGAGCGTGTAGGCGAATCCGCCTGTGAGCCGTACTCCAAGTGTCAGCTCACGCAATTCCTGGCGCTTGCGTGGCCCCGCCCAGAGTACCGATGGCATCCCGCCCTCATCGGCGAGTGCGCGAGCGAGGTTGCCCGCCGCCGCCGCATGGAGCAAGTAGACCGCCCGGTAGAGATTGGACTTTCCACAGCCATTGGGTCCGGTGAGCACACTCAGCGGCCCGAGCTCCAGCCACGCGTCCCGCACGGATCGGTACCCCTTCACGGAGAGCGCAGTGATCATGGGACCAGGAGAAATGCCTTTTTATCGAGCTTGGGATTAGCCTTGACATTGGTATAGCTCTCCACGAGAGAGAGACTCTGGCGCTGGTTGCTGGTATTGATCTCCAGCCGACGAAGCAAACGGTCGTCTTTGCCTATCGAGAACACAAGTCGTGCCTTGCCGTCTTTGGTCTCAATATCAGCGGCGACCACATCCACAACGACACCATCCAGAGTGGTAGGCGTGGTGAATCCCAAGACCTTCGTCGCCCCCGGTCGAAGAGTGTGAACCGGTGCCGAGCGCGACGTTAAATAGAGAAAGACCGGGGCAATCAAGAGACCCGTCTGTGAGAGAGTCTCGATGATGGCTTTCTCCCCGGACTCCGCCTTGACTTTCTGGTGCTTTTTCCCATCGGCATAGAGGCGGGTCGTCCCATCACAAACGGAGACAATACGTGCGCCCTGAGCGAGCTTGAGCTCCACCCGTGCTTTATTGGGCTTCATGTAGACAACAGACGCCAGAGTGGTCTCGTTTCGTGCATCGCTGACCGCCTCCACTTTCACATCGGCGGAGAAAGAGAAGAGCGCCTGGTGTGCTGCCACTAAGCGATCCAGGAGCATGCTTGCGGCTGGGTCTACTTGTCTCATCCGATTGCGGCTCCTTGGGCATCTTCGTCACGGAAGCCACGGGGTGGCACAAATCTCCAGAGATCAGCGGGTAAGCGCGGGTTGACTCGCAGGCCTCGGTAGTCCTCACGAATCTCGATATTTCCTTGTGTCAAAATGGCCTGGCGCAAAAGCCCCGCTTTCTCGTCAAAGCGAAGTATGACCCGACGGCTCTCTCTCTCCAGCGTAAATACCCGCTGTGCCGGTGCTCCAATCACCGTCTCACGTGCCATCTGCACCGTTGCATACTCTTTCAAAAGTGCCTCTAGCCCGTCTTTATCCACCAGGAGCTGTGAGAAGAAAGGCAGGGGAAGGATCTCGTTATTTTGGAGCCCATACGTCAATGCGTCACCATCTGCGGGTATGGATTTGACGCGGTAGGTTTTAGCGGGCGAGAGTGCCTCGTAGATATAGTTGCTACTCGCGACCAAAAGGCATATCCCCGCCTCACGCAGTGCTCCCTGCGCCTCCATGCGTAGCCGCCCGGGGCGCTCCAGAGCAATCTGCACGACTCCATTTCGCAACATCGGCACACTTCGCAACATCGGCACACCACGCGATGTCACGCGAACGTCAACCGCGAAGGACTTGAGCGCATGATGGGTGGCAAAACAGCGGGCCAGCTCCGTTTTCACGGCAGGGTCAGCAGAGGTTTCTTGCATACCGCATTATACCTGCCTCTTGACAGGTATTTATTGTCTGTGATACGTTAATTGTATGAATGACTTGAAAGACAGACTTGCCGGCGGTCTCTACGGCCTTCTCATCGGCGATGCCTTGGGCGTTCCCTACGAGTTCCACCGCCCGGAGACGATCCCGCCCTTGGATCAGATAGAGATGCAGCCCCCACCGGGCTTCAACCGTGCGCATGGCCGAACTCCCACAGGCACTTGGAGCGATGATGGCGCACAGGCGCTGGCCTTACTCGACTCGCTTCTCACCTGTGGCGAGCTAAACTTAGACGATTTCGGCAGGCGCATTGTCGCGTGGTACAACGAAGCCGCCTACACCCCAGACCAGCGCGTTTTCGACTGCGGCATCCAGACGGGCGACGCCATCCGCGAGCTGATACGTGGAACGCCCGCGCATGCCGCCGGTCGGACCGATGAGATGGCTAACGGCAACGGTTCACTCATGCGTGCACTTCCCCTCGCCCTCTGGCACACCGGCACCGACGATGACCTCATCCGCGACTCCCACTTGCAGTCTAGCATCACCCACGGGCACCCGCGTGCCCAAGTCTGCTGCGCACTCTACTGCCTCTGGGCTAGAAATATTCTCGCGGACTCGCTCAATCCCTGGCTGGAAGCCGTTGCCACGCTCACCGCCTACTACACACCAAACGGCTCCTATAGCGAGCAGCTAGAGTTCTCTGTCCGGCCTCTGGATAATATCCCCGGCACAGGCGGCGGCTATGTCGTGGACTGCCTGCGCTCCGCCCACCAAGTCCAGAGTGCGGGCAACTACGAGGACATTGTGAAAGCCGCCGTCGCACTCGGCAACGACACCGACACAACAGCCTGCGTCGCGGGCGGAATCGCCGGGCTTGCCTGCGGCCTCTCAGGTATTCCTCAGCGCTGGTACGATGCACTTCAGGGCAAAGCACTCATTGAAAATTTATGCACACGCCTTTTAGCGAGCCGGGAGTCTGCGGGTTCGAGTCCCCTCTTACCCACTTTGTTTGGAACTTCCTGACACTTTTTACTGTCCCAATTTTGGCAAGATGTTTGCTAGAATCAACTGCTAGAATCAACAAATCAACAGGAAAAACGTAATAAATGGACACTCTTCTCCAGGGTTTAATGGGACAGCTCAGTGGTGGCGCGGTCGGACAGATCGCAGAGCAGCTTGGTGTAGATGAAGGCACAGCACAAAACGGTATTCAGGCCGCACTGCCGATTCTTCTGGGCGCACTGGCGCGTAATGCACAAAACGAAGATGGTGCACAGGCACTCGACACTGCCCTCGCTAGCGATCACGACGGTAGTATCCTCGACAATCTCAGTGGCGCGATCTCCGGTCACCAAGACGGATCCGGTGCCGCAATTCTTGGGCATATTTTGGGTGGGCAGACCAACCAAATTAGCAATGTGGTGGGCCAGAGCCTTGGTGGTGCCAACGGCGGTGCGCTGCTACAAATGCTCGCACCAATCGTAATGGGTTATCTCGGTCAGCAGAAGCAACAGCAGGGCCTCGATGTGATGGGCCTCGCGGGAATGCTCCTCGGTGGCGGCGGCAGTCAACAGCAGCAAGCGCAGCCTGCTGCCAGCGGCCTGATGGGAATGGTTGGCAACCTTCTTGATCAGAACCACGATGGCTCCCCCGTAGATGACATCATCGGGCTCGCCGGGCGCTTTTGAGTTTAGTGCAGCAGGTGCCGGGCGATATTCAGATAAATCAAAAGCCCCGTTGCATCCACGAGTGTCGAGATCAAGGGCGCTGAGACCAGGGCCGGATCAATTTTTAGCTTTTGAGCTGCCATCGGAATCAGTGATCCCATTAAATTTGCCCAGGTGCAGACCGCAACCACTGTTAATGACACGACCAGACTGAGATCCAGAGGATTGCCGCGCAGCCGCGCCCAGACAAGCGCAATGGCTCCTAGGAGCACCCCGAGAAGAAGCCCGCCCATAAGCTCGCGGAGCAGGACACGAGAGAGATCACGGCCTCGCACCTCACCCACGGAAATCGCGCGGATTATGGTGGAGACACTCTGCGCTCCGGTGTTGCCCCCGGTTCCGGTGAGAAGCGGAATAAAGGCAGCCAGTGGTGAGACGGAATGTTCATCGGCTGTATGAAGAATTTCGCTCGTCAGTGTTCCGCCGACAAACAGTAGCATTAGCCAGCCTACCCGTGAGCGCACGACCCGCCAGATCGGTACAGAGAAGTAGGACAGATTACGCATTCCCGGCTCGGCAGAGATAGCGCTCTGCTTAAGAAGGTCCTCGGTCTGCTCCTCGTGCAAGATATCTACGACATCGTCAATCGTGACGATTCCCGCCATCGTGCCATTGGGCAAGATCACGGGGAGCGCCGTGAAATCATACTTGGTGACAAGCCGTGCCACTTCCTCTTGATCTAAGTCCGCCGGTATCGAGACCACATCGCAAATCATAAGCTCACTAAGGAGCTGGTTGGGCTTTGCGCGCAGCAGATCGCGCAGCGAGAGCACACCTACCAAGCGCTTGCCCTCCAGAACGTAGAGAGCGTTAAAGGTCTCCGCCTCGTCGGCAAAGCTTCGGAGCGTCGCAAATGCCGACTCCGCGCTCTGACCGGGCGACAGGCTGACGAACCGATCGGTCATCAGACGACCGGCGGTGCCCTGCTTGAAGGCGAGTAGATCCCGCACATCCTGCGCATCCTCGGGGTCCTGGCGCGCCAGGCTTGTGAGAAGCGATTCCTGCTTCTCCGGGGTCGTTACCTCAGAGACAAGCTCCGCGACATCGTCTGCGGGCAAGAGCCCCAGCAGAACGGAGATGCGCTCGGGAACTTCGTTATCCAGGAGGTAGCGTGCCGTGTCCGAGTCGAGCTCATCGAGCACTTCCGCAGCACGATCCGAGTCGAGAACGCGGAAGAGACGAATGGACTCGTCATCGTCGAGGCGCTCCATGACCTCGGCAATATCCGCCGGGTGGTAGCCGTCGAGGAGCGCGATTAGCGGAGCATCGTCGGGAGTGCGTAGCACACTGCGCAGACCGTCCTCAAGACGCTCGGTGTTTTTTTCGAGTGTTTCCATCCGGATCATGTGAGGTATCCTCATCATGCAGCCGGGAAAGAAGGTTTTTGAGAAGTCGCGACGGGCATCAGCGCCCTGTCGCTTTAGAAGCTTAAGAGCGTGTCGTCCGTCGCGACGGCATTAAGCCTTCGTCCGTCGCATTTTCTTTCATGGGTGTTTCTTGTTGGTGACTGGAACCGTCCGACATTTCGGGCTCTCCTGGCTTCCCGCGTTTTAAAAGCGCCTGAGGAAACCGGGCGATTGTATCGCTTTCTCACCCTCTCGGCAAGAGGCAGGCGCAACTAAAGCCGCCGCGCATGCGTCCTATCCGGTACAATAGGGACATTGTGCGGATGCTTCGATTTTCACTTACCCTCATAGCCGCTCTCGCGGCGCTTCTCCCCGCTCTGGCGCAGGTAGATCTGGGAGATATCATCACGGATCTCAAAGTCAAAAGCCCTAAGTGCGTTGTCTTGATTATGGATGTCTCTGAGTCAATGAAAGTGGACGACTACAACCGTAAGATGCGTTATGCGGCAGGAACTTTAATAAAAGACAGCCTGAGCGATGGGGACCAAGTAGTACTCTACACGTTTGGAGCGGGCTACAAGAAAATCTTTGACGAGACCCCAAGCACTCCAGCGGCACGGAGAAAGCTCATGGATCAGCTTCCACTCAAGCCCGAGCCCGGCGAAGGCACCAATATCCGTCAGCCGCACCATGAGGCGCTCAAGCTAGCCAGGGCCTCGGGCAAGGCACCGTTTATTGTGATCCTGACGGACTCATTCAACGATCCGCCCAAGAACACCCCCACTGCCTACACCGAGTACCAGAAATACTACACACCAGGCAAGCTAGAGACCTACCCACTCACCCCCGAGAACCAGGACTACGAGTCGCAGCTTGCGTGGATGACGAGCAGCGAGGGTAAGACCTTTGGGATTGGGGTGGAGATTCTCCCCTCAGGCCGCCCCAAAGAGCGCTTTAAAGTAGCGACGAAAGAAGCTATCGTCGCCACCCCGGAGCCGACACAACAAAGCTCTCCGGTTTCGACTCCCAAGTCAAAACCCGATGAGTTCCCATGGGCACTCCTGCTCGGTGTGGGTAGTGTTGCCGTGCTTGGAGTCCTCTTTACGATTTTGCGCCCAAAACCCCTCCCCCTGCGCGTCGTGGGCACGGGAGCACCACGTGACTTTGACGTGCGTGGCAATACCGTTCTGCGCCTCGGTGGCGAAGGTGGCTCCGCAGCTCTAGATGCCTATCCTATCGCGGGTACAAAAGAAGTCATCGCCACTGTCAAAGGCGGGCGCGGTGAATTTACGCTCGAACCGCAACCTGGAGTAAAAGCCCGTGTCTACCACAATGGCATGCCGCTGGAGAAATCATCGCCCCTACGCTACGGCGACGAAGTTCGAGTGAGCATCCTAGATAGCAATGGGGCGCTCGTGAAAGAGTCCCGGCTGAAGTTCAGCAACCCAAACCAAACGATCTGAAACGAAAACTAGAGGAAAACTGTGAGATTGACCCGTCTTTTCTGCCTGCTCAGCGCCGCTCTTGCGCTAGCGTTGCCCTCCCTGGCAAAGCCTGAGCTGAAACCGACCGAGGATCTGAAGAGCTTCTACCGCGCTGGGGAAAAGTACACCCTTCACATGGAGTATAAAGACCCGGATGGTTATGCCCTCAAGAGCGCGACCTTCCACGACCGCTCCGGCGATGGTGAACCCAATTTTCCCTCCAAAGAGCTAAGTGGAAATACAGAAAGTGGCTTAAAACTCACGTGGGAAATTAATAGCTTTGCCAAGGGAGATCATAAAAGTTTCTTTGAAGTCGAGAATGAGAAAGGCCTCAAGACTCGCTATCCCTCCAATGAATCGGATAACTATGTCTTTGTTGTCGAGAGTTTGGTAGACAAGTGGATCGTGATGGGAGTCGGGTTGTTGATTTGCATTTTCATGCTTCCCTTCCTGGTCTACCTCATTGCCCGCTCGACAAACAAGCAAGGCAATCCCTCTAGCGCGGCTCGTATTGGGCTGATCCTCGGGATCTTTGCAGCCCTGGCCCTCTTCATCTTTCAGTTCGTGAGCTGGTACAGCCCTCTTGTCCTGGTGCTTGGTGGGATCGCCGCTCTCTTTGTCCTGGTGGTTGTGCTCACACGACGCTAGAAATCCGACTATGGAACTCACTCCCGCCGACCTGGGCGACAGCCGCGCCATCGCACTGTTTCAGATGCGTGCCGCGCAAGTCAATGCCAGCCAGCGCCCATCACGACGATTGCACAATGCGCTCCTGCCCGTAGGGAAGTCCACGCTTCTCTCGCGGATGTGGGCCAAGGAAACGGGCCTGACAGGAGAGGCTGCCCAGACTGCGGTCAATAGCGCGAGCCGACCGCTTTACGGAATCGCAGGTGGGCTGGGGGGAGGCTGGGGATTTGGTTTCGGCTTCCCTGCACTCTTGATGGCGGCTCAGGCAGGACAGCGCCCGGAGATGCTTATCATGGCAGGGATTTTCGGGGCGATGTCGCTCACCGGCTTTGGGATCGCGACATTTTTACCTGGGAATCTGGTGCGTCGCTGGGGGAAAACCCCTCTCAATGCCCACGAACTTGACACCCTCCTGGCACAAGAAGAAGACGAGTTAGAGCGTTCCTATCTACTGCTTATTCGAGAAGCACTTGACCAACCAAGTCTCCCTGATGCCGCCCAAAAAGAGCTGAAAGAGGCCATTAAAGTGCTTGGTATGGCGCTGGATCGCCTCCCTCCGGCTCCGGCAGAAACTGCGAATCGGAACACGGAGGGCTTGCGAAGCGAGGCGGAAGGACTACGTCAACAGGCACTTACGGAGACAGATCGAGTGGCATCGGAGTCCCTGGAACGACGGGCGGATGCCTTGGAGCGAAGCGCCAGTGCTATGGAGAAATCGGCGACGTTCCTACGGCGCAATAGCCTGCTGAGACAAGAACTCCAAGCACAGCTCGAAGCCCTGCGACTAGAGCTTGGCTCAACGAGTGTAACGGGAGCGGACGTGGGTAGTTTGGCGCAAGTCGCAAGTGTTGCGCGCGGCGTAGCACGGGAAGCGGATGCTCTAGCGACGGCAAGAGCCGAGCTGGACACACCACAGCTTCAGAAAGTAGGGATTAGTTCGTGAACCTGAAGCCCAATGATCTGGGTAAGACTCTGGGAGGGGCACTCATTAGACAGCGTGGAGGAACCACGGATCCCGAAGCGGAGCGACGACAGACCCTTCGGTCAAGTGGTGTGGCTGCGGCCACCAGCATCGGTGTCGGAGTCATCAACAACAACCCGGTGATGGGCCTGATTGTCGGAGCGCTTTCCAGTGGTGCAATCGTGCTCTTCTTGCCCCGGATGCGAAAAAAACAGCTCTATGAGACCCCCGTGACGGGGGCGGAGCTGGCTCGGCTTCGGCCACAACGCACCCAGACTGTGGCAATACCGACGGTTCTGGACACGATTTTCTCAACACTCCTGGGCCAGCCGCTGCCCCAACTACCCCAAAAACACACCCTGGAAGATGCGTACTTTGAGCTTCTGGCGGAAGTGCAGGCGCTGAGTGTTTCTCAGGTGGAGGCCGAAGCGGAGCTGCGCGACACGATCCGAACTCTCAGTGATGCCGTGGCTGCGCTTCCCGCCACCGCCCCCATAGATGAAGACGAGATTCGAGAGCTGGTCGCCGATGCCGAAGGACTTCTCTTCCGCTCCAAGCGTGAGACGGATCAGATAATCGCGGAATCACTGCACCGACAGGCTGAGGCGGCAGTCAGGCGGGCGCGAGCACTTCAGAACGCGTCCAAGCTGGCACGACGTACCCGGACTCTGCGTGAGGAAGTCTACCGGCAGATCGGGGCACTGCGCACATCGCTCCCCTCCTACTCCCAGGCGTCCCAGAGCGTGGCGACAGGTCGTATCCAGGAGCTCGCCGACTCCGTCAACCGCGTCGCGCAAGATGCCGCATCGGTCGTGGCAGCACAAGAGGAACTTGTCCAGACTCTGGCCCCGGAGTGGCGCGTCCGGACTACCGTCGAGGAAACCACACCTCAGATTCAGCGCCTGGGCCGCTGATTATTTCGCGAAGCGTGAGTCGGGCGACATGGTGGTCACCTTCTCCAGAGAGCGAGCAATCATTCCTACAAGAAGCTGCGTCGTCTCCTGAGCGGTGATGGCCTTATCTGCCTTCTTCACCAGCGGGGATGTCTGCGGCAGGTAGCCCGCCTGCACCAGCTCTGTCACGGACTTTACGGTAGCAGGACGCCCTTCAATCCACGCGGAAAACCCCTCCGCCCAGCGCGCAAGCTCATTGCCGGTGATAGCTTGTTCACCACTAAATCGGGGGGCCTCTACCAGCGAGACTCCCCGCATGCTCAGCCCGACAAGGCTCTTGCTCGCCCAGTGGTTGCCGGGGACGTCTGGGTAGTTCTTCGCCTTGCTCGGGTTGGGTGCTAGATTACTCTTTCGACCAGGCTGAACCTCATGTTTGCTACGACGTGGCTGTGCCACAGAGGCCTCGACATGGGTAAGCATCTCAAACAAAATCACTACCGCCTCGTAGCGCGTCACGGACTGAGCAGGTTGGTATCCGGGCACCGCTTTACTCTGCCGACCGTCACTATGGTTATGTTCGTCTTTTTGCATACCTAAGTCCCTAATCTCTTTACTCGTAGCTCCCACTGATATTTTGGCTGCTGCGGATGGCATCGAATTCCTCCAGAGCGCGCCCGGTGCCAATGGCGACACATGACAGGGGATCATCGGCCACATGCACAGGAATCCCGGTCGCTAAAGCCAGCAGGCGATCCAGCCCCCGCAAGAGCGCCCCACCGCCTGTGAGCATCATCCCACGCTCGATAATATCTGAGGAGAGCTCTGGCGGAGTTTGCTCCAGAACGGCTTTAACACGATCCACAATCTGTGAGATAGGCTCGGCCAGCGCTTCCCGGATCTCATCACTGGTCACCTCGACGGTCTTGGGGAGCCCGGCCACTAAGTCGCGGCCCTTGACCTCCATCCGAAGCTCCTGCTCCAGCGGGAACGCAGACCCTACACGAATCTTAATGTCCTCTGCCGTCCGGTCACCGATCATAAGATTGTAGGAGTTTTTAATGTGCCGAATGATGACCTCATCAATCTTATTGCCACCGACGCGCAGGCTCTTGCTCACCACGATTCCCCCGAGAGAGATGACGGCGATATCGGTGGTGCCACCGCCAATATCCACCACCATATTGCCCCCAGGAAGCGCAATCGGCAGCCCTGCCCCAATCGCCGCTGCCATGGTTTCCTCAATGGTGGCCGCCACGCCTGCACCAGCCTCCTCGGTCGCCTGCAGGACGGCACGCTTCTCAACACTCGTGACACCGGCGGGCACACACACCAGAACACGTGGCTTGAAGGGCCCCCGACGCCCTACCACTTTACTGATCAAGGCGCGTAGCATCTCGCGGGTGGTGGAGTAGTCCGCAATCACGCCATCTTGCATCGGGCGGATTGCGATAATGTTACCAGGAGTTCGCCCCAACATCAGTCGCGCCTCCTCCCCCACTGCCTTGACCTTTCGGGTCGTTTTATCAATGGCCACTACGGAGGGCTCCCGCAGGACAATTCCTTTACCGCGCTGATAGACCAGAATATTGGCCGTGCCCAAGTCGATTCCTATCTCCTGAACCAGTCGAATCTTCACACCGCCTCCACTCTCTTACCGAACTCATCTTCGCGCCAAATATCCGCTCCCACAGAGGCTAGTTTCTGCGTAAAGCACTCGTATCCCCGGTCTATGTGATGGACAGAGAAAACCCGGGTCGTTCCCTGGGCAACCAGACCTGCAAGCACCATTGCCGCCCCTGCCCGAAGATCCGATGCCTCAACATCCGCCCCTGAGAGGCTCCCAACGCCTGTAATGACGGCTGTTCGCCCTTCCCAGCGGGCCTTTGCGCCCATTTTGATGAGCTCATTGAGATAGCGGAACCGGCCTTCGTAGACCGTGTCCGTTACCATCGCAGTCCCTTCCGCAAGGCTCAGGAGCGTGGCAATCGGCTGCTGAAGATCGGTAGGGAAGCCAGGATGCGGCATGGCTGTCACATCGGTTGCCTTTAGGCTATGACCAGGGTGCATCACACGGACTCCGTTGGATGCTTCCTCAATAACGACCCCCATCTCGGCAAGTTTCATCAAGATCGGACGCATTTGTGCGGGATTCGCGCCCTCCAAAAAGAGATCCCCCCCAGTAATCGCAGCCGCCATCGCTAGGGTTCCGCCTTCAATACGGTCAGGAGAGACGGTAAAATCCACGCCGTGGAGCGCCTCTACCCCTTCCACCGTGATCATGCCCGTCCCGTGGCCCACGACATTTCCGCCCATCGCGTTGATCAACTGAGCGAGGTCTTCGACATCGGGTTCCTGCGCCGCGTTTTCGATGATGGTGGTTCCCTTGGCCAGCGAGGCTGCCATGAGAAGATTCATTGTCGCTCCCACCGACGGTTTGTCCAGGTAAACCTGCGCCCCACGCAGCCCCTCCGCAGGAGCTTCGGCGAAGATATACCCCCCACTCTCATCAATTGTCGCACCAAGCGCCATCAGGCCCTTCAAGTGAAGATCATACGCGCGGGCCCCAATATTGCAGCCCCCCGGAGGTGCCAGCCGAACCCGTCCCTGACGCGCTAGAATCGGCCCTAGGAGCTGTAGAGAGCCACGCATCCGCGTCACGAGCTGGTCGGAAGGCTCAAACGACGTCAAGTGAGTCGCATCGAAGCGTATATTTTTCTGATCCTCGGAGAACTCGACCTCCACCCCAAGTCCGCGTAGGATGGTCGCCATGTTCGCGATATCACTGATCCGTGGAACGCGCCTAAGCCCTGTCACGCCTGTGGAGGCAAGAACCACTCCCGCCATAAGGGCCAGCGTGGCGTTTTTCGATCCCCCCACGGTAACCGTTCCGCGAAGTGCCTGACCACCTTGAATGACGATACGCGCCTCTTGTGGGGTCGGCTGCATCCGACGCCCAAACTCCAGACCTAATGCGGACTCGCTCCCTCGTGTTTGTCTCTGTGCCTCTACTGCCATAATGAACTTTCTCTAAAAAAATTGCCTCCGCATTGTATCGCCGAATAACGAAAAGGAGTAACAAGAAAATGCTATAAAAGACAGCTAGAGCAGTTGACACACAGCTAGAGCAGTTGACGTGCACGTAGCACCATTTGCACTGCTTCCTCAGAAGTTGCTGCAAGTGCGGTCAAATGCCCCATCTTGCGCCCTTTGCGTGCTTGTGCCTTACCGTAAAGGTGCAAGTGCAGCCCCGGAACGGCCAGAGCCGCCGCCCAGTCTGGTGCCGAGGTTTCATCAGCGGGCCAGAGATCACCCAGCAAATTCGCCATCGCAACTCCAGGCGCACGAAGCGCCGTCGAGCCCAGCGGCAGACCACAGACCGCGCGCACTTGCTGCTCGAACTGGCTAGTGGCCGCGCCCTCAATGCTCCAGTGCCCGGAGTTGTGTGGTCGTGGCGCCAGCTCATTGACCAGAAGCTGCCCCTCCGGAGTCACAAAGAGCTCGACGCAGAGCACCCCCACCACTTCTAGTGCCTCTAAAATCCCCTGGGCCAGCGCCTCCGCCTCAGCGCTTCCCGCGAGCGGCACGGTCGTCAGATCCAGAATATGGTTGACATGATCGTTTCGCACCAAGGGGAAGGCGACAAAGCTACCGTCACTTCCGCGCACCGCGACAATGCTCGCCTCGTACGCAAATGCTACCAGCTCCTCTAGGATGCACGCTTGCTCGCCTAGCTCGAGAAAGGCCGCCTTTGCCTCGGCGGCGCTCCCCACTTTTCGTTGCCCCTTGCCATCGTAGCCAAAGCCTGCGGTTTTCAGAATCGCGGGGTAGTGGAAGCTGTCACAGTCAGAAGCGCTCTCGACGGCCTGAAATGCCGCCGTGGGAACTCCAATTTTCTGGAGAAAGCGCTTCTCGCGCAGCCGGTTCTGGGTCGTGTGTAAGACATGCCCTCCAGGGCGCACGGGGGCATACTTTGCCGCCGTCTCAGCCGCCGCCGAGCTCACATTCTCAAACTCGAAGGTAACCACGTCCACCGACTTCGCAAACGCCGCCACGGCTTCTAAGTCGTCGTAGCTACCTGTCACCTCGCGCGCACCCACCTGTGCACACGGAGTTGGAGAGGCATCGGGTGAGAAACAAGCCACATGGTAGCCCAGCCGACTCGCCGCCTGCGCCATCATCCGCCCCAGCTGGCCGCTCCCTAGCACCCCGATGGTTGCCCCCGGATTCAAAATACTCATTCGCTATATGGCCCCAAAAAACGCTTTCCGTTAAAGTGAATCAGGTGGGTAGGCGCATCCGCCACCCATACCTCAGTCTCCCAGGCAATTTCTGCAAGATAACTCTTAAACGTTTGCCTATCAAGAAATGAAGTAACAAACACCAGACCTAAGCTTGAATGCTGAAAGAGCCGTTGCAGCTCTTCGAGACGCTGCGGATGAATCGGCCCATGCGACGTCACTGCTTCAACCAGTACGAGCCAACCGCGCTCCGCAAAATGCAGAATGACATCAGGCATTTTGCCATGTTCCTCGATAATAACTCCCAATGCTCTAAGAGCCTCTAAATCGAAAAACGAAAATTTCTCGTCGCTATCTCCTACATAGAGCAACATAGCACTTGGTGTAAAAATCGGTGCGAACTCTTCAATGATTTTCTGGATTAGAATATTCTGACCACCGGGCGAAAGTAAAATCCGTCCCCCTTGTGCGATTTGTACCGGAATTCTTTGTGCAACTCGCTCCTGGGCATAGCGCTGAACTAATGACTGACGCAACTCACCATAAACAGTTAGGTTATCTTCCCACTCAAGCGTCCCAAAAGTACGAATTAGCTCCCGTGCAATTGGTTCTATCTGATACACAGTATGCGGACTATTAACTGCACGATCTGGTTTGTCAGGATTCGCAATCACAAGTCCCGCTGCTAGAAACTGATGTATGGTAAATCGCCGAACGGTTTCACGAGTATTGGGTGCCCAGTTTTTCCCATACTGCTGATTTGCAAATATCATTATGGGCGTAATGCCGATTCGAGGATTCTCAACAAGGCTCCAGCTTTTATCAGGCGGGAGGTTCAGTAAGGCAAGCAATGTCAGAGCTGCTCGTTCGTTCTGTTGCTCAATCGGAAGTCCGAGAGCGCGAAGAATTACCTGTGCTTGCGTTATGTGCTCTGTCATGCCGAATCGTCCCGTTGCCTCTGTCCCATAACAATCAGCTCATCGTAACTAGGATAGTAAAGATTTTTCAAGTCAGTCGCATTGACTTGCGTATGCCCGCTGAACTGCCGGAAATAGTAATCTACCTCTTCGGAATTAAGATAGGCGGCAAGCCCATATGCAAGCGCAAGTTGCATCCCATCTCCGTTTTTATGGAAGTAGTTCAGATGGTTCTCAAACCCAACCCCCGCTTTGTCTGCTTTTGGGAACCGAGCCGATTCATAGACAAACGCCATTATGCGACGCTTTTGTTCCTTTGCTGAAAATCGTTTCACCAGCACATAGTTCCCATTCGGAACCCGAAGGTTTTTCGTAGCCGCGTTGGCAACTAATCCATTCGGCTTCTTCGCCTCGAGTTTTGGCCAGCAAACCGTTGCTTCCTGACAGTGAATCGGATAAATCAAGGGGGCAGTCGTAAAATCAGGGCAGGCGCGGAGGAACTCCGCAGCGCGAAAATCCACAACCCTCCCCGTCGAGACTTGCAATCCTATTTCGCATAGAGGCATCTGGAATTTTAAACCTTTGCCCGCAGTTTCGTCAGGGATATGAAAATATCGTTGGATATCGTCTGGCTTAACGATTTGCGAGAAGTCAACTCCCCGTGACTCTGCACGAGACGTCAAATCTTTGAGATGCGCCACCGCAACCTGATCGGGTTGGACAGTCGCCGTCTGGGTGCGAAAGATAAGAGTCTCCTGGAGCACCGCACTCTCTCTAAACGTATCGGTACGGCTTTGGAATAAGTGTAAATGAGTCAGTGCAGCCCGCTGGAGTAAGTCTTCCCGAAAAGAACGGAAGTAGCTACCATTACAGAAACTGCGTGGCGTAATGGCAACAAGCTCTCCACAGGGTACCAGAAGCCGAAGTGCTGTAGCTACAAATCCAGTATAGAGATTTGTTGTCTCAATCCCCAAGCGCCTTAGTGTCTGCCGCTCCTGGGAGTTCGAGGTGATCTTGCGATAGGGAGGATTGAGAATCGCTATGTTCGGACGTATTTCTAGGCTTTTGGAGCAATCCAATAAATTAGGTTGAATCAACCGCGCAGCCAAACTCAAAAAATCTCCGCAGATGATTTCGCCAGTGCAAGCAATCCCGAATGTCTCCGCTAACCGACAGCAATCCTCCAGAGTTTGTCGGGCAAAATTGCATAGAATCGGATCTGCTTCACAAGCAAGAATCGTAATACGTTTCGGGGGAGCACAACGCAGGCACAGAGCTTCCACCACCGCCGCAAAGAGAATTCCGACACCCGCCCCCGCATCGAGCAGTGATGCATGGGGCTCTGCGCTGCTCAACAAGCTCGCCATATGCTGTGCAACAGAGACGGGTGTGAAGAACTGGCTTCGCTCAGCCTGACGAACAGGATCAAGCGAGAGGCTCACTTGCCGCCGTCGCTCTTCAATGCCACATAAGAACTCGGTCACGTTAAAGAGGGAGCTCCATCGCCAGCACTTTTTCGGTCTGGCTTTTCCGGAAGGCGTGGAGCTTCTGGCGCAGCTCTGGTCGGGAGCTGGCAAGAATCGCCACGGCTAGCAGTGCGGCATTGATTGCCCCCGCCTTGCCGATTGCGAGGGTGGCCACGGGAATACCGCCGGGCATCTGGACAATGGAGAGGAGTGAGTCCATTCCCTTCAGCGCGTGGCTCTCGACTGGAACCCCGAGAACCGGGAGAACGGAGAACGCTGCCGCCATGCCGGGCAGATGGGCCGCGCCGCCCGCGCCCGCGATCAGCACTTCCAGCCCACGGCCCTCCGCGCCCTCCGAGTATTCTTTTAGTAGCTCTGGGGTGCGGTGGGCACTGACAATTTTACACTCATGGGGCACCCCGAACTGATCGAGTGTCTCGTGGGCCGGTCGCATCGTCTCCCAGTCGCTGGCACTGCCCATGATTATGCCAACCAGAATAGCCTCATTTTTCACGTGGTCATTGTACCCTGCGACAATCAAGCTATAATAAAGCCACATGTCTCATTCCAATGGCCTAATTGTGTCTGTGGCTCCCCAACCTCCAATCGTGAGGCGGCGTCTGGGCAGGCTTCAAGCGACGGTTCACCTTCTGCATCTGATTGCACTGATCGTGGGAGTTCTCGCGTTGATCTATTTTGCCTTCGCGTTCCGGACGGTCATAGAGGGAGTGACCATCGCGCTGGGCCGCAGAAGTTTTGGGCCACTGTTGCCGCTGGCACTGGCGACCGTGGGAAGCTGGAGCATGATGTACCTGCTCCACGACAAGCTTGGCATTCTCGGCTCGGCGCGAGCGCGAGCCGTTCTTTTGCCCCACGCCGAGGCGCTCTGCACCGACGAGGTATCCTTGGCGCGTCATTTTGTCGAACTTCGTGTTCAGGGGCGACGTGGCCCGTTCACGCCCGACTGGGGCTGGCTTCTCGTCTTTCCTGACCGTCTGGAGTTCACGGGGGTCAAGCAGCGCATTACCTTGCCCCGTGCGCTCGTCGCCGGATCGCCTGAGACCGAACCCAATGCCAAGGGCCTGCTCCCCACCTGGCTCGATCTACCCGTTCGCGCCGATTGGAAAGGCATGGCGTTTATGTGCCGCGACAGCGCCCGCTCGCTCTCGGACACCGCCCGTGACGCTGAGGCTCTCCGAGTCGCGCTCGTGAGCTGGCTCCGATCACCTGCTCCTGCGGAACCTCTCATCACTCCTGGCGCTTAACCATCGCGGAAATCCAGGTGGGGGTGAAGGGCGACGTGCAGCCCTTGGAGGTCGGATAGTCGCGGTAGATACCCAGTCGTTCCCCGATGGCAATCGCACGCTCTCGGTACTGCGGGTGGTTGATGCCAGTCTCTGCCAGAGTGCCGCGATCAGCTCCGGGGTTTTCTTGGTTGCTTTAGCGAGGGTGCGCAGGTCTCCCCGCTTGACGCCAAACTGATTGTCCCCTGCACCCTGCCGGGCATTTATCACGCGTACATGCAAGATACCTTCCGCCCGCACAGAGAGCTTGTGCCGCACAGAGAGCTTGCGGCGTTCGCGCTCGTTGTCCCAGCCGGGCGCTTCGATGAACAGCTCGGCGGCGAAGAAGACCTCCCAGCAAACGAAAGTTTGACTTCGCAAAGGTATGTTGCTATAATGGGGAGAGACTCGCTCTGATGGACGCGGAGCGGAACGTGTTAGGAAAGTAAGGAAAAACGAGATGGCATCAGGATTTGGACTATCGAACAAGGGCAAGCATAACGGCGCGGGCGAGGAGCTTCAGGATATTGACTGGGATAATCAGCCCGAGCAGCCGGTGCGTGGTGGGATGAAGTCGCAGGCTCCCCCACCGAGGCCGACTGATCCGTGGGGCGACTCGCAGCTCGTGGACGATGAGGTGAGCCAGCTTCCTACAAGTGAGGGCAAGGCGGGCCGGGAGTCGTCGGCGAACTCGGGCGGCGAGGAGCAGGACATGGGGGCGGATGTCGGCGCGGCGCAGGTGAAGACGGGCAACAAGAAGACCGAGGACACGAATAATGGGGTGAAGGTGAAGAAGCAGCCGTTGCCTGGGAAGCGGTGACGAGGTTTTTGCTACCCGCTGCACGTCCCTTCCGGGGGTAAAGTCGTGATATAATTTCACTGCGCTTTTGCGCAAACGGAAATCCTTATGTAGGGTAGCGACTCGCTATCCTTTTTTTTGTTTGGGGGAGTAGGTCTATGGGCGCGGTCGTGGTCGTGGGGACGCACTGGGGGGACGAGGCTAAGGGAAAGCTGGTGGATCTCCTCGCGCAGGACGCGGATATCGTGATTCGCTACGGCGGCGGGCCGAATGCGGGCCATACCGTTCATGTGGGTGAGAACACCTATAAGTTCCATCTCATTCCCTCAGGGATTCTCAATCCCAAGATTCTATGCCTCATGGCCGATGGCATGGTGATTGACCCCGCGACCCTTGTCAAGGAGCTGGAGACACTGGGAGCCGTCGGCGTGGACACCAGCAATCTGCGAATCTCCCACAATGCTCATGTGATCTTGCCCTACCACCGCCTCCTCGACCAGCTCGAAGAGAAGCTCAAGGGTGCGGGCGCGATTGGCACCACGGGGCGTGGGGTCGGCCCTTGCTACGCCGACAAGGCCAGCCGGGTCGGGATTCGGATGGGCGATCTGGTTAGCCCCACACGGCTTCGCGAGCGCCTCTCCGCCGCCCTGCCGCTGAAGAACGCCATTCTCACCAAAGTATTCGATGCCGACGCTGTAGACCTTGAGGCGCTCCTCGCGGAGCTAACGCCGCTCGGGGAGAAGCTGGCACGCTTTGTCTGCGACACCCAGGCACTCGCGGGGGATGCACTGGCGGCGCAGAAGCGCATTTTGTTTGAGGGCGCTCAGGCCACGATGCTGGACATAGACGGCGGCACCTACCCCTATGTCACCAGCTCGCATCCCCTCTCGGGCGGCGCGTGCATCGGAACCGGCATCCCTCCCACCGCCATCACCGAGATCATCGGGGTCGTGAAGGCCTACACCAGCCGTGTCGGGGCCGGGACGGTTCCCACGGAGCTTCTCGATGCGCGCGGCGAGCGCATCCGCGAGCGGGGCCGTGAGTACGGTACAACCACAGGCAGACCACGGCGCATCGGCTGGCTCGATGGCTTTGCGCTTCAGTATGCGGCGCGGGTCAATGGTCTGACGGGAATCTGTGTGGGCCACTTAGACGTGCTCGCGGGCTTTGCGACCATTAATGTTTGTGTCGGCTACACCAAAGACGGCGTCCTCTTAAAGCACTTTCCCGCGGGCGATGTCTGCCTGCTCGATGGCTGTGAGCCCGTCTATGAGGCGCTTCCCGGCTGGCCCGAGGACTCGATTGAGAATGTCACGCGCTTTGAGGACTTGCCCCAAAACGCCCAGGACTACGTCCGCTTCGTCGAGAAGCTCGCCGGTGTGCCCGCCCGCTTTGTTTCCATTGGCCCCCGCCGCGACCAGACTCTTGTGGCTCCTGGAATGCCTGCCCCCGCCGCGCTTTTCAGCCGCGAACTCCTAACAAAATGACCTGGGAGGAGCACCGCGGCGCTGCGGAGGAGTTTGCTCTGATCGAGCTTTGGGAGCAGGCGGCGGCCCACTACGTGAATGCGGCGGCGCTCTTGATGCAGTCAAAGCGCCTCGAAGACACACCCGAAATCACGTACCTACAGCTTCGAGCCGGGCAAGCCTTCTTGGAGCACGAGGAGCCCACCGCCGCCGAGCCGATCCTCGACAATGCGCTCAAGCTCGCGACACTAATCGAGTACACCGAGCTGCTCCCCGAGATTCAGAGTGCTCTGGGGGAGGCCCATGCCACACAGGGTAACCATCTCGCCGCGATCCCGTGCTTTGAGGCAGCGCTGGGAAAGACACTCAACCCCGAGCTGTATCTCCATCTGACTCTCTCGCAGCTTGCTCTGGGGCAAGAGCCCGAGGGACTCAAGAGCCTGGAGCGGGCCTGTAAGATCCACTACCGCGCCAAGAATTTAGAGGGTATGGTGACCTGTGTCTCCCGCGCCGCCGCCGTCTCGGAGGCTGCGGGGTATAAAAAACTGGCCCGCAGCCTCTACAAGAAGGCCCTTCAGCTCGTCGAAATCTGGCCCCAGTGCGATCCTGCTCGCCAAGCCGAACTCCAAGCCCGCTTCGATGCGCTCGGTTAGCTCTTATCTAAGGAGCTAAGGCCTTTGAGCTCTTCCGTACTGTCTCCGAAGCGCTCTTGGGGGATACCCATGCGGCGCAGAAGGGCGAGGTGAAGGTTGCAAAGCGGCGTGTTTTTGGCGTAGGTAAGGTGCCGCCCGGTGGAGAGCGTCCCACCGCCCTGCCCACCCAGAACAATCGGCAGGTTGTAGGGACTGTGCGCGTTACCATCTTTGATGCCGCTGCCAAAGAGAATCATTGAGTTATCGAGCAGTGTCCCCTCACCGTCCTTGATGCTCTTCAGCCGCTGGAGCATGTAGGAGTACTGCGCCAAGTGCCAGGCTCCGATCTTTTTGTACGGATCGAGCTTCTCCGCCTTGCCCTCGTGGTGGCTGTACTCGTGGTGGCCGCCGCTGACGCCGGGCAGGAAGCCAAAGTTTCGCCCGGAGACCTCGTTGCCAAAGAGAAAGGTCGAGACGCGGGTGGAGTCTGACCAGAAGCCTAGCACCATCAAATCCAGCATGATACGCACCTGCTCGGTGTGATCCAGTGGGCGTTTGTCGCCGGGAACCGCGTACCAGTCTTTGATACGCTTATCGAGCTTCTCGGATTCGGCCCGCAGGATGGGGTCGTCGAGGATAGAGCCCTTGCGGCGCGTGGCATCAAAGGCGATACGCTTCTCGACGGCGCGCACGGCATCGAGATACTCTTCGAGCTTCAGCCGATCCGCGGCGCTGATTTTTCTCTTCAGCCCACTTGCATCGTCGAGAACTGCATCAAGAACAGACTTATCACTCGCGGAGACGCCTCGGCCTTTCTGGCCTTGCCGGAAGAGACGATCAAAGGCCGCCTGCGGGTTGATCTCGCGTGAGACGGGCGTGGTGGGCGTGCTCCAGGAGATGTGCGACCCGTAGAGCGCCGTCAGCCCGACATTGATGTCAACGTAGGTCGTTGGGGGGTCCACCGAGAGCTCCAGCGACGGCAGCGGAGTCAGATTCCCGAGCTTCTGTGCGATCAACTGGTCGAGCGAGATCCCTCCCGCGTTCATATTTGCACCGGTGGTCTTAGAGATGGTGGTGCCCGTGAGGAACGGCGCGATCTTATAGTAGTGGCCATCCCCGGTAATCGAGCCCTTGTTCATCAGCTCAGTGAGCACCAGAATATCGTTTTTGACGGGAGCGAGCGGCGCAAGGATCTCGGAGAGCTCGAATTGGCTTCCGGTGCCTTGTGGGGTCCAGGCAAAGGGGTTCACCCCATTGGGCATGTAGAGCACCGCAAGGCGATTAGGTGACTTTTCCGCTGTCTGGGCAAGCGCCTCAAAAGCGGGCAGGGCAAGCGCGACACCCGCGCCCCGCAAAACAGTTCGTCGTGTGAGAGGCTTCATCGTAACCATTCTACCGCAGCGGCAATTAATATGATAAGGAGTAGTCCAATGAGCAAAGTAAGTAAGATCGTCGCGGCGCTGTGTGCACTGTTGCTGTTGGTCGCAGGCATCTGGTCGCTTGCCCCCCGCCCGGCAGCGACGCCGGACCTTCAGATCGCGGAGTCGCTGCAAGAGGCTGCCGATGCCGCGCAGGCGGGTAAAGTGTCGGCGCTGATGGACCTGATCTCCGACGACTTTAAAAGTGGGATGATGAACAAGAGCCGGATGCAGCTCCTGCTGGCCCGCGCCCGAAACGGGGGCCGGGGGATGAAATACGATGTGAAGGTGATGCCGCCCAAGATCTTGCCCTCGGCAGAGGGCGACCCGAACCAGCGCGTTGTCTTTACGTCGGCGTCGGTGCTGGGCGATGGAGATGAGACCCTCTGGGGCGGCAATCAGCTCACGCTGGTGATGCGCAAGGAGACCCGCCGCCGAAGTCTCTTTTTTATCGAGCCGCACTGGCGCGTGATCTCCATTGCCAACCTGCCGCCGCTGCCGGGCGAGGGCGAGTAAGTGGCCGCCCGTCCCCAAGTGAGCGTGCTGTGCGTCGGCAAGCTGCGCGAGGCGTTCTGGAAAGACGCGGTCGCGGAGTACGTCAAGCGCCTCGGGGGGCAGACCAGCACGTTTCAGCTCCTCGAAGTCGAGGAAGACACAAGAGCGGACAGCGAAAAAGAGGGCGAGCGGCTTCTTTCGAAAATCCCCGAGCGCGGCTGGGTCGTGGCCTGCGATGGCACGGGCAAAGCCATCTCCTCGGAGACGCTCGCCGCAAAAATAGAGCAGGTCTGCACCGACGGCGAGAGCCACTTGCTCTTCTTGATCGGCGGAGCCAATGGCCTCAGCGATGCTGTCCGTGCCCGGGCGAACTTCCTGCTCTCGTTTGGCCCAATGACCCTTCCCCATCCTCTCGCCCGCGTCGTGCTGGTCGAGCAGCTCTACCGCGCCTTCAAGATCAATCGCGGCGAGGCGTACCACCGATAACCTCAGTCAAAGGGCAGGTCCGGCGGCGGTAAGAGCTCCCCCGCAGCACGGCAGGCATCGAACCAAATGTGCAGCGGCGCAAGATCCGGTTCCGGCCCTGGGGGGAACCTTTCCGGGCTGACCGTGATCGGAGGAGTGGAGAAAGATAAGCCTTGGAGCCAATCGGCCTCGGCTTGGGAGGCAAAGTAGAGATCCATGGCGTAGGTGAGCGCCAGGTGCTCGGGAACCAGAAGCTCGGCGGAGGGGTATTTGCCGCTGCACCAGTCACCAAGAAACGTGGCTTTCTCAGTGGGGTCAGTGATCGGGATAAACTCCTCGCGGTGCGCCCAGCGTTTTGTGTTCCATTTGAGATAGGCCGCGCCGGGCAAGTCCCAAATCACGGGATCGAATGCAAGCAACGCATGCGGATAGCCCTGCTTAAGCTTGTCGGCGAGAAGCGGCGTCTTTGAGGCGAGCGAAAAGTGGAGGTAGCCGTCCAAACCCAGCTTGCGGCGACGGGCAAGTGCGCTCGGGCGCGGGTTTGCCGATGCTCGTAGTGCCCCTTCCGTGAGTATCGCTGGAAGAAACAGAAGGGGCGTCGCGTGCCAATAAAACTCAGGGCCAGGAACCATTCTCTTAAAAGGATTGTACACTCTCGTTGCGAAAGACGAACCTACCGCGATACAATCGGCGGCATCATCTTCAGGAACTAACTATATGGCAAGATCGCTCATCATCGTGGAATCACCCGCAAAAACCAAGACCCTTAAAGGATTTCTGGGCCCGGACTATAAAGTAGAGGCCAGCATGGGCCATGTCCGTGACCTCCCCAAGTCCAAGCTATCGGTTGATATTGAGAATGATTTTGCACTGACCTACGAGCCGCTGACGGATCGTAAAGACGTTTTAAGCAAGCTCGCGGCGGCGGCCAAGGGCTGCGACACCATCTACCTCGCCTCAGACCCTGACCGCGAGGGCGAGGCAATCTCCTGGCATATTGCGGCGGCGCTCAAGCTGCCCAAGTCGCGGATCAAGCGCATTGTCTTCAACGAGTTTACCAAGTCCGCCGTTCAAGCCGCGCTCGCCAATCCGCGTGATATCAATCAGGATAAAGTGGAGGCGCAGGAGACGCGGCGGACACTGGATCGCCTGGTGGGCTACAAGATCAGCCCCCTGCTCTGGAAAAAAGTGCGCAAGGATCTCTCCGCCGGACGCGTTCAGTCCGTGACCGTGCGCCTGGTCTGCGACAGAGAGCGGGAGATTCTCGCGTTTGTGCCCGTGGAGTACTGGAGCCTCACGGCAAATCTTGCGCCCCAGACCGGCAAGAAGCAGACCTTCGATGCCAGCTTTGTTGGTTTTGAGGGCAAGAAGCTTGAGATCAAGACCGAGGAGCAGACCATGACGGTGCTTCAGGCGGTCGAGAAAGCCGCGTGGCAGGTTGCCAAGGTCAAGAAATCCGAGCGTCAGCGGCGGCCCTACGCCCCGTTTATTACGTCCACGGTCCAACAAGAGGCGGCGCGCAAGCTAGGCTTCACCAGTAAGCGCACGATGTCCGTGGCGCAGCAGCTCTACGAAGGAATTGACCTGGGCGGCGAGGCGGGCACTGTCGGGCTCATCACCTACATGCGCACCGACTCGACCCGTGTGGCGGGCGAGGCACAGACAGCGGCCAAGGAGTACATTGTCTCCACCTTTGGCAAGCCCTACGCCCCCGAGAAGTTCAATGTCTATAAGTCTAAAAATGCGGCTCAAGATGCGCACGAGGCAATCCGTCCCACCTACATCGCCCGTGATCCCGATGGCATCAAGACACGCCTCAACGCCGATCAGTACAAGCTCTACCGGCTGATCTGGCTGCGTTTTATCGCCTCGCAGATGTCTCCCGCCGTCATGGATGTTGTGCAGGCGGATATTGAGGCTGCGAAGTACACGTTTCGCGCGACGGGCTCGACTATTAAGTTCGATGGTTTCTTGCGGGTCTACACCGAGGGCAAAGATAATCCTGCGCAGGTGGACGATGACGAGAAGCCGCCATTGCCGCCGCTGAATGAGGGCCAGCCACTGGATCTGCTCAAGCTCCTGCCCAAGCAGCACTTCACTGAGCCCCCTCCCCGCTTCACGGAAGCCACCCTGGTCAAGATGATGGAGGAGCAAGGAATCGGGCGCCCAAGCACCTACGCCTCGTTTATTTCCACTATCCAGGACAGAGGCTATGTCGCGCTCAATGAGAAGAAATTTCAGCCAACTGATCTGGGCTTAGTGGTGACGGATTTACTGGTGCAAGCGTTCCCGCAAATTCTCGATGTCCACTTCACCGCGGGTATGGAGGAGCGCCTCGATGCTATCGAGGAGGGCAAGGAAACCCGTGTGGCGCTTCTCAAGGAGTTCTACGCGCCGTTTGAGAAGGCTCTAAAAGCCGCCGACGAGAACATGGGCAAGTTCGCCAAGGATATTGGCCGTCCCTGCCCGGAGTGCGCGAGCCCACTCGTGGAGAAGTTCAGCCGGTTTGGCAAGTTTATCTCCTGCTCAAACTACCCGACCTGTAAGTACAGCGAGAAAGTCGCCGCCGAGGGCGTTGATGGCGAGCCGGTGCCGGTTGCCGAGCCCGTGGTCTCCGAGATTCCCTGCCCGAATTGCAGCCGGCTGCTGGTGGAGAAGACGGGGCGCTTTGGTAAGTTTCTCGCGTGCCCGGGCTACCCCGAGTGCAAGTACATCCACAAAGATAAGGCGGAGGCCGTGTCTACGGGAGTGAAGTGCTTCGCGTGCGGCAAGGGTGAGTTTGTCGAGAAGCGTAGCCGAACCGGGATATTCTACTCCTGTAACCAGTACCCTGCCTGCAAGACCGCGCTGCCCGGCAAGCCTCTCACTGACCGCAAGTGTCCTCAGTGCGGTGGCCTGCTCCATGAGAAAGTCTTTAAAGGGCGGCTTACAGGAATCGGGTGTGCCAGTAAAGAGTGCGGCTACTCGGAGAGCATCAAGGCATCTCCAAAAGAAGAAACAGCCGAGGTCTAGTGCCTCGGCTGCTCAGTTAGCTCTGCGCCAGGGTGCGGGTGAGAAAAACAGCCTCTTCCGGTGGGAGCGGGATCAGGAATCCTTTGCCATTTGCCACGGGTCGGCTGGGCTGAACATCCAACATGGAGAGAACAGCCATGATGCGCTCCCGCTCTATGGCACTGGCGACGGGTAAGCTCAATATCCCTAGTGCGCTTGTCTCGGCCTGTTCTAAAACCGCCTTGAGTATCCCCATGGAGCGCTTTGCCATTGCAGAGAGCGGGACAATCGGGCGGGGTGGGGTAACTTTGGGACGCGGTTGCCGTCGGACGGGAGGCGTCGCTTTTTTTGCCACGCGCTCCGCCTTTAGCCTCAGCTCCGCGCGGCGCTGATCCATCCCCTTCTGAAGGGCAACCTCCGCCTGTTCCGCTTGTTTCGCACGGGTCATCCAACGACTCACAGTGGACACATCGAGATCCAGTGCCCGCGCAATCCGAGAGAGGCTCCAATTATCACGGTGAAATGCGAGAGCGGCAAGTCGGTTTCCTACAGTGGCGTCTTCCTCAGGAGATAGATTCTGCGCGATCCAGAGCTGAATCGCTTCCTGATCCCGCACGATCTGTGAGTTCTTAGCTGCCTGACGCAGAGCACCTTTGGCGGCTCTGACGGCCTCAGGGCTTGGCTCACGAAGTCGGGGAGCAGGGCGAGGCACCTCGGGTTCTACAACCGGGATTTCCTCCTCCGGCTCAGAGGTACTCGAATCCCACTCTCCCACTTCCTCCTCTTTAAACAACGGTGTCCAAAGTTGCATCGTCGTGGGAAGATCTTTAACCAGATTATACCATCGTGATAGTTTATGAGGAGTCAGACCAATCATCTCCGCAATCTCACGAGATTTCTTACCTTCTTGAAATTGCTGAACAACATACATCCGAACCGCATTGTGATGTCTATCAAACTCTGTCAGTTCTTTTTGTACAACAATAGGAGGCTCTAGTATACTGTCTCGTTGTCGAATAGGAGGAAGAACTGACTGTTGAAAATTAGGAATAGAGGGAATCACAGGATTCGCCATATTCCCGATTTCTTCTTGAGGGATAAGTGCTAAAGGGCTTTCACCAAGCATCTGAGCATAGTGACGAAGAAGCTGAGGGACATATTCATCATCCTCAGCAAATATCTTCCGCTCTTCTTCGAGAATTTCTTCTTTCGATTGCGGTTTCCTAAGCGCTTGTCTTTGCCGTACTCGGCTGAGAACTTCTTGGCGGCGGCGAGGTAAAAACGCGGAATCAGACGTCATCATATACTATTTCTGCACAATTCTTGGCTTAGGGAGGAAAAGCCACTATCTTAGACACTCACTTAGCCCCGAAAGTTCCCGTGTCAAAGGTGTGTCAATACTTTATTTAGTATATCATAGCCTATTTGACGGAATCCTCTGATTGCTTCTTCGTAGCAAAACAAGGGAGAGTATCCCCCCGATGGGAAACAGCGCCATCCCCCAAAATAGTGTTTGCAGAGAGTCAGCCAGCTCGGGCCCCGCCCCGGACTGTGTGACATTTTGATACGCAGCGAGATCTACCAGCAAACCAAAACAGCAAAATACGAGACCGCCCCAGCCGACGATGCGCATATCTGCCTCAGACCTTGCCCCAGGCTCTAAGGTTTTCGATACTAATTTGAATAGACTCCAGTGGTGTGAGGGGTGCCTGGCAGCTATCTTGTTCCACCATGTAGAACTTTGCTCCCGCCGCTTCCGCCGCCGCGAAGAGCGCCGGGTAGTCTACGGTCCCTGCCCCGACGGGCGCGAAGTTGCCTTGAGAGTCCATGTCCTTCAGGTGAACGAGGGGCACACGGCCAGAGAGACGCTTAAGATACTCGGGGATGTCTTGGCCGCCTTTTTTTACCCAGAACGTATCCAGTTCCGCCTGGACATCAGGGGCAGCCTCGAAAAGCACGTCCAGTCCGGTCTTGTCCCCCTCGGAGAGATCGAACTCGAAGGCGTGGTTATGGTAGCAGAGAGTGAGTCCGGCATCGGCATACTGCGGCGCGACCGCCGAGAGCTCCGCGCCCAGCTTCCGGTAGCCATCCAGCGACTCGGTGTAGGGCTTGCCGATCCACGGGACAATCACGTAGTCGTAGCCAAAGAGCTTGGCATCGGCGATTGCCTGCGCAGGGCTACCGATCACGGTGTCCACCCCAACATGGGCCCCGATTGCCTGAAGCCCATTGGCATCCAGAAGTGCCTTGACCTCCGCCGCCGTCTTCCCTGCATACCCCGCCAGCTCGACACCTGCATAGCCAAGCCGCGCAACTGTGGCCAGTGTCCCCGCCAGATCGCGCTGTGCATCGTCGCGAACGGTGTACATCTGTAAACAAACCGGAATTTTCGTCATGCCCTTTTCTTCACCATCAGACCCTCTATTTCCTGCGGGTACCAGGGCCAGCGCATCTATAATTGTGAATGCCGTCAGCCTGTCAAGGATTCCTCCTTTTGGCTCGCTTGAGCTACTTCAGGCATTGGGGTCTCAAGCA
>NZ_JAYVPL010000024.1:0-2318 GCF_043757465.1 Armatimonas sp.
GCTGGGCTCGATACTGTTCCCACTCCGCTTCGCTGCCTTCCCCCTTGCTAATTCCCATTACCGCACGAAGGGCGAGCGCCTCGATCTGCTCGTCCGTGATATGCACCGAGACGGGCTGATTACTCGGCGAGCCGACCATCATCGGGCTTGCCTGAGTGCTTCCCGGAATGAGAATGCCACTATGCTCAAGGTCGGTCTGGAGGCGATGCCATAGCACCTGGTTGTACTCAATGCGTCCGCGCTCCGCGTCACGCTCCCCGCCCTGGATGGTCGCTTTAAGACGAATCTGCGACTCAGCCGTTTTTCTTTGTTCGTCCAGAAGAGCCTGTTGCGCCTTGAGTTTGCGTACCGCTGGCCCCTGCATCCGCTCCTCCAGCCAGGCCTCCCACTTGAGCCGGGCAAGTCCAAGAAGCCCCGCCCGACGGGTGCGCTCCATTTCGTGTTCCAAACGATCCACGCCCGCCTCCAGGTCGAGCGCGATTCCCTGCTTGCTGCGAACCGGCTTAAGCGTCGATCGGATCAGTACCACCTCTTCATCACTGTCACTCATTCTTGCCTTCTCCTCACCAGGGCACAAATGCCCCACGTAGATAGAAAGTCTGAAATCGCCTCCCAAGGTTCACACTCGGCTCCGCAAATTTGCGGCGGGACTGAACCCGGCAAGGGAACCGGTGCCTTTATGACTTGGGACTTGGTTTTCGTCGCGCACCGGCTGAAACTGTCCCCTAAGGAATACCTTGCCCCGGAGATGAAAGAACTGTATAACTTGTCAAACAATTTTCACAAAGAGGAGAATGAGCGAGTGATACTGCTCAGCTATACCGAGGCAGCAGCGCGGGCAGGTGTCTCGGAGATGACGATCCGCAGGCGGGTCGAGGACGGCTCGTTGCCGAAGGTGCGCCAGGGTGCGCGGTCAAAGGTTAGGCTCAATGACCTTCAGGCACTCTATCCTGAAGTGGCAACCGATTCCCGTACCCATACCCCAAAACATCCCTGCCGGGTGATCGCACTGGCCAACCAAAAAGGCGGCGTAGGCAAGACCAGCACCTGCGCAAATCTGGCAGCAGCGCTCTCTTCTAACTCTCTGGTTCTTGCCATTGACTGTGATCCCCAGGGCAACCTGACCCAGGCACTTGGCCCCAACCCAGATACCTTAGAAGTGACGCTCTACAATGTCTTGGTGGAGCGGGTACCGCTTGAGAAAGCACTCTTAAACCCAATTCTCAACGAACCAAACCTCTCGCTCATCGGGGCGAACTTAGAGCTCGCGTCAGCAGACCATCAGTTGGCTGGAGCAGTGGCAAGGGAGATGCGCCTGCGGCAGGTCTTGGAGCCGCTGATGACCCGATTCGACTACATCTTGATCGACTGCCCGCCCGCCCTTGGCCTCTTAACGCTCAATGCACTCTCGGTTGCAACCGAGGTAATCGTTCCTGTGGACATGGGGGTTTTCTCCCTGCGAGGCGTTGCCAAGCTCATGGACACCATCAGCGAGATCCGCTCGGTGAATCCCGAGCTGCGGAGGGTCAGGGCGCTGTCCAACCGCTCCGATAACACCAATCTCTCCCTTGATGTACGCGGTGAGCTGAAACGAGCCTTCGGGGACGATCTTTTCGAGACAAGCATACGGCGCTCCGTGAAGATCGGCGAGGCTCAGGCAGCGCGTACCCCCATCACCCTGTACCGGGCCAAGGACCCCGCCGCGCTGGATTACTTTGCCCTGGCCGAGGAAGTACGCCAGGCCAATCTGGAGGGAGGTACGCCACCCGTAAAAGGGAAGCAGATGCCCCGCAAGGTACAGGAGGTAGTAGATGCCGCGTAAGTCATTGGTCGGCGGGGTGCTGCCCGATGCTGACACCATGAGTCGCATTCTCCAGCGAGATCGTGAGAATGCAGGACGCCCTGCCCCGGCAAGTGCGCTCCCTGCTCAGCCCGAAGAAAAAGATATTACAAGTAATATTACTGCGCATATGCGCAGTAATGAAGAAATAAGCGCAGATGCGAATCCGCGCAGACACGCAGCGGCGAAGGCGACAAGTAACAATCCCAGGCAGAAAGCGCCTGTAGAGAAAAGCGCCTCAGAGGAGCCGGGGTCACCAAGTCGTCAAGCGCACCTCGAAGCAGAAGCCATGAAACTTAGCGCCAGCAGGATGATTCCGATAACCCTGCGCATACCGGAAGAGCTGAATGATTGGCTAAGAGACTACAGCCACCGCAAACACAAGCAGGGGATCAAGAAGCAAGACCTGATCGCCCAGGCCGTGCGCTTGCTGTACGTCGAGCTAGAAGCAATGGAGGAGGCTTAGCACTATGCGACA
>NZ_JAYVPL010000025.1:0-79343 GCF_043757465.1 Armatimonas sp.
CCTTCACAGGGTTATGGAGTACAATCCGTATGAAAATGCTTCACTACACATTTTGCAAGGCGGGAATTTTGCCCCCGCTCAACCCATGACTGGAGTTAAGTTATCGAGAGCCGTGAAACCGCCATGTTTTTCGGCGATGATATGGTCTATCTCATGAGAGATATTGGTATCGTCCTCGTGAATAAGACAGTACTCGCAACACCCTTGCGCTCGCTGCCACACTTGCCGACGGTATGCTTGAGAAATGTACGTCCGGCTCACGACTTCACGCCGCTTTTGCGGGAATAGGAGAGGCCCCGGTCTGGATCATTCGTGCACGAATTTTTGCCATTCGTACCAGATGCTCTAGCTGGACAAAGTAGCTCAACTCACTCTCTTCCTCAGGAGTAAGACTACCTTCTCGCTTGCGATCTACAAGCTCATAGGCACGGTGCTGCGTCGCTTCTGAGGGCCGGAACGAAACAACGGTTTCTGGCCCCCCTCCCTGCGCGATGAGCTGAATAAACTCATCATACACCATTCCCTTGGCTCGCCCTTTGTCGTCCATGATCGTATTGTATCGCTCAACACACAGGAACCCCATTTATTGCCCCCGTCCCACGTCAGGTAAGATACGCGCATGAATCTTTATGAGAAACCACGCGGGGTCGAGACGCGCTGGGCGAGCTTTGAGAATTTGACGGCGGGACGAGGCGAGGGTGGCCAGGAGAATCGTGGTGCGAAAGGCCATGCGTTCGACTCGCTGGAGCCGGGCGAGACGAAAACACTGCTGGATATTTCAGGCAGCGGAACACTCACCCGCATCTGGATGACCGTCAGCGACCGGAGCCCGGAGATGCTACGGGCGCTGCGCTTGGAGATGTTCTGGGACGGTGCCAGCACTCCTGCCGTCTCCGTGCCGCTGGGGGATTTCTTCGGCATTGCACTGGGCCGCAAGACACCGTTTGAGTGCGCTCTCTTCTCCGACCCTGAGGGTCGTAGCTTTAATGCTTTTGTACCGATGCCCTTCCGCACGGCGGCGCGGGTGACACTCACCAACACGTCGGAGGCGCGCCTGCCGCACCTGTTCTACGATATTGACCTCCTGCTCGGGGTAACCCACACGCCGGAGACGCTCTACTTCCACGCACAGTTTCGCCGGGAGTCGCCCAATGTACTCGGAGAAGACTTTCTCATCCTTGCCCAGATCTCGGGCAGCGGGCGCTTTCTGGGCTGCAACCTCGGGGTCATCGCCGACGAGCGCTACGAGGGCGCTTGGTGGGGCGAGGGCGAGATGAAAGTCTGGATGGGTGACGATACCCACCCGACACTTTGTGGCACCGGCACGGAGGACTACATTGGCACGGGCTGGGGACAGGGAGCCTACGCCCAGCGTACCCAGGGCTGCCCCATCGCCGATAGCGCCCAGCGCCAGTGGGCGTTTTACCGCTACCATCTGGACGATCCGATCTACTTTGACGGAAGCTGCCGCGTGGCCATCCAGACCATCGGAGGCACGGCAAAAGAAAAAGTGATCGCCCTGCAAGAAAAAAACGTCGCCCTCACCCCTGTCAGCATTGACACGGGCCAGCCCGGCGGCTTCCTCCCGCTCATGGATCTGCCCCAGCCCCTAGAGCTCGCTACCCAGCCCGACGGCTGGTGCAACTTCTGGCGTCAAGATGACTGGTCTGCAACGGCCTACTTCTACCTTGATACCCCAGAATAGGAGCGCAAAAAACAAAAGCCTCCGCAGGATACGGAGGCTCATAGCCCGTGCGGGATTCGAACCCGCGATCTCCTGACTGAGAATCAGGCATCCTGGACCCCTAGACGAACGGGCCACAAGTGTTTTGGAGAAAACACACGGAGATGACGGGGCTCGAACCCGCGACCTCTGCCTTGACAGGGCAGCGCTCTAACCAACTGAGCTACACCTCCACAAACCAGCAAACCCCCATCCACAACACAATGGGCGAGGAGGGATTTGAACCCCCGACCACCTGTTTGTAAGACAGGCGCTCTACCGCTGAGCTACTCGCCCTGAAGCAGACGCGGAGGGTATTTTAACATGGGAGTCTTCTCTTGTCAAGTAGTGTGCTTTGGATTTCTTGACAGCGACCCCGCGAGACAGTACACTCCCCAGTATGCGTCTCTCCGTAATCACCGATGAGATCGCGCAGGATCTGTCCCATGCTCTGGCTGTGATGTCAGAATATGGCCTCAAAGAGGCGGAGCTGCGCAATGTCTATGGTAAGTATATTGTTGATGCCGATGAGGATCTGCTGCGCCGTGTCGAGCAGGATCTCGCGGCCGGTGGGTTTACTGTCCCGTGCATTGATACTCCTCTCTACAAGTGTGATCTGACTGGGCTGGCCGCCGCAACCGGGGCGACCCACAATGCCCAGGAACGCACGCTCGAAGACCAGATCCCACTTCTGGAGCGGAGTATTGCTCTGTGTAAGCGCTTCAATGCTCCTTATATTCGTATCTTTGCCTTCTGGCGACGTGGCCCGCTCACCGACGAGATCGAGGATCGGATCGCGCAGGAGCTAGTGCGCCCGTGCCAGATCGCGGAGGCGGCAGGGGTGACTCTGCTCCTGGAGAACGAGCATGCCTGCTATCTGGGAAGCGGCGTGGAGACCGCACGGATGATTGCGCGGGTGAACTCTCCGGCCTTGAAGATGCTCTGGGATCCGGGCAACGCGCTCCATGCGGGTGAGCTACCTTTCCCCACGGGCTGGGAAGCCGCCCGCCCTTATACCGAGCACATTCATATAAAAGATGCGCGAAGGCTTAGCGAAGATAAGCTAGCTTGGACGGTGGTAGGCGAGGGAGATATTGACTATAAAGGTCAGATCGCGGCACTCAGAGCCAGCAACTACTCCGGTGCCATCGCGCTGGAGACACACTATAAAGCCCCCGACGGCGACTCAGAAACCTCGTCGCGTGCCTGTTTGGAAGGGATGATTCAGCTATGTCGTTGATGGGAATGAAGCAGCATATCCAAAAGTTTTCCTTGCCTATTGTGGCGTTTATTGGTGTCAGTATGCTTGGCACGTCGGTTTACAGTGGGCTGGGGCGCAACTCCGGCAATGCACGTACGCGTAGCGAGGCGAAGGCCGAAGCCACTGTTGCGCAGGTGGGCAGTCAGGCTGTCACCCAGCGCATGCTGGACCGGATCATGGAGCCACAGCTCCAGCAGTTCAAGATGTTCGGAATGCCTCCTCCCCCTGCGGAGGCACTGGATGGCTACCGGCTCCGGGCACTCGACGACATCAAGTCCCAGGAAGCACTGGTTGTCGCCGCCCAAAAAGCGGGCATCACCATTAGCGATGCGGAAATGAAAACAGGCACCGATGAGGTCTGGGAGACACAGGTGCGCAGCAAGATCGCCCAGCAGCTCACGCTGAGCGAGAAGGCGACGGATAAAGAGATCAACGACACCCTTGCAAAGCAAGGAGCCAATATTAGTGTCGCAAGCCTTAAAGAGCAGCTTATTCTTCCTGATTCCCTCAGGATCAAGCTCTTCAACGACAAGCTCACCAAGCAACAGGCAGAAAAGCTTGTCGCACTTGAGACCTATAAAGTGCGGCATATTCTCATCAACTGGGATAGCAAAAAGACCACGGAAGCTGCCGCCAAAGCCAAGGCTGAGAAGCTCCTCGCCGATGTCAAGGCGAATCCTACCAAGTTTGCCGAGCTTGCCAAGGCCAATAGCGACGATCCGGGCTCCAAGGACAAAGGCGGCCTCTACGAGTGGAAAAAAGAAGAGCTGACGGGCCTGGTTCCTGAGTTCAAGGCGGCCATTGCGACTCTCAAGCCCGGTGAGACGACGCCCGCGCTGGTACGTCACGCCGACCCGAAAAGCTATAGTGGTTTTCACATTATCCATCTGGATGCGATCAGCAAGGCCACCCCGGAGAAGCGAGAGGAGCTGGCACGTGGCGAGATCACCAAGCTCGTGGATGCGGCGGCTCCGGGGATCAAGGTCGAGGTGCTAGATCCGGGCATGCGCTCAATGCAGCTCTTCCAGGATGCCTCTAAATATCCCGCGAAGCCGGATGAGAAACTGCTCAACCAGGCAATAGCGGAGCTAGATAAAATCAAAAAAGAGGACGACCGTGCAGGAATTGTTCCCTTGCGCAAGGCCGCGATTCTGGAGAAGCTCAAGCAGCCAGAGAAGGCTATCGTGGCTCTCGAAGACGCGATTCAGTCCAATGGGGACAAGGTTGAGACACGTATTCGCATCACCACGCTTCTGATTGCCAAGGGCGATAAGGCGGGTGCCATCAAGCAGCTCGCCGAGGCGGAGAAGCTCGCCTTGCCTGAGCCCGGTATCTGGGGACAGCTAGGGCAGCTCTACAAGCAGGCGGGCGATACGGTGGGCGAGCGGCGGACACTGGAGAAGAACCAGGCCTACACCCTTCGTCAGCAACAGCTCCAGGCTCAGGAGCAGGCGCTCGCGGCCAAAAATGCGCCGCCGAGTCAAAATGCGCCGCCGAGTCAAAATGCGCCGGGCAAGAGCACAAACGCACCGGGCAAGAGATAAATGCCGCCTCGCGCCGGGGTGCTCTACCTAATCGCCACACCCATTGGCAACCTGGAGGACATCACGGCGCGGGCGCTGCGCCTCTTGCGGGAAGTGGATGTGATTGCTGCCGAGGACACGCGGGTAACCCGTAAGCTCCTGGCGCACTTTGACATCCACACACCGCTGATCTCCTTCCATGCACACTCATCGGCGGGGCGGCAGGATGCCCTCCTAGGCCGACTTCTGGCAGGCGCGGCGGTGGCGCTGGTCTCGGATGCAGGAACACCGTGCGTCTCGGACCCTGGCGCGGATTTAGTGGCGGACGTGGTGTCTGCCGGGGTGCGTGTCGAGCCGATTCCGGGGGCGAGCGCTCTGCTCTGTGCCCTGATTGCCTCCGGGTTGCCCACCGGCCGTTTTGTCTTTGAGGGGTTTCTGCCCCGCACCAAGCCGGACTTTCGGGAGCGTGTCAAACAGCTTGCCCGCGAGGAGCGCACGACCATTCTTTTCGAAGCGCCGCCGCGTCTGATTGAGACCCTGAAGGCGCTGGCGGCAGCGTGCGGCGAGGATCGTCCGGCGAGCGTGGGCCGTGAGCTGACCAAGAAATTCGAGGAGCACGTGCGCGGCTCGCTCGCCGAGATTATCGCGCACTTTCAAGAGACTGCGCCCCGGGGTGAGTGCGTGATTGTGATCGGTAGTGCCCCGCCACAGCCCGACGTGGCTCCTAACCCCGATGCCTTGTTGCTCCAGGCGCTTGCCGAAGGAAGTTCGCCGAAAGATGCCGCCCGAAGTGTCGCCACTACCACAGGGCTTGCCAAGAACGCCCTCTACCAGCGGGTTCTGGAATTACGGGAGCCAACCCCCTAACCCCCGCCGAGCGGGGGAATAGTAGGGACTATTTCACGTAGATCGGGTTGGTGAAGGCCCAGGGGCGCGCTCCGAGAAAGAGCGGCCCGCGCTGTATCCCGACCCGATAGGCTTCAATCCGATAGGCGCCGGGTCTATCAGTGCGGTAGCTCAGGCTCCCTTTGCCCGCCGCCACAATACCCCCTCCGGCCCGGTAGAGCCGCAAGAGCGCCGTCTCCGGCCCCGTCGCCGTAAGCATTGCACCAACGGGCGCACCATCGCCCATGAGAATGGCCCCCTGGCCCCCGCCGGGCGGGGGAGTTGCATGAAAATCTAGCGCGATCTCCCCAAGGCAGTCGTAGGCAAAGAAGCAGTGCCCGGCGCGAATGGCTGTGTGAATGGCTTTGGGGGTGCGTGTCTCGGCAAGAACATGCGTGGTGACAGCGCGGAATGAGTTTTCATAGCTCGGAATCGGGTGCTTTTTCTTGCCGATCTTCAGGAGCGCATGAGCATCGAGTGCGCCCAGACCAATTTGTTTCTTGCCCTGCGCGAGCAAGCGATCCCAGCTCGCCAGCGACGCGTCCGGGCGGGTGCAGAGGGCTTGGAGCACAGTGAGCTCACCTTTGAGCCTCCAGAGTAGCAGGAGCCAGGTGAGCGAGAGCGGGTTGATGTGCTCACGCGCCACGGTCGAGAGATTGAGCGCCTCCAGCCCCGCGCAGCCCGTCGCGTCCCAGGCATCCCAGGGGTGCTTCATGTCATCGGGCAGCGAGACCAGCGGCAGGCCCCCCACGGCCAGAATTGCGTCTATAGCCACTTGCGGCGGCTGGTTGGGAGCAAACTGGAAATCCCCCGGCAGGTCCAGTGCCAGCAGAAACGCCCCGCCTTTGACCGTGATCTCATCGCCAACAATCAGAAACGGGGTCTGCCCGGCGTAGCGCTCCTCTAAACCATCGGCCTTGGGGCGCATCGTGTTGTGATCCGTAAGGAGCACGAAGTCTACGCCCGCCGCTTTGGCCGCGCCCATCACCTCTTCAATCGTGCCCGCGCCATCGGAGTAGGTGCAGGTGTGGACATGGAGCGCGCCGCGAAGCCAGCCCCCCCCGCCCCCGCCCAGCGGGGGGGCCTCCAGAATTCCCCCGCCCGGCGGGGCCCCGGGGGGTGGCTGCCACAAGAAACGCCCGGCGAGCGCGTCCCAGAAGCCACGTGCACCCAGCACGGTGGCGGCGATTCGGAGCCTGGTGCGAAGAGACGAAGCCATACAATCATACAAAACCCCCTCTCGCGCCCGCGAAGCGGGGAAAACGGCGAGAGGGGGTGGCGCGAAGCGCCGGGGGAGTGCCCTAGAACGTCACCGTCTGGCCGGACTTGCTGGAGGCGTAGATGGCTTCCAGAACCTCGGAGACGACGCAGGCTTGCTCGGGAGTGACAATCAGCTTGCCATTGCCGCGCACGGCTTCGATCCAGACGCGGGCCTCGACATCCTCGGCCTTATTGGACGCGCCATCATAAAACGCGACGCCGCCCGCTTCGGTCTGGACTTTGGTGTCGTAGAGGCGCGAGTGGTGCTCGCCGTTGATCCACAGACCGCCGTTCATGTCCGCGCCCGCCTCGGTGCCAAAGAGCGTGCACTTGGCCTCGCCCGCCTCGCGGACATTGAGTGCCCAGCTCGACTCCAAATAGATGGTGGAGCCGTTCTTCATCTTGATAAAACCAAAGGCGCTATCCTCGACGGTGTACTCTTTAGGGTCCCACGGGCCCCAGGCATTGGCGGAGTTCGGTCGGTCAGCCAGCTTGCGGAAGACCGATCCAGTGACAGACGCCACTTCGTAGTTGCCCATCAGCCAGAGCGTCAGGTCCAGTGCGTGGGTGCCGATATCAATCAGCGGCCCGCCACCCTGCTTCTCTTCGTCTAAAAACACGCCCCAGGTGGGGACGGCGCGGCGACGAACCGCGTGGGCCTTGGCCATGTAGATCTCGCCCAGCTCGCCCGCGTCAATGCGCTGCTTGAGAGCCTGGCTATCGGCGCGGTAGCGGGACTGGTAGCCGATGGTGAGCAGCTTGCCGCTCTTCTTAGCCGCCGCGACCATGGCGCGCGCACCGTCGGCAGTCTTGGCCATAGGCTTCTCGCACATCACGTTCAGGCCGGACTCCAGCGCCGCAATCGCGATCTCATGGTGCGAGCTATTGGGGGTGCAGATGTGCACGGCATCCAGTCCGCCCACACTGAGCAGCTCTTTGTAGTCCGTGTAGACTTTAGCGCCCGCTGCGCCGTACTCCTTGGCGGCTTTCTCCGCCTTTCCCCCAACAATGTCGCAGAACGCGACCATCTCGACACCTGGCACGGTCTTGAGGCTGGGCATGTGCTTGCCATTGGCGATTCCGCCGCAGCCGATAATTCCAACTCTGGTAGTGGACATAGATTCTCCCCGACGTATTTCGTGTTTCTACGCGACGGCAACGCCGCGAAAGTTCCCGACTATGTTACCCACAATCGCCCTTGATTGCTATCTTCCCTTGATAGCGCCGAAGGTCATTCCACGCAGGAGATGGTTGCGCATGAGGAACGTGAAGACGGCGGCGGGGAGCAGAAAGACCATGGCCTTGGCGGCGACGGCGTTCCAGGGGATCGAGCCGCCACCGATCACGGCAGTGATGGACGGCGGCGCGGTGAGAGGCTCCAGGCCGGAGAGGAAGTAACCAAAAGCGTACTCGTTCCAGGCGTTGAGGAACACAAAAACGGCAGTGGTGGCCATGCCGGGAAGCACTAGGGGCAGGACGGTTTTCTGCATGGCACGCAGGCGCGAGTAGCGGTCCAGGAGCGCGGCCTCTTCGTACTCCGGCGGGACATCGTTGTGAAGCCCTTCATCAGCCAGGTCGCAAACGCCACCCCGACCGTGGTGTAGAGCAGCCCCAAGCCAAAAAGCGTGTTGAGCATTTTGATGCCCGTTTTTTGCTCGATGAGCTGGTACATCAGGTACACCGGCACGAGCACCACAACGGGCGGGAGCATACGGGTCGAGAGAATAAAAAAGAGCGCATCGCCCTTGGCCTTGATCTTGAAGCGCGAAAACGTGTAGGCCGCGAGCGTTCCCATAAAGACCGCAATCACGGTGGAGACAACGCTCACTAAAAGGCTGTTGCCCATCTGGCCCATGAACTTCTTGCCGTCGTCGGTAGTGAAAATAGCGGAGTAGTTCTCGCCCGTCGGGGAAAAGGTGAACTTGGGCGGCATGGCATTGACATCGGTGTACTGCTTCAGCGAGGTCACAATCATCCAGCCCAGCGGGAAGAGATAGGCAAAGAGCGCGACACCGATCCCGATAAAGGCCAGAACCGACCGAATCTTCCGGGGCACGTAGAATGTCCCGGCGATCAGGGCCACCAGCAAGAGCAACCCGCCGACGAACATCCCGCCCCCGGCCTTGTACGCTCCCCAGAGCAGAAGCAGTCCCAGTGTCGGCGGGGCGGCCTTCTGGAGCCCGACGAGCCACGGAGTCTCGGGGGCGAAGAGCGGGGCGGCATCGAGCTTGGCCTCGCCACGGACGCGGGCCATCATCATTAAGTAGAGATTGGTCAGCCCGATAATCACCAGCAACACAATATAGGCCAAGGCGCAGGCCTTGCCCGTGTTCCAGTTGCGGAGTGCCTCACGGAAGACCTGAATCGAGACAGTCTCCACGGTCGCGCCACGCTCGGTCATGATCCAGGCCAGATCGAACATCTTGAAGCTATCGAGCGTGCGAAAGAGCAGCGCGATCAGCAGCAGCGGCGTGATGAAGGGCATGGTGATGAACCGAAAGCGGAACCACTCGCTTGCCCGATCCACACTCGCCGCTTCGTAGAGTGTTTTAGGGACGCTCGCTAGCCCCGCCAGCGCGATGAGCATCACAAACGGAGCCCACTGCCACGTATCCGCGATCACCACGGACCAGAGCGCATGGTCTTTATCGGTCCAGTTGATCGGCTTCTTCGGATCCATCAGCCCCACGGAGCCCAGCAGCCAGTTGATCACGCCAAAGTTGGTATCCAGCAAGAAGCGCCAGAAAAGCCCTACCACCACGGAGCTCAGCATCATGGGCAGTAAGAAAAGCGTGGTGATGATTCCCTTGAGCTTGAAGCTGCGGTTCAGCAAGATCGCCAGCCCGAAGCCCACGGCAAGCTGCAAGCCCACGGCAAGCAACACAAAAGCCGCCGTGGTTGTAAACGACTGCCAGACCTGCTCCCGGCTCATCATCTCGGTGTAGTTGGCATTACCAATCCACTCCGCGGGCTTGTTGGCATTGGCCTTGAACTTGGTAAAACTCAGGCCCAGTGACCAGAACAGCGGGAAGATATTCATGGCTACCAGCAATAAAATTGTGGGTAGCAGAAAGAGATTCGCGACCGCACGGTCGGTGAGCGCTTTTTTCGGCGCGGGGGAGTCAGTCTTCGGCACGGCTCAGTATACCAAATGTAGATTCGTCGGGAAACGTGTAGACGCCGCCTTTGCGTGTCTTGAGGAAGGTCACCCTCTCACCGATGCGCACGTAGCACTCGCCGCCGTTTAGGGATGTCAGTGTGGCGTGAGTGAGCTGGCTGTCTCGCCACTGGAGGCTGACCAGGTATCCTCCTCGGGCACGCAGGCCAGAAACACTTCCCTCTTTCCACTGCGGCGGCAGAGCGGGCAGGAGATGAATCTCACCGCCGTGGCTCTGGAGCAGCAGCTCACAGATGCCGCTCACGGCGCCAAAGTTGCCGTCAATCTGGAAGGGAGGATGCAGATCAAAGAGATTCGGGGCCGTGCGCTCGGGGGTGAGAAGATTCACCAGAAGTGCGTGCGCCCGCTGGCCGTCGCCAAGCCGCGCCCAGAGGTTGAGCTTCCACGCCAGGCTCCAGCCCGTCGCTAGATCGCCGCGCAGCTCTAAAGACTTGCGGGCAGCGGCGAGCAGCTCTGGTGTCTCCCGCGTGATCTGTGCGCTCGGATAGAGCGCATAGAGGTGCGAGACATGCCGGTGATCGCGCTCCGGGGCGTCTAAGTCCCAGTCCTCCAGCCACTCCTGGAGCTGGCCCGCGCTTCCGATCTGCAGAGGCGGGAGCTGGGCACGCGCCGTGCGAACGCGGGCAACAAACTCGGTGTCGCGCTTGAGAATCTCTGCCGCGCTCGCCAGATTATCAAAGAGATCCCCAATAACCTGGCTGTCCATCGAGGGGCCGGCGCAGAGGCTCACGCCCGGGTGGTGGGCGTTTTCGGGGGAGTTGCTCGGGCAGGTAACCAGCCAACCACTCTTAGGATCGGTCACCAGAGTGTCTAGAAAGAAATCCGCCGCCCCGCGCAGGATCGGGTAGTACAGGGCGAGCGCACGCTTATCGCCGGTGAACTCGTAGTGATCCCAGAAGCTCTTACACAGCCACGCGCCGCCGCAAGGCCACATTCCCCAGAAGGCACCGTCCACGGGAGCGGTTCCCCGCCAGCCATCGGTGTTGTGGTGACAAACCCAGCCGCTCGCTCCGTAGTGTGCCTTCGCGGTGCGCCTCCCCGACTCTGCCAGATCCCCGATCAGCCGAAAAAGCGGCTCGTAGCACTCCATAAGATTCGCGGGCGCGGCGGGCCAGTAGTTCATCTCCGTATTAATATTGACGGTGTACTTGCTGTCCCACGGCGGGGTGAGCGAGTCATTCCAGAGCCCCTGGAGCGTGGCCGCCGAGCCGCCCGGACGGGAGCACGCGATCAGTAAATAGCGTCCGTAAGCAAAGTGCAGCGCCGCCAGCGCGGGATCCGTGCCGGTGGCGAAGTTGCGCACGCGCTCGTCGGTGGGCAGCTCCAGCTCCGGGCCAAGATCCAGTGCCACTCGGGAATAGAGCTTCTGATAGTCCGCGACATGGGTCACCTTAAGACGATCCCAGGACTTCTTCATGGCCTTGGAGAGTGCCTTCACGTTTCGAGTCGCGGAGTCGTCGGAGGTATCCTGCCAGCTTGCGTAGCTGGTGGCCAGGGACAGGAAAATCGTGACACAGCGCGCCCGGACATTCAGCCGCCCTCCCTCGGCGGTTATTGTCCCATTTCCCTCCAGACGCACTTGTGCCCGCGCCTCAAACAGAACCGTATCGCTCATGCCCGAGAGAAGCAGTGTCTTGCCCGAGGCGCGGCTCTCGTGGGCGAGGTGAGGACAGTGCATCCCTAGGCTCAGGCTCATGAGTGCGATGGACGAGAGCCTCATAATAATCAGACCATCGGGCTGGCTGGCGAAGACCTCGCGGGTGAACTCCACGCCGCCCTGGGTGTAGCGCACCCGAGCAACGGCTTCGTCTAGGTCAAGCTCCCGCTCGTAGTCCTGGATCTCTGCGCCTGAGGCAGGCGGCTGGACGCTCAGCAACAGGCTTCCCAGCGCTTGGTAGGGCATCTGGCGCAGTGGCTGACTCAGGAAACGCTCCTGCACCAGCGCCTGGGCATCCTCGTACTCCCCGGCAAAAATCAGCCGACGGATCTCCGGGAGCGCTTTGTGCGCGTCGGCGTTCGCGTAGTCGTGGGGACCACCGGCCCAGAGGTTGCCGTGGTTGAGTGCGAGCCGCTCGTTTTCGACTCCCCCATAGACCATCGCCGCGAGGGTTCCATTGCCCAGAGGGAGTGCCTCCAGCCAGTCCTGTGCGGGCTTGTCATACCAGAGTCTCATGCCATTGTCTCCAACATCTCCAAAGTGACGGCATAGCGAAGGGTTTCCCCTGCTTGCCAGCACTCAAACTCATCGAGGCACCAGTCGGCCATGCGGCGGGTCTCGTCGTTGACGGAGCCCGCGATATGACTGCTGAGCCGCACACTGGGCAGCTCCCAGAGCCCCGAATCTGACGGGCAGGGCTCAGGCCACGTGACATCGAGCAGTGCCGTGAGATCAGGCCGAATTTTAAGCACAGCGACCAGCTCGCTCTCGATTACTGTCTGGCCACGCCCCGTATTGATAAAAACGGCACCGGGCCGAAGTTTTGCAAAGTGTGCCCCCGTCAGCATGGCCACGGTCTGCGGGTTATTGGCCAGGTGATTTGATACCACGAAGCCGCGAGAGAACGCCGCGTCGAGGCTGACTTTCTCCACCCCGAGAGCCACCGCGTCTTCCTCGCTTAAAAACGGATCAAAGACAAGCACTTTCAGCGCAAAGGGCTTCAGTAGCGCGATCACCCGTCGCCCGATGGCCCCCACGCCCAGGAGCGCCACCTCCTCGCCGTAGCTGCCGGGGCCACGAAAAGCCGTACGCGTTTTTACATCGTGGAACTCCCAGGTATTGCGGAAGTAGCCCTTAGTCGCCAAAAGAATCTGCGCCAGTGTGAACTCCGACACCGGCACGGCATTGGCCTGCCACGCGCTCACCACCGTGATTCCCCGCTCTAGCAGAGGTCGGGCAAAGCTCTGCACCGAGCCTGCGGCGTAGAAAACCGCACGCAGGCTTGGCAGCGCATCGAGCTGGCTCTCGGTGAGACACGGCATTCCCCAGGTGGAGAAGATCACCTCCAGCGCACTCAGCTCCGGCAAAATCGCCTCCAGCTGGGCGGGCGCGATGATCTCGGGCCGAAGCTGTGCTAGCCGTGCCAACCTCTTCACACGCGGGGCATCGAAGAGGCGGTGTATAGTATCGGGCGGGGCGAGAAAGGCGGCTAAGGTCACGGAGCCAGCGGATCCAGAGCCACCCAGCGGCGCTCTTCCCAGGACTTCAGGCCCGCCTCGGCAAGCTGGACACCTTTGGCGCCCTCGCGTAGATCGTAGACCCAGGGGGTATCCAGCACGACATGCTTTAAGAACATCTCCCACTGGATTTTAAAACCATTGTCCAGAATCTGGTTGGTCGGAACCGTCATCCAGTTCTCGGCGAAGTCAATCGGCGAGTCAATATCCGGGTTCCAGACCGGTCTTGGTGTCGCACCGTACGGCTGGATCGTGCAGCCACGTAGCCCCGCCACAGCGCTGCCCTGCGTGCCATCCACTTGCAGCGTGAGCAGATCATCACGGCGCACGCGCACGGTCCAGCTAGAGTTAAACTGTGCCACTACGCCGTTTTCCAGCTCGAAAGTGGCGTAGGCCGAGTCGTCGGCGGTGCAGGCATACGGCTTCCCGCTCTCGTCAATGCGCTCTTTCACGTGGGTCGCCCCCAGACACGAGACAGCTTTGACCTCGCCAAAGAGATTGTCCAAAACATAGCGCCAGTGGCAGAGCATGTCCACAATAATCCCGCCACCGTCTTCTTTGCGGTAGTTCCAGCTCGGGCGCTGCACCGGAATTGCATCGTGGCCGGTAAAGACCCAGTAGCCAAACTCGCCGCGCACCGAGAGAATCTCGCCAAAAAAGCCGGAATCTATTAAGTTTTTGAGCTTCACCAGCCCTGGCAGAAACAGCTTATCCTGCACGACCCCTTGCTTGACACCCGCCTTCTTCGCCGCTTCGTAGAGCTCGTACGCCTCCTTGGTGGTCGTCCCCGACGGCTTCTCGCAGTAGATATGCTTACCCGCCGCGATGGCCTTCAGCACCGCCGGGCCGCGCAGCTGCGTGAGTTGGGCATCGAAGTAGATCGGGTAGGCTGGATCGGCTAAGACGCCCTCAAGGTCCGTCGTGTACTTCACGCCTCCCGCACGCGCCGCCAGCTCCGCGAGTTTTTTCTCGTTGCGCCCCACCAGAATTGGGTCGGGGACAATACTCTCGCCGTCGCCGATTTTGACGCCGCCCTGGTCGCGAATCGCCACAATGGAGCGCAGCAAGTGCTGGTTGGTTCCCATGCGCCCTGTGACGCCGTTCATGATCACACCGATCTGCATACAAAAAACCTTCGTTTCAAAAGAATTACGAATGATTGTATCGCAGACCGGTGTTTGATTTAATCAACCGATTTATAAACCCACTCAAAGTTCCAGCGAGTAGACCCGACGAGATCCCAACGCACCGGCCCACCGCACGAGCAAGACCCGCTTACCATCCGGTGACCAGGAGAGAATCCGCCAGGTTGGATCGCCGTCGGGGATATTGGAAACGTCGTCGGTGGCGAGGCAACGGCTTTGTTTTCCCTCGCGTGAAACCAGCCAGAACTCCCGGTGCTTCTCCGAAAAGTTGTGGTTAAAGAGCGCTACCCAGAAATCCTGATATGGGATTGGCTTGTTCTTTACGGTGAAAATCATAAAACGGCTCTTTGTATCGTAGCTCAAAGCCTCGTCAGTGACAGAGGAAGCTAAGGGAGACTCGTATTGGTCCGGAAGGGCTTCACAGGCATCAAAAGAATCGGGATGGCAGAGGACAATGGCATCGAGAAACCCCCTGTGAACCAGACGGCCATCTGCCTGCACTCCCTTGGGGTTTACTTTAATCCGTTGCGATGAGACTCTCTTTCCCGATAAGTCATGTCTGTCCAGCCAGTTTTTATAGCTCGCATCCGAGCCCGCAACGCCTCGGTAGTTGCACCAGAACACGTACCAGCCGCTGCTGTCGGGGAACCAGAAGGTCTTTCGATCCTCGCGATCCTTCTCCGTTGTCGGTGCGGAGAGTCTACGTTTCTCGCTGCCATCGCTGCGAACCAGAAGCCACCCCGTCCGACGGTCCCCTTCGTGATTGGTAATTCCCTCTTCATAGAGAAGCCACTTTCCGTCGGGTGAGGGAATGGGGCCATTTCGGTAGGGACTGTCGAAAACCAGGCCGCCTATCTTAGTTGGCTCAGGCACGACGGGCAAAGGGCGCTCTTGGTTGGTTGCGAGATCAACGATGCGTGGCACGATGTGAGTCGGAGCCGTGTGGCGTGTGGAGCCCACGATCACCTCGTGGTTGGAAAGCCAGTAAAGCTCCTCGTCGCAGTTGTCTAGGCGGGGCACACGGCGGGCGATGCGCTCAATCTTCGGCAGCGGCGCGGCCTGCCAGAGGGCGAGCATGGTGGTTGCGGCGACGAAACCTAGTGCGCCCAGAAGTAGCTTTTTGCGGGTGCCCATGAGGGATTGTACCGCAGATACCTACCGCCGCTTGGGAAACGCCTTGTTCGGATACGGCGGCACAGTTATCTTGGGAATCGGGTTCTTCTCTAGCTCCCTGAGCAAGTGCTGAATCGCCGCGTCGAGCTGGGCGTCTTTACCGTCGTAGGTGGCACGGGGGAGGTTGTCCACGACAATATCCGGCTCGACACCGTGGCCCTCGATCAGCCAGTTGCCCTCGGGGCCGAAGACACCAAACTCTGCCGCGCTGGCGATTCCCCGGTCCACTAGCGTGTTGGAGGATGTCAGCCAGACCTCACCGCCCCAGGTGCGGGTTCCGATCACCTTGCCGAGGCCCAGGCGCTTGAAGCCCTCGGCGAACGCCTCGCCATCGGAGGCGGTGTTTTCATCGCAGAGCACGACCAGCTTCCCACGGAAGGCGTACTGCATGTTCCAGGTGGGAGCGCCCACGGGTGCTTTCCAGAACATCCAGGCCTTGCGCACGAGTTTTTCTAAGATCCAGCTATCAATATTGCCGCCGCCATTGTGGCGCACATCAATAATCAGACCGTCGCGGTTGAAGACCGGGTAGAACTCCCGCTCCCACTGCGCGATATCGCCGTCGCCCATCGCCCGCAGGTGGACATAGCCCAGCTTGCCCGCCCCTGCTTTTTCCACCGCCTGTCGCCGTGAGAGCTCCCAGTTGCTGTAGCGCAGATCCCACTCCTGTCCGCCAGAGATCGCCGTGACAATCACATCCCGCGCTTTAGTCGCATCGCCGCCCGGGTAGAGCCTCAGACGTACTTGCTTGCCCGCTTGTGCCCGCAGAAGCTGCGCGGGATCGTCCACGGAGAGCGTCGGGACACCGTTGAGCTGCGCGATCACATCGCCCTCGCTCGCCTCGACACCGGGTTTGAGCAGAGGCCCGAGCTTCTCGGGGAGATCCGGGTCGGTGCGCCAGAGCCGCGTAATGCGCCAGCCGCCCTTTGCCTCCTCTTTTTCCCACTCCGCCCCCAACCCGGCGACCGTGATCTGATCCGTCCCGCCGCGCTGGTCGCCGCTGCTCACAAACGTATGGAGCACCGAGAGCTCGCCCATGAGCTGCGCCAGTACATCGGAGAGGTCGGCGCGGCAGGCGATGCGTGCGGCCAAGGGGCGGTACTTTTCGCGCAGGGCTTTCCAGTCCACGTTATGCATCTTGGGATCGTAGAAGTAGTCCCGGTGGAGCCGCCAAGCCTCCTCGAACATCTGCCGCCACTCTTCTTTCGGGTCGAGCGAGAAGCTCCAGCGGTCTACAAGCACGACGCGGCTCTTGGCGGGATCGGGGCCACCGCTTGCCTCGAAGACCAGCAGCGCGTTTCCTTGTCGGATAAGCACTTTCTTGCTATCGGCGCTCAGCTCGTAGCTGCTCACATTGCTGGCAACGGGCTCCAGCTTAATGTCCTCGCTGCGAATTGCGAGAGCCACCAAACTCGCGCCACTGTCATTATTTGAGAGTAAAAAGAGCTTCTTGCCATCGGTCTTGAGGCCGCTGTAGTTTCCGGCGGGAACGGGTACCAGGCTCAGGCGCTTGGCAATTCCCTCGGTCAGAATTTCGGGGAGCACTGGATCGGCTTTCTTTTCCTCAGGCTTCTTTGGCTCCGCTTTCTTCTCAGCTTCCAGCTCATCGTCGGGGAGAAACGGCGAGCGGTTGCCGGGCTGGAGGCTCAGCGCGAAGACCTGGGTTTGATTTTCAAAGTAGGGCTCGGGCTGGCGCGGTCCCCACGGCGAGCCCACTTTGGAGTGAAACGAGCGGTCGGAGAGAAAGTAGAGAAACTTGCCGTCGGGGGAGAACGCCGGGTCGGAGCAGTCGTAGCGGTCCGTGGTCAGCTCAGTCGTTTGTCCCGTCTTGGTATCGTAGAGGCGGAGCGGGTTGAACTGGTTGGCGCACGGGTAGGTGAAGGCGATGTAGCGGCTGTCCGGGGAGAAGACAACGCTCCCGATAGTGCCGTCGTCGCTGGTGGCGATAATCTTGGTGATCTTGGCCGTGGCATCGTAGAGGTGCAGGCGGTAGAACTTATCGGTGTGGGCGATCCACTTGCCGTCGGGGGAGGGGGTCGTGTCCCAGCGCAGGACTTCGCCGTCTTTGGTGAGCTGCTCACGCGGCGCGTTCACGTCGCCAGTTGGGGGAAGCTTCCAGAGCTCCACTTCGCCGGACTCATCCGAGAGCGCCACAAGGCCCTTGCCATCGGGTAAAAAGCGTGCCTCACGGTAGCGCACGCCCGGCTTGCGAGTGGCCTCGACAAGCCGACCGGTGTGTGCGGTCGGCACCACAAAGACCTGCCCGCGCGCCGTCAGCACCACTTTATCGCCGCTCGGGGAGAGGTGTGCCGCCGTCACCCACTCCATGGGCTTCGTGATCCAGCGCTCGCGTAGCTGGTCGAAGTCCGAGCTGAGCGAGATTGCAAGCTTAATCGAAGTGCCCGTGGCGGCATCCGCGACCGAGAGATCCGCGCCGTGCTGGTAGATCAGCTTGCCATTGTCCATTTGCGGGTTCTGGACATCAAAGCCCGTCTCGTGAGTGACTTGCTTAAGATTCTTGCCGTTGCTGTCCATGCTCCAGACATTCATCACCCCATCACGATCCGAGAGAAAATAGACTTTCTCTTTCCAGACCATCGGGCTGCGGCTCGTGCCCTTGAAGTCCGCCGTCAGGGAGACCGCTTCGGGCGCATTGGGGGCAAGTTTCCAGAGGTTCTGTGCCGTGCCGCCCTGGTAGCGCTTGGTCTGGCTGCCTTGAAAATCCAGGCGAGTGAAGAAGAGATTCCCAGCCGCATCGTAGACACCGTCGCTGGCCTGGGAAAGAGGAATTCGGGTGCGCTGCTTCGTCTTCGGGTCAAGAGCAACCAGCTGCGTATTGGGCAGTGTGGCGTGCTTTCCCGTGGCGTAGAGCACTCTCCCCTCACCCGTCCAGCCGACAACCGTCCCGCCCGCTCCAAACGTCAACCGCGTCGGTTCGCCGCCGGTGAGCGGCATGATATAGACCTCGCCGGAGCCCTCGTAGGCCGCCGAGAACGCCACCCACTTGCCGTCGGGAGAGATTGCAGGATCCGACTCCTCGCTCGGGTGCGTCGTCAGTCGCGTCGCCAGCCCGCCGCTCGCAGAGACGCGCCACAGATCGCCCTCGGCGGCAAAGACCACGGTATCGCCACGCAGGCTGGGCGTCCGAAAGTAGCCCCGTGTTGTCGGAGCTTGCGCAGGCTGCATGAGGGCGAGAGCCGCCATAAAGAAGGGGGGAAAGAATATCATGCGGAAAATATACCCAATCACCTAGGCTGAATGAAGTCCGGCATAAGAAAGAGACTCTGAGTGGCTATGAACCGACTAATTTTGCGCGATGCGCCCCTCCGAACCGCGCTGGAGCTCTACTTCCGAACCGTCGGAATTAAAAACTACGTCATTGATAACCGTGTGCTTGGGCTTGTTACTGCAACGGGCTCCGTCACGGGCGATGCGTTCCCCACGGCGCTCTTTCCGGGCGTTGCCTACAAAATCGAGAACGGTGTCTGGGTTATCCAAGGGGCGCAGCCTGATGAGCGCTCCCGTGTGCTCCTGCAAAACAAACTGGCCTGCCCGACGTTTTTTGGAGAGCCGCGCCGTGTGGCCGGGGTGGCGCTGCGTTCCCAGGGCAGCCCGCTGGCAATTGTCGAGCATGGCTCGCCGCCCGATTCCGAGATTCGTGTCGTGGCCCGGGGCGATCACTTTGGCGAGGCGCAGGTCAGCGCGATCACGGAGCAGGGGCTGGTTCTGGCAGAGCGAGCACAGCGACTTGAGATTCCCCTCACCGGGCTTGTCCCACGCCCCGACGGCTCCCCTCTGGCGATTCCTGGGGTGGAGCGTGCCGTCTTCTCCGACGCTCCTCTGGCATCCGTGCTGGAGCTTCTCCTCAAGGCGGGCGGGCCGCGTTTCCAGTTCGAAGGCACTGCTGAGGGCTACGTCTCCGGCGAGACCACGCATTCTGTGCTGCCGACCATCTGGGCGTCCCTTCCGATGGCCTTAAGCTACCGTAAAGAGAACGACATCTGGCACGTGACCAAGCGCGGGAATGCCCCACCCCCCGCGCCACGTTTTGTCTCGCAGGAAGATATTCAGCAGGGCCGCGCGCAGCTTCCCGTGATCTTTGGAGCCCCCCGCCGTGTCGCCGCCGTGCTGCTGGGCGAGAAACCGCTGGCGCTGCTAGAGACCGGAAATCCCCCGCAGACAAAGCGCCAGACAGTGACAGAAGGCGATACCTACGAGAGCTTCCGTGTCGAGAAAATCACGCGGGAGGGCATCGTTTTTAACGACGGCACACGGCGCTTTCTGGTGCCACTGACACCGCTCAGCCCTAAGCCGTAGAATAATCACTATTTCCCTAAAGCCCAAACTCTAGCACAGTGACAGAAGCTCCTGAAGCCGTGCGGGCCAATTTTTGAGCTGGAGGCCGTGCTCCGCGAGCAGTGCCAGCGCGAGGCGCTCCATGCCAAAGGCGAGGCAGGCCGTGTGCGCCGCCGCGCCGTCCGGGGTGTGAATTTCAAAAAGACGGCCAAAGTGATCCTGGTGGTAGCTCGACGATATCACGGCTGTCGGACGCTCGTTGGAGGCGACGGGAATGCGCAGCTCGAACTTGCAGGCCTGAGCATCCTGTGGGGCGAGCGTTGCGTTCAGACCGATGCTTGCGAGAAATTCCTGTGCCCGCTCGATCCCGTTATCGCGAAAGTTTAGCGCCTGCTCGGGCGTGCCCGCGTGGACAAACTCCCGCATCCGAAACGAGCGCATTCGCAGGGGATTGAGCGACGGCTCATGGCGGTAGCACCAGTTCTCAACATCGGTCGTCTTGCCTGCCGCAGGAAGGGTCCCCGTGAGATACGGATAAACGTAGTAGCAGGCCGCCGGAGCCATCACCACATCCGAGATTTCCCGGTGCGGCAGCTCGCCCGCGTCCCCCACTGCTATCAGGGCCTCTTGCTCCGCCATCCCCTCGGTGAAACAGCACAGACAGCCCAGAAGCTGCGCACACTTCTCCACAGTACTACGAGGCAGCACAGGGGGGCAGCGCAGTACAAAAGTGCCTTCGGTGCGCCCAAGGCGCGTGATGTGGTGCTCCAGCCCCTCCATGAGCTGGGTAAACGCGACACCACGTGCGTAGATGCCCGGCAGGCTGGTAGGCAGGAGCAGACGTGCCACGAGGAGGCGGTCGAGATAGGCTTCCTCCGCAGTGATAGTGTGAGCAGTGGCCCTAGGAAATTGAGCGTGAGAGTCCTTGCGGAACCGCCCCGGAGCGAGCCGGGAGCGGTTTTGCACCGGCTTGATCCTCACCCGCACGACTGCCAACGACTTCAAGCCCACCTGGCAGGGGTCGGCGTTGAGAGAGAGCGGCTTGGCACCAGCCCCCATACTTTTCATCATGCTAGGACGAATCTGTTCCATCATTGAAATCTCCTGTACAGGGAGAACTTGTGCAACAATCGCGCCAGAACCGAGTGCGAAGCGCTTTTGCCTGGGAACGTGGACAGTGGCTCACGACGTACAGAACCTGATGCTTGATCTTGCCCGTTTTCGTCTGCTTGTCGCTCTCAGTGCGAAACTCACGCTGCGGGGCTACCTCAACAGCAAACCCGCTCTGCTCGGCGCGGCAGTGATACTCTTACTGAGCATTCCAGTGATCCTACAGCTTGCGCTCCGTCTGCAACACTTCTCGCTGAGCGTGATCTTTTTGTGGCTTTTTGTGGATCTCACCGCCACACCGCTCCTGCTCACGTCGCTCCTGCCTGCCTCCGGCGACCCAGCGCGGCTCCTGCACTACCCGATCACGCCTCGAACACTGGCTGCGGCGCTGGCCATGGGTGCGTTTCTCGAACCCGTCGGGCTGCTTATTCTCTCCCCGATTCTGATCGCACTGCCCGCGCACTTTGGGTTGAGCATACTCATTCCCGTCGTGTTACTGATCCTTACTGCACTTCTCTTAGGGCAAGCCCTGCTCTTTCTGGGCGGGGCGCTGGCACGCAACCGCCGGGTGCGAGAAAGTCTCTCGCTGGTGGTTCCACTCCTTGCGGCGGGAGTGTTTTTGCTCTTGGTACGTGCCCCGGCAAAGGCCGCCGTCCCGAGCCTTCCCTCTGGCCCGCCGCCTGTGGTTCTCGCGCTCAGCCCTCCCGGCCTGGCGGCGCAGCGGAGCATTGTCGGCTGTCTGGGCTTGCTGGCCTGGGGGGGCGGAGCGCTGCTACTCGCAGGAAAGCTGGCGGCGGCACGAGCGGGTACAGAAACAGAGCGCAACAACGGGGAGAAAGTGGGTATCTCGCCCCTAAAGTACCTGGCACGTGGCCCCGCGCTGACACTTGCCGCCAAGGAGCTCTCGTACTTCTTGCGCGAGCCACGGCTTCGGGGAACACTCAGTCGCTCCAGTATTGTGATGGTGGTCGTGGGTGTCCTCACACTCTACCCAACCAACGCCCCGCGCCTGCTCTGGGACTCGATTCTCGGCACAGGCACCCTGTTCTACCTACTCTTCTGGCTCCTGGAGCGCGCCTGCAACCAGTGGGGCACGGAGTCGGCGGCGGGGCGGCTGCTCTGGAGCTTTCCAGGGAAGCGCTGGCACTGGATTCTGGGCAAGAATCTCGCCCTTCTGCCGCTGCTCGGGGGCTGCGTCGCCTTCGCCCTCACCGAGTACGGCTTCCTCGCGCATCCCCCGGCAAAAGCCCAGGCGGGCTACTTTCTCACAGGCAGCCTGTGGATCTTCGGGATGCTCGCACTGGGTAACTTTGTCAGCCTTTTCTTATGCTTCCCGGTGCTGGGAAAAGCCACGCACTCCAACACGGGCCAAGACTTCACCACAGCCATTCTCTATGTTATTGTTGGGGTAGCCGCCGCCTACCTCACGACTGAGTTCTGGCTTGCCCCGCTTGCCTGGGCCGTCTCCGTTCCGCTCGCAGGTCGCTTACTTGCGAGGCGTGAGCCACAAATCATCGAGGCACTAGAGTAGCCACAAGAGATCATCGAAGGCTCCCTCGCGCACCAAGGGCTCCACTTCGCTAAAAAAAATAAACGTCTGCCCATGCTGCCCGATCTGGCTGTTGATCCGATAGCTGATGACCAGCTCCCGCAGTCGCCCTTGAATCGCCTCCAGCACCACCGGGTCGCGCGCGTCTGAGCGGCGCGGGGTCGCACGAGAGCTTTCTTTGAGCAGGTCGTATGTGCGCAGTGCTGCCGTCGCGATTTTCAGAGACATGACGCTATTCTACGCCACAGAAGGCTAGCGATGCGCCCCCTGTGCGATCAGCCAGTGAGACAGAAACAGAATCACGTCCACAAGAATAAAGATCGCCTGCTTGACCAGCCCTTGGGCGGCGTTGTGGCGCTCCGATTGAAGCGCAGCGGCAAACGATGCTTCTCGCTCTCGGGTTAGCTCCGTCTCGCTGGGCCGAACACGCTTCAAGTCGTTCTTGGTGGATTCTTTCTCCCAGTAGGCATCGTTGGAGAGGTGCTGGCGAAACTCCCAGCTTCCCAGGGCAAAGAGCGGGCTGAGGAAGCGAACAACGGTGTAGAGCGCGGTTCCCAGCGCGATTGCCAGAGCAATCGCTGCCACAAAACACACCGACAGGCCGTAGATTTCCAGAGGTGAGGCTTTCATGCCTTGCATTGAACCGCTGTGCCACGCCGTGCACCTGAGACGTTTGGCCCATCTCCGGGGCGTTGGCTTCCGGCAGCTAAAGCTGCCCGAGACGCAACGGCTCGTAAATTACCACAGCGTTGCAACGGAATACAGCCAGAAGCAATTTCATTTGTCGCCCAACCAAAATGAGTCTGGTAGTGGGTCGTCAAAGTCAGGAGCGATATACGTCACAGCCCCGCGCTGCTGGCCCAGCAAGCGTCCGGCAAGTTGGAGGGGCAATTTTTCAGTAGGTTTCCCAAGGGGACGATCCGCTGTCACGCTCACGATAGTCTCCAACCACACGCGAGCCGCCGCTAGACTACCGAAAAGCTCCAGAAGCCGCGCCTCCCGCTCTGGGGTAAGTTCGATGGTTATGCTCATGTGGCTATTTTACGGCATGTAATGGCGTTACGTTTCGGGCGGCTAAAGCGGCTCGCTGTTTCGGCAAGCAGGCTAAAGCCCGCTCAGTCGCATTCACCGTAAATGTGCTTGCCACAGGTATCATGCTCAAACATTCGTCGCCCAAGAAATCAGTGAGCCTTTTTCACGAATCGCTTGACTGCCCACAGAACGTGGGCATCACTAGGCGTTCCGCCAAAAAGCCGCTCCGCGACTACCAAATTTCCCATTTCCCCAATCGCGGAGCGATTTCTTAGCCGTCGGCTTAATGACGCCCACGTTCTGTGGGCGGAAAGACTATTCACATCTCTCCTCCAGCTTCCTTACGCCATTGGGTGGCGGTTGTAGGCGGCGTAGCGGCCCGTGATGTGGTGCTCTAGCTGGCGCTCGATGTCGGAGAGAAGCGAGGAGGCTCCGATTCGGTAGCGGTCGGGCTTGGTCCACTCGACGCCGAGCTCCTCTTTCATGAGAATCAGGCCGTCGAGGGATTGTTTCGCGGTGCGGATTCCCCCGGCGGGCTTGAAGCCGACCACAAAGCCCGTGCGCTCGAAGTAGTCACGGATCTGGCGGGCCATGATGAGGCTGTTGCCCAGAGTTGCGTTGGTGGGCTCTTTGCCGGTGCTGGTCTTGATGAAATCCGCGCCCGCCATCATACAAACCAGGCTGGCCCGCGCGACATTGGTGAGCGTGCCGAGCTCGCCGGTTGCCAGAATGGTCTTGAGGTGCGCGTCGCCGCAGGCTTCGCGGAAGGCGCGTACTTCGTCGTAGACGCCTTGCCAGTCGCCGAGCAGCACCTTGCGGCGGGAGAGCACGATGTCAATTTCTTGCGCTCCCGCTTTGACAGACTCTTTAATCTCGGCGATGCGCAGGGGAAACGGGGAGAGCCCGGCGGGAAAACCCGTGGAGACGGCGGCGACGGGAATGCCTGAACCTGCGAGCGCGAGGGCGGCAGGAGCGATCATGTCGTGGTAGACACAGACCGCACCGACGGTGATACTTGGCACTTCGAGCGCGTCTAAAATATCCTGGCGCACGGGCTGGCGGGCCTTGGCGCAGAGGCGGCGGACATTGCCGGGCGTGTCATCGCCCGCAAGCGTGGTCAGATCCATGCAGGTGATGGCCCGCAGGAGCCACGCGGCCTGCCAGTCTTTCTTGACACTGCGGCGGCCTGGGAGAGACGCCACGCGCCTCTCAACCGCCGGACGGTTCACGCGGGTCTCAGCGACCCACTCCAGATCGAGCGGCGCTCCGGGGTTACGACTTTCCATCCCACTCGCTCCAGAGACGATGCGCGTAGGCCGCCGAGGGTGAGGTCGCAGCGCAGGCGATAATCATCCCGATCTCCTCAGGGAGAAACTCGCGCAGGGCCTTTGCTGACTCTTCGTCGTCCACGGGCAGGAGCAGCGCATTGGCCCCACACTCCACAGCCAACCGTACCAGCGACTGACGCTCCAGCGGTTTAAGCTGCTCCCACGGTAGCCAGAGGGTCACTTCCGCGTCGGTGGGCGCGGCGGCATCCACTACCGTCTGTACGGCGTCGGCTACCAGAAGCTCCACGCCCGATTTTAGCGCCGAGAGATTGGGAAACAGAATTAGCTCCGTCGCACCATCAGCCGTTGCCATCGCCGCTTCCACCCCGAGCGCCTGGGAGTTCGCGGCCCCGTGCGGCCAACCGATCACGGTCGCCACTTCAAGCTCACTCTCCAAAACATCGGCGACCCAAGTGGGCAGAACGCACACCGAGTCCGCCATCGGGGCATATTTCTCGCAGAGAGCCATTGCCTCGCGACGTGTCGAATCCGGGCGCAAAAGGGCCACGGTTAGGGGTTGATTACTCACGGGCTATTGTACCAGCCTCGTTTACGAGGGGGCGGAGGTAAAATACGCTCATGCGCTTTCTCTCAGCCTTGCTACCGATGGCGGCTCTTGCAACAGTAGCTCTTAGCCCGACAGTTCCCTCCGATGTGGTGGGCGGTCTTACAGGGCCGGACGTGCGCGAGACTCAGCGCGCCGCCGATGCGTTCGCCTGGGATGAGTTTGTGGCGCTGAACTGGCCCGCACAAACTAATCCGCAGCTGCGCGGGGAGCCAGAGAGCGACAAGCCTTTTGGAGCCGAGGGTCTGCGTGTCTGGGAGACGTGGAAGACCCCCGAGGAGATTTTTTTACCGGGCGGTGTAGAGCCCGCGGAGTGGAACGTGCCTCTGCCACGCGAGCGCCGTCTCACGGACAAGATCCAGGCGGTGCAGAGCGACGGCACGCTGCCTGCCACCCTCACGGATCGCTTTGGGCATATCGTGCGCTACGAAATTCGGGTCAATAAAATTCTCTTTGAGTACCTGCGTCGCCACAAGCTCTACGACAGCCGACAGCAAGTTTTGGCGGAGAGCGTGCAGTATCCCGATGGCGCGATGGTGGTCAAGGCAAGCTGGCGCGAGCTGGAGCCTGGTGAGGAGGCGCAGTTTCTCACCCGCGAGTGCGTGGTCTTTGACACGAAAAACGGAAAGCCGGGCCGCAAGCGACGGCGTAAAATGGGGTTAGTGGGGCTACACATTGTCCAGAAAACGCCCTCGGCCCCGCAGTGGGTGTGGGCGACCTTTGAGCATACGGGCAACACCGAAGGCAGTAATGCATCGTTCTGCCTGCCGTCGGTTCCGGAAGCGCGGGCCAATAAGCAGACCCAGCCGGGAACACCCAATCTCGTACGCCGCGAGAGCCCGCTCCGGGCGCGGCTCCAGCAGCTCAACCGGACGCAGCAGCAGGCGCTCCATGCCACCAGTAGCCCGCTCCAAAACTACGAACTTATTGGGGCGCAGTGGCCCGCACCGGGCAGCCGCGTAGAGCCGACTTACCTTGCCAACACCACCATGGAGAGCTTTGTGCAAGAGAGCTCGTCTTGTTTGGGCTGTCACACGTCGGCCCGCACCCTGCGCTCTGATAAATTTATCGCCTCCGATTTTCTCTTTCTGATCCGCCGTGCCCAGCCCGACATAAAAGAAAAGCCAGTGATTGGTGCGCCAACCAAGCCCGTGACGGAGTGGGACAAACAGAACTGGCGGGCGATCCAGCGCGGCCATGCGATTTCGGAGCGTACCTACGAGCTGCTCCCCAAGTTCGTGGGAAATAAGCTACACTGCGGGAGCTGTCACTTAGACATCGGGCGCAGCCCAAGTTCATCGTGGTGGGTGGGGATGTTTGCAGAGGGCAAGTACGATACCTCCCAGAAGTTTTTTGATCGTATCAACCAGTGCATGCAGCGCAGCATGAACGGCAAGCCTATTCCCACCGATGGGGCAGATATGGCCGCTTTCAATGCCTACTTCCGCTGGCTGGATGAACAAGCCCAGTCCCTCGCGCTGCCGCCCCAGCCCACGGGGATGCCGAAAATAGAGCCCCGCACGGGCAACACCGTGCAAGGGAAGGCGCTCTTTGCCCAGCGCTGCGCTGCCTGTCACGCCACCGATGGTCAAGGGCGCTACGAGAGCAAGACCTACTACCGCCCCGCGCTCTGGGGGCCGAACTCCTTCAATACTCTCGCGGGGCTTGGGGCCAAGCCGGAGAAAATGGCGGGCTTCTTGAAGCACAACATGCCCTTTGGCGCGGGCGGCTCACTGACGCTTCAGGAGTCCTGGGATCTCACGGCTTATATCATCGCGCAACCCCGGCCCAAAATCACACCTTAGGCAGTGCCCACTGCGGTCGGCGCTCGCGGTCGAGCCACTGGTTGGCCTCTTTATCCCCCACAAACTCCCACTTCTTCGGGTCCCACTTCAGGCGACGGCGGTGCCAGTAGGCAAGGTTGGCAAACTGCACCAGCGCCACTGAGCGGCAGCCGATCTCGACATCACAGAGCGGCTTCTCACGGCTCTTAATGCAGTTGATCCAGTTGCGGTGGTGCCCTGGTGAAACAAAGAGATGCGTCTCTTTGTCGCCCAGCGGCGTTTTTGCCAGCTCGGGCGGGTCACTCTTAAGCACACCACGATCCAGATGCAGGGTGCCATTGGTGCCGGTGAAGAAGCAGCCGCTGGGGCCACCATGAATCACCTCAATTCCATCGGCGTAGATCAGCTTTGCCCCCTCCATCGCCATCGGGTCGGTGGGGGGGATGATCTCCACGGGATCCGTACCGTCTTTGCCGAGCGCCCACTGCGCGATATCGTAGTGGTGTGCACCCATGTCGGCGTGGCCCCCGCCGGAGTACTCGCGGTAGCTGCGCCAGGCGGGAAAGTGATTGTGAACACCGCGCGGAGAAAGTGCGGCGTTATACGGGCGTAGCGGGGCGGGGCCAAGCCATAAGTCCCAGTCGAGGCCTGGCTCTGGCATCTCCTCCTTCAGATCGCACCAGATACTGGGCGCAGCAACTCCCACCGTCACGGATTTAATCGTTCCCAGACGACCGCTGCGTACGAACTCGCAGCCCTCACGGAAGCGCCCAAAGACATTGGAGCGCTGCTGGCTGCCGGTCTGCAAGACACGCTTGTACTTGCGCACCGCCTCTATGCAGCGCTTGGATTCTGCCAAGGTGAGCGTGAGCGGCTTCTCACAGTAGACATCTTTCCCCGCCTTGCACGCCTCAATAATTGGGATGGCATGCCAGTGCTCTGGTGTCACAATCACGACCGCATCTATGTCTTTGCGTGCAATGACATCTCTAAAATCATTATAAGCTGAACACGTTCGAGTGGCACGCTCCTCGCCTTCGTACTGCGTCTCGACACGCTTCTTGGCACGCTCCCGCCGGGTCGTGTCCACATCGCACACGGCAAGTATCTGGACGTCCTCAAAGTTAAGTAAAGTGGGCAGATGGAACTCGTTTGCCATCTTCCCACAGCCAATAATGCCCACGGTGATGCGCTCACTCGGCGCGGTGTAGCCCGCCCGTCCCAGCACGGAGCTGGGCAGAAAGAGCGGCGCGGCAGCGGCTCCTTGAATAAATTGTCGTCGGTTCATGCCGTCATTGTAGCGGAAAAACCCGTAGAATAGGCCATGATTCGCATTGCTGCCTGCCGCCTGCGCCTGCAAGACCTGCACCTGCGCCTCCCGTTTCGCTACGGAATTGCCACTGTCACCGACCTCACGCACGCTTTTGTGGAAACCGATGTCGAGATTAATGGAAAAGTCATCACCGGAATCTCCGCTGAGCACCTCTCGCCTAAGTGGCTCTACAAGCGCCCGGACACGTCGCCCGAGGCCGATAACGCCGAGCTGATTGCCCTCATTGAGGCAGTGCTAGAGTGGGCGACAGATCTCTCTGCCGAGACAGCGTTTGGGCTCTGGCAGGCGCTCTACGAAAAGCAGGCTACCTACGCAAAAGAGACGAGCTTGCCAACGCTCTGGACACACTTTCCAGTAACGCTCGTGGAGCGGGCCGTGATCAATGCCCTCGGGAACGCCACGCAGCAACCCTTTCACGCACTCCTCAAGAGTAATGCCTTTGGAATCGAGCTCGCCTCTATTCATCCCGAGCTTTTCGGAACGCAGCCCGCAGATTGGCTCCCTGAAGCGCCTCGCAAACAGATGATTCTGCGCCACACCATCGGGATGGCCGATCCACTCACAGGCCTAGAACGCATGGACGCGCTTCCCAAGACTCTGGAAGATAATATCGCCGCCTACGGCCTGAAGCACTTCAAGCTCAAGCTCGGCGGTAATGTCACGACGGACATCGCGCGCACTACGGAGGTTCTCGCCGTCTGCGCCGCCCATGCGCCTCCGGACTGGGCGTTTACACTGGATGCCAATGAGTCCTACACCGACTTTGCCACCGTCCGCGCCTTCTGGAACGGTCTGCAGGACACTCACAAAGCCCGCTGCCTCTTTATCGAGCAGCCCCTTCACCGAGACCAAGCCCTCACCGATACTGCGGGAGCGGGGCTGGCTGGCTGGGGAGACCATCCCCCTATCCTCATAGATGAGTCCGACGGCGCTTTGGGTGACTTTCCCCGCGCACTGGCACTCGGCTACACGGGAACAAGCCATAAAGGGTGTAAAGGTGTCTTCAAGGGCGTCGCCAACGCCTGCCTGGCGAAAAAACGCGGTGCTCTACTCTCAGGCGAGGATCTCACCTGTGTCGGGCCGGTGTGTTTAGAGCAAGATCTCGCCGTCATGGCCGCCCTTGGCATTGAGAGCGTCGAGCGCAACGGCCACCACTACTTCGCGGGTCTCTCCATGTTCGATACCGCCGCCCAAAACGCCGCTCTGGCCGCGCACCCCGAGCTCTACCACCGCTCGCCAGCGGGCTGGCCGACACTCACGATCACCAACGGGGCGATACAATTTATGGCATGAGAATCACCCATGAGATCGGGCAGTGGATTGGGCTGACAGACGATAATGGCATCGAACGTCTGCGCTACGACTACGCCTCGGCCCCTAAACCTTTCATACACCCTCTGAGGCTCCCCGATGGTACCGTGATTACCGAGCATGAGCCCCCCGACCACACCTGGCACCGTGGCCTCTGGTTCGCCTTCAAGTTTGTCAATGGCATCAACTACTGGGAAGAGCGCGACGAGATTTTTGGACGACAAGAGACAATGAGAACGCCGCAGTGTAGTGCGCTCCCTAACGACTCCTTCCGAATCACGAGTGCAACAAACTGGCGTGATCAAGGGCAGGATCGTGTGCGCGACTATCGTGAGTGGCGCTATCAGATAGACCAATCCGGCACGAGCATGCTTGAGTGTTACACGAAGCTGGAAGCGCTGGAAGACATCACGCTCGATCGAACGCCTTTCACTACCTGGGGTGGCTATGGCGGGCTCTTTGTGCGCCTCAGAAATGATCTGCAGGATGCGAAACTCGTCTTTGACGATGGCACTGTCACGACGCGCTGCACCGGTGAGCGCTACAAGTGGGGCGGAATCGAAGGTACCACGCCGGACGACAAGGACTGCGCCGTTGTCTTTCTGCCCTCGCCCCAGAACACACGCTACCCCGAGCCCTTCTACGGCGCCGCCAAGACTGACTACAACTTCTTCGGCCCCGCGCCGCTTTTCAATGGGCCAATTATCTTGAAGGCAGGCGAGACGCTCACCTACCAAGTCAGAGTGCTTATCGTCCCACGCCGCATCAACCCCGACGAGATCAACACATTCCTAACAGTTCCCCCGTCGGACGGGGGATAGGGGGTTGGTCACAGCCACACGGGACGCACCCCACGCCCGAGAAACTCAACTAAGCCCCAGCCGAGTATTCCACCGAAAATCGTCACCAAGCCAGCGGCAGCTCCGATCAGAGCGGCGTTTTTGAGAGATGGGGCACGCAGGGCAAAGTGGCCCAGTAGCGCCAACCCTGAGCCGATCACGGCCTCCGCAACAATAATGTAGACGGGAGTATGCCCCAACATCAGGCAGTCTTTGTAGCGCCACCAGTGTGCTCCCCAAGCCATTTCCTCGTAAAAGGGAATCAGAAGTGCACCAAAAATACCCGTGAGTAGGGCGCCTTTGAGAAGCCCGAAGCGGTGGATCCCGTAGTCTCCTAAAACTCCCACTTGAACCGCCACCAAAGCCCACGAAAGCGGCATCCACCACGGCGACTCCAGCAGCATTCCCGAGTGCGCCAGCGCGTAATCCAGCGTGCGTGTGCAGCGGACACATAGGAAGTCGGCGAGCAGCTCCACAAGCCCGAAAACGCCCGAGGCAGCAAGCAAACAAGCGAGTGCCTTTTCGCGAGTTTTAGTAGTGTACAAAATAAACAAAGTCAGGTTTAAGAGATTCAAGGCAACGGCACTACAGCCATCGGAGTTTGCCCAATGCGAACAGGCAAACGAAAAACCAACGGAGAGAAACACCGATAAGAGCACTACTCTAAGTATCATTTTATACCTATAACTATTTTTTAATATTATTTATCTTAATACTGAACATCTGTTTACCAGGTTCATGGTACCTGTGTTTTAGGCAGTTTGTACAGGTTCAACGAGTATTGTAAGCTAAAAAGTTTAATGCTAGTATTCACGCGAATTTAACACTCCTGACGCTGGCTACACACAGCAAACGACGGTTTCATGCTCCTTGCGGCTAGCCTCTGTGTGGGCTAGAATCCCCCCGTCTCCTCGCCAGAATTTGCCTGGTGGATTTGGGACGGGGAGCACAAAAAGGACGTGAGCGAGCAACTACAATTTGAAGACGAAGAAATCCCCATCGTCTTGCGGCGCGCCTGGGATCGTGCGCTGCGGATGCTTGCATCCCGGGTAAATAAGCCCACGTTTGAGGCACATATTCGAACTCTGAAGCCACTGGCTCTGAACGAGCTCATGGTCGAGGGGCGGATTATCTGCCAAGTGATACTGGGAGTTCCCTCCGCTTTTACACGTGAATGGGTAGAGAAGCGACATACCCCGCTCATCCAGGGGCTTTTAGAAGAGATTCTGGATCGGGAAGTCAGACTTCAGTTTGCCTTGCTGCAACCGCAGAGCCGCACCTTTGCCGAGCAGTCAGGCCAACCAAAGGCGATCACACCAAGCCTGTTCGAGGCACCGACCGACGGTCATTTCCTCGCTTCGACCGAAGCGCTCAACCGCTCCGAACAGGTTTCCGCACCCAATGGGGCTCTGGTAGCCGCACTACCAGAGCCTCAAGGGGAGCCTTTTGCTTTAGAAGCGGAGATCGTGGTTGTCCCCAGTCCCCGGATTCCACTTGCCCCTCCCAAACCCCGAACCAATACTGTCACTGTCTCGCGCCCGCAGACCAGCGCTTCAGCGGCTCAGACACCCCACCCCGATGCGCCACAGCTCAACCCGCGCTATACGTTCGATGCCTTCGTGACGGGCCGGAGCAACCGGCTTGCGGAGGGTGGTGCCCACGCGGTTGCACATGCCCCGGGGGAGGTCTACAATCCCCTTTTTCTCTACGGGCCTCCTGGAATCGGCAAGACTCACCTGATGCACGCTATTGGCCACGAAGTTGCGGCCCAGCGCGGCGCGGCGCATGTCTGCTACGTCTCCGGTGAGGCCTTCACCACCGCCTATGTCAAAGCAAGCCGCGAAGGCAAGATGGAAGAGTTTCGACGGCGCTGGCGCAATGTGGATGTCTTCCTGCTCGATGATATTCAGTTCATCGCGGGCAAAGACAAGACCAACGAGGAGTTTTTCCATACGTTTAACGCGCTGTATCAGACCGGCAAGCAGATCGTGATCTCGTCGGATCGCAGCCCGCGCGAGCTAAAAATGATGGACGAGCGCCTGCGCTCGCGCTTCGAGTCCGGGCTGATCGCCGATATCGCCCCGCCCGACTTAGAGACGCGCCTGGCGATCCTGCAGAAAAAAGCGGAGCTTGAGCGCATGCGCATCCCCGATGATGTGCTGCTCTACATGGCGCGGCTGGTGCAGAGTAATATCCGCACGCTGGAGGGCGCACTCGTCAAGCTGGTCGCCTACGCCTCGCTGGTGAACTCTCCTGTCACGGAAGAGCTGGCCTCAGATATTTTAGAGCGCTACTTTGCCTCGGCTGGAATAAGCCTTCCAGGCGATCCCCAAGGCGGCCCTGTAGCCCTCCTAGAAGCCGCACAAGCAGCGTCTGCGGGGCCACGAGGCCGCATTACTGCGGACATTATCCAACAGGTCGTGGCGCGCCGCTACGGACTCGATCCAGAAGTGCTCAAGGGTAAGAAACGCGACAAGGAGACGGCCCGTGCCCGGCAAGTGGCAATGCTGCTCATGCGCGAGCTCACGGAGACCAGCCTTCCCGGCATTGGTCAGTTCTTCGGAGGCCGCGACCACACGACCGTCATGCACGCCTGCACAAGCCTCCGTGAGCAGCTCACAGGCGATGACACGCTCCGTGAGCTTGTCACGGAACTAACCGGCCAAATTCGTCACGAGTCCAGCTCTTAAACCTCTCTCCGAGCTCTATACATCTTTTCTCTCCAGCAGATCGGCTAATCGCAGCCCGATCTGCTTTTGCATGCCTCTACAGTTCTTTAGAGACTTCTGCATTTATGAGATTGTCTCCTATTTGTCTCAAATTAAATCCTAAAGAAATCAGCTCATTTCACCAATCTCTTAAAAAAAAGTTATCCACATAGCCTGTGGATAACCTGTGGATAACCTGTGGATAACTTGGCCAGCCTGTGGATAACTTTTAGCAAACGCCCATTTGCCTGTGGATAACCTGTGGATAACTTTTAGCTAGCCTGTGGATAACTGCCGAGTTATCCACAGGCTAGAGGGAGTTATCCACAGGCCTGTGGATAACTCTGTTTGCCAAAAAAATTTATTTAGTATGCTAATATTTTTTAAATGTTCTATCTTTGTTTGCTATTTTAGTCTGATTTTTTAACTTTGTATTTCAAAGTGTTTGCCGTATTTTAGGGAGTTATCCACAGGCTAGCCTCTCCCCTACTACTACTATAAGAGTAATAAAAAAAAAGAGATAGCAGAAATAAGAAAAGAGACGCGAAGCGAAAAACGAGGCTCTCTTTTTTCCTTGACAGTCCCCTAAAAGTCATGGCATACTGGAAAGCGTCCCACCCAAGATTTTTAGTACTCGAAAGGAACCTCTCTTGCCCAAAGTCACTGTTACCGTCACGCTCAAGCCTTCCCTCCTGGATGCTCAAGGTCGCACCATTCAGGAAGCGCTCCACAGCCTGGGCTACACCGATGTGAAAAATGTCCGTGTGGGAAAAGTGATCGAGCTGGAGACCCAGACTCCGGCAGACGCCACAGCGATGTGTGAGAAGCTGCTGGCAAACCCCGTGATGGAGTCGTATCGCATTGAGGTAGCTGAGGTGGAGGGGTGAGCGTGTTTACCGCAGGGGTTATTGTCTTCCCTGGCTCTAACTGCGACCGCGATGCCGCAAACGCCTGGCAGGAACTAGGCTGTGGCTCGGCAAAGCTCCTCTGGCACCGCGACACGGATCTGCAAGGCGTGGATATGGTGATCGTCCCGGGCGGATTCTCCTACGGTGATGCTTTAAGAGCGGGAGCAATTGCGCGCTTCGCGCCGATCATGGACACAGTGGCGAAGTTCGCCCAAGACGGTGGTCTCGTCATGGGAATCTGCAACGGCTTCCAGATTGTCTGTGAGGCGGGGCTCTTACCTGGAGCACTGGCTCGCAACGAAGGGCTGAAGTTTGCTTGCAAGCACGTGGATCTGCGTGTCGAGACAGTGAACTCACCGTTCACCCGGGCGTGCGAGAGAAACGCAACTCTCTCGATCCCCATTGCACATGGCGAAGGGCGCTATGTCTGCGACGAAGCGACTCACGCGCAGCTTATTGCGGACGATCAGATTCTATTTCGTTATGCCAATGGGAATCCCAACGGCTCTCAGGATGATATTGCGGGGATTGTGGGGGGGCCTAATCGCAACGTGATGGGGATGATGCCTCACCCGGAGCGGGCTACCCGAGTGGGTTTGGGCTCCGCAGGGGGCGCTTGTCTGTTTCGAGGGATCGTTGCGACCCTGACTGAAGATCAGGTATAACAGGCACATGATGCTAGCAAAGGCACTGGGGGCGGTTCCGCTCTTTTCCGGGCTCACCGATGAGCAGCTGGAGTATGTCGCAAAACACCTGAAGCGGCAAAGCTACGCCGAGCGCGATGTGATCGTCCGGCGCGACAGCCCAGGAGATGCCTTGTTCATTCTGACATCGGGGAAAGCGAAGTGTGCCTACCTCGACTCTGAGGACGAGACCATTATCGCAATCTATCGCCCAGGGGACTTCTTTGGCGAGCTCTCGGTCTTGGATGGTGAGGAGCGCTCCGCCGATGTGGTTGCCCTGGAGCCCACGGAAGTGCTGGTACTGCCTGCTGATGATTTTCATGCCTGTTTGCATGCTGTGCCTGCAATTGCGGTTGAGCTTTTGAAGCAGCTTGCGGGCCGCCTGCGCCGCGCGACAAGCTGGATTCGCTCCCTCTCCAGCCAGGATGTCTATGGGCGCATCGCCAGCCAGCTCCTGCACCTCTCGAAGACCCACGGCACCGATGTCGCCGGGGGCCGTCTGATAGGGCTGCGGCTCACACAAAACGACATGGCAAGCCTGGTGGGGGCATCGCGGGAGTCCGTGAACAAGGCAATGGGCTACTTCAAGCAAAAGGGCTACATCACCGTGGACACGACCTACCATATCACTGTTTACAACCACGACGCCCTGGCCAAGCGCGCACAATAAGTAAGCGCAATCTCAGAGCTGGCGACGAAGCAGAGACGCAAAAAACGGTGCGCCCAAGAGTGCGGTCACAACTCCGATAGGCAAAAGAGTACCCGGGACAATGCTTCGAGAGAGCTGATCCGCCAGCACTAAGAGCGCCGCACCGAGCAGCGCGGCCACGGGCACCAGCGGGCGGTGCGGCGGCCCTAGGAGCGCTCGGGCAAGATGCGGAACGACCAGTCCGACAAACCCGATCACCCCAGAGACCGCTACCGCGCACGCCGTGAGGAGCGCGATCAGGGCAAGCACCCCGAGCTTGAAGCGCTCTACTTCCACACCCACCGAGCGCGCCGTCGCCTCCCCAAACGCCATCGCATCCAGGCCCTTGCCGCAGAGAGAAAGCACCACGGCCCCGACCACGGTGACGGGCGCGAGAATCGCGATTTGTTGCCAGCCCGCGTCGTCCAGATAGCCCATGAGCCGTCGCAGGATCAGGCTCTGGTCTTTTCCAGCAAGGCTGAGCAAGAGATTGACTAGCGCGGCCAAAAAAGTTCCAACGACTATCCCGGCCAGAAGAAATCCTGAGAGGGAGAGCTGCCTGCCTGAGCGAGCGAGTGTGAAGACGAGCCCGGTTGCCAGCAAGGCGCAGGCCAGTGCCAGAAGTGAGAGTAGTGGCTGGCCCGGCGTGTCGGCGATTCCCAGCAGCACCCCCATACCCACGCCGAGCGAGGCTCCCGAAGCAACTCCGACAAGATAAGGATCAGCCAGGGGGTTTCCCGTGAGCCCCTGCAAGCCGACTCCCGCCACTGCCAGCGCCGCACCCACAAAGGCTGCGGCGATAATGCGTGGCAGACGAAACTCCCAGACAATCCTCCCGTGATGAAGAAGCTCCTGCCACGCCGCAGACAAACTCAGAGTTCTCTCTCCAATGAGCGCCGCGAGAACAATGCTCCCGAGGCAAAGCAGGAGCACTCCTGACACCACTGGCCAAAACGGTAGACGCTTCACGGTAAAAGCGCCTGCACCGCCGCCCAGAGCTGAGTAAATACCTCGTCCACCGCCACGGCTAAGTAGCCCTCCCGAACCCACGCACGGCTGGCCGCAAAGAGCAATAACTGGCGCACTTGCTCGCCCACAAAATCGCCTCCTGGCTCTCTCGTGCGAACTGTCTCGTAGCCACGCTCAGCCAGCGCCATCTCAAGACGAGCGATCTGCGTCGTCTTGCCTGTGCCATCTGGTCTCTCAAATGTAAAAAAAATCCCGCGCGTGCTTTCCACGGCGGGATTGTAGCAGATTAACGTCTCCTCTGGAGACTACTTGCCAAAACCAGTAGCCCCTTTGTTAAGGTCTTCCATTTTTTTCGACTTCTCCGCTTCGGAGAGTCCAGGAGCATCGGCTATGTTCTGCGCGGCTTGCTCTTTTGCATCTCCAGCAGCCTCAGGAGGAGCGGTTTCCGGTGCACAACCCAGAGCTCCCGTACCTACCAGTGCGAGAAGAAGTAGAGGGATTTTTCGGATACGGAGCACGCCTTAGTCCTCCCAATAGGTGACATAAGCATTGCGCATTTGCCCGATTGAGGAGCGCTTGACATGTCCATCGCACCAGAGAGCGTTGAATCCATTGTGGTGTGCTTCGTCCCAGTGTCCCCGTGAGGTGGACCAGACATTACAGGCAGGAGTTGTACTGTTGTGCTCCCACATCAGCATGGTGTCTGTGGCATTAATTGCGGAGAGGTTGCGGGTCAGCGGGCCTACATACCCTCCACCATCCGGGGCAATGATACTGGGGCGCAGGTTAGGGAGCTGGTTGACAGAGTATTGCGGATAGCGGCTGGTGGCTCCTTCGCGGCGCTCACTAGGGCAGGCGAGAACCCCTTTACTCTTGAGATAGGGCTCCAGAAGATAGGGGACATTCTGGTTGGTGCTTGAGCGAGCAACGGTCCAGTGGACTAGCATGGAAGCGCCGGTTATGGGATTCCGACCGAGAAAGTAGTTATCGAAGAAAACCTCATCATAGTCCTGAACATACATGAGGCTGGCAGTTCCGATCTGCTTCATATTGGACATACAGACAGTTTGTCGGGCTTTGGCATGTGCCTGAGCAAAGACAGGAAAGAGAATGGCGGCAAGGATTGCAATAATGGCAATCACTACGAGAAGTTCAATGAGCGTAAAGGCGCGACGGTTCATAAATAAAAACCTCCAAACTAAGATGAGTTAATTCTAATATGAAATTTCATCTTATTTTAACATTCACTGAACTATTTTTTTGTCTCTACTTCTGTGGTATTCTCTGGCTCATGGCAACACGAAAAGCACTAGTCGTCTGGGGCGGCTGGGACGGGCATCAGCCCAAGGAAGTGGGAGAGTTATTTGCGGAGGCTCTGCGGGGCAAGGGCTTCGAAGTAACTATCGAGAATACGCTCGATGCGTATATTACCCACGATCTTTCGACATTTAATCTTATCGTCCCTGTCTGGACGATGGGGCAGATCACAGGTGAGCAAGAAAAAGCTCTGGTCAGTGCGGTGAAGTCCGGGGTCGGGATCGCGGGCTGTCACGGCGGCATGTGCGATAGCTTTCGCAACAGCACCGAGTACCAGTTCATGACCGGTGGGCAGTGGGTCTCCCACCCGGGCAACTCTGAGGTGGAGTATACGGTAGATATCCGCGACCCGGATCACTTCATCACGCAGGGCATTCCCACCCCCCTTCACATAAAATCGGAGCAGTACTATCTGCACGTTGATCCCGCGGTTCGCGTCCTCGGCACGACGCGCTTTCCCGTTGCCGATGGTCCCCACGTGAAAAACGGTATTGTGGACATGCCGACGATCTGGACGAAGTACTACGGCGAGGGGCGGGTCTTCTATAACGCACTAGGGCACCGCGCCAGCGATCTCGCTCAGCCTGATGTTCTGGAGCTTTGTGTCCGAGGCTGCCTCTGGGCCGCACATGCCGAGGATGCAGCTTAACCCCATCCCCACTCAGACAGAATTGTCGCACTGGGGGGAGCTGCCCTTCACAGAGTGCGGCGAGCCGCTGGTGACCCTCACGGAGACGCCTCGCTTGCGCCTGAGGCCTGTCTACGCCGCGCTCGGCCTCCGTGGGGCGTCGCCGACCATGCAACTGCGGAGTGGGGCTCTCACGCGGCTGGAGCGGGCAGTTTCTCTGCTGCCTGAAGCTCTGGGCATCATTGTTTTGGATGTCTTTCGGCCTCTGGAAGTGCAGCAGGCGCTCTGGGACTGGCAGTGGCAAGAAGTGAGACAGAGCTCTCCGCACTTCACCGACACCGAGATCTATGAGAAAGTGCGCCACTTTGTGGCGGAGCCAAACGCGGATCCGACCAAGCCCACGCCCCATCGAACCGGCGGCGCAGTGGACTTGACGCTCTTTGCACTCGCCACGGGGGAGGAGCTTCCGATGGGCACTGCCTTCGATGAGGCCACGGACGCCACGGTGACGGACTGGTTTGAGCGTCACCCTAAGCTTCCTTTTACGAGTAATCGCCGAATTCTTTACGGCGCCATGACCGAAGCGGGTTTTGTGAACTATCCCAATGAGTGGTGGCACTTTGAGTTTGGCACACGGCGCTGGGCCGGTTGCCGGGGCATGGAAGTTGCACTCTACGGATCCGCGGAGTAGTAAGCCATGGAAGACACTCAAGAAATCAAGGAACTCGTGGTCTTTTTTTCCTACGAGAATGAAGAGCGTCCCCGACGGCTCGCGGAAGCGATGCTGGCGGAGCTGAAAATCCCGCACCTTGCGCTGGGAGTGGATGCCCTCACGGGGGGCTGCGAGCTGCGGCTCTACTACCACAAAGAGACTTTGAGGCTCGTACGAGAGTATTTTTGTAGAAATACTATTGTGCACAATATCACGTATCTTTAAATACCCAAAATACCCATGCAGATCCTAATCGTTGACGATGACACGTCGGCACGTAAAGTCTTAGCGGGGCAGCTTGCTCAGCTTGGCCATCGTGTTCGCACGGCTGCTAGTGCGGATGAAGCGACCTGTAGCTACCAGCGCCTTGGAGCGGATGTGATCATCACAGACTGGAAGATGCCCGGCACCGATGGCCTGGCACTCTGCCGCCGATTGCGTGAGACGCGTAGTGACGCCTCGCCCTACCCCTACATCATCTTGCTCACCGCCCACGACGGCCCCGATTGTTTTTTGCGTGGGATGGAGGCGGGTGCCGATGACTACTTAGTCAAGCCACTAGACATTCGCCATCTCCAAGCTCGCCTAATCGCTGCCGAGCGTGTCACAACCCTCCACCGACGGCTTTTTGAGGCATCGCGCACCGATGCGCTCACGGGGCTTTCCAATCGCCTGCGCCTCAATGAGCGCCTGGCGGTTCTGCGCGAGCAAGTGGAAAATACCGGCATGGGGGTCACCCTGGCACTCTGCGATATTGACTACTTCAAGCGCTACAACGACCGCTACGGCCACCTGGAGGGGGATCTGGCGCTCTGGCGCGTCGCTGAGGTTCTCCGAAATGGCGTGGAAGGTGTCGGACAAGCGTTTCGCTTTGGCGGCGAGGAGTTCTGCCTCATCATCGAGAGCCTCCCCCCGCCTGCCACCGACACGCTGGAGACGATCCGTCAGACCCTGGAAAGCGCCGCCATTCCCCACGAGGCTAGTGAGCTAGACGTTCTCACTCTCTCTATCGGTGCCTCCACGCTTCGCCCCGGTGATGGCAAGTCCGGCGATCAGCTTCTCTCCGAGGCAGATACTGCGCTCTACCAAGCCAAGTCATTTGGGCGCAACCAGCTCGCCCCCAAAGCCTTCGAGCGCCTCTCCCAGCGGCAAAACACCGGGTAGAATAGGGTGTGCTCCACCGAATTCGTAATTTTCTCTGGCTCGATGATAACCTTGGCACTTCTGGGGTGGTGCGCCCTGAGCAGCTTGATTGGATCGCCGATGCGGGCTTTGTGTGTGTGATCAACCTGCTCCCCGACGAGTCCGATGCCTGGTTTCCTGAGGAGCCTGACCGGGTGGCGACACTGGGCATGGAGTTTGTGCGCATCCCTGTGATCTGGCTCGCACCCACGCGCGAGAACTTCGATGACTTCTGCACCGCCATGAACGAGCGTAAAGATAAAAAGCTCTTTGTGCACTGCGCCGCCAACATGCGCGCCTCCGCGTTTCTCTACCTTTGGCGCTTGCGCAACGGCTACGACGAAACCGCCGCGCTAGACGATCTGCACGACATCTGGGAGCCCGACGGGGTCTGGGCGGAGTTTATTGAAACAAACCGTCCGTGAGTACGCGCTGACGCTCTTCGATGAGGTTGGGTTTACATCGCCCGCGGCGCCTGGTCATACCGCCTTTGTGGATGCGTGGCTGGAGGCGGGCTACCACGGCGAGATGAGCTACCTCAAAACCCGCAAGCGCCTACGCGGCGGCCCGCTCAACTCCCAAAAACTCCTCGGAAAAGCCCGAAGCGTGATTGTTGTCGCGCAGAGCTATGATTTCCGGGAAGCCTACCCCCTAGCCCCCGCTGGGCGGGGGATGGGGGGGCAAGGTCTTATTGCCCGCTACGCGCGAGGCGAGGACTACCACCAAGTGATGTGGGACAAGCTCAATACCCTGCGCGACTGGCTGGCCGACGAGTTTCCGGGGACGGTCAGCCGGGGCTACACGGACTCGGGGCCGATCCGTGAGCGGGAGCTGGCGGTGCGAGCGGGGCTGGGGTGGCAGGGGAAACACACGAACCTCATCTCGCTGAAGCTGGGGAATTTCTTCTTTCTGGGCGCACTGCTCACGTCACTGAAGCTGGAGCCCGACCCCCCCTTTGAGAGCCATCACTGCGGCACGTGTACGCGCTGCCTCTCCGCCTGCCCAACCGGAGCCATTGTGGCCCCAATGACGCTCGATGCCCGGCGCTGCATTTCGTATCTCACCATTGAGCTTCATGGCAGCATCCCAGAGGAGCTGCGCCCCCTCATGGGCGATCATATCTTCGGCTGCGATGATTGTCTTGCCGCCTGCCCCTGGAACGACAAAGCGCAGACGGCTAGTGAGGCTAAGCTCTATGGTGGCGATGGGCGGGTGGATTTAGTAGAAATACTAGCACTACTCGCCACGGATGAGGCCTTTGAGGCACGCTTTGCGGGAAGCCCGATTCTACGTACAGGGCGAATAGGCCTGCGGCGCAATGTCTGTGTGGCGCTGGGAAATGTCGGAGGACAAGAAGCCATCGCTCCGCTAGAGCAGGTTGCCACCACAGACCCCTCTGAGCTTGTGCGGGAGCATGCGCTCTGGGCGATTCACCGATTGACCGCCGGTTGAAACCGGCGTCTGCAATGGCACGCAGTGCCATTGCAGACGCCCAATTTTATTGGGCGGCTACTCGATCCAGGCATGCGTGGCATCGTTATGGTTGCTGACCAGCCCGTTCTTACCTGTGTAGAGATAGCCGCTCACTGTTTCCGTGACGTTTCCGCTGTCCACTTGAGTGGGCGTCTACGCGTACTTCGCCGAGACGGCACGGCCTTTTTGGGCGCTCTGCACGGCCAGATCGAGGATATGCACCGGGCGCCGTGCCCACTGTGGGGTGATAATCAGCTCCGCAGTGCCCTCCAGTGTCGCCGCGATATTGTTGTAGAACTTCTGGCCCTCGCTGGGGACATTTTTCCCCTCGCGGATCACTAGCTCACTGCCTTCGTGCTTGCGGATGATAAACCGATCGAAGTGCATGATGTAGGTGCCCGTCGTTCCAGTGATCTCCAAAACACCTCGCTCATTTTTCGGGTGACTATCCAGGTGCGAGACATTGAGCGAGAGCCAGCGGCCACCCTCGAAACGCGCCACGAGCTGCGCTTCGTCCTCATTGACATCCTCGCCGTAGGGAAGCTGATCCTGCCAAAAGCCAGTCTTGGCGTAGCCGCTCACTTCAATAAGTGCCGAGGGCTGAAGAATCTGAAGGGCGTATTCTAACAGATGCACGCCCCAGTCGTAGAGAATGCCGCCGGAGATGCTGCGCTGCGTGCGCCACCACTCGCCTGGTTTGCCCCAGCCGCCGATGTGCGCCTCGATCTTGTAAACCTCCCCAATCTCGCCGCTGTGAATAATTTCGAGGGCTTTGAGAATATGCCCATCCCAGTGCCGGTTGTGGTAGGTCGAGAGGAGAACGCCCTGCTTCTCGGACTCCGCGATCAGCCGGTCGCACTGCGCCGTGGTCACGGTCATGGGTTTCTCGATCACCACGGCGCGCCCCGCCTTGAGGCACTGGAGCGCGAGCGGGGTGTGGGTCGCATGGGGCGTAATCACCGTCACTAAATCCACATCGGTCTTGCTGAGCAGCGCCGCCGCCCGGGTGTAGGTCTTGATACCGGGGAAATCCTGTCGCGCCGCCTTGAGCCGCTCTTTGTCCAGGTCGCACACGGCGGTCGGGATCATCCCCGCCCGCTCCATCTCACGTAGGTGGTGACGGCCCATGTTGAACGCCGCCCCATAGCCGATCACCGCAACTTTCTTTGCCATACGCGTATTTTACCCGTGTTGCCGCCAGTAGCGCTCGCAGTGGGGACGATAGTCGCAGTCGGGGCAGTGGTCATTGAGCACGGGTAGCACGGAGTCCCAGTCTTTGTTTTTGAGAGTTTCCGCCGTCTCCAAGCAATCCGCGAGGAGCCACTCGCGCTCGTCCTCGGTCTGCTCGTGCGAGGCTTGCGAGCCGGTGCGCAGGGCGATAATCGTGGCGAAGACCCGGCGATCTTGGTGATGGTGCTTGAGGAGTGCCTGGTAGATACTCATGGCCAGCGCCCTAGCGACATGCTCCGGCTCGACCACGTCCCGGCCACTCTTGTAGTCCACGATCTCCAGGGCACCATCGTGGTGTTCGTCCACACGGTCCACGCGCCCGGAGAGCACGATCTCCGGTGAGAGCGGGGCATTGAGTGTTTTTTCGGCGTAGAGCAGCGTGGGAATCTCGGTGACGGGCATTTCCACGGCGCGTTGGTGATACGCCTCTAAGATCTTCACCGCCTCGGCTTTGTAGGCCTGCTCCTGCTGTGCGTCTTTATAGCCCTGCGTCTGCCACTTGGCCGCCAGAGTCTCGGTGAGCGTCTCGACAGTCACGCTCTCTGCGCCGCCTTGCGCATGGAACTGCTCCAGCACGTTGTGCAGCGATGCCCCAAACGAGAAACCCGCGCGTGGCTTACGGTAAAACCGCCCGAGCTTCTCGATGTACTCCAGCTTGTACTTGGCCGGGCACTGGTAAAACGTGCGCAGCTTGGTCGGGCTCACCGTGAACTTACGCATCTTCCCACCCCCTAACCCCCGCCGCGCGGGGGGAATATAAGGAAAATTCTGCTTTTTCCCCCCGCCGGGCGGGGGTTAGGGGGCAGGCCATTAAGGAATCTCCAGCAATTTATGTGTCTGTAGGCTCAGCCGGAAGCGCTGCGGGTGCGCCTGCACGGCGGCGATGCAGAGCGGGGTCGCGGCGGGATTGAGGGCGTTGGGCTGGAGGTAGATTATGCCGGGAAAGAGTGAGTTCTTAGCGCGGAGAATATCAGCGTCGTCGTCCACAACATACTTGAACTCGGTGGCGTGCGAAAAATACCAGGGCTTGATGTGGCCGCCCTCGGTCTCTTTGGGCGAGACAGTGACATGATCCAACCGCCACTCGGGGCGCGGGTGCATGCCGTTGGTCTCGACTTGTAAGAAAAATCCCGCCGCGTGCAGCGCGTCGCAGAGGGGCTGAAGATCGAAGAGGGTCGGCTCGCCGCCGGTGAGGCAGACCCACTGGCAGCCGAAGCTTGCTACTTCGGTGATAATCTCCTCGATGCTCAGTGCACGCTTCACCCGAAAATCCGTGTCGCAGAACGAGCAGGCCAGCGAGCAGCCCGCCAGCCGTACAAACACGGTCGCTTGCCCGACCCGCCCGCCCTCGCCCTGGAGGGAGTAGAAGATCTCAACGAGGGGGATCTTGCCCGTTTTCCAAACCGTGACGGCGTCTTTGGTGGCGGCGTGCGGGTCGGGGGTCTGGCCCTGGTAGGTGGGAAGCGGGAAACTCACGGAGTTAGTTTATCGCGTGGCGGCTTTAAGCGCGGCAATATAGTCTTTGACGAGTGTCAGCGCGTCGGGGTTGTCGCGGTTCGTATCCAGAAGCTGGACAAGCGAGCTGCCCACCACAGCACCATCGGCGAAGGCGCAGATCGCGGCTACTTGTTCAGGGGTCTTGATGCCAAAGCCCACACAGACGGGTGTGCTTGCCGCGTGCTCCCGAATGGCGGCCACCAGACCCGGAAGCTCGCTCGGAACCACTTCCTTAGTGCCCGTGATGCCCGTCATGGAGACGCAGTACACAAACCCCGCTGCGAGCTTTCCAACGGCTGCCATGCGCTCCGGGGTAGATGTCGGGGCGAGCAGGAAAATTGTCGCCAGCCCCGCCGCATCGGCAATCGGCTTCCAGGTGTCGGCTTCCTCGGGGATGACATCGGTGATAATCGCGCCATCGGCTCCAGCGGCCACGGCGTCTTGAGCGAATTTCTCCAGGCCGTACTGGAGAACCGGGTTGTAGGCTCCCATCAAGACAATTGGCACCGTAACGCCCCGCGCCCGCGCCTCGTGGACGGCATCCAGCACCTTGGGCGGTGTCATTCCGCCTTGCAGTGCCCGAAAGCTTGCGGCCTGGATGGTCGGCCCATCGGCAAGGGGATCCGAGAACGGGACACCGATCTCGATCACATCGGCTCCGGCCTCCGCCAGTGCGCAGACCACCTCGGCAGTGCCCCCCGGGTACGGGTCGCCCGCCGTAACAAAAGCGACGAGAGCGCCCTCGCCGCGTGATTTCAGCTCCGCAAAACGTGCATCAAGACGGTTCATAGTTGGGTTTTAGGATACCACGAGCGTCCAGTCTCACGAGTGCGGCGAGAATGGCCTCCACGCAGTCTGTAAGATCTGTCTGCGACGTGTCCACTTCAATGTCGTAGGGGGCGTGGGTGTGGACGCGCTCAAACTGGCGCTTGGCGGTGCCGGGCGTGCGGTCGCCGCGTGCCTTTTCGCGCTCTTCCAGAACATCGAGGGCGCAGTGGACTCCGACAAACAGGACGCGGTAGGGGCGCAGGAGCCGGGCGCACTCTAAAAGCGCGTCATTGTCATCAGCGACGGTATCCACGATAAGAAAATTCCCACGCTCTGCCAGGGCGGCGATGCAGCTCAAAAAGCCGTAGTAGAGCCGGTAGCGCACCTCGAAGGGATAGTCCCTCTCCGGGAGCTTTGACCAGAAGTCGTCCTCCGCGAGATAGACATAGGGCGTCTCCAGTCGCGACTGGAGCGCCTTTGCCAGCGTGCTCTTGCCCGAGCTCGATGCCCCATTGAGAAGAATAATCTGAATTTCGTCTCTCTCGTGCATAAAAAGACTACTTTGTCCGCGCGACGATCCACTCGCTGATTAACTTGAGAGCTTCGGGCGAAAAGGTCTCTTCAAGTTGACCATACTCGCTTGGGCCGCCGGTTTTGGCGTGCTGGAAAAGATGGTTCAGACCGGGAAGCGAGATGGCCGTGACCTCTTTATTGCCCGCGTCTTTGAGCAGCTTCTCGATCACGGGAAGGTTTTGCGTGACGAGCACCTGGGTGTCCTTTTCGCCATTGAGTGCCAGCACCGGACAGGTCACTCTGGCAATATTGGGAGCGGGGTCGTAGCGGAGAAAATAACGCATCCAGGGATTGGTGAGCTGCTGGAGCTGGGCAACCGCTGAGGCAGGAAGCGCTTTAGAGTCGGCGAGGCCTAGGGCTTTTGCCATTGCATCGAGGGCTTTTTGTGGGTTGGGTTCGGTCTTGGCAATGGGTAAAAGCTTCGCCTGATTGGCACGTGCCTGGGCAGCGACGGCTTCTCCCATGCCTGCTGCTTTGATCACGGCGGCACCCTGCTCGATGAGAACCTGGTCACCGGGGACACCCGGACCGGCGAGCATCACGATAAAGGCGATTCCGTTTTCTGCCTTAGCCGCGACCATTGGGGCAATCAAGCCGCCCTCGCTATGGCCGATCAGCCCGATTTTTTTGGCGTTCACTTCGGGGCGGGTCTTGAGAAAGGCAACTGTGGCCTCGATATCCGTGGCGAAGCTGGCACTGGTCGCCTTGGTGATGTCGCCCGTGGACTTGCCCACCATGCGATCATCGCAGCGCAGGCTCGCGATCCCTTGCCGCGCCAGATCATCCGCGATCACGGCGAAGGGCTTGTGCTGAAAGAGGGTCTCGTCGCGGTCTTGTTGCCCGGAGCCCGTGATAAAGACCGCGCAAGGGAACGGCCCGTTGCCCGTGGGAATATTGAGTGTCCCCGCGAGAGTCACTCCCACTTCGGTGGGGTTGGGGAAGCTGACCTCGGTGGTTTTGTAGGGAAACGGCGCTTTGGGAGTTTGTGGGCGGCGGAGTGTACTGACCTGCGCCACTTTCTTCAGGCTCATCTCCAACGAGGCTCCCCCTTGCTCAAAAGCCCCCGTGAGGCTCGTTCCGTCGGTGGATCGCTTGCCCGTGAAGCGCCACGGTGGGGTCGCCGAGGTCACCGTCACGTTTGCCCCCGTTGCCAGCGCACTTGCGAGCTTGAGGCCCCGTGCACTCTGATCCGGACTGTCCCAGGTGCCCGCGCCCTTGCCATCGAAGTGAAAGGCCATACGAAGTTTGAGGGTGTTGGGGAGCGTGATCGCGCCCTCGTAGATCCCGGTCAGAGGAACCCCGGCAGCGGGCTTGACTTTCGGTGTCGGCTTCGGCTGAGGCTTGGTTTTGGCCTTAGGCTTCTGTGCCAGCGCCGCAGGGAGACACGCGGCGGCGAGACTGAGAATCAAAATGCGTTTCATAGGAAGATTGTACCGCCCTGATAGGTCGCCCCGGTTCATGGGGGCGATAGCGAACGGGGGCGATACGGTAAAATAGGACAAATGCGTCTTTTTATTGCAGCTCTGCTGAGTGTTGCCACGGCGGCGCTCGCAAGTGCTCCCAAAAGCCTAGATGTGGCGACGGAGTATCTCACAGCCACGATGGACGATCCCATTGCGCGGCTGCAAAAGCGGCTGGCGAGCGGCGATGTCAAGCTGCGCTACGAGCCGCAGGGGGGCTATCTTAAGTCGCTGTTGCGGGAGCTGAATATTCTCAGCACGTCCCAGATGCTTGTTTTCTCCAAGACCAGCCTGCAGTTTGATCTTATCGCGCCGCAGACACCCCGTGCGCTGTACTTCAACGAGAGCTGCTGGGTGGGATTTGTGCAGGGCGGGCGTGTGCTGGAGCTGATGGCGCAGGATCCGGTCTACGGCGCGGTTTTCTACACGCTGGCACAGAACCCAAACCAGCTCAAATTCACCCGTCAGACCTACGAGTGCCTTCAGTGCCACCAGTCGCCGCTGACCCAGGGAGTGCCTGGGCACGTGATGCGCTCGCTGTATGTCCGCGCCGATGGTCGCCCGGATCTATCGGCGGGCTCGAAAGTTACCACGGATGAGAGCCCGTTTGAGGAGCGCTGGGGCGGTTGGTATGTTACGGGGACACACGGCAAGCAGCGGCACCTGGGCAATGAGATCGCACGGGGCGGTGACGGGGAGGCGCGGCTGGATACCGAGGCGGGGGCCAATATCACCGATCTGCACGCCAAGTTCGACACAACGGCGTACCTCACGCCAAACTCTGACATTGTCGCCCTGCTGGTTGCCGAGCACCAGGGGCACCTGCAAAATCTGATGACTCGCGCCAGCTATCTGGTACGAGACTCCCTGAGTGACGAAGAACAGCTCAATGCCGCGCTCAAAGAGACCGGTCGCCGCGAGAGCACGACCCGCCGAATCCACTCCGCCTGCGAGCCGCTGGTGAAGGGCCTGTTCTACTCCGGCGAAGCGCCGCTCAAAGCTAAAGTCACCGGCACGACCCCGTTTGCACGGCAGTTCCCGCTGCAAGGCCCTCTGGACAGCAACGGACGCTCTCTGCGCGATCTGGACCTGAAAACCCGCCTCGCCCGCTACCCACTGAGCTGGACCATCTACTCGCCCTCGTTCGATGCGCTCCCCAAAGAGGCACGAGACTATGTCGCACGGCGGCTGGGTGAGGTTCTCTCTGGCAAGGACACCACACCCGAGTTTGCCCATCTGACGGCAGACGACCGGAAGAATATTCGCGAGATTCTGGCGGCCACGAAACCAGGGCTGACGATACAATAGGGGCGCTATGAAGAAGAAGACAATTGCGGATGTGGATGTGGCGGGCAAGCGGGTGTTGGTTCGTGTGGACTTCAATGTGCCTCAGGACGACTCCGGGGCCATTACCGATGACCGACGGATCGAGGCGGCGCTCCCGACCCTCAAGGCACTTTTAGACGCGGGCGCGGCGCTGACCGTGATGAGCCACCTGGGGCGGCCCAAGGGCAAGATTAGTGGAAAATATAGTTTAAAGCCCGTGGCGGAGCGGCTGGCACAGCTCACGAGAATCACAGTGAATTTGGCGACGGCATCGGAGAGCGATCCTCTGGGCATTGGCACGGTGTCGCCTGTCGCCGGGCAGATTGCGCTGCTGGAGAACACGCGCTTCACCGATGCTGAGGAAGCCAATGATCCCGCACTGAGCCAGAAACTCGCCGCGCTCGCCGATGTCTATGTCAACGACGCTTTTGGAGCGGCGCACCGGGCGCATGCTTCCACGGAGGGGGTCGCGACGGTCTGCAAGGCGCAGGGCAAGCCGTGTGTCAGTGGCCTTCTCATGCAAAAAGAGCTGGACTATCTGGGCGGCGCCGTCATCAATCCCGCGCGGCCTTTTGTGGCGATTCTGGGCGGTAAGAAAGTCGCGGATAAGATTCCGGTGATCGAGAACCTGCTTCCCCAGGTAGACACGCTGATTATCGGCGGCGGCATGGGCTACACGTTTGTGAAGGCGGCGGGCTTCGAGATCGGGAAGTCGCTTCTGGACGCCGACTCGCTGGAGTTCTGCAATACACTCCTTGGCAACGCAAAAATCGCGCTCCCCACCGACTGCGTGGTGGTCTCGGAGTTCTCCAACGATGCCGAGCGCACGACCGTGAGTGTCGAGGCGATCCCCGCCGATCAAGAGGGCCTGGACATTGGCCCGGAGTCGGCAGTGAAATTTGCGGTAATTATCGCGAGCGCCAAGACCGTCGTCTGGAACGGCCCGATGGGAGTCTTTGAGTTCCCCAACTTCGCGGCGGGCACAAAGGCCGTCGCCGAGGCAATGGCAGCGGCAACGGCAAACGGTGCCACGACCATCGTGGGCGGCGGCGACTCCGCAGCGGCGGTGGAACTCCTGGGCTTTGCCGACCAGATGAGCCATATCTCCACCGGCGGCGGCGCGAGCCTGGAGTTTTTAGAGGGCAAGAAGCTCCCCGGCGTCGAGGCACTCGACGACAAATAGAGCAGGAGGAACGAAAAAAGCAAGATAAAAAGCAAAATAAGGAGGCTTGTCCTCCTTATTTTTGTAAATACAGTTATAATCCAACCAACTAAACGTCGGAGGTGTAAAGCAATGTCTTCGGTAAAATCAGTGCTGGCTGTAATGGTGCGGCCGCGTTCTCTGGTGGGTTTGGTGCTGCTGTTTCTCGTTGCGCTTGGCTGTGGTGGCGGCGGCTCCAGTAGGGTGAAGCTTGTCTCTGAGGTGGTATGGACTCTCCCAGAAGCAGTTTGGAACGAGATTCCTGCGGGAGATCGCCAGGATATGCTCAAACGGGGGATTCAGTTTGAGAACCCAACCCGAACCCTGCGCTTCCCTCAGACTCGGTTCCACACCCTCCTGCGTGTCGGTGAGCGGCTCTATCCTGTCCCCGCAAATGGGGAGATTGACCTGCCGGAGATTCCGGCAGGTGTCACGGAAGCATCAGTGATCAGCTCCCCCAGCAACCCCACGCCCTTGCACACTTTCCCTATCGCGCAGCTTGTTGCGGGGGTGACCATAGTAGTCCCGATCAACTACCACGGACCCTTGGGGATGAATAGTCCCGACGACACGGTTCCCGGAGGGCGGCACCTCCACTCGCGCGATGAAGACAATGGCACTACCACCTGTCCGCCAGGAACTAAGTCGCCCTGCTGCGAGGATCAAAACGGAGCTCTGGGGGATGGAAGGCGCTACAACAACGGCTGGAAGCGCTACAGGAACTTTATTGGCAGTACGTGTTTTCAGTGGGTGCTGGCGGGCTGCTGTGCCAACGAGGGTGCGGAGATCATTCCCGCTCTTTTTGGTTCCTATATTAGCTGCTACGACAACCACAAATCACGTAACTGCCAGGATCTAAAAGACGATGACTTTGCCGTTAGCGCCACGGAAATTGTCGTGCAGTGCGGTCAGCAAGCGCGGCTCACGGTGACCAATGGCACCTGTAGCAATGAGTCTATTGTGCTGACACTGAGCAATTTTGTCGGGCAGGTGAAGGGAGACGAGGACTACGGGCCGGGCTCCCAGCTCATTCGCCACTACGACAGTGCGACGCCTCGGGTGAACCACCTGCGCGACCGTGAGTTTTTCTACATCGCGCCTGTAGCACTGCCTGAGGGAGTTACGGAGCTAAAGACATCGTTTATGTGTGTTACGGCAGGGCAGGTGCGGGTTGTGGATGTCACCGTGCGTTGCGTGCCCCAGCCCACTCCAACCCCGGCCCCGACTCCCACTCCGCAGCCCAACCGCGCCCCTCGCCTCCTGCGCTTCACCAATACCTTCCTGCCTGATCTCCACTCCAATGCCTTCAAGACGGAGGCAGAAGACCCGGAGGGCGACACACTAACCTACACCTGGAGCTGGTCTGGCCCGGCGACATCCTGTGGGCGCGACTCTGGAGCCGGTGCCGACGGAACGCGTTCGCGGGTTTACAACCACGATGGTTGCTCGGGAACACAAGAGGCAACGACTAAAGTGAAGGTGGTGGTGCGTGATAGCAAGGGAGCAGAGGCAACCTACGAGCATCTCCTGCGAAACGAAGGGAGTTTTGATCTGAACTTTTAGAGGCTCTCCTCTCCCTGGATGGTGTGATAGGATAGTCCTAATTATTGGGGAGGCGATTGTTTTGGAGATAGTTCTGGGCGGGCGTCGGAAAGCGCGACGGGCATACGGGTTTGACGAGGTGGCACTGGCTCCGGGGCCGCTGGTGATTGATGCGCGGGACGTGGACGTTTCCTGGGAGCTGGCGGGCCGACGGATCGAGATTCCTATCCTGGCATCCGCGCTCGACGGAGCAGTGAACCCGCGCCTGGCCGCCGAGTTCAGCAAACAGGGCGGCCTCGCAGTGCTCAACCTCGATGGTATCCAGACACGCTACGACAACGCCGAGGAAATTCTTCAGAGCATCGCCGACCATGAGGGTGAGGGCGTCATTGCCTATATCCAGAGCCTCTACAACGCCGCACCCGTGCGGGCAGACCTGATCACCAAGCGGATTTCGGAGATCAAGGCTGCCGGGGGAATCGCCGCTGTGGCTGCCGCGCCGCACTCCGCGCAGAAAGCCGCCGAGGCCGCGATCCCTGCGGGTGCTGACTTTTTCTTTATTCAGAGTACCGTGGGCAGCGTGAGCTTTGAGTCCTCCGTCGTGCCGGAGTTCCCGGTCGCGGAGTTCTGCAAGAGCTGCCCCATTCCGGTGATTGTTGGTAACACGGTGGGCTACCAGGCCACGCTGGAGCTGATGGAAGCCGGAGCCGCTGCGGTCTTAGTTGGCGTTGGGCCGGGCCATATCTGCACGAGCCGAAAAGTCCTGGGAATCGGCGTGCCGCAGATCACCGCGACGGCGGACTGCGCCGCCGCCCGCGACGACTACTTCGCACAAACGGGCCGCTACGTCCCGATCATCACCGATGGAGGCATCCGTAACGGCGGGGATATCGCCAAGGCGATTGCTGCGGGTGCCGATGCCGTGATGCTAGGGTCCACCATCGCTGCCGCTGCGGAAGCGCCTGCACCGGGCTATTCCTGGGGCATGGCCGCCATGAGTCCCGACCTGCCGCGCGGCACGCGCATCAAGGTAGGAGTCTCCGGGACGCTGAAAGATATTTTGCACGGCCCTGCGCACAAAGACGATGGCACGATGAACCTGGTGGGGGCGCTCAAGCTCTCCATGGGCTCGCTGGGGGCGCACAATATCAAAGAGATGCAGCACGTCGAGATGTTCGTCGCCCCAAGCCTCGCTACGGAGGGCAAGTCGCTCCAACGCGCCCAAGGCGTCGGTTAGGCCGCCCTCACGATTTCTGGACGATCAGGTAAAGATGCAGCTCGGGGTGCTGGTCGTATTCGAGATGGCGGCAGGTGCAACCGAAGCGGTCTATTAGGCGCAGCAGTTCGGGGATTCCGAGCGCGGCATGATACAGCGGCTGCCCATGACATGGATTGGCGACTTCGTCGGGCACGTCCACGCCGCCGCTGGTGAAGATCAGAACTCCGCCGGGGGCGAGCGCGGCACAGAGTTTTTCCAGAACCGCCGCGTGGTGCTCCAGTGGGACGTGCCAGATGCTGTCCCAGGCGGAGATAAAGTCGTAGGCGTGGGGAAACTGCCAGGTGCAGATGTCGGCGTGGTGAAAGACCGTGTTGGGGTGCTTTTGCCTTGCCAGCGCTAGCATCTCCACCGAAAAATCCAGCCCCTCCGTGTCGTAGCCGCGTTTCTGCAAGAGCGCGATAATCCGTCCACTGCTCCCACAGCCGACATCCAGCGCCCGCCCCGATGCCGGCGCAAAGCGCAAGGCCCGCTTGTGTTGCGCAATGCCATTCTCGTGATTAAACGACTCCTCGGCCCAGTGCGAGGCAATCTGGTCGTAGCTAGCGGCAGTCTGCGTCGTGGTCATTTTTGCCCCCTAACCCCCGCCCAGCGGGGGGACAATGCGGTAAAGCACGTGGCGCGTGAGGGGATGGCCGACGGGCAGAAGCGGGTGATCGAAGTCGTCGCTTTCGGAGTGGGTCATGCCGAGCTTTTCTATGACGTTGCGCGAGCGCTGGTTGTCAACGGCGGTCATGGCGACGACTTCGGGGAGCTTGAGAGTGTTGAAGGCAAAGATGAGGGCGGCTTTTGCGCCCTCGGTGGCGTAGCCGTGGCCCCAGTGCTCATACGCGAGCCGCCAGCCGATCTCGATACAGGGGGTAAAGTGCGCTGTAAAGCGCGGGGTGGAGAGGCCGATGAAGCCGATAAATGCCGCGACTTCGGGGACTTCTACCGCCCAGAGACCGAAGCCTTTCTCATCGAAGTGCGCCTCGATACGGCCCACCATGGCGTCGCTCTCGGCAGGGGTGAGGGTGCTGGGGAAGAACTCCATCACGCGCGGGTCGGCGTTGAGGGCGGCAAAGGGCACGGCATCGCTTGGAAGCCAGCGGCGCAGGAGTAGGCGGTTGGTTTTGATCATGGTACTTGCGATATTTTATCGCCCGTTTTGGCCGGACATTTTAGCCGCGACGGAGATCGTCGGGCTATGGGGCGGACAAGCCGCCGCGCTTCGCGACCAGACCAACGGCACGCACCCAAATACCGACGAGGCACGAGGAGGCGGCCAAAGGCCCCATAGCCGCACGATTTCCGTGCTGGCTTACCATCGTGTTGACAACATGGCACTGCTCTGCCAGGTGCTCTCCAAGCCAGGGGAGGATTTATGGTGACGATGATAGACCGTAATGTCGGGGAGCTGATGGCGCTCCTCAAAGAGCTGAAGCTCGATAAAAACACGCTCTTCTTGTTCAGCGGCGATAATGGTGGCAACGATTATTTTGTTACCAAAGACGCGCCGCGCGGGGTGCACAGCGCGAATAAAAACCCCAAAACGGGAGTGGAGTTTCGCGGCATTAAGGGCCAGCTCTACGAGGGCGGCCTGCGGATTCCCGCGTTGGCTTGGTGGCCCGGCAAGCTCGCGCGGGGCCGCACCAGTGAGCACCTCTGGTACTTTCCCGATGTGTTGCCCACGCTCGCCGCGCTCGCCGGTGCGACCGCTCCCAAAGACACCGATGGTGTCAGTTTTCTGCCGGAGCTATACGGAAAGCCACAAAAGCCACACGAGTTTCTCTACTGGGAGATTGCGGGAAAGACGGCGGTACGGCAGGGCGACTGGAAGGCGATACAGCCCGGCAAGAGCACTCCGTGGGAGCTCTACGACTTGGCGAGCGATGTGAGCGAGGCGCACAACTGCGCCGAGGATAAACCTGAGATTCTCGCCCGGCTCCGTGCGGTTGCGGCGCAAGCGCATACGCCCGCACGCGTTGGCACCTACAGCCGAACGGATCTGCACGCGCGAGACCGTGCCGCCAAGTTTGGCAATAAACCCGTCGAAAAGAACACGAACTGGCCCGTGCCAGGGCTGATCTCTAGTAAAGACTGGAAGCTGGTGCGGGTGAGTAGCGAGAATGTGGATAATCAGAAGTTTGGACGCAATGCCTTTGACAACGACCCGAGTACGCTCTGGCACACCCTGTTCACCGGTGGCACGGTTCCGCCACCCCATGAGCTGGTGATTGATCTGGGCCGCGAGATCACCATCCAGAGCTTTGTCTGTCTGGTGCGCCAGGACGCGAGCTGGAACGGGGCCATTAAAGACCTTGAGCTGTGTGTCAGCGACTCGCCGGAGCGCTTCGGCCCTCCCGTGGTGAAGGCGACTCTGAAGAAGACCAAAGCGGCGCAGGAAGTCTCCTGCCCGCCGATGACTAAGGGCCGATATATCTTGCTACGAGCGCTCTCGGAGCTCAATGGTAATGCTTTCGCCTCGCTGGCGGAGCTGGGAATCAAGGCGGAGAGGGTATAGTGTTCCAACCTATAAAGTAAAAGAGTAACGACTCATTCATGAAGATTGCGATTGATCTCGAAGGCACCCTAGTTCCTGAGTACGGTGAGTTTCCCGCAGAGCGTACCCAAGGCCTTGCTAGGCTCTTGTTCTTGTTCTCCCTTCGTCGAGATGCTCGATTGCTTCTCCAAGATCTGGCACAGGCAGGGCACACGCTCACGCTCTACACCGAGCACCCGCTGCGCGTGTCTAAACTGCGGCTCTGGTGTTGGCTTCTCAGGCTCCCCATCCAAAACATTGTTACGCAGGAGAGGGCGCTGAAAGTGGCACACAAGCACCAGCTTCGCCAGCGAAAGCGCTTTGAGAAAGACTTGAAGGCACTGGGGTTGACGCATTTTGGGAAGGAGCCCCAGGCTGTCTGGCCGCCGTGTGTGGGCCAGGAGCTGCTTCTCGATGACGATCCCCGGCATATCGAGGCTGCGTGGCGCTCGGGTGTACGCGGCATCCTGGTTACCAACCGTGACGACGACTGGACCGCCGGTATCCGAGCGGCTTGCCTAGCGGGAGAGAGCGCCGAAGCTGTCGCGCTCGTATAAAACGCCAAAGCTAATGAGGAGGCGCTAGGCGATAATCCCCTTGGCGACACTCCCCGCTACATCGGTGAGGCGGTAGTTACGGCCCCCGTAGAAGTAGGTCAGCTTGGTGTGATCCATGCCCAGCAGGTGCAAGATCGTGGCGTGTAGATCGTGGACATGGCACTTGTCTTTTACGGCGTAGAAGCCGTAGTCGTCGGTCTCGCCGTAGCGGAAGCCCGTTTTCACGCCGCCGCCTGCTAGCACCATCGTGAAACCGTGCGGGTTGTGGTCGCGGCCATCGTCGCCCTGGGCAACGGGGGTGCGCCCGAACTCCCCCCCGATTACCACCAGCGTGTCTTTGAGTAGCCCGCGCGACTTCAGATCCTTTATCAAGCCCGCAATCGGCTTGTCCACCTCAGCGGCGTTGCTCGTGTGGTCTTTTCTTAGATCGCCGTGCTGATCCCACTTGTAGGAGTGCGTCACCTGCACAAATCGCACGCCTTTTTCGGAGAAGCGCCGCGCCAGTAGGCACTGGTGCCCGAAGTTGCGCGTCTTGGGATCATCGAGACCGTAGAGTTTCTTAGTGGCTTCCGACTCTCCCGCGATCTCTTGCAGCTCCGGCGCGGCGAGCTGCATCTTAAAGGCCAGCTCAAAGGAGTTGATCCGCCCTTCCATTGCGGGGTCGGGGCCGGAGTGCGCCAGGTGCTCCCGCCCGAGCTGCCCGAGCAATTCTAGCTCTAGCGTCTGCGCCTCGCTAGGCGTCTCGGTGTTCTGGATAAAGGGAATCTTGGCCTGGCCCGCATCAATGCTCGCATTGCCAATCGGGGTGCCTTGTGTCCAGGCGGGCAGGAACGCCGAGCTCCAGTTGCCGACACCACCGTGCGTGAGGGTTGGGCAGATGGTGAGAAAGCCCGGTAGATTTTGATTCTCCGTGCCGAGGCCGTAGGTGATCCAGGAGCCCATGCTCGGGCGTACGAACGTGTCGCTGCCGGTGTGCATCTCCAGAAGTGCCCCACCATGGCGCGAGTTCGACGCGTGCATGGAGTGAATAAAACACAGGTCGTCCACGCAGCCGCCAAGGTGCGGAAAGAGATTACTCACCTCGATACCACTCTGACCATAGCGCTTGAACTCCCAGGGGCTCTTCAGGAGATTCCCTGTGGGGCTGGAGACGATGCGCGGGATCGTGCCCGGAAACGGCTTGCCCGAGTCGCGGGTGAGCAATGGCTTTGGATCAAATGTGTCCACTTGGCTCGGCCCGCCGTGCAGGAACACAAAGATGACGCGCTTGGCCTTCGCGGGAAACGGCGGCGCTTTAGGCAGGAGCGGGTTGCGGCTGGTATCAGCCTTTGCTTCTTGATCCAGCAGGCTCAGCAGTGCGAGATTGCCAAAACCAATCGCGCTGCTCTTGAGAAGCGCACGGCGAGAAAATTCGTGATTAGTCCACATAGAGAAACTCATTGGCGGCGATAAGAGATTTGCACAGGCTCTGCCAGGCGCTCAGGCGCGGGTTGGGCGCTTTGGCATAGGCTGTCTCGAAACGGGTAAGAAAGTCGAAGGCGCGGAGAAGCTCGGCGGTTGTGGCCGGGCGTCCGTAACAAGTGGTGTAGAGCAGGCGCACCCGCTCGGCGTCGTCGAGGTCGGTCTGTTTCAGTAGCGCCTCCGACTGGGCTCTGGTGGCACTGAGCACAACAGAGCTATTGAGCATAAACAGCGCTTGCGGCGCAACCGTGGTGCTGGGCCGATCGCCGTTCATCACGGTCGGGTCGCCAAAGTCAAAGGCGGTGTAGACATCGTACAGAGCGCTGCGAACTACGGGCAGATAGACGGCGCGGCGGCGGCTGTCGTACTTCACGGGGTCTGCGTTGGCGGTACTGGTGACATACTGCCGGGGCTTGAAGGTTAAGAGTGTCCCCCCCATGGTCTTGTCGAGCGTCCCCGCGACGGCCAGAATGCTATCGCGGATCTCCTCCGCCTCCAGCCGGTGCCGGGGAAAGCGCCAGAGCAGGTGATTGTCCGGGTCGAGCGCGGCGGCTTTCGCATCAAACTTCCCGCTCATCAAGTACGTATTGGTGAGCATCAGCCGCCTATGGAGTTTTTTGAGGCTCCAGCCATCGTCGTTCACAAAGCTGACCGCGAGCCAGTCCAGCAGCTCCGGGTGGGTTGGTAAGTCCCCCAGCGCTCCGAAGTTATCCACCGAGCCGACCAGGCCACGCCCGAAGCGCCAGCGCCAGACACGATTCACAAAGACACGCGCCGTGAGCGGATTTTTCGCATCCGTGAGCCACTGCGCCAGCTCCAGTCGCCCGCTACTCGTCATCGGCAGTGCGGGCTGGTTCTCCCCCGAGATGGCGGTGGGGAAGCGACGGAAGCACTCCTCGCCCAGCGTCAAATAATTACCACGCAGATGGACTTTGAGATTCGTCGGTGTCCCCTCGCTCACGGACATCGCACGCGGCAGGTCGGGCTTAGACTTTTCCAGCGCCGTACGCTCATCATCGAGATGCTTCAGTTCGGCTTGAACGGGCGCGGAGAACAGGCGATCTGGCTTGTCGGGAAGCTCAAGCCGCGCTTCCAAGCCATTTTTGAGGCGATCCGCAAGCCCGGCAACTAGCTCGGGAATCAGCCCCGTCTCCGCCGCGACCGCCTCCAGGCTCTGCGTGAGCGGTGCATCGGGTCGGGCGATCAGTAGCAGCTTATCAAGGTGCGGGAAGTAGCTGTCACGCTCTAGCTTGAGCGTATTGGCCCCGGCTTTTAGCGGGAAAATTCCCTCCGCAAACCACTGCTGGTGCTGGGGATAGAACCCACCCGTGACTTTTCCGGCGGCGTTAGAGGCTACCAGAGTGCCATTCACATAGATCCGCACGGGCCTCGGGTCGCCCGAGGCGTAGCGCAGATCGAGCTGGTACGGCCCGGCAGTGGACACGGAAATCTCGTACTCGGTGTAGTTGGGGTACTTCTCGGCATTTACCAGAACGCCGATCTCTTTGCCAAAGCCGCCCTTGTCTTTATTGACATTACCACGGGTGAAATCCTCGGCCTCGCGCAAAAGTGCTCCGGCAGGCGTAGCCCCGTTGGGTGTGGAGATCGCGGCGCTCAGGGTCACCGTTGCTTTCTGCGTAGCCAGTAGCTGGCGAGCAGCTTTCTCGTAGGCGGCGGTCTGTGGGCGCACTTGATCTAAAAGAACCTTCTCGGCGGCATCGCGCTTTTTCTTGGCATCGTCGCGCCGGGTCTTGATCTGCGCCTCGATCGCGGCAAGCTTTTCCTGGTCCTCTTTGGGAGCGAGCGGGCGCTCATTCCAGTCGGCCATGTTCTTAAAATTAAGCATGGTCTTCGTGGACTTGAAGATCCCGGCGAGCGCGTAGTAGTCACGGGCGGGGATCGGGTCGAACTTATGGTCATGGCAGCGTGCGCAGCCGACGGTCAGGCCGATAAATGTCTTGCTGAGCGTGTCCACTTGCTCGTCAATAATATCGAGCTCCTGCTTTACGGGATCGTCCTCGGCGAGCATCTTAGGGCCAAGGGCGAGATAGCCCGTGGCGATAATGCCCTCATCGCCTGCGCCGGGCATTAAGTCGCCTGCGAGCTGTTCCTGAAAGAAGCGATTGATGGGCTTGTCCGCATTGATCGCATTGATCACATAGTCACGGTAGCGCCAGGCGTTGGCATAGACAAGGTTTTCGTCCACGCCGTTGGAGTCGGCGTAGCGCGCGACATCGAGCCAGTGTCGCCCCCAGCGCTCGCCGTAGGTGGGTGATGCCAGCAATCTGTCCACCACGCGGGCAAACGCGCCGGGCTGCGTGTCGGCCAGAAACGCGTCTATTTCTTTTGGTGTCGGTGGCAGGCCCGTGAGGTCAAAGGTCGCACGACGGATCAGCGTGCGCCTATCGGCAGGCGGTGCAGGCTTGAGCCCCTGGGACTCTAGCTTTGCCAGCACAAGAGTATCGAGCGGGTTCTGTGCCCACCAGCGAGCTTTCACTAGGGGAAGAGTCGGCGCCACTTTTGGTGGCACAAACGCCCAGAATGCCCCTTTGGGCTTTGTCGGCGACTTTGCTGCGCTTGGCCAGGGCGCACCGGCGGCGGCCCAGCCCGTGAGTGCGGTGCGCTCCTCAGCGGGTAGCTTCCCCGATGGTGGCATCTTGATGCTTCCCGTGTAGGCAATCGTGGCGATGAGTTGTTTTGCCTGCGCCGCTGAGATCGCTTGATCCAGCCGTAGGTTGCCGAGCTGCTGCTTGGGTCCGTGGCAGGCAACGCAGCGCGCAATGAGCACCGGGCGCACTTTGGATTCAAATACTTGCGTACTGCTTTGACTCTGTCCAGGAGCGGGCACGGCCAGTGCCCCCAGAAGCAGAAGAGGGGTCGCGAGAAGGTAGCCTGCGGCGAGGAGTTTCATAGTGGTTGCCGTTATTATACTCTAGTTTGACCCATAGATTACGTCGTCCGTGGGCGCTCAAAGCTTCTCGGTGATGTCCTCAAACTTCAGAGGGTTTTGTAGTGTTGAGTAGTAGCTCTTATCTGGCAGGCGTGGGAAATTCTCGCCGTACACATGTGTGAGGATCAAGCGAAAAGTGTTGATGGGCGTGAGGTCGTCGGTGAGATACGGTGCGCCGCCGGGGACGAGTACTGCCTGGAAGTTAGAGAACGCCTCGTTTAAGTTCGTGTGCTCCCGGCTCTTCCAGTCGGTCTGCATGCGTGAGCCATGATCGCCCATCAGAACAATCACTGCGGGGCGTACACTGTTTTTCTGGAGCGCGTCCATAGCCTCCAGAACTTTCTGATTGATAGCGAGGAGCTGATTGCTGTAGCCCGTACGATAGGCTTTTTCGTTGCCTTGCCCAAAGTCGGTGGCATCCCCAAGAGAGAACTGTGCCTTGGCGGGATAGATAGCCTCACCGTTGCGGCCCAGCACAAACGGAGGATGCGGAGCGAGAACATGCACAAAGACAAACTTCGGGCCGGGAATGCGTGCGGCATCTGTAATATGTGAAAGGCTCGCCAGAAGCTGTGCGCGGTGCTTATCGTAGGCGGGGCGATCGTTGTAGAGTAGAAAAGCCAGGGGGGTGAGTGAGAGCAGAAGGCGCTCGTAGGGGCTTTTATCGGAGAGCACGGGGCCAGTGTCCGTAAGCCGTTGATCCGCATTTGTTAGCGTGGTTGGGGAAAAGCCGCTGGGCACATCAATAATCTGATAGCCACGTGCGCGTAGAAGCACAGCCAGTCGGTTGTTCTGAATCCAACCCGCGCCTTGCTCCACTCCCCCCGCACTCGGATTCGACGGCAGATACTCCAGGTTCAGCGTGGCGGCCACGGCCAGCACCGTCTGAATGTAGTTCGCACGGCTCTTGCGTAGCACCCGAAAGCCGCGCGTCTCCAGTGCCTGTAAAAACGGCGTGTTATCTAGTCCGTAGAGCGCCTGAAGCTGATCCTGACGGCCATAGGCATCCAGCACAATGCAGTAGAGATCCGGTGTTTTAATATCCGCTTTGGGTGGTGCCTTCGCTACAGGAGACAGAGTAGAAGCTTTGGTCACCGGGAACTCGATTGACGCAGCGGGCTTGAGAAGTGCGTAGAGCGCCATGCTCAGGTAGCTCAGGCCCACAGCCCAGATCGGTAGGTGTGCTTTTTTTGTGTCGTAGCGCCCCCACAGAACGGCACCGAGCACGCCGCTTAAAATGAGTAGCCAGCTCACTATCTTTCGTCCTTCCTGCGAGAAATCCAGAAGACCTGGAAAAATGAGGGCGACGATCATCCGCAAGGACATTTCCAGAGGAGGGGCCATCAGCGCAAAAGAAAAGAAGGCGAAGAGGCACACTGTGAGGGCAAGTGCGGCGCGGCCAGGCGTGCGGCGACTCAGGACAAAAAACACCCCAAAGAGTATCCCTGAGCCAGCCAGTACGAGTAGCAACGGCCTCAGAAGCTCCTGAGCTTGAATCTCTGCGCGGTTAATTGCGTAGAGTGAGATGAGGGGGGCCAGTGCAAAACACAGGGGGTGGAGGTGGGGAGCAAGACGCTTCATCACTTACCTTACTTACCTTTCAGCAGGTAGAGAGTGCGCTCCGTACCGGGCACGGGTGCGCGGCGCAGGCAGGTAAAGTGCGGCTCCAGCGCGGCCTCGAAGCCGTCTTGTGTATAGCTTGGGAAGATATCGGGGCGATGTGCCAGCAGGCGCTTGACTTGGGAGTCGGACTTGGGGACGAACTCGACGATCACATGGCGCCCCGCCTGCGCGAGAAAGGCTAGAATGCGTGGCAGCGGCGTGTTATTGGCCAGCGCAAGATGGTGCACCAGGGCGAGTGCCAGTACCACATCGGCGGGGCCACGGTCCAGCAGCGACTCCCGCTCGGTCTCGGCCCAGCCACAGCGCGGGCTGGGGTTCATCAGATCCAGGGTGAGCGGCAGTAAGTTGCGCTCATCGCGCTGAACAACCTCGCGCCAGCCGAGCTCCACCGCGGCGAGGTCGAAGTCCCAGGCAACGGTAAACGCCCCGCGCTGGCTCGCAAGTCGGCTGAAGCGCCCGGTGTTGGCCCCCAGATCCCAGGCAAGCGTGGGCCGTGGCGTGATCGCATCCAGTAGCTCGCCCACCAGGCGCTCTTTGGCTAAAAGCGCCGCGTCGGTGTAGTTCGTGGCCTCATAGTAGTCCGCCCAGACCGTTCCGCCTGGCTCCCAGCGTAGAGAGTCAATCGTGCTGTCTAGGCTATCTAAGAGCCCGAGGAGGCCGTTTTGGGAGACCGTTACCGTCCGTGGCTTTGCCGAGTCGCCCTCGCCGCCCGCCTGCTGGGCTTTTGCGTGAAGATGCAGGTGCATGGCCAGTCCGGGCGAGAGGCGTGTGGTGCGCGGCAGTAACCCGCTAGCCAGATCGAGCGGGATGCCGTCGAGGTAGGAACCCAAAAGCTTTCCGAGGCGTACATCGCAGCGGCTCATCAGGGCGAGAGGCGCGAGGAAGTGCTGACAGAACTGACGGTATGCCGCCCAGGGCTCGCCCTCGTGGTAGGGCGTGAACGAGAGCGTATCGAAGAGTACCGGCTGTGCGCCACGAAAGGCGATATTAAACGCGCTGGCATCTTTGAGAGTCAAGTTGTACGCCAGTGCACTGCGCTGGAGGGCAAGTGTGGCTTTTGCCGCCGCCTTGAGCTGCCCGAAGCACCACTCATAGGGGTGGGCGATAAACGGCAAGCGCTCCGGCTGGAGCACACATCCCCCCTCTTCGGTTGGCCCTCGGTCAATGTGCGCCACCAGCAGGCCCGCCTCCACAAGCGCATCGTAGAGCCCTGAGCTGACGAGCCGCTCCAAGCCTGCCTTCCCCGAGGGGGTTACATAGCGGTAGAGAGTCCCCGCCTCATTGTAGACAAAGCCATCGGGGTCACGGAATGAGGCGGGATGGGGACTCACTTGCTACGATGGGCTCGTGCGACCTGAAGAAATCGCTGGAAGGTTGTTTTGAGTGCAAAGATCAATCCCAGTGCCCCTGCAAGAGTCATTTGGATAAGTTGACTGCCTGCTCCTGGGTCTAGATACGCGTAAGATGCTTTTGCACTAGAGTCAATGGCTGCTATAACAGCGAAAACAACGATATAAACACGGTTCATTTTTAAACTCCTGGTCAGTCTGCTAAAACATCTGTTTTGCAAGATAGTTCCCGATTTTCTGTGATTAGATGAAGATATAGTAATATTAATTTTCTTTAATTTTCTGATGTTTGTCTACGTCTTCAAACTTCCTCTTACTATGATGACACTTCAATATGAAATAATCCTTAAAACAAAAAACTTATTTCTCATCTTACGCAGCGCGGAGTTGATAAACGGAGTTTGACCCAGTAAAAAAATTGCAAACTATAGTTTGTTCCTGTAAAATTGCGACATGAAAACTGCACTTGGAGTTATTGACGTTCAGAACAGCCTGCTCGACGAGGGCCCGTGGCAGCCGGAACTGCTTCTGGAGCGTGTCGAGGGGCTGATCCAAAAAGCCCGCACGGCAGGCGTGCCGATTGTGTTCGTAACGGATCGCAGAGTCGGGCCAGACGGGGCGATTCACCCCAGCCTCTCAGTAGCCCCAGGTGATCTGCGGGTGGAGAAGAGCGAGCTCAATTCGTTTGAGGGCACACCGCTCGACGAAATGCTCCGAGCGCAGGGCGTCGAGCGCTTGGTCGTGGTGGGTTTACAGACTGACTACTGCATCAACGCGACCTGCCGAGGAGGAGCAGCACTCGGTTACGAGGTGGTGCTTGCCAGCGATGCTCACTCGACCAACGATGAGCCGGACAAGCCCGCCACGCAAATCATCGCGGAGCACAATGCTGCTCTGAGCGACCTGAAAACGGAAACAGGCTCCGTTTGTACCGAGTTCTGCGAGCAGATCGCCTTCTGAAAACTCCGACAATGCTATGTCCCGACTCGTCCTTCGCCACGAATAACCAGCGGCACGGCTCCGCCCTCGGCGCGGAATAGGTCGGGGTCGTGCCATCGTCGCGCAGTGCGGGGACGAGTGCGCCGGGCAGGACGGACTCCACAGCGTTGGGGGCGTTGGGGCCACCTAGATCCGTGCGAAGCCAGCCCGGATCGAGCAGGTTGATCAGAATTCCGTCTGGCTCTGATCTGAGAGCTCCGCCGCGACCTGGCGCACATCCACGACGGGCAAGTGGTTCAGCGCCCATTTCCCACGTATATCTGCTTGTTGCATGGGAATTATTTTCTCACGTCGCTTTGCTCTTTGCTACACTTCTTGTTGCGCGGGTATACTTTTCCCACAATGGTTTACAAACTCACGGTCAATGGGCGACCCGCCACAGTGGACGCCCCCGCAGACATGCCCCTGCTCTGGGCACTGCGCGATGTACTGCATCTCTTTGGCACCAAGTACGGCTGCGGCATCGGGAGCTGTGGGGCGTGCACGGTGCACGTCAATGGCGAGCCGGTCCGCTCCTGCCAGACCACGATTGCCGAGGCAGCGGGCAAAAAAGTGACGACGATTGAGGGGCTCTCTCCCGATGGCAAGCACCCGCTGCAAGTCGCGTGGCAGGAAGTGGACGTGCCGCAGTGCGGCTACTGCCAGTCCGGGCAGATTCTCTCCGCGGCGGCGCTCCTCAAGAAGACCCCCCGCCCCACGGATGCCCAGATTGACGAGGCGCTGAGTGGGAACTTGTGCCGCTGTGGCACCTATGTCGCGATCCGTAAAGCCGTCCATAAAGCCGCGGGCATGACACCGCTGCCGGTGATTAAGTCTGCCTCCCCCCGGCGCTCCGCGCCCCCCCCCTCCGGCTCCGCGAAGGGGGGTAAGAAGTGATGATGAACCGACGTGATTTTTTCAAAGCCACAGCCCTTGTTGGGGGTGGGTTCGCCCTAGCCCTCTACGCTGGCACTGAGTCTGAAACGTCCGTGCAGGCACAGCCGCCGCGCCCCGCGGGTCTGGAGCCGAGTGCTTTTATTCGGATCGCCTCCAATGGCATTGTGACGCTGATCTCCCGTGCGCCGGAGATTGGGCAGGGGATGAAGACGACCCTCCCCATGCTCATCGCCGAGGAGCTGGATGTGGACTGGCACAATGTCCGGGTCGAGCAGGCCGGGGCGGACTCACGCTACGGCGGGCAGATCACCGGTGGCAGCGGGGGCACACCCAGTGGCTGGGAGCCCGTTCGTCGTGTTGGGGCCGCCGCCCGCCAGATGCTGATCGCTGCCGCCGCCAAAGAGTGGGGAGTCGCCGAAACCGACTGCCGCACCGAGTCCGGGCAGGTGTTTCACAGCGCGACAAACCGCAAGCTGGACTATGGAGCACTCGCCGAGAAGGCGCTCGCCATGACCCCGCCCGACCCCAGCAAGCTGGTGATGAAAGACCCGGCAACCTACAAGATCATCGGCAAGCCCACCAGGGGCGTCGATGTTCCTGCGATTGTCACCGGCAAGCCGCTCTTCGGCATGGATGTCCACTTTCCCAGCATGCTCTACGCCGCGTTCCATAAAACCCCGGTGCTCGGTGGCAAAGTGGTGAAAGCTAACACGGAGGCAGTCGCCAAGCTCCCTGGTGTCAAGAAGGCTTTTGTAGTCGAGGGCATGCCTTCGGTCGGGCTGGAGTCTGGCGTCGTGATTGTCGCCGAGACCTGGTGGCACGCGCAGTCGGCGCGCACGAAGCTGGAAGTGACCTGGGACGAAGGCAAGTGGGCGAGCTACGACAGCAAGGAGCAGGCACAAAAAGCCAGCACTCTGCTCGGGCAGGCACCGGCAAAGACTCTTGGGAAGGTGGGCGACCCCGAGGCGGAGCTAACAAAGGCCGCCAAAGTTATCGAGGCCCGCTACGAGTACCCGATTATCGCTCACGCCCCGCTGGAGCCCCAGAACTGCACGGCGCTCTTTAAAGACGGCAAGCTAGAGCTCTGGAGCACGAGCCAGATCCCCATGGGAGGCCGCAGTAGCTCGGCTCGGGCGCTAGGAATCCCCGAGAGCGCGGTTACCCTGAGCCTGCACCGCGCGGGTGGCGGCTTCGGGCGGCGGCTCTACAACGACATGGTGGTAGATGCCGCCTGGGTTGCCAAGGAGCTGCCCGGTGTCCCCATCAAGCTGCTGTGGAGCCGTGAGGATGACTTCGCCCACGACTTCTACCGCGCCGGTGGCTGGCACCACTTCAAGATCGGCCTTGATGCGAGCGGAAAGACAGTCGCGCTCCACGATCACTTTGTCGGCTACGGCGAGAACGAGCGCTTTGTGGACAGCGGCGGTGTCGGGCCGGGCGAGTTCCCCACCCGCACGATCCCGAACTACGCCCTGGGGCACTCCATGGTTCCGCTGGGCGTGCGCACCGGGGCGCTTCGTGCTCCGGGCAGCAATGTGCATGCCTTTGTCTTTCAGTGCCTCACCGACGAGCTGGCGCACGCCGCCGGCAAAGACCCGGTCGCGTTTCGCCTGGAGCAGCTCACGGCTCTCGAAGCCCTGCCCGGCAACCAGCGGGGAATGGATACCGAGCGCATGCGCAACGTGCTCAATCTCGTGGTCGAGCGCTCGGGCTGGGGCAAGAAGACGCTCCCCAAGGGCACAGGCATGGGAGTGGCGTTCTACTTCAGCCATCAAGGCTACTTCGCAGAGGTCGCTCAAGTCAAAGTCAACGCCAAGAAAGAGGTCAAGGTCGAGAAAGTGTGGGTAGTGGGAGATGTCGGCCACACGATTGTGAACCCCTTTGGCGCGGAGAGCCAGGTCTGCGGCTCGGTGATTGATGGCATGAGCCAGATGATGTCCCAGGAGATCACGCTGACCAAGGGCCGCGTGGTGCAGGAGAACTTCTCGGATCACGCAATGGTGCGCCTCAACCAAGCCCCGCGCGAGATTGATGTCCATTTCCATAAGTCCAACAACCGGCCCACGGGTCTGGGCGAGCCCGCACTCCCCCCGATCCTCCCCGCCATCGCCAACGCCATCTTCGCCGCCACCGGTGAGCGCGTGCGGACGCTTCCCATGAGCAAGTCGGGGTACTCGTGGGGGTAGCCAACCCCCTAACCCCCGCCCGGCGGGGGGACAATAAGGAATTTCCTTGTGTCTCCCCCGCCCGGCGGGGGATGGGGGGCGGGTAGTGACCGAACTCCTCCGCGTGTCCCAAACCGCGCAAGCCGCCTTTGCTGCGGGGGAGTCTGCTATTCTGGCGACTGTGATTCGTGTGGGCGGCTCGACGTATCGGCGTCCGGGGGCGCGGATGCTGCTCACGGAGAGTGGCTGGGCGGCGGGTTCGATCAGCGGTGGCTGTTTAGAGACCGATGTGCTCCAGAAAGCCTGGTGGCGCACGGACAGCGGCCCGGCGCGGGTGGTCTACGACTCCACACAAGAAGACGAAGACATCGAGTGGGGCTTCGGGCTGGGCTGCAACGGCGTGGTGGAAGTTCTGCTGGAGCGCCTGGACAGCACCAATGTCGCGCATCTGGCCCGCCTGGAGCGCTGGCAGACCGAGCGCACGCTCGGCGTGCTCGCCACCACAGGGGAGGGCAAGCGCCTGGCTTTAGCGCAAGATGGCGCATTCTGGGGCGAGGAGTCGCTGCTGGCAGGGGCGCAAGAAGCCCTAGAGAAACGGCAGTCTTTCTGGCGCGACCAGACGTTTTACGAGCTCGTTGCCCCCCCGCAACGACTTATCATCTTCGGTGCGGGCCACGATGTGGTGCCGCTCGTCAAAGTCGCCACTGAGCTGCTCGGCTGGCAGGTGATTGTCGTGGACAGCCGCTCGCTCACGCCCCACCCCGAGCGCTTCCCGGGTGCCAGCGTGGTTTCGAGCTTTCCCCTGGATACCCTGGAACTTTCAGACGCCGCCGTGCTCATGACACACAGCTTCCGCACCGATCAAGAGCTCCTGCCCCCTCTCCTCGCCTCCCCCGTCGGCTACGTCGGCCTGCTCGGCCCCCGCCGCCGCGCCGAGAGGCTCCTTGAAGCCTTTCCCCCGTCGGACGGGGGGCGGGGGGATGGGTTCCGTGCCCCCCTTGGCCTAGACATCGGCGCAGACAACCCGGAGGAGATTGCGCTAGCACTGGTCGCCGAGATTCGCGCTTGGTCGGCAGGCCGAAGTGGTGGGCCGCTCACACACCGCGAGGGCCCCATCCACTGAACATCGCTGTTATTCTGCTGGCGGCGGGTGCGTCGGTGCGCCTTGGCCAACCCAAGCAACTTCTGCCGTACCAAGGGAAATCGCTTTTGCGCCACGCGGCACAAACAGCATGCGATGCACACTGTGGCGAGGTTTTCGTTGTACTTGGTGCATATTCCAAATTTCTGGAACCAGAGCTAGTGAGTTTACCGGTCAGAGTAATTTACGCCGAGGACTGGCCAGAGGGCATGGCGGCTTCGCTCCGTGCGGGGATTCATGCCATTGCCAATTGTGATGCCGTGTTGGTGATGCTCTGCGATCAGCCGCTCGTAACAAAAGAGCACTTGCAGGCACTCCTCGCCGAATTCCAGCTGGGTGTCATCGTGGCATCGAACTACGGCGAGGCTATCGGGCCGCCGTGTGTGTTTGACAGAGCTTACTTTCCCGAGCTCCTCGCGCTCACCGGCGACTCGGGCGCACGTGGGCTTCTCAAAAAACACCCCTGCCGCACAGTTGCCTTTCCCGGCGGCAGGGTAGATGTGGATACGCTTACGGACTGGCAGGCGCTAGCAGCGCCAACACCGCCGGGTTGACCCAGTCTTGGTCGTGGAAGCGCTCGCCCCAGGTGCGCGGTGTCACGTCATGGTACTCATGGAGTGTCTCGTCGTCTACACCACGCAGCTCCTTGCGCAGGCTGGCGCGGACGCTCATGTCGGCACCGTGGTCGAGTAGGAGCTTTGTCATGGGCAGATTGTTTCGGCTACAGCGATACGGTTGCGAGACGACACAGCCAAAGAGTGCGGTGTGACCGCCAAAGCCATCGGCATCTACAGTGGCAGACGTGTTGACGTCTGCGCCGTTTTCCAGAAGCCACTGTGCGATCTCGCAGGTATCGTTGTCCACAGCAAGGTGCAAGAGTGTCCCTCCGCCCAGTGGTGTCCCGCAGAGCGCTTGCGTGTGATCGGTGTGGCAGCCCAGTTCTGGGGGATAGATCTCCTCATGCGGGAATTGGCGATTGAGCGCGCTGGGGTCGCGGCGGACATGGGCGGCCAATAAGTCCAAGCGGCCCCGATGAACGGCAAAGACGGCGTTATCGGGGAGGTTGTAGCCGTTCTGGGCGAAGAGTTCCAGAACTCCGTGCTTGCCATCGGGGTTTCGCGAGTAGGTTTCCAGCACCAGCCCCAGTGGGGCCAGCCGGTCGCTGTGATCGTCCACTAGCTCCGCCCCAAGCTCTAGTTGCAGCGCCAGACCAACCGCGCTGAGCGTCTCACACGGCCCCATTACGGAGCCAGGTTGTGGGCGTGCACCCAGCGAGTAAAGTAGCCGCGCCGTGCCGAGCTTGCTGCGCAGGCAGGCTCGCTCAAAAGCGTACTGGATATCATCGGCTCCAGAGTTATGGAGAAACTGCACAATCTCGTCTTGGCCGACATTGGCGGCGTAGGAGAGCGCCTTTCCCCAGTTGCAGTGGGCAGTCCCACGCGCATTCTCGCGCAGCAGCGACGGGTGTTTCTCAATCAATGTATGGACAGCCTTTAGATCGCCGCGCCAGATCGCGTCAATCAGCTCGCAGGCCAAGGCTAAACGCGACCAGCTTGGGACGCCGTAGGCGCGAGCGAGCGTGAGCTGGGCGTCGGCGAGCTGGGCTCGGGTGGGATCGAGCCGATCAGACTCAGGATGGAAGGCACGCAGGTCGGCGACAGCCTCGGGAGCGTTTGCGTGAAGTGCCGCGAGAAGTTCTTTGGCCTGGTGCTTGAGCTGGGTCAAGTCAGGCCGGACAGGTAAGTGACGAGCGGACATAGAAGTCCTCCTTTTTTGTGTTGCGCCCGGTATCCGCTCGTTCGGGCAAAAAGGAGGCTTGTGTGAGAAGCCATCAAACGCCGAAAAACACTCAGGGGAACTCGGTTCTTTCCGCGGAATAGGAGGCACCCTGCATGCCTGGCACTCAGTTTAGCTCATGCGAGCGAGTTTGTCAAGCAACTGTTTGCCTGATGTGAGGTGGTATAAAAAACGCAATGCCCCGCGCCTTCACACTGATTGAGCTTCTCGTTGTCATCGCCATTATCGCGATTCTGGCTGCGATTCTGTTTCCGGTCTTTGCCCAAGTGCGCGAGAAAGCGCGGTCTGCGAGCTGCCTCTCGAATTGCAAGCAGCTCGGTCTGGCGATTGCGATGTATCGGCAGGACTACGACCAAGTTAACCCGCGCCATCGTCTCTGCCCCGACCGAGTGGGCGACGAAATATGCTCGACGGCCAGCCCGACGGTCTCGACCGGCCCCACCGAGACGTGGTGGACTCCTTACGATAACACGATCTCGCCCGAGCCGCCCAATCCCTCAAGCGTCCAATATAACACGCCCATTAAAGCCGGGATGCTCCAGCCGTACTTCAAGAACCTGATGGTCTTTAAGTGCCCTAGCTATCCGCAAGGCCAGGTTGGCTACGCCATGAGCTACATCAGCGCGGGGCCAATGGGGAAGTCTGATGCCGAGGTGACGAACCTTACCGTGATGTTTGTCTGGGATCACTCCCGAACGCCGGGCTGTGCGGACACTCGCACGGGCAACTCTGGGCCGGTCTGGGGAATCTTCCCGCCAAGCGCGGACACAGCGCATACCCACTATCCCCTCCGGCACACGGGCGGCTTTACGACCCTGCGCTACGACGGCAGCACAAAGTGGCGCAAGCCTGAGAGCCTGACGGGCGCGGATTTTACAGCAGCGCCATAAATTCTACAGCAGCGCCATAAAAGCCGTGGCGGCATGAGAAAGTGTCTCGCCGGAGCGCCAGATCAGGGCGAGGGTGCGCGTGGGCCGAGGCGCGGCTAGCTCGACAATCACGGTGCCCGGTGGCGGACTGAGCGCGAGGCGGGGCAGAAGCGCGATCCCGAGCCCGGCGGCGACCAGCGCCTGCATGCCTCCCGCCGAACCCGAGACGCAGGCGATGCGTGGGGTGAAGCCCGCCGCTAGGCACGCTGCAAAGATCGGGTGCTCCGGCGACTGACCCTCGGGAACCCAGACCCAGTCTTCATTGGCGAGCGACGTAAGGGGGGGTGTGCTTTCCGCCAGTGGGTGCCTCTCTGGGACAATTAGTGCCAGCTCCTCGGTGAGGAGCTGGCGGCGCTCCAGGCCGTCGTGGGTGCAGGGAAGGTGCACGACGCCAAGATCCGCGCGGCCGCCTGTTACGGCCTCGGCGATGGCGCGGGCGGGGACAGCTTCATGCACGGAGATACTGATGCCAGGATGTGCCGCACGAAAACGGGCGAGAACCGGAGGAAGTAAGTGCTGGCCCGGGGTGGGCAGCGTCCAGAGGCTCAGCCGTCCGGACTCAAGCCCCACCACGCGCCGCACCGCACTGCGCGCCTCCTCTTCCTGTGCCAGGAGCCGCTCCGCATGGCTGAGAAGTGTCTCCCCGGCATCGGTGAGGCGCACGCTGCGACCTCGTCGGTGAAAGAGCGAGGCACCTAGCTCCCTCTCCAGTGCGGCAATCTGCGCGGAGAGCGAGGGCTGGGCGATATGACACTCCGCCGCGGCCTGTGTGAAGTTGAGCCGCTGCGCCGCCGCCACAAAATAGCGTAATTGAAATATTTCCATTATCTCGTCGCTCTCTCTCATTCTTGGCATAGAAACTGCATTTTAGCAAAGCATGAGAATCACCTGGCGCTCCGATTTTGAAAGCACTCAGTCTACTGAGCGGGTTGTTGTTCCTGCAAACCGACGGCAACTTATTGAGAACCCACATCCGGCTCTGGATAAGATGGAGCACGATGTGGCTCTCATGGTCGCGATTGCTGCCGCTGATCTTGCGACCTGTCGCCTGGGCCATGGAATCTCCGAAGAGGCCTCGACTTTCTCGCACTTTCTCGCAGATCTGGAGCATTTTGAGGGGGGAATTCGCGGGCTTCTGCTCGATACCTCCCTGAGCCGCTACAAAACCACACGTCTGAACCGGGTCTTTCGTGCCTACCAACTGCTTCGACCTATCGGACAGCTCCGCCGCCATATTGAGTTCCCTCTCCTGGCGATCGAGGAGCACAATGAGTTTATCCGACTGGAGATCAGTAAGGCTATCGAGGCAGTTGCGTCGCAGGGCCGCAAGGCCGCTCAGACGATGCGTGAGCCGGGCTGGGGGGGCTATCTTGAGGTCTGTGCTGCGCAGGAGCAGGCACAGGCGGTCATTCAGGAAGCGCGCCGACGGTTCCGGGCAGTGCTCACACCAGGGGCCTATCGCGCAGCACAGGCTTCCCTGATGGCACTTGAAGTGGCCAGTGAGACATTTCAAGGGATTGCACACCAGCACTCTGAGGTGCTGCGGGCCGATGTGATCAACCAGATGGGAGCTCCCCTAGTGCGCACTTACTGTAATAACAGAACATCCCTCTAGCTTTCATAGGCTAGGGCGAGTATAATTCCCCCGGTCAGGGGGTAGTTTTTGGGCACGACAGCAGCAATTATTCTAGCGGCGGGCAAGTCTACACGGATGCGCTCGAAGCTCTCCAAGGTGCTTCATCCCGTCTGCGGGAAGCCGACTCTTTTCCACATCCTGGATGCGCTCGCCGCCGCCGGTGCCGAGCGCCGCATTGTCGTCATCGGCCATGAGGGCCTAGCAGTGCAGGCACGCGTGGAAGCCGCCTACGCGGGGCAAAATATTGAGTTTGTCTGGCAGCATAACCCACGCGGCACCGGCCACGCCACGCAGCAGGCCGAGGCGCTTCTCGCAGGCCACACCGGGCCCGTCTTGGTGGTTCCAGGAGATGCGCCCCTTCTCTCTGCCGAGGTGCTCTCTGAGCTTCTGGCGGCTCACACCGGCGGCGCAACACTGCTCTCCGCCCTTCTGGACGATGCGGGTAGCTACGGGCGTGTTGTCCGCGCCGCCGATGGATCGGGCGCGGTCGAGGCAATTGTCGAAGCCAAAGACGCCACACTCGAGCAGAAAGCAATTCGCGAGATGAATGCTGCTGTCTATGTTTTTGATGGCGGCTCTCTGTTCGAGCGCTTGAAGCAGCTCACCCCCAATAATGCGCAGGGCGAGCTCTATCTCACCGACGTGATCGGGCTGACCCGCGCCGCCGGGGAGCCTGTGCGTGCCGTGGTTGCCAAAGACAACAATGTCACTCTTGGGATCAACACACGCGTGGAGCTGGCCGAGCTCACGGAGATCCTGCGCAAACAGCTTCTGAAAGACCTGATGCTCTCCGGTGTGACGATCATTGACCCGGCGACGACCTATGTCGAAGTGGGAATTACGGTTGGGCAGGACACCGTGCTCCACCCGGGCACTTATCTGCGAGGGAGTACCCGGATCGGCGAGGACTGCATTATCGGGCCGTATGTTGTCATTACGGACTCCACCGTGGGCGATGGCTGCAAAGTGGGGCCTTTTGCACAGCTTCGGGGTAAGGCGGTTTTGGGCAATGGCTGCAAGATTGGCAACTTTGTCGAGGTCAAGAACGGCCAGCTCGCCGACAACGTCTCGGCATCGCACCTGAGCTATCTGGGCGATACGGAGATTGGCGCGAAGACCAATATTGGCGCGGGAACTATTACCTGTAACTTCGATGGTTTCACCAAGAGCAAGACGACTATCGGCGCGGATGCCTTTATCGGCAGTAGCTCTATTCTTGTTGCACCCGTCACGATCGGCGACGGGGCACTGACGGCGGCGGGCTCGGTGATCACGCAGGATGTCCCGGCAGAGGCAATTGCCATCGCGCGGGAGCGACAGTTGAACCTCGAAGGAGCGGAGACAGTCCGCCGTGCAAAAAAACGAAAAGAGAAAGCTCATGGCTAAGAAAGCACTTCCGATTGGCAAGAACCTGCGTGTCTTTGCGGGCAGTGGTCACCCCGCCCTCGCCGACTCCATAACCAAGGAGCTAGGCGTCCCCTTGGGAAAGATGCTCCTCTCGCGCTTTGCCGACGGCGAGATTCGCGTGCAAGTAGACGAGTCGGCGCGTGGTATGGATGTTTTTCTGGTTCAGCCCACCTGTATGCCCGTCAATGATAACTTAATGGAGCTACTGATTCTGCTCGATGCCTTCCGCCGAGCCTCGGCGCAGCGCATCACCGTGGTGCTTCCCTACTACGGCTACGCCCGCCAGGATAAGAAAATCAAGCCCCGTGAGCCAATTACAGCGCGCCTAGTCGCCGATCTGATCTCCGAGTCGGGCGCGAACCGCGTGGTCTGTGTAGACTTGCACGCCAAGCAGATCCAGGGATTTTTCCGACTGCCCGTGGACCATCTCTACGCGGGACCCATCCTTGGAGCCTACCTAAAAGAGGTCGGGCTGGTCGGTGGCGAGACGTGCGTCGTCTCGCCCGATGAAGGCGGGGTCAACCGTGCCCGGACGCTCGCCGAGACACTGCAAACGCCGCTTGCGATCATCTCCAAGCGCCGTCCCGCGCCCAATAAAGTGGAGATCACGGAGATTATCGGCGATGTCTTTGGCAAGAACTGCATCATCATTGACGACATGATAGACACCGGCGGCTCGATTGTGAGCGGTGCGCAGGCTCTCATCGCTCGTGGTGCGGCCTCTGTCACGGCTTGCTGCACCCACGCCGTCTTGTCTGAACCCGCGATTGACCGCATCAGCGCCAGCCCCATTCAGCGCGTCATCCTCACCGACACCATCCCCTTCCGCTACGCCAATCACCCCGCCGCCGGGAAGTTCACCGTCCTGACCGTCGCCGAACTACTCGCCGATGCCATCCGCCGCATCCACTGCGACGACTCCATCAGTGAGCTCTTCGAGAAGCAGTGGTAGGATAATCTCATGCTGGAATATCTGGAGATCCAAAACGCTGGCCCCGCCGACCACCTGCGCCTGGACTTAGCACCAAGACTCAACCTCCTCACCGGCGACAATGGCTTAGGCAAAAGCTTCCTGCTTGATGTCGCATGGTGGATTTTAAGTGGCATCTGGCCATCAGACATTAAGCCGGAAATTCTTACAGGCCAACCAATAAAACCGCGAAAGCGGGATAACGCTAAGATACAAGGTAGGTTTCTAAAACATACTCACGAATGGAATTTTAATACTCATCTTCAAGAATGGAAAATAAAAGACCATAGATATTATGACAAAAGTCTTGTCGTTTATTGTCGGCCTGATGGAGATTTTTGTATTTTCGATCCATTCAGAAACTCTGATAATACAGCTTTTATTTTTAGTAATAATGAAGTTTGGAATGGTCAGGTATTTCAAAACACACATATTTGCAATGGCCTTATTCAAGATTGGTCATCATGGCAAAGAGAGAATGGCGAAGCTTTTTCTCTTTTAAATAATGTACTCAATGTTATTTCTCCAAATAAAGAAGAAATACTAAAACTTGGAAAACTGACCCGGCGATTAAAGGATTCACGAGATATTCCAACTTTACAGTTACCTTATGGAGAAATTCCAGTTATTCACGCATCGGCAGGCATACGAAGAATTATTTCACTTGTCTATATCTTAGTTTGGGTATGGCGTGAACATAAGTTGGCGGCAAATCTTCTTGAATTTTCAACAGCACGCGAAGTTACTTTCTTTATTGATGAGTTGGATGCGCACCTGCATCCTAAGTGGCAACGCACAATTGTTAAGTCTTTGATGGAGGTGATGAAAGTTCTGGCTCCTGAGGTCAACATTCAGATCATTGCTGCGACGCACTCGCCGCTTGTGATGGCGTCCGTGGAGCCTTTCTTTGACCTCGAGCAAGACGCGTGGTTTGACCTTGATCTGAATCGCGAATCAGGGCAAGTCGAAGTGACGAAGCGAACATGGTATCGGCGCGGGGATGCGGATGCGTGGCTCAAGAGCGAGGCCTTTGATCAGAAGTCGGGGTATGCACCAGAGACAGAGCTGGCGATGACTGAAGCAACGGCGGCGATGGGAAATCCAGAGACGACGCGGGAGCAGGCTGATGTCATTGATGCCAAGCTACGCCGCTTGCTGGGAGAGATGGATACTTTTTGGGTGGATTGGGGCTACTTTTTTGAGGAGCAGGGCTGGCGAAAGTGATCCCAGTAGCACTACAGCCCGAACCTGACGATTTCGACCCCAAGGTTCGTCAGCCGGGCCTGCGCTGGCTGGCAGAGAATCCGGGAGTCGCTTCATCGACCTTTCCTCCTCACTGGCGCAAGTGCCTCGCGGACCTACACGCGGCGTATGAGGGTATCTGTGCCTATGCCTGCATCTATATCGAGCCCGTCACGGGGGCGCAGAGCGTGGATCACTATATTGCCAAATCGCTCCAGCCTGAGCTGACTTACGAGTGGAGTAATTACCGCCTCGCCTGTGCCCTAATGAACGCGCGGAAGCGAGAGTTTGAGGATGTGCTTGATCCCTTCACGCTTTCTCCTGGGACGTTTCGCCTTGCCCTCTCGACCTGTGAGATAAAGCCTATCACACCGGAAGATTCCCCTGAGTGGCACGCTGCTGAGGCAACAATCCAGCGCCTAGGGCTCAATGACCAAGGCTGCTGTGACCTGCGGAAATATTATCTTCGACAGTATCAGGACGGACGTATCTCCGCAAAGTTCCTCAATGCGCGAGCCCCCTTTGTCTATCAGGAAGTGGTACGGCAAGGAAGGCTCCGGTAAGCCGAGCGGTGGGAATGGTAGGATAAAGCGCATGAGAAAAGAAGTCCGTAACAGCCTCATTTATTTTTGTGGCCTAATGCTGGTAATGATCGTCGGGGTTGCGGTCGCAATTTTTAAGGAAATGGGCGGAGCAGCTCGGCCTTAGTCGGCGATAGAGTAGACATGAAACTGATCGTGGGTCTGGGAAATCCTGGGGTAGCGTACGCTAAGACGCGGCATAATATCGGCTTTGAGCTACTCGATGCGCTCGCAGAGGCGCACGGGATCGCGCTGACCAATCGGCGCGATAGAGCCGTGACGGGGCGGGGCGTGATCGCGGGCCAGGCCGTGATGCTGGTCAAGCCGCAGACCTACATGAACCTCTCGGGCGATGCCGTGAGCGTTATTGCAAGCAAAGAGGGCGTTGAGCGCACGGACATTCTGGTGGTCTGCGACGACATCAACCTGCCACCAGGGCGTCTGCGGCTGCGTGCGAGCGGCTCAGCGGGCGGGCAGAACGGACTAAAGGATCTGATCGCCAAGCTGGAGGGCGACGATTTCCCACGCCTGCGTATCGGGGTGGGCGCACCACCGGCATTGGGCAGCGAGCAGATTGACTGGGTGCTCTCGAGGTTCTCGCCGCCGGATCGAAAGCTTATGGATGAAGTGCTGATCGCCGCCATGGGAGCCACCGAGCTCTGGCTGAGCGAGGGGCTCCTGGTGGCGGCGAATCGCTTTAACGGCCTTGTGGTGACCGTGTAGCCGGAGTGGGGGAAATCAGCGTAGCGGGTCATTCTCCACGCGCAGAGTCTGTCTCCAGGTCTTGCCGTCCACTTCCAGGCTCACTCGGTACGCGCCCGCGGGGGCGTTGCCACCGTTCCACTCAACTCGGTAGAGCCCTGGCTCCAGGGTTTTGGGGCTGGCGGTAAAGACCACTTTTCCCGCGATATCGGTGATGCTCAGCGTCACATGGGTGGCTTTTTGCGTGAGCGAGTAGACCAACTGTGCGCCACGCGCGGGATTCTCGGCGAAGAACTTTTTCACGCCGCTGCCGTACATACTCCCCTTGCCAGGCAGCGAGCGCCAGCGGGTGAAGGTCTTGGTGGGGTACAAGTAGGCGCTCTGGCCCACGCCCTTGGCCATTTCCCGGAAGGGGTTGGCATCTAGCACCCAGAGCGAGCGCCCGTGGGTGGCCGCGACCACTTCGCCTGTGGCGGGATGGACAGCCAGCTCATGGACGGCCACGGTGGGCAGATTCGCGTTGAGCTTTGTCCAGCTTTCTCCCCGATCAATGCTCACAAACGCCGCCACCTCGGTGCCGCAGTAGAGCAAGTCCGGCACCGCAGTATCCTCGCGCAGGCAGCGGGTCGAGCCAAAACTGGGAAGATTGGCATTGACCGACTTCCAGGTCTCGCCAAAGTCCTCCGTGACAAAGAGATAGGGCTTGTCGTCGTTGGAGCGGTGGCCGTCGAGGGCAGCATAGGCGCGGCCCTCCACAAAATGCGATGCCTCAATGGTGGCCACGCAGCGCCAGCCAGAGATCCCGAGCTTCTTGGAGACCTCCTTCCAGTTTAGGCCGCCATCGCGCGAGACCCAGAGCATGCCGTCGTCGGTGCCCACCCAGAGCACGTCCCTGTTCTGCGGCGACTCGGCCAGCGCGGTGGCGGTACCCCGGTCGGAGCGGCCAAGTTTCGGGGAGCTAATTCTTAGATCAGTGCCCTTATTCACGGATTTAAATACGTAGTTGCCCGCCGTGTAGAACAGCTTCTGGTTGTGTGCAGAGAGAATAAAAGGCGTGTTCCAGTTGAAGCCGAACTTCTTGTCTTTCTCGCGGCGCGGGGAGATGGAGCCCCGCTCGCCGGTACGCAGGTTGGTGCGGGAGATCGAGCCGCCCTGGCTCTCGGTATAGACCCAGTCTGGCTCGTCTTGGTCCACGCGGGTCACAAAGCCATCGCCGCCGGAGATCGAGAGCCAGTCGTCGTTGGACGCTCCGCTGCCCATCAGCGTGTTGGTCGGGCCGCCCCAGCTCCCGTTGTCCTGGAAACCGGCAAAGACCCAGAACGGCTCCTTCGGACTGAACGAGACATGATAGGCTTGTCCAATGGCGACATGGGCCAGGTGCTCCCAGTTGGCGCAGCGGTCATAGGTGACATAGGTGCCGCCATCGCAGCCGAGGAGCATGTGGCGGCTATCGCGTGGGTTAATCCAGAGCGCGTGCTGGTCGGGGTGCAGCTGCGTCCCGGCATCGTCGGTAAAGGTCTTGCCACCGTCGCGGCTCTGGTGCATCTCGACCCCTAAAACATAGAGGTTTTGGTCGTTGGTGGGGTCCACACGGATCTGCGAAAAATACATCGGGCGCGGGTTGAGCGAGTTGATGCGTGTCCAGGTCTCGCCGCAGTCATCGGAGCGGTAGACTCCGCCGTACTCATGGGCCTTCTCGCCCTGCTTGTTCATTACATTGGCGGCCTGGCCTAGTGCCGCACTTCGTTAGTTTGCATGGATGATTGGATAGAGTCTTTTCAACTTTAGTCGCGCATCTGCAGTGCGAAACTGCCAGTCCACTCGACA
>NZ_JAYVPL010000026.1:0-30540 GCF_043757465.1 Armatimonas sp.
ATTGCCTTACCCGACTGCTGCGGGTTGCTGTCTGACCCAAAGGTAAGTTCCTGACTTTATGGGGACGAGCCACAAAGCGAAAACTCTACTGCCGGAAAGCATATCACAAAAGAAAACAGAATGCAAACAATATTTCAGAATCAATCGCAGAACTTTCAATGCGGTTCCCAATTCATCCCCTGCCTAAAGGCAGGGGTTTCCTTGGAGATTTAATCATGAAAATTTTACTCACAGGCGCTAACAGCAATGTTGGGCGGGGCATGATTCCTCGGCTTCTAGTAGCGGGGCATACGCTGGTGCTCTCCGATATCGGCAAGCTCCCCGAGAAAGAGCCCTTCACCGGACTGGAGTTTGTCCAGACGGACGTCCAGATCGGGGTGGGGCTGGAGCGTGCCGCCGCGGGGTGCGATGCGATTTTACACCTGCCCGCATGGCATGGAATCCACTGGAATAGCAAGACCGAGGCGGATTTTTGGCGGCTGAATGTAGACGGCACTTTCTGGATGTTTCAGGCGGCCCAGAGCGCGGGGATCAAAAAAGTGGTGTTTTTAAGCTCGCAAGCTTGGCATGGGCACTACGATAAGTACGGCTTCACCAAGCGCATCGGTGAGGAGCTGTGTGAGTACAACAAACAGCGCCACGGGATTCAGTATGTCGCGATTCGTCCCGCCGATTTCACCCCGTATCGTGACTTCCTGCACTTCGGCTCGCGTCTGCTCTACGGCGGCGTGGATCGCTTGGACGTGCTAGACTGCATCGAGGCCAGTGTGGCCTACACCGGCGATGAAAGCTTCTTCGTTAATGCCGTAAAAGCCAATGCCTTCACGGATGCTCAGACGGACGGCTGGGAAGCCGACCCCCTGGGAACTTGCGAGGCGATCTTCCCGGGCTCCCGCGCGCTGGTCGAAAAATACGGCTTAGATATCTCGCGCCGTCCGCACCGCAGCAATGCCGAAGCCTCCCCACTGGGCTGGATGCCACGACGGCACTTCCGTGCTTTTCTCGATGAGCTGGAGTGGCTGGAGCGCACCAAGACCGAGGCAGAGATTCGGGCACTGGGCTGTTTGTATGCAAGCGCGTGAAAGTCGCTAATTTCGCGGAGCGAAAAAAGGAAATAATTATGAAATACACAAATCTTGGCCGTACGGGCCTGAAGGTCTCCCGGCTGTGTCTGGGAACGATGAACTTTGGTCCCCGCACCACCGAGCCTGATGCCTACGCAATAATGGACAGGGCGCTGGAGCACGGGATGAACTTCTGGGACACGGCCAATGTCTACGGCGGCAAAAAGGGCGAGGGAATCACCGAGCAGATTATCGGGCGCTACTTCGCACAGGGCGGCGGACGGCGCGAGAAAGTGGTACTGGCGACCAAGGTCTACGGCGACATGGGCGAGTGGCCCAACACGAGCCGCCTCTCGGCGCTGCACATTCGCAAGGCGTGTGAGGAGAGCCTGCGCCGCCTCCAGACCGACTACATTGATGTTTATCAAATGCACCATGTCTGGCGGGACGCGCCATGGGAGGAGATCTGGCAGGCGATGGAACTGCTTGTCCAGCAGGGGAAAGTGCTCTATATCGGCTCATCTAACTTCGCTGGCTGGCATATCGCCAAGGCAAACGAGGCCGCCAAGCGCCGCAATTTCCTCGGCTTAGTCAGTGAGCAGAGCCTCTACAACCTCAATGCCCGTACTGTGGAGCGGGACTTGCTTCCCGCCTGTGAAGACTACGGCCTCGGTGTGATTCCCTGGTCGCCGCTCGCAGGCGGCCTTCTCGGGGGCGTTTTAGGCGACATTGATGAGGGCTCGCGCCGGGCGGGGATCAAGCTCGACGAGGCGGCTCGGGTGAAGATCACGGCGTGGGAAACACTCTGTGCGGAGCTGGGCGAGTTTCCTGCCGATGTGGCGATTGCCTGGCTGTTGCATCAGAAAGCCGTCACCGCGCCGATTATCGGCCCTCGCACGCTGGCCCAGGTGGATGGTAGCCTGCGTGCGCTGGAGATCGCGCTCAGCGAGGAAACTCTCAAGAAGCTCGATGAGATTTTCCCTGGACACAAGCCCTCGCCTGAGGGTTATGCCTGGTAGACTTAAGTAATGGGCTTTCCACACGTCACTTGGCGCAATGAGCGGGCTACCTTTGCTGCCTACGCCTCCGAAGGCTCCCCTATGCCAGCGGCGCTGGTCTTCCCGTTCTATGGGGACAAAATCGTGCTGGCGGAGATTCCGGGGCGCGGCTGGTGCATCCCAAGCGGGCGGCTAGAGCCGGGCGAGACGCCTGAGGCGGCGGCACGGCGTGAGGCGTTTGAGGAGGCGGGCGTGACTCTGGGGCGCATGATCTGCCTAGGACATTTTATCCTCACCGACACCCAGACTGGAGCGACTCGCCACGCTCCCACGTTTGTTGCCGATGTCCAAGGGCTGGGAGAAATCCCTCCAGGAAGCGAGTCCACGGGGCGCTTTCTGGCTAACATCGAGGACATCGCAGGACTGTACTACGTCTGGGACGACCTCCTCGCCGCTGTATTTGAGGAGGCCGCCACAGCGAAAGAGCATCTGCTCGCGGCAGGAACGTCGCTGTCGGAGTTTACTCAGTCTGAGTGACAGGCGCTGGGCAGAGTAGTTTCAATAGTGCCTCGTGGCGCTGGCGTGCCTCGGTATAAATTTCGGTGTGGGTGGAATTGGGTTCGACGCGGTGCAGAATCTCTGGGAGGGGGGCATCTTCGATGCGGCCTAGGCCAAGCTGCTCTCGTGCCCAGAGTGCGGCCCCGCGCGACGATGCCTCTTCCTCGCTACTGATCACAAGGGGCTCGCCGAGCACGTCGGCGAGGATTTGCTGCCAGAGTGGCGATGCCAGCAAGCCCGCGCCCGTGCCGATGAGCTCCGCTTTGGGGGCGACGGGCCGCAGGTGCTCGCGGATCGCGGCGAATCGGTAGGCCACGGCTTCCAGATGCGCCCGTGCAATCTGCTCGGGTGTTGTGGCGGCACTCAGTCCGATAATGGCCGCCGTGAGATCGTCGCGCCAGAGCGGAGCACGCTCGCCCGCCAGAAACGGAAGCACCGTTAGGCCGTGGCTGTCGGGCGCGAGGCCATCGAGGGGGCGGGAGAGCTTGAGAGTCTGCTCCAGCCACGCCCACACCGAGCCGCCGTTGGTGAGTGCGCCCCCTAGCGCATAGCGATTTTGGTCGAGTTGGTAGCGCCAGAGCCCGTCGGGCAGGTTGGGAAGGGCCGTGGGAGTGAGGACGCGCATAGCGCCACTCGTGCCAATCATCAGGGCAAGGCGCTCAGGGCTCACCGCGCCGCAGCCGAGATTCGATGCCAGGCCGTCCCCAACCGGGGCAAACCAGGGGAGCTGGGCAAGTTGACGCGGCAGGAACGGAGAGCTCTCCGCCGAGACAGGGCCGTCAAAGATGGGGGGGAGAATGTGGACCCACTCGGGGAGCCACGCCTGTTGTCTCTGATCCCAGAGCCCCGATGCCGATGCCATCGAGGTGGACTCGCCCGTTGCGCCGACGAGCTTGCGCAGGACATAGGCGGCGGGAGTCACAAATTGCTTGCAACGGGCAAAGAGCGCTGGGTCTGTCTCTCGGAGCCAGGTGAGGCGGCCATAGACATAGCTTGTGTGCCACGGGCAGCCGGTCTTGTTCGGGAGCGCCTGGTTTTCTAGTTTGAGGCGTGCGACATGGCCCGCACTTCGGCGGTCGTTCCAGAGCAAGACGGGCGTAATGGCATCGCCTACCGCATCAATCCCGACCACGGAGTGCCAGAAACAGCTCAGCCCGACACCGAGTAGCTGGCAGCCCGGAGGCATTTTTTCCCAAGTCGCCTGCGCACAGGTCGCCGCTTCTCGGGCCAGCGCATCGGCATCGAGTGTCGAAGCGCCCTCAGCGGTTGTCTGAGGTAGGTGGCTGAGCTGGGACGTGGTGCCCGCAAGGGGCTCGCCAGTCTCGGCATCATAGAGGCGGGCGCGGGTCGAGGATGTCCCCAGATCGAGGGTGAGAATTGCCTTCACAATATGCGCCCAAGCCCCAATGCTTTTGCTTTCTCGTAGGCGACGGCAGCGACCGCTATATCCTCCAGTGCAACCCCAAGCGACTTAAAGAGGGTGATCGCGTCTTTGTCAGGGCGGCCCTTGGCGCGCCCAATGACGATTGCGGAGAGAGGGATCGCACGCTTCCAGAGGAACTTCCGCCGCTCGTAGGCAAAGAGCAGCTCGGCGGCTTCCAGCTGTGCTTGGCTCAAATCGTCCACCGCCACGACAGTGGCGCGTGCGACTGCTTCTTCGTCTATCTCACGGGCGGAGAGGCGCGTGGCTCCCACGGCAGCAATAAAGTCTCCTGGAGTAAGCCAGCTCCCTTGCAGGATCGGCTCCCGTGCGCTGGTTGCAGTGACAATTACCTTGGCATTGCGTACAGTGGCTTCAGGGCTTTCTGCGGGAGTAAAGCGGATATTTAGCCGCCCCGTCATGCGCTGGCAGAAGTGCTGGCGGCCGAGGACATTACGGCTATAGACCTGAACCTCGCGAAGATTAGGTAGAGTCGTCACCAGCGCTTCGGCCTGTGTCTCTGCCTGAAAACCGGTTCCGAAAAGCGCTGCTATCGGAGTCTCCAGAAGAGCCATGTGCTTGATCGCTAAGCCCGTTGCCGCTCCAGTACGCACTTGCCCGAGGCGATTACCTTCAATAAATGCCAATAACTCGCCCGTTTCTACAGAATAGAGCTGGATATAGAACTGTATACCGTCTGCAAACGATGTATAGGTCTTTGTTCCCAGAACACCAAGCGAAGGAATTGCAGCGGCCATGCTATGGAGCTCCCCACCGGGAAGGTAGAAGCGCTGGCGTGGTAGGTTAATCGCATCCGCTTGCGCTTGGGCAGTAAAGGCAGTTTCAAGAGCCGCAATGGCATCCGGCATCGTTAGCACGGAGGTGACATCGCTTTCCGACAAAAAGAGAGGCATTCACAAAGTATACAGGATGATCCTGGTATTGTGGTCTACAGCCAGGGAATCTCAGGGGATTGTCTGAGGCGTAGCACAAGGCTCTGTACCCGCGCGAGGATCTTCTCGCACGCTGCGTCGTTGCTGGAGGGAAGAAAGCACACGTAGCTCACGCCACTCTCCCGAGTGAGGGCGTAGTGCGTCTCCCCTGACCCGATTCCCGTGTGCGCCAGGCCACCGTCTTTTAGCATCCAGCCGAGCCCATAGCCATCTGGCTCTGACGCATGTTTACGGATCCGTTGGCGCTGCGCCGGGGTGATCGAGCAGAGGAAATGGAGGAAATCTACCGCGCTCATACAGCCCGCGCCACAAGTATCAGAACTACCCAAGGCTTCTTTGGCAAGGCGGGTGGCTCGATCACGGACGGGCGTATGCCGACGGGTTTCTCTGTCGTAGCGGTGGGGAGTCAGCACGTAGGCTCCGCCACTATCGTAGCGCACTTGGTCGGCGGGCGTGAGATAGGTCGCGACAAAGTAGCTACGAATTCCCAAAGGATCAAGCAGGCGCTTCTGGATAAACTGATCCGGGCGCTGGCTGGTGACGGTGGCAAGGATCCGGCCCAGTACCTGGTAGCCCACGTTGGAGTAGAGAAAACGCTCGCCTGGTGTGAAGGCCAGCGGCTCCGTGAGTGCTTTTTTGACGTGCTCCGCCTCCGTCGCGGCGTGGCTGGTGTCGAGGAACTTTGCCGCCAGGCCACTGCGGTGGGTGAGGAGCTGGCGCAGGGTGATTCGCGGGTCCGTGGCGATCCACCGGTCGGCTCGATCCTCAAGGGTGAGCTTGTTTTCCTGGGCAAGTAGCAGAAACGCCTGCGCTGTGAGTGGCTTGCAGAGGCTGCACAGCATCGCCGGCAGAGTTGGTTCGAGCGCCACAGGGCTCCCTGAAGCCAGGGTGCCGTAGCCGCGCATCGCGACCAGCCGTCCGCCCTGCGCGATCGCCAGGGCCATGCCAGGAAGCGCAGCCTCCTTTAGCGCTTGCACGAGCCTGACATCGAGCTCGGGCATGCTCTCAGGGAAGCCCGTCACGGAAGTACCCTCTAGCACTGTGACAGGCAGCGGACGGCGCACCAGCTCCGCCCGGGTTGGTAACCGAGCGGGCTGCGGCTCGGGCGGCTCAGAGGCCAACACGGGACACGTACTCTGGGACACCCGTGACGCCAGGGATTGTCAGCCGAAAGAGTGCCCCCGCCAGCGCACCGTCTGTTTCTTTCTGTTGGCCGCCTGCCGTGGTAATAAACATCTGGTCATAGTTCGGGCCACCAAAAGTGACACTGGAAACTTTCTTCACCGGGAAGGGGATACGGGCGAACTCACGCCCCTGCGGCGTGTACCCCACGAGGCAGCTCCCGTCCCAGCGCGTACTCCAGAGGTTTCCCTTACTGTCTACCGTCATGCCATCGGGAACGCCGCCGCCCTCTTCCGTGACGACAAAAGTCCGCTGGCGCTTGAGCTCGCTCGTTGCCGCGATGTAGGTAAATCGGTAGATCTTTCGCGCCGTCGAATCCGTGTAGTACAAGAACTTATGATCGGGGGTAAAGCCCATGCCATTGGAGCACCCAATTCCCTCCAGCAGCTTCGTGATGGTTCCCTCCAGGTTGAGCCGGTACAGTCGCCCCGCGCGGCTTGCCGTCGGCATCGTGCCACAGTAGACACGGCCCTGGGTGTCGGTCATCACGTCGTTGAAGCGCGAATCCACCTCCTCGGAGATCTCCTCAATCAAGTAGTCGAGCTCCGCGCCGGGGCTCCAGAGCGCAACGGCTCCTTGGTTCATAAACAGTAACAGATCGCCGTCTTCCTGGAGGGTGAAGCCGCCCACCGGGCGACCGATCTCAAAGGCTTCATGCTCTCCCGTCTCCAGCTTGTAGCGAAAGAGACGACCGTTGGGGATGTCTGTCCAGTAGACAGCATTTTCCGTGGGATGGTAGAGAGGCCCTTCTCCAGTATGGCAGGCATAGTCTGCCAGAGGCTCTAGCTCAAACTCCATAATTATTCCAATTGTACCGTTTTATCGGTTATTCTTAACTCCGCGATAGAGAAGAGTATGCAACACGAGAAAATTGTTAAAGAAAGATGCTGGCCAAGCACCGCGCTCTTTGTCCCCTTCGGTTCCCGTGTCTACGGCACCGCTCGCCTGGAATCGGATCATGACTACCTGGTGGTCTTCCCCGAAAATAACGGCCCGTCGGGGCTGGAGCTGGTATTGGAGAACACGAATCTCCATACCTACACCCTCACCGAGTTCCAAGCAGCGCTGGATACGCATCAGATACACGCTCTGGAAGCCTACTTTGCCCCCGAAAGCCCACTCCCTGCTCTCTGCACATTTACTCTGAACCGGGCAACCCTGCGCCAGGCTCTCTCGCAGAAAGCGTCGCATAGCTTCGTGAAGGCCAAGAAGAAGATCGCTGTCGAGCAAGACTATCTCGCGGGCTGGAAGAGCCTCTTTCACAGCCTGCGGATTCTGGTCTTCGGGATCGAGCTGGCCCAAACCGGCGCTCTGACAAACTTCGCCGCCGCCAACGCCTACTGGGACGAGATCTGGGCCGCGCAAGAGACGGACTGGGAGACTCTAAAAACGCGCTGGCAGCCCGTCCACAACGCACTCTCGTCGGAGTTTCGCAAGCTCGCGCCCAAAGAGTGAGGCCAGCAGAACCCACTATACCCACCCGGCGGAACCCACCCGCCTCGTACCTTGGCACCCTCCCTCAGGGCAGGGAGGGTTTGGGATGGTATTGTGTGGTATGCAACTCCAGCAAGAGAGGCCGCTAGACAAGCCACCCAAACAGCGCTCAGTGGTGGAACTTTTGTTAGCCTGGCTCCTTGTTTTCGGAGGAGGCGTCACGGCTGTGGCTTGTGTCTCTGATTACCTGCGGAGTACGCACCCCGACCCCGTTTTTGACAGTGTTATGTACACGGTTCTGTTGCTACAGGGAGTTTTAGGGTTTCTCGGTGGCACGGCTTTCTTGTTGCAGTATCGAATTGTGGTGCGTTGGTCTCTTCGGTCGGCTGCTCTATTTTCCTTTGTGACGGCTGTAGGGATTGCCTATTTTGCGCTACAAGACTACTTACAAGGAAATTTTCAAAAGGAGCCAGTCCTCTTTGTGGCAGCAATGTTTGTTGCATTCTTGGCTCTGGCCACAGCCCTGATTTTCTTAGGTCGCTGGCTGGGACGGCAAGACGGCGAAGAAGGTTAGGAGGGGGAATCTGTAGCATGCAACAGCAACTCGAAAATGAGCCGGTGGAACAGAGATTTGTGCTGCCTAAGAAAAGCCGTTCTGTTTGGGAACTTGGTGCCTCTTGCCTCCTGATTGTGGTCGGAGCGGTGATTGCCGTGATCTGTGGGCTAGTCTATTTGGGCGAAATGCAACGTGGGTATACCAAGTCGCTTGAAGTTATTCTCTACGCTTTTTGGATGCTTCAGAGCACTTTGAGCATGTTGGGTGGGTTTTTCTCTCTCATCCGCTCCCGGATTCTGGTGCGCCGGTTACTTTCCTTTGCTGCTCTTGCTTCCTTGGGGACAACCATCGTTTTGGTTGTTATGGTGGCACCTGCGATTATACGTAGAGAGCTGTATCCTGAGGTTGTTTTTAAAATTCTCCTAATCTTTATGGGACTCTTTTCTCTTGCGGGCTTGCTCTTCTTTCTTTCCCACTGGCTGGGTCGTGAAGACGATACAGAGTAAGAGTTTAGGAGAGTAACAAGGCTCTTGAAGAGTAAATGAAAATCTTCAAGGAGTAGTGCGTTTTTGTCAAGGAGCAATGCAAGTTCACTGAGGAGTGATACACTAGCTTTGAGGAGTAGTGCAAAATCATCGCAGAGCACTACGAAGAAAGGAACAATAATGTCAACTTTAACACGGACTATTGCGGCGCGGATTCATCGAGCCGAAATTGCCATAACGGGCTTGCTCTCCGACGATGCGATCATGGCCGCACTCGAAGCATTCGGCTACACCGCCGCCAAGCGCACCGACGGCGTGAACCTGCTCGCCAGCGCCAATGCGATTCTTGTGACCGTGCAGGAAGCGCGCGCCGCACAGCTTGCCGCAACCCAGGCCGTCAAAGACGCGGAGAAACTCGCACGCACCGCCTACGCCGATCTTGCCACCGTGGCCCGTACGGTGCTAAAAGGCAATGCCGCCGCACTCGCCGCGCTCAATCTCGACAAAGGCCCCGCCCCTAAAGGCACCGCCGCGTTTCTGCTGGCTGCTGACAAGCTCTTTGCGGGAGCCGCCGCCGCTCCACAAACCGTAAAAGACACCCTCGCAGGCGTGGGCTACAACGGCACCAAACTTGCAAGTGAGCAGGCGAAAATTGCCGCGCTGCACACCGCCAACCAGGCTCAGGAGCAAGCCAAGGGCACGTCCCAGAACCTCACCCCCGAGCAGGAGCGCATTCTTGCCGAGCTAGATAGCTACACCACCCAGCTCCGCAAGCTCGCCCGCATCGCCCTTCGTGCCACCCCACAGCTCCTAGAGAAACTGGGCATGAAGGCGTAGGAGCGAGCGTGTTTCAAATCTACACCCTATCCGACCCACGGACAGGGGATGTTCGCTATGTAGGCATTACCGGGTTGGCGCTAAAAAAGCGCCTGAATCGGCATGTTTCAATGGGAAGAAAGCAAGCACCCTACTATGTCAGTACTTGGATTCATCAGCTACTGGAGCAGGGCACCAAGCCTGAGATTCGCCTCATCGAAACCACCGACGATCTCTATCGGGAACGTTACTGGATACAACACTACCGCAGCCTTGGTGCACGACTGACCAACTTGAGCGAAGGATGCGAAGGGCAAATTGGCATGGAGCGTAGCGAGGAAACCCGCCAGAAAATCAGGCAGGCAGGGGAAAAGCGCTACCTGGATCGAAGGGGACAGAAATTCGGTCTGCTGTCCCCGGTGGAGATTGTGGGACATAGCCCGGTACGGTGGCGCTGCCTCTGTGATTGTGGACAAGAGACGATTGTTTCTTCAATGGCCTTGGGTGCGGGCAAAACGAAGAGTTGCGGTTGTTGGAACCGACAACAAGCTGCCGCTAGAACACGGAGCCGAGCTGTACATGGCCAGTGGCAGACATCGGAATATCGCACCTGGGTTGAGATGAAAGCGAAGTGCTACAATACGACACACCTTCGTTATCCAAAGTTTGGAGCGCAAGGAATCGGTGTCTGTGAGCGATGGCGGGAGTCCTTTCCCAATTTCCTTGCGGATATGGGGCAACGACCAGAGGAATATGTGTTAGTGAGAAAAGATGTAAGCAAAGACTTCTCGCCAGAGAACTGTGAGTGGGTAACAAAGAGCCAAAAATCACGCCAGATATATGAAGGAGTTCAAGCGAGGGGCACGCGATGAAGGTTACACACGTTCCTCTCCGTCCCACAAAAGAGGCATCGGCAAGCGGAAGGCAAGCACTAACTCCCGAATTACTGGCTGCTGTCGGGGCGCGGTATTCCCGCTCCAATGAGGGCCTTGATACAATCCTTGCCAAGATTGACCCAGAGAACTCAGATAAATCGGTAGATGCGATTTTCAAGTTCGTTGATTACGGTCATGCTTCGATAGGGGATCTCGTGCCGGTGGCGATGTTTATAGATGGCATCTCGATGTGGCTGGCCTATGAGCTGTTTCGTATCAGCCCCACGGCAGGCGGCCAAGAGAGTAGCACACGCTACATCAAGCTCGACGAAGCGGGGCTTCTTGTGCCCGAGGAGCTAGGAATCGAGGATGGTGACGCGTGGCGTGGGCGCATGGGCGCGGCGTTTTCGGCGTACCGCGAGGCGCTGGCGTTTTGGGAGCAAGTGGCGCTTGATGAGCCCGAGCGCGTTAGAATTCCCTTTGGCGTGAACGAGAAAGCAGCGGCGCGGATGCGGCGCAACTTCGCCTTTGATCGGGCACGGTATTTCTTGCCTGTGGCGGTGCGTACCAACGCCATGCTGGTGCAGTCTGCTCGGGCGTGGGTGGGGGTATGTCAGCATCTGCTCTCGCATCCGCTGCCCGAGGCTGTGCGCTGTGGTGAGCGGATTCGGGAGGAGCTAGGACTCTCCGCGCCACGGCTCATCAAGCACGCAAAGAAACTGGAGAGTATGGCGGCGGGCCACGCAGCGGAGCTGACAAACGCACAGAGGCTTGTGGGAACAGTGGGTACGGGAGCCGCGGCACTGGACGTCATGCTGCCGTCGGGGCCGGTTGACTTTGTCACTGATCTCGCCCAGCACGACAACCGCTATGCCTATCTGGGCGAGGGGTTGCGGCGCACAGCAGTGCGCTTTGCCTGGGACGGGGTCGCGTTCGCGGAGATTCGGGATCTCAACCGGCACCGCACGGGAACAAAGTACTGCCCTTTGGTGCCCGTCGGGTTTTATGCTGCCCAAGACGAGAGTTCAAGCACGACTCCGTGGCAGCCGGTGGGTGAGAGTGCGGGGACGCGAGCGAACGAGAAGCTTATTGCGGGTGATCCCGCCTATCTCTACGAAGCGCTTCTCGGGACGCAGTTTCCCTTTGAGCATACCACCACCGCCGATAAGTTCCTCTATGAAGCCGAGCTGCGCACCGGGACGGGGGCGCACTACCGGTATGCCAACCACCTGCGCGATGTTCTAGCGCTCTGGTACGCGAAGTTTCCCCAGACACGTGGACTCGTGCTGGAAGGCAGCGCTGAGCCCGAGTAGGAGTGACATGCTGATTCGCCGCCTCCCAACCACTGAGCGTGTTGTCGCTCTGACTTTTGATGCCTGCCAGACCCTCAAGCCCGCAGGTTATGCGCCGCAGATCATCGGGATTCTGCGCAAAGAGCGCGTCCCGGCGACGCTGTTTCTGGGCGGACGCTGGATAGAGTGGCACGCCGATGCGGCGAAAAATCTCGCCGCCGATCCGCTCTTAGAGATCGCAACCCACAGCTATCTGCACCCGCACTTCCCAAAGCTCACCGAAAGAGAGATGCGAGCGGACTTAGAGAAAACACTCGCGGTGCACCAGAAACTGACGGGGTGCAAGCCAAAGGCGTTCCGTCTTCCCTACGGCGAGCATAACCCAATCACCGTCAAGGTGGCGGAGAGCTATGGCCTCACCAGCGTCCTGTGGGATATCGAGACCGGCGACCCTGACCCGAAAAGCTCCGCCAAAGAAATTGTTCGTGAGGTCTTTCGTCAAACAAAGCCCGGCTCGATTGTCATCCAGCACATGAACGGGCGCGGCTTCCGGTTTGTGTGCATCTCCGATACCCTACGCTAGTAGTGGGCTGGGTTAGCCCTGCGTTTGCCAGTATAATTTGTGCGTGCCCAAGCCATTTGATGCGTCCACCAAGTTTTTGATCGAGCTTGCCCCCGAAGACTGGCTACGGTTTCTCAAGCTGCCGATTGGCCCCACGGAGATAGTCGAGACGGATCTCTCCACGGTGACAGCGGCGGGCGATAGAATTTTGCGGGTAAACACCGTTCCGCCTTATGGTCTGCATGTGGAGTTTCAGGCAGGGCCAGACCCAGAACTAGAGGAGCGCATCTGGGAGTACAACGTTCTCTACACGCGCCGCTTGAAGCTACCCGTGGAGAGTACGCTGGTTTTACTGCGGCCTTTTGGAGGACACAAAAAGCTCCAAGGACGATTCCAGGTCAGGGGAGTATCGGGGCGATTGATCCACGATTTTCCCTACAATAGGGTGCGGATCTGGGAGCTACCGCCGGAGATATTTCTGGAGGGAGGCAGTGGCCTATTACCGCTCGCTCCTGTTGCGAATGTCTCACAAGCCGAACTACCAGAAGTGGTAAGAGCAGTCAACGAGCGGTTGGATCGTAGTGAAAAACCGAGCGAGGCGGAGCAACTCCGTACAGCGACCTTTGTTTTGATGGGACTAAAATATCCGAAAGAATTTGTGGAGAAACTAATGAGCAGAAATGTACTGGAGCTATCGTCAACGTATCAAGCACTCATCCAAGAAGGCTTGAACAAGGGCTTAGAACAAGGGCTAGAACAAGGGCTAGAACAAGGCCAAGCGCTCGGGGCTGTGACAGAAGCTCGTCATCTTTTGTTCCGGCTGGGGCGTAAACGACTAGGTGAGCCATCTGCAAGAGTGCTACGCGAGGTTGACTTGCGATCTCGTGAGCAACTTGAGGCTTTGATCGAGCGGTGTTTTGAAGTCGAGTCCTGGTCAGAGCTGCTGGCGGAGTAGAGGATTTGGCAAAAGCAACCACCCGGTTTGTCTGTCAGCAGTGTGGCCACGTCGAGCCCAAGTGGGCCGGGCGCTGTCCGAGTTGTAGTGAGTGGAACAGCCTTGTCGAAGAGGCGGTTCGTGAGGCCAAGACCCTCACGGCGCAGATTCGGGCAGGGGGTTCTTCGTTCTCGCACATGGGCGCGGCGCAGTCTCGACCCCGGCCCATCACCGAGATCGAGATCAGTGAGCGGGAGCGCCAGTCTACGTATATCCCTGAGTTTGATCGCGTCTTGGGCGGCGGCATCGTCCCTGGCTCACTGACTCTGATTGGAGGCGAGCCCGGAATTGGCAAGTCTACATTAATGAGTATGCTCTGTGGCAATTTAGCAAGCAAATATGGAACGACACTTTATATTTCGGGTGAAGAATCCGTTGAGCAGATTAAATTACGCGCGGTTCGACTCGATGCGCTCCATAAAGATCTATTACTCGCCTCTGAGACAGATATTGGGGTGATCGCGGGGTTTGTAGAGCAGCTTCGGCCCAAGTACTTGGTGATTGACTCCATCCAGACCATGATTTCCCCCGATGTGGACAGTGCGCCAGGAACAGTCTCCCAAGTTCGGGCCGCGACCAGTGCGCTGGCGGCGCTGGCGAAGGGCAAGCGGATCCCTATTTTTCTGGTGGGGCATGTCACCAAGGAGGGAGCGATTGCGGGGCCGCGCGTTTTAGAGCACATGGTGGACACGGTGCTTTATTTTGAGGGCGATGCCCATCTGACCTATCGAATTCTACGTGCGGTGAAGAATCGCTTTGGCTCCACCGATGAGCTGGGAATCTTCGAGATGCGCAGCGAAGGGCTCGTCGGGGTGGAGAACCCGTCGGCGGCGTTTCTGGCCGAGCGGCCCATTGGAAGCCCCGGCTCGACCGTCACGGCCACGATGGAGGGCTCGCGGGCTCTATTGGTGGAAGTGCAGGCACTGGTGGCGCAGAGCTATCTCACCAGCCCTCGACGAGTCACAAATGGCGTGCACCGAGATAGAGTGGCGCTGGTGCTGGCCGTGCTGGAGAAGCGCCTAGGGCTGAGCCTGGCGAACATGGATGTTTTTGTCTCCGTGGCGGGTGGCGTGCGCGTGGAGGAGCCATCGGCGGATCTGGCGATTGCGCTGGCCGTGGCAGGAAGTTTTCTGGATCGCCCGGTGGGGGGCAATCATGTTTTTCTCGGCGAGATCGGTCTGGCAGGAGAGGTGCGAAGCTGCACACAGATTGAGAAACGCCTTAGAGAGGCTGCGGGGCTAGGTTTTGGAGGCGCGATCCTGCCCCAAAAAAATATCGGACGGGAGACGCAGGGAATCGGGCTGGACTTATCGGGGGTAGAAACCGTGCGACAGGCCGTGGAAAAAGCACTTCTTGCGCCACAAGCCAACGCGCCCGTTAAAACCACGCGCGACGAATAAAAATCCTATGCAACCGGAGGCGCCTCTGCGGTGTCGGTAGAGCGGGAGCACGTGATGGATATTCCGGAGGACGTTTTCGAGAACCGACATGCCTTCAAGGCGTTCATTACCCAGATGGGAGGGGATCCGCGCCGTGATGGGGAGTCGCTGATTGCCTACCTGACGGGCTGGCTAGAGCGGCACGAGCGCGAGTCCGGCGAGTCCGAGGAAAAAAAAGAAGCGGCCCGCCGGTTGATTTTAGAACTCACCGAAGGGCTTGAAGGGCTCTATGCCCAGGATCTTGCAGTGGCACGGCTGGAAGATGAGCTAGACATTCTGCGTGAGCAACAGACCCATCAGATCGCAAACCTACGCCGAGGCTACCGGAAGATGGTTTTTTGGCGCGGCCCTCAAGATGCCGATGTGATCGCTGCTGCGGATTGGGTGCGCCAGGAGTTTCCCACGGAAGTCGCCGCCCATATTCTTAATACCGACGGCCTTTTTGACGACGACATTCCCCAGGAATAATGGCTTTTGTGGTATACTCTTGCCTCTTATGCCACTTCTGGAATGCAAAAATGTTGTCAAGCGCTTTGGAGGGCTAACTGCCGTCAATGAGGTGAATATTGCCGTTGAGCAAGGGGATCTCGCCGGACTTATCGGGCCTAATGGCGCAGGAAAGACGACTCTCTTCAATCTTCTCACTGGAGTCTATGCTCCCACCGAGGGTGACATTCTCTTTGAGGGGGTCTCCATTTCTGGCAAGAAACCCTACGAGATCGCGCAGCGTGGGATTGGCCGAACGTTTCAGAACATCCGGCTTTTTAGCGACCTCACCGTGATGGACAATGTTCGCACTGCTGCCTCCGTTCGTGCGAAGACTGGGCTGGCCGCGACGGTGTTTCAGACCGCGGGCTGTGCGCGGATCGAAAAGTCGGTCACGGAGGATGCCGGGCATCTTCTGGAGCTACTGGGGCTCTACGATCTGCGTGATGAGCAGGCCCGAAACTTACCCTACGGGGATCAGCGGAGGCTGGAGATTGCACGAGCGCTCGCGACCAAGCCCCGGCTGTTACTGCTCGATGAGCCTGCGGCGGGGATGAATCCGCAGGAATCCGAGGACCTGATGCACCTCATTCGGCGACTGCGCGATGAGTTCTCCGTGACAATTTTACTCATCGAGCACGACATGAATGTCGTGATGGGCGTCTGTGAGAAGATTACGGTTCTTGTCTATGGTGAGCCCATTGCCTTCGGCACTCCCGAAGAAATCCAGAGCAACCCTAAGGTGATCCAGGCCTACCTCGGTGACGAAGACGGCGACGGGGTGGGGGATGTGGGAGGCAAGACGGATGCTTAAGCTGGAATCGCTCGATGTCTACTACGGCGCAATCCATGCCTTGCGCGGCGTGAGTGTCATGGTCGAGGAAGGGGAGATCGTCACCCTGATCGGTGCAAATGGTGCGGGCAAGAGCACGCTGCTGCGCACTGCCTCCGGGATGGTGCGGCCCCGAAGTGGCTCCGTGACCTTTCTGGGGGAGAACGTCACCAAGACCCCCATTGCCGCGATTGTCTCACGTGGATTGGTGCACTGCCCGGAGGGGCGACGTATCTTCGCTAATATGAGCGTCAAGGAAAACTTAGAACTGGGCGCGTATCTGCGCAAGGACAAGGCGGGGATCGCCTCCGACTACGAATATTCGCTGAATCTCTTCCCCAGGCTCCGTGAGCGCCTGAGCCAGAATGCCGGGACCCTCTCGGGGGGCGAACAGCAGATGCTAGCGATTGGCCGTGCGCTCATGAGCAAGCCAAAGCTCTTAATGATGGATGAGCCCTCGCTAGGCCTCGCTCCTGTGATTGTCCAGGATATCTTTCGCATAATCCAGACCATTAACCAGGAACATAAAGTCGCTGTCTTGCTGGTGGAGCAGAACGCAAACAAGGCGCTCGCCGTAGCGCACCGAGGCTACGTATTGGAGACGGGCCAGATCATGCTCGAAGGACCCGCCGCCGAGCTGCGCACGAATCCCGAGGTCAAGAAGGCGTATCTCGGGGAATGACCCTCACAGCGGACAATGTCGGGCTCTACGCTGAGACTCTGGTGCGGCAGGCCGTGACGGCTGGCTACTCTCTGGACTATTCCGCTGAGTCGCTAACCACACTCGACACGCTTCTGGCGGGCTCGGATCCCCTCTACGACCTCTCCAGCGAAACCCAGCGCTCCCTCGTGATTTTTTATGTCGGCTGCTATCTGGGCGAGGTGATGGTTCGGACACTGGGTGGTCAATGGCGGCTCAGCGACCCCTGGGCGGAGTCGTGTGTGCTGATTGCGCGGGCACAGGCAGGGATAGAAATTCGTCCCTTTGAGAAGCTCTCCCGACGGCTGCTAGAGGGGGAGGATGGCAATCGTCTCGCCGCCTATTATCAAGGAATTATGGAACTTTTAGCTCATGGGAGCGTCTTAAGGTACTGAGGATTGATTACACCTCTTGACAGACCCCGTAAGATATGGCATCATAGACAATGGTGTCTAGGGAATACCAGACACTAGTTTCTAGGGTGCACGTCTTACAGTGATGTTACGGACTGTGATCCTAAATCTTTAAATCTAACCCAACAGAGGTCGGAAATCATGTCTCAAAAACGAACTCAAGGAGCGTTTACGCTCATCGAACTTCTTGTCGTGATCGCTATTATCGCGATTCTCGCCGCTATTCTCTTTCCTGTTTTTGCCCAGGCTCGTGAGAAGGCCCGCACCATCTCCTGCCTTTCCAATGGCAAACAGATCGGTACTGCGCAGATGATGTACTCCCAGGACTACGACGAAGAGATCGTCCCCTGGTACCAGCGCAACTATCCCACCGGATTCCCGAACCAGCAGGCCGCTTTTGTGGATCGCGTTTGGTGTAATCTTCTCAATCCCTACATTAAGTCAACCCGTAATGTGAGCCGTGTAGCGGCTGATCTCGGGGGAGTCTTCAACGATGGGGCGCGTGCCAAAGGGATGCTGATGTGTCCGTCGTGGAGTGCTGCCAAGCATGGAGTTGGAATGGATAAGGCCGACTGTGACGGCACGGGTGCACCAGGAAGTGGCTCCACTGGCTGGATGCCTTCCGTGTTCAACTTCGCCGACTATGGCATTGCCTTTGCCTATAGCAATCAGGGGGCTTGTGGTGCGAGCCAGGCTGCGCCCTGTATCGGTTTTCCGGGCGCGGGTCCGTCGGGCACGGCTCCCACGGGCTTCACGGGGCTAAACCTAGCTGCGATTCAGCGTCCGGCAGAGACCATGAATATCGGTGACGGTTTCACCGGTCGTATCCCCGCCGGAGGCTACGGAATCACTTTTGGCTGCGAGACCATTGATCGTCACCAAGAGGGCGCAAACTACACCTTCCTCGATGGGCACTCCAAGTACCTTAAGGGCAATGTCGAGCGCTATCTCGCACAGGATCAAGCGGGTGTATGGTATGAGAAGTACTTGACGTACTGGAAATAGGATCACAGAAACATGACATCTATCACTAAACGGGGGGCACTCGCCCTGACGTCGCTGATGTTGCTCGGTGTCCTTCTCGTCACAGGATGCTCCAAGTCCGAGCCGCCCAGTGATCCGGGATACTACACAGGGCCTATGGAGGGTAAAAATAAAATTACCGGCGGGCCCGGTGCAGCGGCAGCTCCCGCGACCAAAGCGGGTAAAGGTGCTCCTCAGTAGGTTCGTGTAACGCCCAGAATGGACCCGCCTGCGAAAACCAGGCGGGTCGCTTTGTTTGGAGAGGAAATGATGGCGGAAGTAAAACAAGCGCGCTCAAAAAAGACAGTGGATATCAAGGTTCTCTTTATCATTCTTGGAGTTGTGGGCCTGATTGCTATGATTATTAGCCTGCCCCGAGAGCCAGAAAAGCCTGAGGTGGGTTACTACACCGGTCCTAAGTATAACTTCCGAAATGGTCTCTTTGTTGATGGAAAAGGCAATGTGGTTCCTCCTCCACCCGGTGTACGGGTGCCCGATAAGAAGGTGGAGTATAAAAATACTGCGAAAGATAACGACTGAGCTATTATCGTCGCCGACGACGTGCAAATAGCCCGATGGCACCGAGGCTAAGCAAGGCCAGTGTGCCGGGCTCTGGGACGCTGCCCCTCGGTGTCGGAGTTGTCCGGACGATCAGGCCAATCACGCCCGCAAGCGGAATGAGTGGCAGGCCTGCCCGGGCGAATCCCGGAAGACGTGTCGGGGGCTTTAAGAGGCTTGGCTCCTCAACCACTGTGATCGGGGGGGGGGAAATCACTGGACGGAAAATCGGCTCGATCGGGAGATCCGTTGCCAAAGTGATGCCAAGAGGGCCATCTAGCAAGCCTGGCTCGCGCAGACTCGCCGGTACGGGAAAAATGCCGTGCGTGAGGGTGCGGCTCACCTGGGAAGGTGTGGGGCGTGAGCGAAGTATGGGAGCCTTAGGAAGCAGGGGGTTTGAGCAGTCCCACTTCAAGATTGGTTTGCCGTCCCGGGTAGCCCAGATACGGGTTCCCTTTCGGAGAGTTGTTTGTTTGCCGTAGATCTTGCCCGCTTTGGTGACCCCGTAGTTCATGACGCGAGTATCTTTGTTGAGAATCTGTGGCACCAGCGCATCCTGGATGAACTCAATGGTGCGCTCCTCGGGAATACCAAAGTGCCGGGAGAGATTGGTACGGAAAGTCCTGTTGGTTTTAAGCGCCTCTAACAGAGTCTCAGTAGTGAGTGCGGGGTCGTTGTTGAACTGATCCCGGCCAGGGCGTACTTGCTGTGAGGGAAAGGCTGGCAGAATGGGGCTCTCCGGTAGGAGGCGCGGGGCAACACCACTACTGGTCTGAGCCATGCTGGCTAAAGCAGTAAAGAGACCCGCTCCAAGACTTAGTGTGGATTTTCCCAAAGTTCTCATAATCTATACCCTACAGCGCAATTATACTGCCTACGACTGGTTTTGCCTTGCTTCTTGTTCAACGAATTAGAAAAAACAGGTAATTCTGCTGTCAAAACCCCGAACAATTACCTATAGATTTTTTGCCAGACTTGCCGGTGAAGCATCCCGAGAGAACTCTGGTACTATAGTTTCAGAATGAAACAGATTTTACGATGCACTGCCCTGGGAGTCGTTGTGTGCTTGGCGGGATGCCGAGGCAATCGTGGTGTCGAGGGGCCTGGGCTTGATGTTATGGTACCTCTGGTGACGGCACAGATTGGTGAGACTCTCCTCGGGGCGCCCTCACGCTCTCTGAGTACTCCAGCGGAGCCACCCATCCTAGGCGCCGAGGGACGTAACCAGGTTGTACTCGCTGCCGATGAAGCTGCGTTTGTGGCAATACTCGGAGAGGGGGCACGGGTACAGGATGTTCGGAACGTTGTGGGCAAGGTGAGTGGCGAGCTCAACAAGACACTGCGCCGCCGAAAACTGACAAGTGTCGCTACAGGGTTTCCCCCGACTTGTACTGAACTAGACGCCGCGCGGACGGTTCTTGCAAGCGTCTTCCCCTTTACGTTGGAGACGGGTGGCCCCGACGATAAAAGCAAAGGGAAAACCCAGACTCTCCTCATGGTGCGCCTGGCTTTGACGAATGCAAAAACAGGCCAGAGCCTGGCAATTCGTGAGTTCTACTCAGGCTATACTCTGCTCAAGCCTCGCGCTTCGCGGTGACCCAGGCAAGCGCTTCTTCGACCTGGAAGCGACGCTGTTCTTGTTTGTCAAATGCACTTTCCATAGCAGGTAGGTGACTTTTTAAGAACTCCTCGGACTGAGCGAGCTGTTGCTTGAACGACTCGTAGGCAAAACGCGCATCCTCGGCCTTTTGGTTGCGCCGACGGAAGAACGGGTTGTTGAAGGAGTAGCTGTGCAACTGAAACCCGGACTCGCGAGCGTGCTCCTCAATATTGCGTAGGCTACCTTCGTAGTAGGTCTTCTCGGAAAGCGCCTGGTCTATTTGAATCTTAAAGCGCCGAGCGGCCTCTTCCGCTTTCGTGTGCTCTCCTTGGATCAGGGAAATGACCTGGTCAAAGATCTGCGACGCTTCACGGTGCGCTGCTGCCGCGACAGTGTGTGCCTCAAAGAGCCCACACTTCTCAATACTCTCAGGGATTGCTGTTGAGGGAGGCAGCACGATCTCAAGGCCAAGCGCCTTCAGAAGGTAGGGCTTAGTCTTGTGCGCGGTCTGTAGACGGGTGAGCTCGTAGGCCGCTGCGGAGCGCGCCGCCTGCGTGAATCGCTCAATAGTCTGCCCACATGCCGCATGGAGCGGGCCCAGATCGGGATCCGAGTAGAGGGCGAAAGCACTGGAGGGGCTTTGGTCGAGGGCCCTATCCAGCAGGCTCTGTGCATCGGAACGCTGGCCAGCCCACAGGGCATAGCGAGCCGCCTCGACCCAGAGGAGTGGCTCACTATCACTCGTGACGCTCAGAGCGCGTTGAATGGACGCCCAAGCATCTCCCCAGCTTCCCAGCTGTGCCTGAAGGTACGCCTGATGGCGGATGGCAGGCACATAGTACGCTGTATCATGGTTCCCCGCTAGACGTGCCGCGTGGTAAAAGCTATCAATCGTTGTCTCACGAGGCTCTCCAAGCATCCACTGAATCCAGCCGATTTCGAACCAGATCGCAAAATTACGGCTACCAATAGGGTTTTCTAGCACACCCTTGAACAGGCGGAGGGCATCGCGAAACTCCTCCTCACGCTCACGACCCGTGTACCGGACACCGTTCTTGAGAGCCTGTCGCCCCTGAACCGCCATCTCGCGATGCATGGTGTCATAGGACAAGCAGAGGCGATCAAATTCCGCTTCCTGTGCCTGTGCCTTGGCAACGAGATGCTCCCCTTCGGAGATATCTGGCTGGGAAGGCATCCCTAGATTAGTGGCAACATAATGGCTCTCGGTAGAGCCTAGCTGCCCGAGAGCGACACTGGCATGGTATGCCTGGGTCTTCCAGATACCAAGCAACGCGTGCGCTGCCTCGGTGGCACTGGAGCAGGTCAGCTCTAGCGCATGCAACTGCTCTAGGAGGCGGGGGGGGGGTTGAGTAGACGGGTCCACGGGGGACACGGACATACGCACGGAATCCTTTCGGCACGACGAAACGCGCAAATTCTGTCTATCTTATCGTGAAATACTGATAAATTCCGCAGGATGTTCCCTCGTACAACTTACTGTTCTAACAAACCAGGCTTTGAAAGTCTGTGAAATCTGCCTGGAAGCCACCCTCGATGCCTTTACAGATGACGCTGACTGCATCGTGACTGTGGAGGCTCTCTAAGTGGGCACAGGCAATCTCAAAGTCCTTGACGCGTCTATCCACATCAAAACTCGCGAAGAGGAGCCGTGCCGCGTCCTCGACAAACTTGATGTGGGCACCGTTAAGCTCGGCAAATGCTTGCTCATCCTCGCGCTTTACCATGACCTGGGTCTCTGTCTTGAGTGCGGCGAGGCAGTGACGCTGGATCTCTTCCACGCTCAGGCTCGCCTCTTCCACCAGCTCTAGCTGTATCCGTGCCTTGGAGCGCTGGCTGTGAGGAACCGCATAGATATTACGTGTCGCGCGGGCGTGCTCGGCCAGCTCGACGGAGCAGGGGCAGGCTGATGAGTAGACAAAATCAAAGTGGATAAAGCGGCGCAGAGTGCCCCGAGCATCGAGGCTGGCCAAGTAGCTGACGGTGTAGTACTGGTAGCCTGCCAGACCGCTACGTAGGCTTGATTGCAGCATCGGGTACGAAAAGTCGACTTTGAGCCGGGCATTGAGGCCGCCGACCTGCGCTTGGTAGCCCTGAAGGATAGTGCCGAGCGTGTCGGGGGTGAAGCTGGCGTCTTTGTGCTCGTAGAATGTCCGCATGATCCGGCTCATGTTGATTCCCTTGAGGTTGGCTTCCAGGGAAACTGAGCCCATAACCCGTGCTTCCAGGCACTGGGAAGCACCGTCCTCGCCGACAAAGAGCAAGGGCAGGCGAAACCCAGAGATGCCGACCTGCTGGATCGGGACATTGGCTCCCTGGATCGCATTGCGGGTCAGAGTCATGTCCGGAAGCGACTCGCGGTACTCGGGTGAGGCAATGAAATCCGCATCGTAGCGCCGCTCGACGAGCGACAGGGCGGACTGATCCGTGTCGTGGAAGAACATTCGTGGGGACGGAGTGAGCGAGGGGGTCGGTTTTGACATTTTATTTTCCTCTCTGAAGCCCGCTGGTTGTTTCCGACAAACCGTGTGGGCTGGTTGTATTAGAGACCGGTGTACTCGAAAAAGTTACGGTCTGTTTCGCGGACGACCACTTTTTGGAGGCGAGCGGGTGCGGGGATTTTATTTTCTAAGTGCCGCCAGATCGCAAGCGTCAGATTCTCGCTGGTCGGGTTCGCTTCTCTAAAATCTTCCGTGTCGTCGTTTAGGTGCTTATGGTCGTAGCGCGCCATGATCTCGCGCTCCAGTACGGCATCGAGGGCTAGTAAGTCCACGATCATCCCCGTAGTCGGGTCCGGCTCACCGATCACGGTGACTTCTACCCCGTAGTTATGACCGTGGCCATTCGGGTTGTTGCACTTACCAAAAATGGTGAGGTTCTCGCGTTCGCTGAGGCCCGGAGCATGGAGCCGGTGGGCAGCGGCGAAGTCAATTGAACGTGTGAGGGCCACCATGGTGTCACTCTCCTGAAGGTCTAGGGTCGCGGAAAGGGTGGGGGTCTCCCACACCGTGATTTTAGTGAGCCGCGCCGCCGGATCTACGAACTCTCGGGCAAAGGCATCGGCTAGGAACAAGACGATATTCTCGGTGGTCGCGGGATGGGTGGCGAAGTGGGAGACCTCGTAGGTTAGGTGCTTGTCTCGCAGGGGTTTTAGGACCCGCTTGAGCGCTTTATCCACATCGGTGATATTGACCACCATTCCCGTGTTCTCGTCGAGCTCACCAGTAACGGTCAGCTCCACATCGTAGTTATGTCCATGTCCCCACTTCGATGCCCACTTCCCGAAGAGTGCCTGGTTCTCCTCAGAGGAGCGATTCGGGAACCAGTAGGCATGGGCAGCGGAGAACATTGCCTTTCGGCGTAGAGCAAGTTGTGCCACGCTCTATAGGAACGCAAATAGATCCAGTTGGTTCCCGGGAACTCCACCGCTTGATTTGGTTTCCTAGACGGCATGGACAAACCCACACACAACGATCATGCTATCTTAGGAGCCTTGCGCCAGCGCTGGAGTCCTCTCGCCTTCGACTCTAAGCCGGTGCCTACAGAATTACTACTCTCGCTTTTTGAGGCCGCCCGCTGGTCTGCATCATGCTTTGGAGAAGAGCCTTGGCGCTTTATTATCGGTTTGAAGGCCACTGCCCCGGAGACTTTTGCGAAGCTCGCTAGCACTCTCGTCCCTGGTAATTCCTGGGCCGCCAAAGCCCCCGTGCTCATTCTAGGGGTCGCGAAGAAGACATTCACCCACAACGAAAGCGAGAACCGGTTCGCTTCCTACGATGTCGGGCAGGCTGTTGGGCAGCTCACCGTACAGGCAGCCAGCGTGGGGCTCTATCTGCATCAAATGGGAGGCTTCGATGCCGCGAAGGCGCAAGAAATATTCGCCATTCCCTCGGACTTCGCGCCCCAGTCCTTAATCGCTCTGGGCTATCTTGGCGAGGCGGAGTTACTTGATGACGAGAAGCAGCGCGAGCGCCATAACAGCCCGGTCCGCAAGCGCAAGCCACTGAGTGAGATCGTCTTTACTGAGTGGGAGAAAGCGGCGTTTTGATCCCGGCGTTTGGAGTCCGTGTCGTGGATGCGGTGACAGGGCGGGGCGTGCCGTTGGTGGAGCTACGCACTACCAGCGACCTCCGTTTTATCACCGACAGTGCGGGCTGGGTGGCATTTTACGAGCCCGGGCTGATGAACTCCAAAGTCTGGTTTGGTATAAAGAGCCACGGCTACGACTATCCCAAAGATGGCTTCGGTTACCAGGGTGTTGTGTTGACACCGAAGGCGGGCACGACGGCGACCCTAAGGCTCCCCCGCAAGAATCTCGCGGAGCGGCTCTACAGGGTGACGGGCGAGGGGATCTATCGAGACTCGCTGCTTCTGGGAAAGCCCATCCCGGCGGGAATCACACAGATGAACGGACGTGTGATGGGCCAGGACTCCGTGCTCGCGGCGCTCTATAAAGGCAAGCTGTACTGGTTCTGGGGTGATACCGCCCGTCCTGAGTACCCACTCGGGCAGTTCGGCACCTCGGGAGCCACGTCCAACCCCAAAGACAACCCCGACGAAGCGATTCGTTTGCAATACTTCACCGATGAGAAAACGGGCTTCTCCCGCGCGATGTTCCCGAAACCCAAAGGCCCCGGCCCGGTCTGGATCACGGGACTCGCAGTGGTTGAGAGCGGAGATAAGCTGGTCTGTTTCTATAGCCGGATGAGGGATTTGGGCACCTGCGTCGAGCGTGGCCTTGCTGTCTTTAACGATGCGAAAGCCTGCTTCGAGCCTGTCGCGGAGTTCGATCCAACGAAGCCTGAGCCGCTGACGGGCCATCCGTTTCTCCACGACGGCTGGCTTTATGGCTCCTACGAGGGCGGTGCGCCCCTGCCTTGCGTGCGAGTGCGGCCCACACTCGCGGCGTTGAAAAACCTCAAAAACTATGAGCAAGTCGCCGAGCCGAAGCTAAGCCTGAAAGATGCCCTCACGGGAGCATCCGTTCAGAACCACGGCGGCTCGGTGTTCTGGAACGCCTACCGGCAGCGCTGGGTGATGATTGTGCTCCAGAAATTTGGAAAATCCTCGAACGTCGGAGAGGTCTGGTACGCGGAGGCGAAAGCCCTCACCGGGCCGTGGGAGCGTGCCGTTCAGATCGTCACGCACGACAAGATGGATTTTGACAATGTCACCCAGCACCCGTATTTTGACCGAGGGCGCTTTGTGTATTTTGAAGGAACCTACGTCAACACGTTCTCCGGAAACCCCGACCCGACCCCGCGCTACAACTACAACCAGATTCTCTACCGACTCGATCTGGAGGAGAAGCGCCTGCGAGTGTAGAAAAAGAGCAGCAGATGTATTTGCGCCCTAGGGCGCACCAAATTTCACCAAGGAAACAAACGACACATGAAGATCGGAATCTTCACCGCGCTGTTCCACGATCGCCCGATCGAGGCCGCGCTTGACTACATTGCTGAGGCTGGAATCCAGTCCGTGGAGCTGGGCGGTGGTGCCTATCCCGGAAGCCGTCACCTGGATGATTTTGGGGGAGCGAAAGCGCTGATCACCGACGCGGGCAAGCGCAAGCAGCTCGTGAAGGCCATCGAGAGCCGGGGGCTGATTCTCTCCGCGATCTCCGTGCATGGCAATCCGCTGCACCCCAATAAAAAAATTGCGGACGAGCATCACGAGGTATTTACGGACGCTGTCCTACTGGCTGAAGCGCTGCACGGCGACGGAATCATGCCCCAGGCGACGGTCAATGGCTTCTCTGGCTGCCCCGGCGACTCCGCCCGCGCCAAGAATCCCAACTGGGTGACCTGTGCGTGGCCGGATGAGTTCCGCGAGATCCTGGACTACCAGTGGCGCGTGGCCGCCCGCTACTGGCGCGCTCAAAATCGATTTCTCAAGCAGCACGGCGTGGTCTTCGCTATCGAGATGCACCCGGGCTTTATCTGCTACAACAACGACACCCTTCTGAAGCTACGCAAAGTGGCTGGCGATCGCATCGGGGTGAACTTCGACCCGTCGCATCTGTGGTGGCAGGGCATTGATCCACTAGCTGCCGTTCGCCAGCTTGGCGAGGCGGGCGCACTCTTTCACTGCCACGCCAAAGACACCCGCATTGATCCTCAAAATAGTGGTGTCAATGGCAACTTGGACACGCAGAGCTACGGCGACATTGCCAACCGCTCCTGGGTCTTCCGCTCGGTAGGCTACGGTCATGATGAAGCTTGGTGGAAGGACTTCGTGAGCGTATTACGGATGGTGGGCTACGATTATGTTCTCTCCATTGAGCATGAGGATGGCCTGATGTCCAGCAACGAAGGCCTGCACAAGGCGCTGGATGTGCTCAAGCGCTCCGTGATTTCTGAGAAGCCCGGCCCCATGTTCTGGGCGAAAGACTAGAGCTGCACCGCAGCCGGGGCGTTCACGCCCCGGCTATTTTTATGAACGCAAGTATGATTCTTCAAAACGCCGACGCGAGGCTGCTTGCGGCAGCACGGGTGAGTCGCTACTTGCTCTATCATGTGATGCGCATCACGGCGGCGGAACTTGAGCCCGTGGACTCGTTCTATATTGGTTTTCGGCAGGGCGAGAGCGCAATTGTTTATCCTTACAACTGGGATGGCCACGAGTACGACAATCCCAATATCAATACGTTCGCGCCCGAGGGACTGACGGCGTGGATTGTGAAGCATAAAAAAACCTACTGGTCTCAGGCCGACAAGGCGCTGATGCTGCACCGGGGACGGGCATTTGGCGATACGAGCCGTCGCTCTGCCGAGGGGATTGTTACTCCGCTGATCGAGAGTGGGAATCGCCGTGTGATCGGGGTAATGGCGATGCTCTCGTACACGGGGGGAGCCTACGACGAGTCAACCTGCCGGTTTCTTGAAGGACTCGCTGAGATTCTCGTGACGGCACTCGCAAGAGAGCGCGAAGACCGCGAGCGTCGTAGGCGCTTTGGAGGGCCGGAGCCGAGCGAACCACCCGTCACACAAACGCTTCGCCGTCTCCGCCGCCAGGCGGAGGAGCTACGAGTCCAGTATCCTGAGCTCCAAGAGCCACTGGAGCGCCTCTGCCAGACCTGTGCTCAGGCCCAGACCGAGTCGGCGGAGCTTCTGATCGCCCAGACCACGCAAAACGACCCACTCGCTGGACTGACTGCGCGTGAGCGCGAGATTGCCCTGCTTCTTATCGAGCCGCTGACCTACGCCCAGCTCGGAGAGAGGCTATGTATCTCGGAGAAAACGGTCAAGACGCACGCTGCGAATATAATCCGAAAACTCGATGCGGGCGGGCGGAGTGGGGTGCGCCAGCTACTGCTTGGGAGTAGATAGCGCTCCGTCTTGAGCCGATGCGGGAGCACCCGTCCGCACCGTATTCTGGCGGAGGAAGGAACAAAGACAATGCGTGAGCTTTTCGATAAGGATTTCCCCGGCGTGGGTGGGGGAGCGATGACAATCAAAGGGAGCCATATTACCCGCTGGGGAACCGGCCTGGATCAGCGAGTCGTGCCGTGCTCGACCTTTAAGATCGTCCTGGCACACTTGGCGCTGGAGGCAAAACTGGTAAAAAGCGCTGAGGAGATCTGGAAGTTCTCAGGTAAGAAGTCGGGGCGCGTCGAGTGGGGTCGGGATCTGTGCTTGCGGACGGCGCTAGAGACTTCGGCGGAGTGGTATTTTCAAGATGTGGCACGAAAGCTAGGAGCAGAGCGTCTGCGTGCGGGAGTGAAAAAACTCGGCTACGGCAGCGGCTGGAGTGGCAAGACTCCTGCAAGCGCCTGGCACGACGGCACTTTAACAATTTCACCCATGGAGCATGTTTTGGTAATGCAGCGGCTCAGTGCGGGCACGTGGCCCTTTTTCGCTCCGATTCAGACATCCGTGAAGAAATGCCTTGCCTACCCCGTGGACGGTGACGTCCAACTTTGGGGAAAGACGGGCTCCTCGGAAAAGGGCAAAGATGGGAGAGCTTTAGGATGGTATGTGGGAGCGTTCTTACGTGAGGGTGAGGCGACGTCTTTTGCAATCCTGTGCCATGCCCCAAACGCCCTCGGGCCACGGGTGCGTGACGAGCTCGTCAAGCGCCTCGCGACCCACTACTGAACAGCCTCGGCGGCGGCTTGCTCCCACTCGCTCATCCTGGCTTCTAAGGCATTGCTGAGCCGCGTGTGTTCCGCGGCTTGTGCAATGGCATCGCCCTCGCCTGATGCGAGCGTGCTCTCAACCGTGGCAAGCTCACTCTCCAGCTTGCTAATCTCTTCCTCAAGAAAGGCGACGCGTTTCTGGAGCCGCGCCCTCTCTTTGGAGAGCTGAAAGGCGCTCGGCTTCACCCCCTCTTGGCCCACGGAACGTGGATCAGAGCGAGAGGGGGCCGCGCGAAGTGCAGGGGGAGTGCTCGCTCTCTGGGCGGCTCGGTAGAGGGCGTAGTTTCCCTCGTGGAGCGCCACTTTGCCGTTGCCTTCAAACGCCAGCGTGTGATCCGTAACAGCATCCAAAAGTGCACGGTCATGACTGACGACAAGAAGTGTGCTCGGGAAAGACTGCAATGCGTCTGTGAGGGCGTCGCAGCTCCAGACATCTAAGTGGTTGGTGGGCTCGTCAAGAACTAAAAGATTGGCGGGAGAGAGCACCATCAGCGCCATGCGCAGCTTGCTCCGCTCGCCGCCCGAGAGTGCTGAGATCGGCTTGAAGACATCGTCACCGGTGAACAGAAACTTTGCTAAGTGACTGCGTGCCTCGGCGATGTTCAGGCTCGCCCTTTCGTAAAAGGCTTCGAGGACGATCTCATCACCCTCAAAGTCATCCTCATCCTGGCGGTGCACCGCGACCGTGACGCCGTGGCCGAACTTTAGGTAGCCACTGTCTAGCGCCTGTTCTCCAAGAAGTAGTTCAATGAGCGTTGTTTTGCCCGTCCCATTTGGCCCCACTATCCCGATTTTTTGGGCGCGGCGTAATATAACTCTTCGTTCGCTCATTTTTTGAGGAGTTTATCAAATTTGAGGTAACCTCATTTCATGGCCGAAACACTCACTCTCATCACCGAACGAGTAGATGACATTCCACTGTTGCTAGCACAAATGCAGAAACTGGAGATGGCTCAAAAGATAGATCAGCATCTGCCTGCACATGGCAATCGAAAGGGACTCAGCTATGGAGCACTTGCCTGCGTGTGGCTCACCCATATTATCTCTCAAGCCGATCATCGAATGAATCAGCTACAGCAATGGGCGGCACAACGAACCAGCATTTTACAAAGCCTGATGCCTACTGTCTCTGCTCAAGGTAGTACCTGCGTCGAAAATGGTACCTGCGTCGAAACAGATTTTACCGACGATCGCTTGGCGGACTTACTAAAAGCACTCAGTGATGATACTAAATGGAATTTATTAGAAGCAGATCTCAATTCAAAAAGTATTGCAGTCTATGATCTACCCACGGAGGTCGTGCGTTTGGATGCGACGACAGTCTCCCTAGACACTGACCCGGAAGGACTCTTTGCCTTGGGGCACAGTAAAGATCATCGCCCCGATGTCGCCCAGGTCAAAATCATGATGGCAACACTCGATCCTCTGAGTATGCCACTTCTTACTCATATTGTCGCAGGCAACAGTGCCGATGACCCTTTGTATCTGCCTGCTGTAGAGCAGGTTCGCAAAAGCGTGGACAAACGGGGACTGCTCTTTGTGGGCGATTGCAAAATGGCGGCAAAAGCTACGCGTGCTGGCATTGCTTCAGGTGCTGATTTCTATCTTTGCCCTCTTGCCCAGACACAAATGTCCCCTGAGCAATTATCCCAGCGTCTGAAGCCCGTTTTGTCGGGTGAACAAACTCTGCTCTCTATCGAGCGTGTGGACACGAAGGGGCAAATAGAAATTCTTGGGGAGGGCTACGAGTGGACTGAGTCTCAGCAGTTGGGAGATTTCTGCTGGCAAGAACGTCGCCTTCTGGTGCGCTCTGACGCTTTTGCGCACGCTGCTGAGCGTGGCTTACAGACTCGTCTTGCGTCTGCCCAATCGAAAATCTCTCAACTGAGCGATCGTGGTCGCGGCAAGCGTTTTCCTAAAGATAGTCTTTCTGCGCAAGAAGCCGTGAATGCTATTGTCTCTCACTATAAGTTAGATGGCTTGCTAATCGTGACGATTAGCGAGACTCTTCAGGAGAATAGCGTTCGCGGTTATGGAGGTAATCCTGAGCGTATCGAATCGAATATTCAAGTTTCCATTTCTTGTCATGTTGATGCTTCCACTCTTAAATCTCATATTTCTTCTCTTGGTTGGCGCGTTTATGCC
>NZ_JAYVPL010000027.1:0-2305 GCF_043757465.1 Armatimonas sp.
TGCTCATTAGAGCACCTCGCTCGCGCTACGGGCATCAGGGAGCCGCCAGAGGGTATCTGGCGGCAGGTCAAAGAGGGTGAGTTGGTTAGCTTTGGGTGCGATCACGGAATAACCCCACATTAGGTTGCAACGTGAGGCAGGCAGGGTCAATAGCTCGCTCAGGAGTTAGATATGCACGCAGTAGGCGTGCACTGGTTCCCTAAATTATCGAACCTCCCCTCTACGAAACCGCAAGAACTGTCCGTTTGAGTATTCTGCTCAAACGGATTTTCTATTATCAGGCTAAAAGTGCCCTGAATCTCTTTGGTTTCGCCATCTCGTCCCGTCAGATCAATTCGATCCACCAGTGACGCTACAATAGTGCGTTGCTCCTCCGGCGTGGCCAGCTCCCATGTCTCAGGAAGATCGGCCCATGCACGGCACGCCACCGATGCGGAGATGCGCCGACGGCTGGAGCGGAGGCTTGTCGTAAGCTGTGCGATGCGCGCCTCCAGACGCTCTCGCTGCTTTTCTTGCTCCCCCAGTGCTTCCACCAAAGGTGGCAGGGCATCTGGGGCGATAGCGGCGGCCTTTATGGCTGCCACTAGGTTGGTGATCTTGCGCTTGGCCTCCTGGAGGTTGCGGCGCACACGGCGTTGCTCGTCCTCCAGCTCCTCAGCCCGGCCCGCGGTAAGCTGCTCGGCGGCGGCTTCCATCCACTTACGCATTCGAGCAGGGTGAGCAATCGTGCGGAAGATCTCTTCCAGAAGGGCACTCTCCAGGGAAGCAGCGTTCACGCGGCGCACGGGGCAGGCACTCGCTTTGTAAGCACGGGCATGAGCGCACTCATAGTAAAGAACCTTGCCTGCCTTACCTGTGGCCCAAGACGCGCTCATAAGGCTTCCGCAGTGGTTGCAGCGCACTAATCCACGCAGCAGGTACTCTTCCTCACCATGGGCGCTTCGGTTATAGGTGACAGTGCCGCGCTTGCCGCTCTGACGAGCGCTGGCCATCGTTTCCAGGCGAGAGAGAATGCCCTGCGCCTCCTCCCAGAGCGCACGGGGCACCAAGGGGGCATGGGCGGTGAGATTGACATGATCGCCCCAGTGCAGCTCTCCTGCAAAGACAGGCGAGGTGAGTAGCGACCGGGCGCTCTTTGCGCTCCACTCACGCTCGGTGTGCTGGCGCAGGTACTCGACGGTGGGAGCGAGCGTTCGGTGCTTGACCACCAGGCGCAGTGCCTCTTCGACATGGCCAATCTGATCGGGGTGGGCAATGGCAACGCGGGGAGCCCGGCGCACCTTGCCACCCGAGAGCGGGACATCTACCATGCCAGGTGCCGTGATGGTCATCATCCCATAGGGATAGACCCCACCCGGCCAGTAACCCTGGACAACGGCATCGCGCTGGTGGGAGCGCACGGCCTCTCCGACAAAGGCGGCGTAGGCACCATCACGGAAAAGATAGGCGGCCTTCATCACCTTGCCCCCTGCTCCAGCATCGAAGCGGTCTTCGGTGACCCAGATGGCGATACGCTCCTCGGTGAGCAGGTGCTCCGCAACACTGTAGGTCGAGCCACGGGCCACGCGATCCATGCGCACGGAAACCAGGACATCGAAGACACGCTTCTCGGCCAGTGCGAGCACTTCTTTCCAATCGCTCCGCTTGAGAGTGGTGCCAGTTTTCTCGCCACGGATACAGGTGATAAGCTGCCCGCCATGCTCCGAGATGTAGCGCCCTACGGCGAGCTTACAGAGGCGCTCTTGGGCATCGAGGGAGGTGTCCGCGCCGATGGCCTGCTCATCATCGGAAAGGCGCGAGAGAATGACGAAACGCAGCGGGCCGCAATCTGACCAGTGGGCAGCACGCTGAAGGGAGATAGCTTTCTTCTTCATGGCTTTGGGTTCCCCTCCCCGGTGGCGTTCTCCTGCTCGCACTGCGCTCGGCGGCGCTGTTGAAGCTCTAGGACAAGCACGGTGGCCCGTGTAAAACGCGCGATGGTGCCATGATTCCCTGTGGTGGCATGAGGCACCAGGGAGACGTGCGTGCGGCGCGAGCGACTTGTCCGAGGAGTGAGCACTAGAGCTGCCCCTCACGGGTTACATTCCAGGCTATCCGATTCGTAAAGAGTGCCTCCAGGCTGCGAGTAGACGCTCTATAATTTCGGTACTTCATGCCTTCTATTGTAATCACTGGTTACATATTTGTCAAGAGAGAATTATACTATCAGTTAAATTCTTAACGAGCTCTTCGGGAGCCACTCCCACGGCATCCGCATAGCGGCGGAGCGCAGAGAGCTTCGGGTTTCCTGCCTTCTCCATCTTCA
>NZ_JAYVPL010000028.1:0-30475 GCF_043757465.1 Armatimonas sp.
TGAAGAGTTTAATCCGGCTTCCCCGAAGCCTTCGGCAGACCTGTCGCCGATTCCCCTGTCAGCTAAAGCAGACAGTCCCCTCGGTCGCTTATCTATGGATGGCGAGCTCCGAGCCCTGGCAGACTCCGGGCTTCGAGGAAGGGCTCGCGGTCGGATTTGTCGAGGAGCAGGTCTTCGCCCGGCATGCCAATCTCTTTCTTTGTGTCTCCGACTTCAACGACGGTGCCCAGCGCCTCTATGCCCGTCATGGCTTTGTGGAAGTCGGGCGACTGAACGACTATCTGGTAACAGGCCACGCGGAGCTGCTTTCGCGCAAGACGCGTGGCTCGATTTTTGGTCGTTAGAGAGGTCGCACCCAGATATTACGGAAGCGGGTGGGGTTGTTATGATCCTGGAGCTGGAGGGGGGCGGGGCCGTGGGGGGCGTACTTATTGACATCCCGGTGCGCCACGGGCCAGAGAATCTCCCGATGGTTCTGCACGACAATGCCATTGTGGATCACTGTGACAAAGGCCGGGCTCTCCAGTTTCCCATCGGGGGTGAACTGGGGCGCTGTGAAGAGAATATCGTAGGTCTGCCACTCACCAGGCTTGCGACTGGCGTTGACAAGCGGTGGGTTCTGACCGTAGACTGAGCCACACTGTCCATCCGCGTAGGTCTCGTTGTTATAGGAGTCGAGCACCTGGATCTCGTAGCGCCCCTGGATAATCACGCCCGAGTTGCCCCGGCCCTGGCCATTTCCCTTAACCTCGGCAGGGGTGGCAAACTCCAGGTGAAGCTGCATATCTCCAAACTTCTCACGAGTCTCGTTGCTTCCTAGGCCCTTGGTCACCACCATCGCACCGTCCTCAATCTTCCAGGGACGGGTCCAAGCATCCGTGTTAGTGCCATCGAAGAGAACTTTAGCATCCGCAGGCGCGGGAACCATGGGGCCTGTGGGTGGAGGCGTCACGACAGCGGGACGAGGACGGAACTTGTCATGGACACGCCACTTATTGCCCGGCAGAAAAGGCGTGTCGGTATAACCATCTTGAAAGAATCGCATACCCTCAGTGTAGCAAATATCTAGTTTAATGACAAGATAGGCATGGTACAATATTTCGCGATGGCTCCTTTTCCCCAGATTACCCCCGGTAAAAAACTTCGTGTCCCTCTTGTCGAGAGCAACAGAACTACCGGAGGCGCTTTTCAGATTTGGCGTGGTGAGGAGATTGTCTACCAAGGCTCCAACTACGGCAGCGTTGTGCCCGACCCCGCTCCTGATATCTGGCGCCCGATTGGGCTCGTGCAGCAACGGGACGAAAACTTTGCGATCTTCCTCTACACTCCAACGGATGCAGCACCAGGTGAGTACGAGCTGCGTCTGGCCACCACGATGGGCTCACGTAGCGGACGTTTCATCGTCGGTTAGCAGATGAGGGCGTAAGCCCCTCGGCTTCAGCCGTAGGGATATAAGCCCTGTCGCCTTCCGAGGCGACCCAAGACACCAAGGACTGTTCTTGGCCTGTTTCCAGAATTCACTTTGGCATTCTGGAGCGATATGCTGCATAATGCTCTTGAGGAAAACAATTGTGTGAAACAGGGCATCAAACCCGAGAAACACCAAGAAGGTTGCGTAAGGCTTTCGTCTATCGGCTCTATCCCACACCAGCGCAGGAAACTGCGCTGGACGGGGTACTTGCCCTCTGCCGCGAAGTCTACAATAGTATGGTCAACTGGCGAAAGCATGATTTTGAAGTATCGGGCCAATCCCCTAACTATTACGAACAAAAGAAAGCCTTGCCCATTTGGAAACAGTCTCACCCTGAACTGCGAGAAATCCACTCCCAAACCTTGCAGGATGTGGTCAAGCGCGTTGACCTTGCTTTTCAGGCTTTCTTTCGGCGTGTTAAGGCAGCACCCAAAGGGTACCCGTCTCCTGGTTATCCCCGCATGAAGGGTATCGGGCAGTATGACTCTTTCACCTTCACGCAGGGTGGCTATAGCGTCACGGAAAATGCTCTGACTTTGTTCAAAATTGGTGTGGTCAAGGTGGTGTTTTATCGCGCTATCGAAGGCGAAATCAAGACACTGACAATCCGCAAACGTAGTGAAAAATGGTTCGCTTGCTTCTTGTGTGAGGTGGTGGTTGAATCGTTATCAGAATCGCAAGAAAGCATCGGGATTGACGTTGGTCTTTCCCAATTTGCGACGCTCTCGGACGGTTCGACCCTCGAAAATCCCCGATTCTTCCGCAAGGAGGAAAAGGCTCTGGCAAAAGCGCAACGGAAACTCTCTCGGCAAAAACGAGGTAGTTCTTCCCGAAGGGAAGCCCGTAAGGTGGTTTCTCGTATTCACGAACGTATCCGCAACCGTCGTCATAACTTTGTTCACCAGTTCGCCCGTCGTCTTGTCAATCGCTACGGCACGATTGTCGTAGAAAACCTCAATGTCAAAGGTATGGTCAAGAACCCGGGTACCCTCAGGGTGCTTGCCAAAAGCATCTCTGACGCATCGTGGAGCATGTTCCGCTCTGTCCTGACGCAAAAGGCTGAAAGTGCCGTTCGTCGGTTGGTCAGTGTTGAACCCGCGTATACCAGTCAGGATTGTCGGGTACCCTCTGGGTGCTGCGGGTATCGGGTCAGGAAGAAACTCTCCGAAAGGGTTCACTCCTGCCCGAACTGTGGTCTGGTGCTTGACCGTGACCACAATGCCGCCCTAAACATAATCTCTCTGGGACTACAGAGAGTCAGTCAATCTGTAGAAGCCGCCGCATTCATGCGTGCGGAGTAGTCACTCTTCCCAGCGAAACCGTGTCAGAGCGAATCCGGCAAAGATAAAAGCGAAGAGTAGCACCACTCCCAGTGACGGGAGCGTGTCCACGAGACCCAGCCCGCGCCAGGTAACGAGGTCGAAACCATCTACGGCCCAGCGCGTGGGGAGAAGCTGCGAGATCGGTTGCACCCAGGCGGGCATCATGAAGGTCGGAATCCACGCGCCCCCTAAAAAGCTCATGGTCAGTACCGCGGGCACTGCGAACGCCCGGCACTGTCCCTCGGTGCGACCCAGCGCGGCGATCAGCAGCCCGAACGCCGCAACCATGAGCGACGAGGCCACGGCCAGCAAGAGAAAGCCGACCGTACTCCCATTGACCCGGATGCCATAGAGCATTGCTCCAAAAGCTAGCACTGCGCAGAGCACTACCAGCCCGATCAGAGTAGACGAGATCCAGCGGCTTCCCAGGAGCATCAAACGCGAGATCGGCGCGGCCCTTAGCCGTTTCCAGAGCCCTAGCCGCCTATCGCGCACCATCCCGATTGCAAAGTCTATTGCGAAAAAGAGCAGCCCTTGAACCCCCATTCCAATAAAGACGTGGGTTGCCCCCGCCTTGCCCCCACTGGCGTCCTTGGGTTCGTTAGGTTTTTTAGCGACTACCGCTTCGCTCTCCATCTCACAGGGATTCGACATGCCCATGCCGGGCGAGGAGTCAGCACTCTCTGCGGCCTTGGGCGGTCGGCTTTGCCACTTCTGGACGCTGCGGAGCATCTCCGTGAGAGCGGATTTTTCCTGGGGATCGCGGCTCGTGTCCGCCTCGGCCAGCTTGAGCGCATCGCCAATTCCGCTGACTTCCGGGTTAGAGAAGGCTTCCTGGCTGACCACCTGCATCACCTGCTGGGTCATGAGGCCACGCGCCATCTGCAGATCCGCGTTGTGCGCTGGGTCGTAGAGAAACGTGAGCTTGGGGCGCGGTGCCAAGGGATTGAACATCGCGCTTGCGGACTGCTTGCCAAAGTCTTTGGGGATCACGAGCGCTACTGAGGCTTTTCCTCTTCCCACCGCTGCACGCGCCGCCTCTTCGCTGGCTGGCGTCAGGGTGAAGCTTCCCTCGATCCTCAGTCCCTCTATAATTTTTCGAGAAACTTTGCTCTGATCCGCATCCGCGACCAGCACGGCGATTGTCGCCTTTTTTGCATCACTGCCTCCGCCAAAGATCATGGCAAAAAATGAGGCGATGAGAATGGGAACAAAGATCGTGGCGACAAGCGCTCGCTTGTCAGAGAAAAAGAGGCGCAGGTCGTTGGCGACCAGGGCACGGAAAACTCGGTTCATTCGTCGCGCAGGCTCCTTCCGGTCAGGTGGAGAAAGACGGATTCCAGGCCACCGCGCTCGCTGGCATCGTGCCAGGTCAGCCCGTGGGCTTTAAGCAGCTCCAGGGTCGCTTCCTTACTCTCCAGGGTGATGGAGCCGCTCTCTTTTCGTGGCAGGAGCTCCCCGAGCTCGGCCAGAGTGCCCTCGGCGACAATCTGCCCCTGGTCCATGATGGCGATCCGCTCACAGAGGCGCTCCACTTCCTCCATGTAGTGCGTGGTGTAGAGCAGCGTTATTCCCCGGGCGGCGAGCTTCTCCAGTGCCTCAAAAATCGCATTACGGCTCTGAGGGTCCACCCCGACAGTGGGCTCGTCTAGCACCAGCAGCTCTGGTTCGTGAAGTAGCGCGGCGGCGAGGTTCAAGCGGCGCTTCATCCCCCCGGAAAATGTCCGTACCCGGCTCTTGGCACGATCCGCCAGCCCCGCGAGCTCCAGCGCTTGATTCACCTGCTCTGCCAAGTGCGAGCCACTTAGCCCGTAAATCGCCCCGAAGAAGCGCAGGTTCTCCACCGCCGTTAAGTCGTCGTAGAGGGCCAGCTCCTGGGGAACATAGCCGATCTTGCGCTTGAGCGGGTCACTCTCGCCTGAGAGCGGCTCGCCATTAAAGAGTATCTCGCCACTGTCGGGCTTAAGAGCACCCACCAGCATCGAGATAGTCGTGGTCTTGCCCGCACCGTTAGGGCCGAGCAGACCAAAGCGCTCCCCACGCTTCACGTTCAGCGAGAGCCGATCCACAGCCACTCGTTCGCCGTAGCGCTTGGTCAGGTTCTTCAGTTCAAGCATCGTACAACCAAGAACAGCCAAACTCGGCAAATAGTTGCAACTCCACGGTGGGTGGGCCGTCGAGTTCCAGCACGATTACGGGAAGAAGCTGGTTTTTTAGCGACTCCGGGAGCGTGAGGGTGATGCCTTCCGGGCTGGCACTTACGGGAACACTGATGCGCTCTTTTCCTAATGGAAACGAGGCGGCACGGTTTCCGTTGGGCTCGATGCGGACACCCACAGGCGGCTTGGGGTAGCCCGCCAGTGTCCGCGCGGACTTTATTTTTGTTTTTAGGCCAGGAAGCAGTATGGCCGGCTGGCTGGTGTTGAAGACATGCAGATAGAGTTTATTTTCCTTGCGCGTCACACGGCCCCAGGGCAGCGGCTTGGAAAACGGGCTGGCCTGCGTCCCGTAGATCGCCTCGCCATGCGCTTTGAGCCACTTGCCCATCATTGCCAGGCGCTCAACAATCGGCTGCGGGAATGTCCCCTCCGGAGTGGGCCCAACATTCAGTAAATAGTTGCCGCCTTTGCTGGCGCAGTCAATGAGATTCCTGAGGAGCGTCTCCGTGGACTTCCAGTGGGTGTCCTTGCTCTTAAAGCCCCAGGTGTCGTTGAGGGTCATGCAGGACTCCCAGTCGACGCCCTCGCCAAAGCCATTGGCGGGAATCTCTTGTTCGGGCGTGCCATAGTCGCCCGCGAAATCGCCCTTGGTCATTCCCGCCATGCCCTGACGGCCCTTGTCCACACGGTTATTGACAATGATGTTGGGCTGAAGAGAGCGGACGAACTTGTAGAGATCCACGCCTTTATCGTGTGTCCAGGTGCCTTCCCACTCGCCGTCGAACCAGGCGATCCCGATCGGGCCGTAGCCGGTGAGGAGTTCTTTAAGCTGGCCCTTCATGTACTCGATGTAGCGATTGAAGTTGGCCTCGGCGACAGGGCGCTTGTCCCAGCCACGACGTGGCAGATAGTCGGGGTGGTGCCAGTCCATGATGGAGTGGTAGAAGCAGAGCTTGATTTTCTGTTTCCGGCACTCCGCCGCCAGCTCTTTGAGAATATCGCGCTTAAACGGCGTGCCCATCACGTCCCAGTCCGTGAGTTTAGAGTCCCACAAACAGAAGCCGTCGTGGTGCTTGCTGGTGATGACCATGTAGCGCATCCCGGCATCTTTGGCGGTGGCAACCCACTCTTTCGCGCTGAACTTCACGGGGTTGAACTGCTGCTGGAGCGGCTCGTAGTCGGTGGGGGTGATCTGGGCATTGGTCTGAATCCACTCCCCGATCCCGTTCACCTCGCGGCCCTTCCAGACCCCGCCCGGCATGGCGTAGAGGCCCCAGTGAATAAACATTCCAAAGCGCGCCTCGCGAAACCAGGCCATCCTCCGCTCGCGCTCAGCGTCTAAATGTGTGTGTTTCATGGGGGGATTATACCCGAGCCCCCCATCCCCCGTACGACGGGGGGGATATGCGGAAATATTCCTTATTGTCCCCCCGCCCGGCGGGGGTTAGGGGGCAAAAGTTCCACCAGCCCCGGCGGGAGCTTGAACACCATATCCTCTTCAAGTACGCGAAACTCCTCGACACTTGTCGCGCCACGGCCTTGTAGTGCCTGGATTACGCCTTGCACAATGTCCTCGGGAGCCGATGCGCCCGAGGTCACGCCGACGGTCTGTGCGCCCTCTAGCATGGCGTCTGTCAAAAAGCTCGCATCGTCAATGAGAAATGCGCGTGCGCCGTGCGCCTGCGCCACCTGCCGTAGACTGCGGGAGTTACTCGATGTCTGGGAGCCGATCACTAAAATTGTATCGGCTTTTGTGGCGAGCACTTTCACGGCGTCCTGACGGTTCTGTGTGGCGTAGCAAATATCCGATGACGGCGGGTTCTCCATCCTCGGGAAGCGCGCCTTGAGCGCGTCCACAATGCCGCGCGTTTCGTCAATGGAGAGGGTGGTCTGGGTCAAGTAAATCAGCTTTTCATCGGGCGGCTCCGTTAAATCAGCCACCTCGTGCTCCTCACAGACAAGAATTAGCTTCCCCGGAGCCTCGCCCATCGTCCCCTCTGTCTCGACATGGCCCTGGTGCCCAATAAAGAAGATCCCATAGCCGCGCTTGAGAAATTTATGCACTTCTAAGTGAATCTTGGTGACGAGTGGGCAGGTGCCATCAATCACATTAAGCTGCCGTGCAATTGCCTCTTCCCGCACCGCAGGCGAGACCCCATGTGCCGAGAAGATCAAATTGCTCCCTGGTGGCACGTCGCTGAGAAAGTCCGTGAAGACCACGCCGCGCTCGCGGAGTCGTGCCACGACATGCTCGTTGTGGATGATCTCGTGCCGGACATAGAGCGGCGCCCCGTAGACCTCCAGCGCGATCTCCACAATCTCAATCGCCCGATCCACCCCCGCACAGAAGCCGCGCGGACCCGCCAGAAGAACGTTCATCAAAAGTATTGTACCCGCCGTTTTTGGGGTGGCTTAGGTACAATACGCACCATGTTTAATTTTGATTTACTCAAGACACTTTGTGAGACGCCAGGGATTCCTTCCCGCGAGGAGCCGATTCGCGAGGTTGTGATCGAGGCATTGGCACCGCTGGTGGACTCTATCTCCGTGGACGTGATGGGCAATGTGATCGGGCACAAGAAAGGCACCGGCGGCCCCAAAGTGTTGATCGCGGCGCACATGGACGAGATCGGGTTCATGGTCAAGCACATTGACGACAAGGGCTTTATCCGCCTACAGCCGGTCGGGGGCTTCGATCCGCGTAATCTAGTGGCGCAGCGGGTCTGGGTGCATGGATTTACTGGGGAGTCGCTGCTCGGGGCGCTGATGCCCTCCAGCAAGCCGATCCATACGGCCAGCGCGGAGGAGCTGAGCAAGCCACCCAAGCTGGAGGGATTGTTTGTGGACTTAGGGCTTTCCGCCGACGAAGTAAAGAAGAAAGTGGAGATCGGTGACCCGGTAACTCTGGCACGCACCTGTGAGCGGATCGGCCACAATGTCATGTCCAAGACTCTGGATAACCGCCTCTCGGTCTTTATTATGATCGAGGCGATCCGTGCCATGAGCTCCCACCAGTGCGAGATCTACGCCGTGGCAACGGTGCAGGAGGAAGTGGGCCTGCGCGGCGCAACCCCGGCAGCCTACGCGATTGAGCCGGATATTGCGATTGCGCTGGATGAGACACTCGCAATGGACATTCCCGGCGGCGATGTGGCCGAGCAGGTGACGGCACTGGGCAAGGGGACCGCCATTAAGATCATGGACTCGTCGCTGCTGTGCCACCCGAAGCTCGTGCGCCACTTCCGTGATGTCGCTGAGGCGCACAGTATTCCCTACCAGCTTGAGATTCTGAACCGGGGCGGCACCGATGCGGGGGGAATGCAGCGCGTGCGCGGGGGCATTCCCAGCTTTACCCTCTCAACTCCCTGTCGCTATGTCCACACGGTCAATGAGTCCTCGGCGATTACGGATATCGAAGCGAGCATTCAGCTCCTCGCGACCTGGCTAGAGGAAGCCCACACCCGCACCTACGGGTATTGAAAGTCGCCCCTGCGTTGTTTCGCCCCGATAAACCGGGGCGAAAATCTAGCTGTACTGGCGCATGGTGAGCACGACGCGGCCCATGATACTGGCGTTCTTAGTGATGATGGGCTTCATGTAGCGATTCTCTGGCTGGAGGCGAATCCCATTGTCACCCGCCGGGTAGAACGTCTTCACGGTCGCTTCGTCGTCAATGAGTGCCACGACAATCTCTCCGGCGTTGGCGGTCTCTTGCTTGCGCACCACGACAAAGTCGCCATCGAAGATTCCAGCATCCATCATCGAGTCGCCTTTTACCTTGAGCATGAAGCAGTCGGCATCGCGGGGGACGAACGCCTCGGGCAGAGGGTAGCTCTCCTCGATATTCTCCGTCGCGAAGATCGGGGCGCCCGCCGCCACACGGCCCAGCAACGGAACCGTGACGGTGCGTCGCCTCGTCATCGGTGCACCGTCCATGAGCAGCTCCACCGAGCGGTACTTGTACGGGTCGCGCTTGATGTAGCCCTTTTCCTGTAGCGAGTTCAAGTGCTTCTGGACGGAGCACGAGGAGCGCAGGCCCGTTAACTTTCCGATCTCGCGCACCGTGGGAGCCTGCCCATCGCGCATGAGTGCTTGACGAATGACCTCCAGAATTTCTTGTTGTTTTGTTGATAGCATAGTTTCACTTCCTTTCTGGTAAAAGTTTGTTTGCAGTATACACACGTTTGCCTGTTTTCGCCACGCGATACAATGGATGCCATGTTGGGTGAGCTACTGGTTGAGTTTGGGTTTCTCTTTGGGAAAGTGCTCGCACCGATTTTGCTACTTGTGGCGCTGGGAGCCTTGCTCCAGAAACGGCACCCGATTGAGATGCAGAGCCTCTCAAATCTCCAGCTCTATCTCTTCATTCCCGCGTTTCTTTTTGTGCATATCGCCGACTCCAAGCTCACTCTGGGGCAGATCGCGGGGATCGCGGGCACGATTCTGCTCATCCAGGCGCTGCTGGCGCTGCCGCTCTACGGCTTTCTGGTCTGGAAACGTGTGCCACGGGAGAAACTGGCGGTTGTGTTGCTGGCCTCGGTGATCTTCAACGCGGGCAACTTCGGGATTCCCGTGGCCGTGCGCGCTTTTGGCAAGCCCGGCGGCGAGGTGCAGGCGCTGGTGATCATGACGGCCAATCTCTCGCTCTGGGTGATCGGCTACGGGCTCTCGGCGGCGATCACGGGCAGTGGCTGGAAGCAGGGAATCGTAGAGGTTCTCAAGCTCCCGATTCTGTCTATTATGGTGGCGGGGCTGACGGTACGGGCAACTGGGCTGCACCTGCCGGAGCCGATTGACTACGCGCTGCATCTTGTCGCCGATGGTCTGGTGCCGCTGGCTTTAGTGACGCTTGGGGTGCAGCTCGCGACCCAGTGGCGCATGCCGCGCTGGCGCATGATCCTCCCCGTGGCATTTTTCAAACTCCTCTGCCTGCCCGCTGTCGCTGGTTTGGTTGTCTGGAAGCTGGGGCTCTGGCCGTGGCCCGGCGCACAGCTCATCGTCGCCTCCGCAGGCCCGACGGCGGTGAACTCCATCTTTCTAGCCATCGAGCAAAAAGGCGATGTGGAGCTCGCCGCCGAGTGCGTCTTCTGGACAACGCTGCTCGCCGCAATTACGGTGACAATTATCCTCGCGGTTGTGATGCGCCTGGGAGGCGTCCCCCCGACTTGACACATCATCTCTATTGATCTACAATCTATCTGGCAGTGCTGCCATGTTTACATATAGACTGCCAGGAGGTTTTGATAATGAAATCGGACACTTCTCGTCGAGGATTTACCCTGATTGAGCTTCTTGTGGTCATTGCGATCATTGCGATTCTTGCTGCCATTCTCTTTCCCGTTTTTGCCCAAGCCCGTGAGAAAGCCCGCCAGACAAGCTGTCTCTCAAACAATAAACAGATTGCTCTTGGTATCATGATGTACTCTCAAGACTATGATGAGCAGTTCCCCCCCTCACGCATTGCGGATGGCAACGATGCAACCAACCGTCGTGATCCTTGGAGCATTACGACGTTCCCCTATGTCAAGAACATTGGTGTTTACGGTTGCCCGTCCGATCAGACAGGAGGATCAAAAAATGTCATCGTGCCCGCCTGGTGCCCGGATAATGTTGCCACTATTGTTGGGGGGGTGCGCTACGACAACACACGGCGCAGCATGAACACCATTGCCAATCTTGCAGGGGGTGGAGGGGAAGCGCCGGGGGGGACGATGGCTCCGAACTGGGGGTGTCCTCAGGCGGCAATAGATAAGCCTGCCAGTACGATTATCTTGACCGAGCGCTACGAGGGGCGCGGACTTTGCCACTCGGGTGGGGTGCACTACCATGGCACGGGCGACTTTGTCGGGGGAGCTTACCAGCCCTCGGTACAGGCTGGTCTGAGCGTCCAGATCGTCAGTCCCGATGCCCTCTTCCGCTACCTCCCCACCGCGCAACGCACCGCGAATAACGATAAAGTCTACCACTCCGGCGGCTTTATCTGTGTCTTTGGGGATGGGCATGCAAAGTGGATGCGCTATACCCAGACATTCAAGATGCAGGGTAACCTAGTGCAGTGGTCCATGTGGGATCGCCGCCTCACTCCCTAACACACAGGATTTCCCCGGCTCTTTCGCGAATCAGAGAGTATGCAATCAGCGGTGAACTCTATCTTTCTGAGGATTGTGATTCGGCTGGGCGGCGTCCCGCCAGGAGGATGATCACTCTAGCGGAGGCGTTTCAGAATACGCCCTAGGGATGGGTTGTAGGGGGAGACTTCTATCAGCACGCGGCTGCCGGGCTCAAGCTGGTTCGCGGAGCGTTGTGTTATGCCAGAGGGAAACGCATCAACCGCTTTACTTCCTCGCCACGCTCGACGGCTTCCAGCAGGCGGGAGAGATGGGTCTTGGCTTCGTGAATATTGACGGTCTGCATGAGATTTCCTTGCTTCGCTAAGTCTGAGGTTATCATGCTGTGCAGGAATTTCATATGACCATCACGAACCGTGGGGCATCATGAACGAGCTGTATAAAGCGCAAGACGCACTAAACCGTCGGACTCTTTTAAAGAGCGCAACGGGGCTGGGACTAGCGGCGCTGGGGCTGCTGGAGGGTGAGGCGCAGGCCACCCCCGCCCTGCGGGGGAAGGGGGGTAAGGTCAAGCGCGTGATCTATCTTTTTCAATCCGGGGCACCGAGCCAGTTCGAGCTCTTCGACAGTAAACCGACGCTGGAGAAGTACCGAGGGCAAAATCTTCCCGAGTCGGTTCGCAAGGGCCAGCGGCTGACCACCATGACCAGTGGGCAGACGAACTTCCCGACCGCGCCTTCGCCCTACGCCTTTAAGAAACACGGCCAGAGCGGCGTGGAACTCTCGGATCTCTGGAAGCACCTGCCGGAAGTGGCCGACGAGCTGTGCGTGATCCGCTCGATGCACACCGAGGCGATCAACCACGACCCGGCGATTACTTTTTTCCAGACGGGCTCGCAGCTTGCCGGACGACCCAGTATCGGCTCGTGGTTGAGCTACGGCCTTGGGACACTCAACAAAGACATGCCCGCGTATGTGGTGCTCACCAGCAAGGGCAGTGGCCGCCCCGATGACCAGCCGCTCTATGATCGGCTCTGGGGAGCGGGCTTTTTGCCGACCCAGCACCAGGGCGTGAAACTGCGCAACTCCGGCGACCCTGTTTTGTATCTCTCCGATCCGGCGGGTGTGGACCGAGGCATGCGGCGCGAGATGCTCGATGAGCTGGGTGCACTCAATAAAATCAAGCTCGGTCAGACCGGCGACCCGGAAGTTGCCACGCGTATCTCGCAGTACGAGCTGGCGTTTCGGATGCAAGCGTCGGTGCCCGAGCTCGCCGATCTCACCAAGGAGTCGGCGGCAACCCTGGAAATGTACGGCCCGGATGTGAGTCGCCCGGGAAGCTACGCCCACAACTGCCTCCTAGCCCGGCGGCTCTGCGAGAAAGGCGTGCGCTTTATCCAGCTCTTCCACATGGGCTGGGACCACCACGGCGGGCTGCCCAGTGCCATCAAGGGCCAGCTCAAGGACACGGATCAGGCCACGGCAGCGCTGATCAAAGATCTCAAGCAGCGTGGGATGCTGGAGGACACGCTGATTGTCTGGGGTGGGGAGTTTGGGCGCACCGTGTACTCCCAGGGCGCACTCTCAATGGACAACTACGGTCGTGATCACCACCCGCGCTGTTTCTCGCTCTTTCTTGCCGGAGCGGGTGTCAAGCACGGCGTGACCATCGGCGAGACCGACGAGTTCTCCTACAATATTGTCAAAGACCCCGTGAGTGTTCATGATCTGCACGCCACGATCCTGCACCTGCTGGGCGTGGATCATAAACGCCTCACCTATCCCTACCAGGGCCGCGACTTCCGCCTCACCGATGTTTATGGGGAGCTTGTCAAGCCTATTTTAGCGTAGCTCGCGGCGTTAGAGCAGGTGCTTGCAGAGAGAAAGTCGGTGCACCAGAGATCAGTGCGGCCGCCAGAGTTGCAACAAAAGACATCAAAAAAACCTCCTCTTGCATCTCACTATACCGTAAAATGGGCCGTGCACATTCTCTTTGTTTACCCGAGCCAGGCCGACGATGCCACGAATCGTTACCGCTGTGTTCATCTGTGTGAGGCGCTGGTTGCGGCGGGCCACACGGCGGAGCATGTCTCCGCAGGCCAAGACGCGGTGCGCGTGGCCCATGATATTGTGGTGCTCCATCGCCTGCCGTGGGGTGGGCCTGGGAGCGCGTTCGCGGCGGCGGCACGGCGCGTTGGTGCCCGGGTCGTCTACAGCGCGGATGATCTGATTTTTGACTTGGAGCACGCCCGCCACACGGGGACGCTCTTCCCCGACGATCCTTTGCGCTACCGGCACAGCAAGCGCGATGCCGAGGCCAATCTCCAGACACTACAAAACGCCGATGGTGCTCTCTTCAGCACGGAGTTCCTCGCACAGCACACCACATTTGTCCCCCTTCGCAGCGAGGAACGAGCGAGAGCCGGAGGGGGACAGCCGTCTCAGCGGCAGGGGGAGGTGATTCGCAATTTCCTTGGCACTGAGCTTCTGATGCTCTCGCAGAGTGCTCGTGAGCGCCGCGAGGCATTTGGAAAATTACGGCAGGACGATAGGGTGACGCTGGGCTATCTCTCCGGCTCCCCGACCCACGATGCGGATCTTGCTGATATAGCATTGCCACTGGCGGCGGCACTGGAGCGTTTTTCGCAGGCGCGGTTCTTGGTCGTGGGAACGGTGGCACTGCCGGGGCCGCTACGGCGCTTTGAGCAGAACGGGCGGGTTCGGCGGCACCCGTATGTGCCGTGGCGCGAGCTTCCGGGGCTGATCGCACAAGTGGACATCAACCTGGCACCACTGGATCTGACGCAGCCTTTTAATCATGCCAAGAGCGAGATTAAGTTCCTAGAGGCCGCCGCCGTCGGTGTCCCAACCATTGCCGCACGTTCGGTGGCGCTGCTTGAAACCAAGGGCGCACTGCTCTGTGGCACGGACTCTGAATGGGCCGAAGCACTAGCCGCCTGGCTGAGCGATCCGGAGACACGCAAAGCCGCTGGCGAGGCAGCATTTGCTGTGCTGGAGAAGCACCAGGCGAGCACACGGAGTGGCATTGAGAGTGTCTTTGCCGCTTGGATGCCGGAGAAAGCGATTTCGGGCAGTGCGACTGTCACGCGCCCCCGCAAGTCCAAGCTCGTTGGGAAGATCTTCCAGAGCGAGCAGAAGTATCTGCGGCGCTGGCACTACTTCAAGCGCCACTGGCGGCTCGCCAACGAGCAAGAGCGCCACGGTGGAGGCACTGCGTGAGGCGTGGGGGAGCAATACCAACCCTCGTGGCTCTACTGCTTGGCCTCGCCTGGGCTTTGGGTGTTCCGCTGGTTCGTGGCCTAAACAATCCGTTTGGAAACTGGCAGCCCGATGAGATAAGCCATGTCTTGACAGTGCGCTGGTGGGCCGCTCACACCAGCCTGCCTCCCTACAACTCGGACTACGCCGTCTCGGTGCATCCGCCGCTCTATCACATGGTAGGGGCTCTTTTCTGGAAGCTGGGGGGAGCACGTGCGGTACGAGTCTTCTCGGTACTGCTGGGCGCACTGACGGTCTGGCTGACATTTCGAGCGACGCGGGCGCTCTATGGACGGCATGTCGGAGAGCTGGCGGCGTGGCTCGTGGCACTGGTGCCGATGCGCGCCTCGCTCTCCGGCGGAATGAGCAATGAGAACCTGGCGGCACTGGCGGCCACGGCGGTTTTTGCGGCACTGGCGGAAGCGCTCCGTGGGCGGCAGCGTGTGGGAGAGCTGGCACTCTGGTGCGCCGTGGGCATGGGGAGCAAGCTGACGTGCCTGGGGCTTTTCCCCGCAGTATTTCTTGCTCTCGCTTGGCGCTTCGGCGGACAGAAAGCCGCAAAGATAACTCTGGCGATGCTACTGACCTCTCTTGGAGCCACTGGCTGGTGGTTTCTTGCCAATATCAGCCGCTGCGGCGATGCTCTCTGCAAAGGCGCGGCGGATCGGCTCTGGGATGGGAGTCAGCCAGGCTACCCTCACTACCAGGCTACCCGTGGTTTCTCCCCCTTGCGCTATCTCTTCTCTATCACAGCGTGGGGCTGGCGCTCGTTCTGGGGCACCTTTGATGGGCTTCAAAAGCACCTACCCATGCCGGTTTTTGTTGGACTCCTGCTCTGGCAAACCGCTGCACTCTGGGGAGCACGACGCCGGGTGCACTGCCGTGCAAGGCAGGCATGGTTACTCGCAAGTGGAATCGTCCTTGTTACCACCAGTGTCATCTTTTGTATTTTCAACTGGCGGCATTTTTCTCCACAGGGGCGTTATTTTTATGTAATACTGGCTCCTTTCGGTGCGATTACCGGATATGGCTATCTCGCTCTCTTTCCCTCGACAAAACGCAAGCGAGCGGCGCAAGGGCTGGTCGCAGCGCTCGTCGTGCTGAATCTCTGGTGTCTTTGGTACTACCTGCCCGGCGGCTAAAGCGAGCTAATACGTGTCTAAAATTAGATGCGGTGGCGACTGCACCACGGGGTAGCGCAAAAGAGTCAGTGCTTCCCCCGTCCACTCTGTAGAGTGAGTTTTCTCACCAGGCACTTGAGAAAAAGTAAAAAGGTTGCCCCCTTGCCTGGAAGTGGGGTAAAATTTCAATGTCTAGTTTTGTGAGACTGTCTTATCTAAGGGATTTCTTATAATTCTAAACAAATCAAAACAATCGAGGGTAATTATGTCTTATCTTAACCCACGACGGCGTGGCTTCACGCTGATCGAGTTACTTGTCGTGATCGCGATCATCGCGATTCTTGCCGCCATACTTTTCCCTGTCTTTGCACAAGCTCGTGAGAAGGCGCGTGGTATCGCCTGTGTGAGCAATATGAAGCAGTTCGCCACCGGAATCATGATGTACAATCAGGACTACGATGAGCTGTTCCCGATCACCCTTCCACACAATGGGGTCGTCAATTCTAATATCGGCACACTCTACACTGTCCCCGAGAATGTCCTTGCTCCAGCGCCCGCTTCCCCTCTGACCCGCAGTAGCTGGGGTATTGCGATTCAGCCCTATTTGAAGAACTATAATATCTATGCCTGTCCTTCAGGCATTCAATTTGATCCGTTTAACCCTCCTCCCACAAACCAACTTCAGCTTGCCACTGGCATGTCCATTGCCTACAATGGCTACCTGAGTGCTTGGCCCATGGCTGGAACCGCAACTCCGGCAAGCACCTACTTAGCCATGGAGTTTAGAAACCGCATTCGCGGATACACGTTCCTCATGCCCCTACCGAGTGAAAATGGTTGTGGTTTACCTGCTGCAGTTCCCTATGTTTTCACTCGTAATACTCAGACTCTTTGCTGGTTTGGTCATGGTCTCTATGGGTCCGCCTGGATTCACGGTCAAGGTGGTAATGTAACGTACATGGATGGCCATGTGAAGTTCGTGCGGGCGGGCGGAACCCAATCGCCTTTCCCAGCCGTAGATGCGACAGGACGACTGACGGGGGGCATCTATGTTTCAGGGAATAATACCGCAGGCAACAGGTACCAGTGGTACTGGCACGATCCGATTCAGGAGAAATAAGAACAATGTCTAAAAAAATAATTCTGGTGCTGGCAATGCTCTGCACTGGGTTGGTATCTTTAGTAGGATGTGCTAAAGAAGAAAAGATTGATAGCACCCCTCCAAAGGGAGCATCTATTGTCACGCCAAATGGTATGGGTGGGGCTGCTGCTCCTGCACCTGTACAGGGTATGGCACCGCAGAGACCAGCAGGTGGGGCTCCTCCGTAGGTTCCTCTGTTTTTTTCGTGTGATATCAAAGAGACTCCTCAATTTGTCGAGGAGCCTCTTTGTTCGTTTTTGGGTACACTTCAACCCATGAGCATTAATGAGCCCCGCCTCCTCGACACTTTCCTCACTTTAGTCCGCTTCAACACGCCCTCACGTCACGAAAAACCCGTTTCTGAGTGGGCCGCAACCTACTTAGAGAAACTGGGCTTTACCGTGGAGTTCGATGATGCCCACCTACGGCTCCCTGGCGAGCCGGGCAGCATTGGGAACCTCATTGCCTTCAAAAAAGGCAGCGTCGAAGGTGCTCCCGGAATCTTTTTCTCCTCGCACTTCGACACCGTGGAACCCACCCCCAGCCTGGAGATCGCCCTAGACGGCGATATTATCACCGCCGCCTCAGACACGATCCTCGGAGCCGATGATAAGTGCGGCATGGCACCGATCCTTGAGGCCATGACCCAGCTTTGCGAGTCCGGCGAGCCCCACGGCGACATCCAGCTCCTCCTGACAATCTGCGAGGAGATCGGGCTGGTGGGCGCACGCCTGCTCGACCCGACGTTGATCAAGGCAAAGTACGGCTTTGTTCTGGACGCGGGCCCGCCCGTGGGGCAGCTCACCTACGCCGCCCCGGCACAGAACTCTTTTCGCGTGACGATCACCGGCAAGCAATCCCACGCGGGCGCGGCCCCGGAACTTGGGATCAGCGCGATTGTCGCCGCCGCAAACGCCATCAGCAAGATGCAGCTCGGGCGCATTGATGCGCAGACTACGGCCAATATCGGCACCATTCACGGTGGCCTCGCCCGTAATATCGTCCCCGGCGAAGTGGTGATTATCGCGGAGGCACGCTCCCGTGTCCAAGAGAAGCTTGTCGCTCAGACCGCGCACATGAAAGAGACTTTCGAGCGTGAGGCGACGGCAATTGGTGCGACCGCCCACGTCCAGATCATCGGGGAGTACCCCGCCTTTCGACTGGAGAAAGACAGCCCCGTCCTAGCGCTCGCCGCCCGCGCCGCCGAGGCTGCGGGTTTTCCCGTGAGCTATGTCGAGTCAGGTGGTGGCTCGGATGGCAACCACTTCAACGCGTATGGCATTCCGACCACGGTTCTGGCGACGGGTATGGAAAAAGTCCACACCCACGATGAGTTCTGCCGCCTTTCGGACATGGTCAAAGACACCCAGTGGATCCTCGAGATTGTTCGGGCTGCTGCGCATCCATCCCCCTAGCCCCCTTCCTTCGCTCTGATCCACGTTCCGTGGGACGAAGGAAGGGGGAACGGAAAGGGTATACTGCGGATTATGCCTCAGGTTTTTGAAGGAAGTCTGGTTGCGACCGGGCTCAGAATTGGAATCGTTATCTCCCGCTGGAACGGGTTTATCACCGAGCGACTGCTCGAAGGAGCGCTCGATGCGTTCCGTCGGCATGGCGGCGACCCGGAGAAAGTGGCGATTGCGCGCGTGCCAGGGACGTTTGAGATTCCGCTGATCGCACGGAAAATGGCTGCGTCGGGCAAGTACGATGCCGTGGTCTGCCTCGGGTGTCTGATCCGTGGCTCCACCGACCACTACGACTACATTGCGTCGGAGGCCAGCAAGGGAATCGCACAGGCCATGCTCGCCACCGACACCCCCGTGACTTTCGGCGTTTTGACGTGCGATACGATTGAGCAGGCCATTGAGCGCGCGGGAACCAAGGCGGGCAACAAAGGAGCCGAGGCTGCCGTCGCCGCCATTGAGATGGCGAATCTATGCAAGTCGCTGGGCTAAGACAGGAATTCACTCCGTTTAATTCCGCCCACACGAACGTGGGCGTCTACGGGCGCTTCGCGCCATAATGTCGCTCCGCGACGACGAACCGAGCCGGTCGCGGAGCGACATCACAGCCGAAGAATGAGGCTCATAGACGCCCACGTTCGTGTGGGCGGACGCAGACGCCGTAACCAAACTGTAGCTTGCTACGTCTATTTCTCCATGAACCCAACACGACGCGCGATTTTGAGGTGGAGTGGCATCACGCTGGTCTCCTCTCCCGTGGTAGGCATTTTGACACTCTCCATCTCCGGGCCGGGCTTGCTGGAGAAGCAGCGCGAAGCTGCCCGCCGCGAGGGGATTCCGCTCCTGCCTGAGGATCTGCGCCCCAACCCGCCTATTCCCGACGCACAAAACGCCGGGCCACTTCTCAAAGAACTCACCCGGCGCTACCAAACGCTCCCTGAAAAAGAGTCTCATGACTGGGACGCCACCTACGACCTATTTGGCAAGAACCTCGACGATCCCAAGGCTCGTGTGGCGTTTCAGGAGAGCCTGGTGCGCTACGCCGACTTGATTCAGCTTGCCGAAGACGCCACCGCGCGTCCGCACTGCGACTTCGCCTACGACTGGAATCTGGGAATGAACCTGCAATTCCCCGAGTTTGCAATCGTTCGCCGGTTTGGGCGCTTATTCACGGCACGGGCCGCGCTTGCAACCGATGCCTCTAGCGCTTGGGCAGATGTGGCCCGCTGCGCGAAGCTGGGCAACCTCATGGGACAAACTCCCTGTGTCATTGCTGCCTTGGTTTCGGTTGCGCTCCACGCCATCGCTGACAAGAGCTACATCACCACTCTGAAACGCTTTGGCCCCAGCACGCACGCACGGGAGATATTGGCGGCATTTGGTCCCCCTCCAAAGCCCACGATCTACTTCCAGGGCGAGGTCGTTGCCTGCGCGATGACGCTGGAGCAGATGCGCTCAAGGAAGTTCAAGGTAGAGGAAGAGGTTGGTGGGGCAATGATGAAGGGCTCCGCCTGGGAAGGCCTGTCGTTTGTGGCTCCTGTCGCGGTTCCGTTCTGGGAAAAGCAGCTCCTGCTGTTCTGGCGGGGGGCGTTTGCCAAGGCGCGAGAGGTAGAGCGCACGGGTGATTACGAGAGCTTGGGGACGTGGTTCGCTGCGACAATGAAAGTGTGGGAGCGCGATAAGCTCAACCTTCCCCAGAACCTGCTGGTTCTGATCCTCGCCCCCGTGTTTTCCCAAGCCAGCAACAAGACACAGATCCATACCCAAGCGCAACGTCACTTGCGGGAATCGGCGCTGGCATTATTGGAAGAGAAAGCCAAGACGGGTACCTTCCCAGACTCTCCGACGCTCCCAACCGACCCGTTTTCCCCAGACAAGCAACCACTGCGCTATCGAAAAGACGGCGCGGGCTGCATTCTTTATAGCATCGGCCAGGATCATACCGACGACGGTGGGGTGAGAAAAAACAGCGAAAAGCTCGATATGGTCGTGCGCCTCTAGGATTCATTGCCGAGGAGCACGTCCGGGAGGCGCTCACTGGGCTCCTCACGCTCTTTGCCGTCCAGAAGGCAGGAGATGTTCATGTCGCCCATCACATTGATCATCGTGCGGCAGCGGTCTAAAAACCAGTCCACCGTGAAGAGTAAGGCGATATAGCGCACATCCAGCCCGACGGCGGTGAAGACCAGTGTCATGGTTACCAGGCCCGCCTCGGGGATTCCCGCCGCGCCCACGGAGGCCACGATGCTGGTAATCACGACAAGAAGCTGCTGCTGGAGAGTGAGGTTCTGCCCCAGAAGCTGCGCCACAAACAGCGCCGACATCGCCTCGTAGAGCGCCGTGCCATCGTTGTTGAAGTTCGAGCCGACCAGCGAGCCCATGCTCGCCGAGCGCTCCCGTAGGCCCACTTTGGTCCAGAGGCACTCGAAAGTCACCGGCATCGTGGCGGTGGAGGAGGCGGTGGAGAACGCCATTACCAGCGCATCGCGGCAGCCCTGAAGCAGTGTCGTTGGTCGCACCCAGGAGCCGAAACGAACGCGGGTTAAGTAGTAGCATGCCTGTAGGAACAAGGCAATCAGTACGGCCACAATAAAGTAGCCCAGCGCCGCAAAGGGCGCAAAGCCCTGCTTGCCCACAATCGAGGCAACAATGCCAAAGATGCCCAGCGGGACGATCTGGATGATGCCATGTAGAATGCTCACCAGTGTCTCCATCGCAATATCCACGGCTTGCATCACGGTTGTCGCGGCGCGGTCTTTCACTTTCCGCAGCGTGGTTCCAAAGGCCAGTGCCAGCAGAATAATCCCGATGACATTGTTCTCCACCAGTGGCCCGGCCAGGCTCTTGGGGACATTGTCGAGGAACTGCTCCCAGACCTCTTTCTTGGCCTCGGGCGCTTTCCAGCCCGATTTTTCCATTGTCTCTAAGATAAGTTTCTTTTGCGGGTCGCTCTCTTTGGACGACAGCGTGGTCTTGGGGGCGGGCAGCTCCAGCCTGCCGTGCTTGCCCGGCTGGATCACATTGGCGACCAGTAAGCCAATCACAATCGCGACCACGGTATTGAGTACCAGCAGGCCCCCAAGCTTTGCGGCGAGCTTGCCACGCACCTCGGTCTTCATTAGGGCCTGGATTACCGCGATCAGAATCAGCGGGGGAGCCAGCGCCCCGAGCATGCGCAAGATCAGCTTGGCAGGCACTTCCAGATTCGCCGCTCCCTCGCCCCAGATTTTCCCCACAATTGCGCCCAGAACCAGCGCCATCAGAATCCGAATATACAGAGGGGTTGTCTTCCACCAGATGAGAAATCCACTCATACGTTGCTTATCTCCAGCCGTCGCTTTTCTTCTTCGCGCATTTTAGCCTGAATTCGCTCGCGCTCGGGGATAATTCTTTCGCGGGGCGCGGTGGGCACAAAATCAAAGTGCTCGACACCCAGGCCCCGGAGCACGGCGGCCTCGACCAGGCTGTAGTTGCCATCGGGCCGGTTAAAGTTCATGGGCTCTTTGAGATGCACGGGTGGGTTGGTGATCAGCCGGGGCAGGCGCAGTGCGTTCTTCGATGAGGCGTGGAGCAGGTACGGGTGCATCAAATACACATCACCCGCCTCGCCCGTGGCCTCCAGAAACTCGGAGCACTGCGAAATAAGACTCTGGAAATCAAAGCCCTCGGGGCGAACGCCTTCGGGGTGCGTTGCGAGGAATTTTGCGATCACGGGCACGGAGTCGGCAGCGACAAAGGTCGCGCCGCCAGTGGGGAGCACGTCGGACCAGAGCACAATCGTGAGCAGGCCTTGCTCAGGAGAGTCTAAAAAGTGTCGGAAGAAGTCACCGTCTTTGTGCCAGCCGGGCACAGAGGCACTCGGCGGCTCCCAGCTTGTGGTGTGGCTTTCCTCGCCTAAATTGACGATAAAGCCATCGCCCCAGTGCGCACTAGTCAGCCGCTCTTCGCCGCCGCAGAGCTCGCAGATCGCGCCAAAAGCCTGGGGGGCAAACTCCCGCACTTCATTGTGGTTGAGAGTCGGCATGTGAATCCGCTGCTGCGCCCAGGTGGTTTTATCCTCCGGGGCATAGCCCAGGCGCGTCCAGAGATCCCGGCTCCAGTGCGCTGCCTGCTCGCGCGAGAAGGCATTTTTGATTACCACAAAGCCCTGGGTAAGAAACTGCTCAACCTGCTCGTCGGTGAGGAACGTGTAGCCGCTGGTCTTCATGTAAAAGCTATTCGCGATGATAGGGTAGGATACCTTTGATGAGTCGTGAGCAACACCACAAAATCGCCGCCGAGCGTGGCCCTGTGACGGTCGGCATTGTGACCGTCAGCGATACCCGCACCGAAGCCGATGATCTCAATGGGCAGTTTTTAACGCGTGAGCTCGCCGTCGCCGGGCACCGGCTCGCTCTCTACAAGATCATCAAAGACGAACCCGAGCAAGTCAGTGCTGCTCTTGATGCCGCTTTTGTGGCGGGGGTGCAGGTGCTTCTCTTTAACGGCGGGACGGGGATTTCGCAGCGCGACACGACCTACGATGCGCTGGCGGCAAAGCTAGAGAAGACTCTGCCAGGCTTCGGAGAGATCTTTCGAATGCTCTCCTGGGAGCAAGTCGGCGCGGCGGCGATGCTCTCCCGTGCCGTGGCGGGCACCTACAAAGGCATGGCGATCTTCTCCACACCAGGTTCCACGAAAGCTGTCGTGCTGGCCTGGGAAAAACTCATCGCCCCGGAGCTTGCGCATATTGCCTGGGAGCTGGTGCGCTAGAGCCCATCGGCGGTGTTGTTGCCGTCGAGCGTGCTGGGCGCTTCCGCCGACCCCGCGACTTTTTCGTAGCGGCCCTTGCCCGCTCTCACGTACTTGGTGAAGCCCTTAGCCTCGATATTGCTGTCGGAGAGGTTGCCGGAGTTCACCACGGCGCGCAGGGGCAGGCTCACGACGCGACGGAGGGCTTTATCGCACTCCTGGCACTGGGTCAGGGGCGCATCGGACATGCGCTGGAACACTTCCTGAGTACCGCCACAGGTCTGACAAGGGTCATCGCAGCGGTAGGTGTAGGTAGGCATAGGGCTATTTTATCGCGTACAATGGCCGTATGGTTACTGTCACCGACGAGCAGATTGCCGTGTTTCGCACCGAGGGCTTCGTGCACATCCCTAGCGTGATCTCCCCGAGCGAGGCCGCGCATTTCTACGAAGCCGCCCTCGACTACACCCGCCGCAACCCGCCCCTCTCCAATCGCCCGGTCTTTGATCAGCATGTTAATGTCTGGACCCACGACGATGCCATGCGGGCGCTCACGCTTCACCCAAGCCTGGCAGCAGCGGCGAAAACGCTCAACGGCACTGCGCTGCGGCTCTGGCACGACCAGATTCTGATCAAGCAGCCGCACAACAATGCCGCTACGGAGTTTCATCAAGACCAGCCTTACTGGCCGCACGCTACCTCACCGAATCCCATCTCGGCCTGGATCGCCCTCTGTGATGTTCCCACCGAAAAAGGCTGCATGACATTTCTGCCTGGCTCGTTTCAGCACACCGAGCTACCTGCTCAGAACCTCGCCGATGCCCGTAGTCTTTTTCAGATCGAGCCGGATTTTGTCTGGTTTCCGCGCGTGACTGTGCCCCTCAAGGCGGGCGACTGCACGTTTCACCACGGTCGTTGTGCCCACATGGCAACCTCCAACTTCACCGATGACCCGCGTGTGGCGCACATCGTGATCTTCATGGAAACCACCACAACCTACAGCGGACGCGGCCATGTCGTCACCGATCCGCTGGGCCTGACGATTGGCCAGCCGATTCAGGGCGAGCAGTTCCCCGAGGTCTAGCTCTCGCTGCTCTCGTACTTGTCTTTCAGGCCCGAGACAACACTCGGATCGGCGAGGGTGGTGGTGTCGCCGAGGGCACGGCCTTCGGCGATGTCTCGCAGCAGGCGGCGCATGATCTTGCCGGAGCGTGTTTTAGGAAGCTCCGCAGTGAAGAGGATGTCGTCGGGGCGGCAGATAGGGCCGAGCTTCTTGCCAACGTGTGCTTTGAGGATTTTGATCAGCGCGTCGTCGGCGCTCAGGCCCTCTTTAATGGTCACAAAGGCGCAGATCGCCTGACCTTTGATGGCATCGGTGCGCCCAATCACAGCGGCTTCGGCGACGGTGTGGTGGTCTACGAGCGCGGACTCAACCTCCATCGTGCTGATGTTGTGCCCGGCGACCAGCATGATGTCGTCCACGCGGCCTAGAAGCCAGAAGTAGCCATCGGTGTCTTTTCGGGCACCGTCTCCGGCAAAGTAGAGGTTCTTCGGGCCGAACTTGCTCCAGTAGACACTCTGGTAGCGCACATCGTCGCGCCAGAGGGTGCGGAGCATGGCGGGCCAGGGCTTCTGGATGACGAGAAGCCCGTCTTTGCCTGCGGGAACCGGGTTGCCCTCTTCATCCACCACGTCCATCGCGATACCGGGGAAGGGGCGCGTCGCGCTGCCGGGCTTGGTGCTGACAATGCCAGGGAGCGGGGTGATCATCTGCGCTCCCGTCTCGGTCTGCCACCAGGTATCCACAATCGGGCAGCGATTTCCTCCAACATTTTCGTGGTACCAGAGCCATGCCTCAGGATTGATCGGCTCACCGACGGAGCCTAAAAGGCGCAGGCTGGAGAGATCGCGCTTCTCTAAGTGCTCCGTGCCCCACTTCATGAACGAGCGGATCGCGGTGGGGGCGGTGTAGAAGACGCTCACGCCGTATTTCTCAATGGTGGCCCAGAACCGATCCCGTGCGGGCCAGTCAGGTGCGCCTTCGTACATCAGCACCGTGGCTCCGGCGGCGAGCGGGCCGTAGACCACGTAGCTATGGCCCGTCACCCAGCCCACATCGGCGGTGCACCAGAAGACATCGGTCTCTTTAATATCAAATGTCCACTGGAAAGTCGCGTTTGCCTGCGTGAGATAGCCGCCCGTGGTGTGATAAATTCCCTTGGGCTTGCCCGTGGAGCCCGAGGTGTAGAGAATAAAGAGGCCCTCTTCGCTGTCAACCGGCACGGGTTCCGTCAGGCGCGGGGCGTCTTCGACCAGCCGGTGCCACCAGTGATCCCGTCCCTCGACCATGGGCACGAGAGTCGGGTCGAGCGCCCGGCTCAGCACTACCACGCTTTCCACTGTCGGGCAGGCACCGCCCTCTAGTGCGGCATCGGCGGCATCTTTCAGGCGGACGATATTGCCACGACGCCAGCTCCCGCTGCTCGTGACAACTACTTTGCTCTGGCTATCATTGATGCGCTCGCGCAGGCTGTCGGCGGAGAATCCTCCAAAAACAACGCTATGAATCGCGCCGATCCGGGTGCAGGCAAGCATCGCAATCGCGGCCTCGGGGATCATGGGGAGGTAGATGGTCACCCGGTCGCCCTTGCCCACGCCCTGATTGGTCAGCACGCCGGCAAATTTATTCACCTCGCGCCAGAGATCGTGGTAGGTCAGCACGCGGGTGTCGCCGGGCTCGCCCTCGAAGATAATCGCGGCTTTATTACGTCGTGCTGTGGTAAGGTGCCGATCCAGACAGTTCGCGCTCACATTGAGTTTTCCGCCGACGAACCACTTGGCGTGCGGCGGATTCCACTCACAGACACTCGTCCACGGCTCGATCCAGTCCAGCTTCTTGGCCCACTCCGCCCAGTAGGCTTCGGGATCGGCAGCGGCGCGCTCGTAGATCGTGGCATCACTGACATTGGCCTGGCGGATAAACTCCGACGACGGAGGAAAAAGACGATCTCCGCCCAGCGAAGACCCCATCACACTTTCATTGCTCATAACGCCTAGAGTATAGCCCATGCGATAAAATTCTGTCATGTCCGCCCGAATTGTTCTGCCCGAAGACGCCGCACTCACCGAAGCCGTCGAGCGTCTGCGCGGCGGGGAGCTGGTGGCCTTTCCTACGGAGACGGTCTACGGCCTCGGGGCCAATGCGCTGGACGCCGCCGCCGTCGCGAAAATCTACGCCGCCAAGGGCCGCCCGGCGACCAACCCAATTATTGTCCATGTGGCGAGTGTGGAGCAAGCAAAAGCGCTCGTTAATACCTGGCCCCGAATCGCCGACGAGCTCGCCGCCGCGCACTGGCCCGGCCCACTAACCTTGGTGCTGGAGAAAGCCGACGGCATCCCGGATAGTGTCACTGCAGGCGGCTCGACGGTAGGAATTCGCATCCCAAACCATCCCGTCGCGCTGGAATTATTACGTCGTGCGGGTGTCCCCATCGCCGCGCCGTCAGCCAATCGCAGCGAGGAAGTCTCCCCGACCCAGGCCCAGCACGTCGCCGACTCGCTCGGGGCTTTCGTGAAAGACTTGCTCATTTTAGACGGTGGCTCTTGTGACGTTGGGATCGAGAGCACGGTGCTGGATGTCACTTGTGATCCGCCACGAGTTCTACGGCCCGGGATGGCAAAGCTCAGCCTCCCCCCTAGCCCCCGCCCGGCGGGGGAGCTCGTCCAGGGGGTTGCTCGCTCGCCGGGGCAGATGCTGAGGCACTATGCACCGAAAAAGCCTGTGGTTCAGCTGCTCCACAGCGAGACGTATTTCCAGCAAGAGGGAGATGCCTGGCTCGCGCTTCCGCAAGACCCACACACTGCCGCGCGGGTTCTCTATGCCGAGCTGCGGCGTTTGGATAGTGAAGACAGTGTCGCACGTATCGTGGTTCCAATCCAGCCAGATACCCCTGCATGGGCCGCGATTCGTGATCGTCTGCGGCGGGCGGCGCAGGGCGCTTGACATGCGCCCCCGGACTACGGTATTTTGACGGTGTGCTTGTACCAGGTTGGGTCTGCCCGTACTGCGGCAGGGATTGCTCTCCGATTGAGGGGCCACCCTGTACGCACTTCTTTCTTGCGGATGGGGAGTTTGGCTGGCGGTTCACTCCGGCGGCGGAGCACCTGCACGATGCGGCGTTCTTCAGGCACCCGAGCCTCTTTCGCGACTTGCTCTACCACGACAATGTCTGTCGTCAGCACTTGATCCTGCGCCGGGCGCTCTACGAGAAATCGCTGGAAGTCTACGCCTTTACGGATCGTCCCGAGGCGGCCATTGCGGCGTTTCAAACTGCGATTCGGTGATGCGCAAGACATAGATCGGCTTGCCCAGAATGCGCTGATCGTCTTGCACTTGCTCTAGGAGCGCCGCTGCCTCGGTTGCCTTGAGCCAGATATCCGATTCGGCTTCGAGGCCACCCTCACCGATATGGGCCAAGGTGAGCGCAATCCGTGCGTCGGGCGTTTTTAGTGCCAAGGCGGCGAGCTGGGCTCGCGCCACGGGCACGTCGAAAGTGTAGTCGTCGGGGAGGCTAACCGAGCTCTTCACAGCGCTTTTTGATGGCCTGCTGCGTAGACTCAAGATTATTTTGCATCGTCTTGAGAATAATCGCGTTGATCAGCGCTCCCACGAGCGGAATCTCCAGCCGGTAGGTCAGCACCGAGTCGAACTTTGTCAGGCCGGGCTCGATCTCCGTGAAAGTCCAGACGCCGTGAAATTCGTCGAAGTCGCCGCTCACTTGCTTGAAGGTGCAGGTGCCGCGTTCGGTATCCCAGACATCCTCCTCGGCCCAGGTGATGCGCTTTTTGAGCTTGGGGACAATCGCGACCCACTCACTTGTCACCGACTTGGTATCATCGGAGCGGGTCAGGGTCGTGATGGACTGAACGTCCTCCATAAACTCTGGGAATGCCTCATTGTCGCGGGCGATGGCAATCGCGACGGCACGATTTGTTTTGATTAGAATATGGCTTTCAATGCGTGGCATAGAGGGATTGTAACACACTTTGCCGAATCAAAAGGCATGCAAGTATCACTTTGTGGGGCGGGGCTTGGTGCGGGAAAGCTGAGCCTGCTGGAGTTTACGCAGCTGGCAGCACACTCAGGCTACTCTGGCGTTGATTTTGGCATCAGTAGTGCCCAGCGCCTCGCCGACGAGCTCGGAGGAACCACGGCGCTGAGTGAGAGATTTCTCACACTCGGAGTGGCCCCGGCGACCTTCGGGCTGGAAGTGGAGTGGCGGCGCGATGATGCGGCGTTTGCGGCGGGGATGGCGACTCTGGCGGAGAAGGCCGCGATTGCCCAGCAGCTTGGTTGTACGCGCTGCTGCACCTGGATGCCCAGCGCCACCAGCGACGATTCCGGTGAGTGGCGGGGGCGCACCGTGGCGCGTTTTCGGGAGATCGGGAAAGTCTTTGCGGACTATGGTGTGCGCTTCGGGCTGGAGTGGGTCGGGCCGCATCACCTGAGAGCGGGGGGCGAGAACCAGATGGGACCCAATCCAACCGTCTGGACACTGCCACAGACACTGGAGCTGATCGCCGAGACGGGCCAGAGCAATATTGGGCTTCTTGTAGACTCCTACCACTGCTACACCACGGGCATCACTGAGGATGAGATCGCCGCGCTCACCGATAGTCAGATTGTTCATGTGCACATCAACGACGCTCCTCGCGGGGTGGGGCCTTCCGGGGCAAAAGACGGCCAGCGGGTGGTTCCTGGGACGGGGGAGATCAACCTCGCGAGCTTTTTGAGTGGCTTGCGACGGGCGGGCTACGGTGGCTATATCGCCTGTGAGATTCTGGCTCCCGCTCCGGTTGCCGGCACCCCCGACGAAGCTGCGACGCTGATTCGAAGTGCGTTGCGAGGGTTAGGACTTTAGTGGCTGAGCCGAGACTCGCGCTGGCGGGCTGCGGAACGGTGGGGGCGGTACACGCCACGCGGCTGGTCGCGGAGGGCGCTCAGATCGTTGCTGTCTGTGATCCCGATGCCGAGGCACTCTCACGCATGGCCCGTGCACTACCCCAGCGCCCGCTGCTTTTTCGTTCTGAGCAGGACCTGCTGGCGTCGAGGGAGGTGGATGCGATCGTCTTGTGCACCCCGCATGCCCGCCACGCCGACCAGATCGCGGCGGCACTGGAGGCGGGAGTGCACGTGCTCTGTGAAAAACCCTTTGTCACCCACTACGAGACCGGGGTAGGGCTGGTAAAACAGGCGCGTGAGAAGAACCTGGCGCTCTTTGTCTCCTACACCCGGCGGGCACGTGGCCACGCCCGGTTCTTGCAAGCGGCGGCGGGGCGGATCGGACCGGTGCAGTTTGTCTCTATTTTGCGTAGCCAGCCTTGGCTCCAGACACACGGGCGTACCTGGCGGATGCAGGAAACCGAGGGAGGGGGCTTCCTGCGTGATGCGGGCGCTTCCATGCTGGACCTGTGCTTGCATCTGATACCCCTGCCCGTGAGCGAGGCCAGCGTGGAACTCTACCGTGCGGGAACGGCGGAGGTGGATGTCTGCGCGTCGGTGCGGCTGCGCTTTAGAGGAGAGGCTCGGGTTGAGCTGACTCTGCTGGGAGATGCCGTTGAGACTCTAGAGCGTATCCAGATCTTCGGGGAGCGGGGAACAGCAGGCTGGTGCCAGCGCGAGGGGGTTCCCGCCGACCTCTATCTGAAAGAGCTGGGGGGCGCTCTGGAGAGCCCTGACCCGGCGACCTACCGCATCCCCACGCCCGATATTGCCTTCCTCACGGCGCTGCGCTCCGGGCGGCGTTTCGATGCCGAGACAGCCTCGGATCTCTACGATGCCGCCACAGCGCTGCCCACCATTGCGCTGGTGGAGCGTCTCTACCGCGAGGCAAGCTGGAGATAGCAGTTATCGAGGGGCCATAGACCCCTCGATAACCGTTCTAGCACAATAGTGTGCTTACTATTTTGGAACGGGTATTGGTGTCGGCGTGGGAGTGAAAAATCCGGGGCCAGTTCCCTGCCCTCCGCAGCCCAAAGCAAGCGAGATCACGCACAGGATCAGCACCACAAACAAACCCCTTCTATTCATTACCCTTAGTCCTTTCATTTCAGTAGCTAAAAAGAAATCGGTTTGGCGTATCTGTTGTAAAGCCAGACACGATACCTTGTGTAGCATTGTTTTTTATCCATGATTGCACTTGTTCAGAAGTTGCATTTGGGTTTGCCTGTAGATACTGAGCAACAACTCCGGTAACAAGCGGCGCAGCAGCAGAAGTACCATTAAAAAAACCTGGTACAAACTGTTTATTGTTCATATTTCCATACCATTTTGTTGCAGGTACCGACGTACCAGGCGCAATTATATCTACAGATGATCCAAAATTTGATGAAACATTTACATTATTTGTATCCCAAACGGATCGCCAGCCAAATTTATCTACGGCACCAACAGTAATCCCTTCGGCTACATTGGCAGGTGAACACCAACTTGCATTATTCCCTTCATTCCCCGCAGAGATCACGACAGTAATACCAGATGAGATCACGGATCGAATAGCTTTCTCCATTGGCTTGGAACCAGAAATAATCCCATTTCCATACCAATATCCCCCAAAACTACAGTGTAACGGCTCAGCTATCCGTTTGGAAGGCCGGTAAAATCGGATCACCTCGGAAAACGGAGATCAAGGCATCCAGGCGATTCAAGCCTTGCTTGCCA
>NZ_JAYVPL010000029.1:0-30474 GCF_043757465.1 Armatimonas sp.
GTCATCTACTCGTTCGGTGATGAGAGTGAGTGTTTCGGCCATGAAATGAGGTTACCTCAAATTTGATAAACTCCTCAAAAAATGAGCGAACGAAGAGTAATTTGCTACGCTTTGCAGAAGGCAAGCCCTTGCTGGCAGGCTCAATTCTCTCGCCATGACCCCTTGGCACCAGAAGTCCGTAAAAGCGATCCTAGCCCAAGTGCGCTCGTCGGCCACAGGCCTCTCGAAGAAAGAGGCGGCCAGGAGGCTTCTGACCGATGGCCCCAATGCGCTCAAAGAGCTTCCTCACGTTCGTCCCTGGCAGCTTCTGATCGGCCAGTTTAAGAATGTCATTATCTGGATCCTGATCGCGGCCAGCGTGATCTCGGGAGCGCTGGGCGAGCTCGTGGACGCCATTACGATTCTTTGGTGACAATTTGAAATAGCACAAATGGTTAATAAACCTAATTTTCTTTTTGTGATTTCGTCTTGACAGCAAAAAAATACCGGGATAATATTTTCGTGTTGGGAGACAATTGGGTCTCCACTGACCACGAAAGAAAGTTCCAACAGAAGTGTCAGACGGGCTACAGTGCCCATCTCTCTAGGCCGAAAGGCCATCTCTTCAGGAAGAAAAAAATATGCAAACTCTTAAGTTCAAGTTCAGCTTAATTCTTGCTGTAACGTTTGTTTCCGTCGTGCCAGCCATTGCTGATGCAGATGGTCATGTAGTGATGAATTCTATTGTGGGATATGGCAATCTCACCCCCACCCGCTGGTTTGATGAGGGGCCAGGTACTTCACCAAGTGGCTCAAGCAAATCTCGTCATGCGGGTTCAGGTCAGCAAAATTCAGGTTCGGGAGCATCCTCAGCAGTTATAGCCAATAATACTGGGGCAAGTTACACACTGAATTCACCCCCAACTATGTTTTATAGCGTAGATGGAAGTTCAAACCAGTATTATGCTAATTCATCTTCATCCTTGATCCTAGATGGGGTTGAAGCAAAAGGTATGTGTAGCGGCCCTTTCGGCTTCTATGGCACAGGAGGAAATTCTAATCAGCAGCTCAGTTTTTGGGGTTCAGGCAGCATGACGATTCTAGATGGTGATTCCATACAAAAAGGGGGTACATGGTCTATTTTCGTGCATGGATAGGCCATATTGACGCGCATATACTTGATGATTGAAACGATCTAACTAATCCTGTCCCTAAATAACACTCACTGTCAATCTGGGGGAAGGTTTTAGGGACAGTATTCAAAACAGAAATCACATAGGAAACTCCCAAAATATCATGGAATATCTCCCCCCGCCCCAAATTATTTCTACATCGTTATTGCTCAATCAAAACCCTATACCTAAACTTATAGCAGTATCTGAAAAGGAAAATCGTATCTCTATTTATCCATCCGAAGCTTTTTTTGAGGAATGTCTTAAAAACATTTCAAAATCGACCAAGAAATGTGTTATTTGCCCTCCTTTGGAAACTATCAAAAATATTGATAATGTTTTCAATAAGCCGGATTTCAAAAATTCTGCACCCGGTAGTTTCCTATACATGAAAGAATTTTGTCGTTTCTACAATCTTTCTATAATCAGTACTAGTTCAAATAATATTCTGCTATCTCAAAATTTTGAGGATACACAACAAGCGCCCACATTAACTTACGACGAAGTAACTGCATCTTTGTTTAGGATGAAAAGGATTGGAGAAATATTAAACCCACAATTTAACAATAGCAATCATATTAAGCTACTAGAAGACTTTTTAGAATCAGCTTCGACAGCTCAGATGCAAGGATTACAGAATGGAACACCCGTAAATTCCCTTTCAGATGAACAACAGCAGTTAATTAGAAGTATAATAATATCAGTAAGATACAGCAACTTTAATATTATCAATAATATATACTTAAGAATGCGTGGAATCAAAAGAACTACAGCCGTTTTCTCCATTAAAAATTATTATGGTCTAGACTATCCAGTTTACAGTGGAACTTTTAGTGCGATGAATTCATCAACGATTAGAGATGTTGTCATGGGGCGTTGGGTTAATACCCAACCTGGCGGGGTAACTACATTTGATCAAGTTGACGGTGCAATGATGATCAATGGAAAGATAGTAAGTAAATCAGTAGACCCAACAACTCCAGATCCCCAAACGAAACTTGGTGTCGAATCTGTATGTACAACTCTTGGCAGTTTTTATAATTCAGGTTCGACGGAACAAAAAGCCAACTTGGTATTAGATCCTGTTTTATATACGCACCCTATGTATATCATTGGTGATGCATATTCAAACTATGTTGACATTTTCTCCGACATTTCAACAATCCAAAAATTCTACACCAAAATACTTGGTGAAAAACGATTTATAAGCTATCTACCCCCTTCGGATATAAACGATCTCAGTCAAATGCGCAACAATATTGTGAACTGCCTGCCTTACAATATTCAAAAATTTTTAAATTTAAAAGAGGTTATTAATTTATCTTCTCGAAATCCGACAACTTACCTAAAGACTATTAAATCGTCAGAACTGCTATACATATATTCCACCAAGCGCTTAAGATCGCTGGTTGAAAATAATATTCGATTATCGAAAAATAATACATTGCTCGTTTCCCAATCTAAAAAAGAAACTTTTGATTATATAGCCTCTTCAAGCTTATATACTTTAATACCTGCAATCATAACGATATCTAACGATGTTCCCGCTTACCTTTTAGATAAAGAGGAATACTTAAAATCTAAACTAATCATAAAGCTAACAGATGTACAAAAGTCTGGTATAGATCCACATCACTACGATGTACACTTTTCCATATCCTCTGATAAATCAGGAGGGTTCACAATGGATACAGTTATCCCAATCAAAGACGAGTGATATATAGTCTTCGTCAATTCGATTGAAGGTACTTGCAATGGCGAAAACAGGCGGCTCCCAAAGTATCAGGAATCAAAGCAAGTGCCTTAGTCAAAGCACTCTGCCGAGAGGCATCATCGCGAGGCCCTTCACGACGAATCAGTTTCTTGACGAACGCCCATGCCAACTCAATCGGATTGAAGTCGGGAGAGTACGGAGGCAAGTACAACACGGTGCAACCAGCCTTCGTTATGAGCTCCTCGATACGTCCCCCCTTATGAATACTAGCGTTGTCCATAATGATTACCGAACCTGCTGTCAACTGCTGGAGCAGTTCGATCAGGAACCGCTCAAAACTGTCGCGGTTTATCGCTCCCAACTGGCTCTGCGTACAGATCATTCCCAGGCTGTCAAAAGCACCGATCACCGAGAGGTTCTTGCCCCGTTTGGAGGCTACTTGCTCAATCAAATCCTCGCCTTTTTCACCCCAGCCATAGAGCAGGCAAAGGGCAAGCGAGACACCCATTTCATCGAGGAAGACCAAGTCATTAGGGTCAAGTGCCTCTATTTGCTTCCAGAACTCGGCTCGTTTTTGGGCATCTCGCTCCAGAGCGATTTTGCATTTTTTTAAAGCTGAAGCGGATCTGCTTGAGCACTCGTGTCGCGGTTGAAATAGAGAGGCTCGCCTCACCTTGTGCCTGCCAAGCATCGGCTAGTGCTTCAGCCGTCCAGTCCTTTCTAGAACGTACAAGCTCTTCAAAGGCGGCTAATTTGTCTTCTGGGACACGTCGTTTTCTTCCGGGTGTTGGCTTTGGCTCTAGACTGAGTCCCAGACGTTTCTTAGTAGCAAGTCTCTCTACGCTGGAGTCTGAGACGGCGAATCTCTTTGCGATAGAGCCTTGGGTTGCGTCTTTATCCAGAGCGTCTATAATGCGTTGTCGAAGGTCGAGGGAGAGTGCTTTCATGCCGACAGGATACCTCGCCCGCCATACTTCTGACGAAGACTATAGCTGTCGTCAAAGCGGGGCAAGCTGTGCTCACTGTTGGCGAATTCCTTAAGCGGGGACGGCGGCTGACTGAGCACACAGCCGACTGAAACGACTTTTTTGCGTCTTGGCTAGGGGTATGTCCAGCAACCAAGACACCATTCGCATGACGTTCAGAGATGTTGCAATGGCCGTATTCTGTAAATGAGTCTTGCCCTCACCGATGTAGCGTGAACGACGCATGCCACATGCCTGAATACCCTGGGAAAGAGTGCCCTCTATTCCAGCACGAGTATGATAACCCTCTTTGAACTCAGCGGTTTGCTGCCGAATCCGTGCACTCTGGAGGGCTAGATACTGCTCCTGGGGACGTAAACCCATCTCGCGAGCACCGGACTTAGACCGGGTGCACAACGAACGCGACGCACAAGCCTTACAGTCCGAAGGCCGAAACTCGACGTGAATGAGCTCGTTGTGCCAGCTATCTCGTATAGGCGTCCATTTGTGGCTGTGTTTGCCTTGAGGACAGGTAACTTGCTTGGCATCCCAATCGACGCTGAACACAGATTGGTCAAAACCCTGATTGGCCACCGCCTGCCAGCTCCCATTGCGAGCCACAGGACCAAACAGATCAATGCCGTACTTCGCTTGGCTCTCCACCAGAAGAGCGGCGTCTGTATAACCCTCATCTACAAAATGCTCACGGGGCAGAAGATCTGCCTGCGCCAGATCTGTGTGGATTTGCTCTGTGACATCACTGTCCTGTTGAGTCCCAGGCGTTGTTTGAACATGAGTAATCAGATGAGGGGCTTCTGGATCACACGTCTCTGTTAGATGAACTTTGTAGCCTGTCCAAACCGTGTCGCGCTTGATGCTGTAACGCGCCTGTGCATCGTAGGGAGATTGGATGAGAATCAGAGCAGGGGGAAGTTCGTTTTTCTCGCGCCAGCGCAGGGTGCCATCCTCGAAGACGAATTGCTGCACCCATACCTGACGCAGGATCTGGACGGCAGACAACTGCCAAAGATGAGAAGGAGCGTCGTCCGCATAGACAGACAAAAGTAGCTGTCTGCCATCATTGCCCACCGTGGCTGCCAAAGCTTTGCGCTCGGCTTCCTCACGAGGGAGTCGGTAGTTCTCAAATCGTTTCCCGTAGCGGTCAGCCCACTCTGGTGCCATGTGTGCCAGCAGCCAGTCGGGAGCAGCCTCAGCCAAAACATTCAAGGCATGGCGCAGAGTCTCTCCTGTATTTTCCAGTCGGTTAAGGGCATGAATCGCCGCCAGAACATGCGTAGAATCGGTACGTTGCTTTCCTCCCGCATTGAGCCATCCTCGCTCCCGGGCAAGCGTTATGACGGTATCGAGTAAGCGTTGCTCTGCCTGGCCGCTGAGGAGCCGAGCACGAAATTCACAGAGCACGGAGTAGTCAAAACCAGGGTCAGTCAGCTCTAGTCCCAGGGCATACTTCCAATCGATGCGACTACGGACCGCGTTGGCGGCTTGTCGGTCGGGAAGGTTCTCCGCAAACTGCATGATGACGACCAATGCCAGTCTCCAGGGAGTCTCTGCGGGTTGTCCCTTTGCGGGAAAGAGGTCAGCGAACTGAGCGTCCTGGAAGATCGACCCCAGCTCGTCTCGCACCTTGATCCAGACATTTCCCTTGGGAAAGGCGGCTTTGGCGATGGTAGCTGTCATCTCCGGGATGGGCTCTATCTCTTGAGGACGTAAGGACATAATGGCTCCTTCTGGTCGACGGGTACTGGGTATCTATACGGGTGTTTGAAAGTGTCGTTGTAGGTTTTTGAGAGTCTGGAGTGCATTTTCTCCTACCAGCTCTCTTGCCTGTGGGCTTTGCTTTTCTGCCTGGTTTAGGAATATTTGGTGTAGTCGCTGTGCTTGTTTTGCCAGTTCTGTGGCCTGTAGATTCTCTTTTTCTTTTCGGTATCTCCACGCGGCAGCTCTTGTTGCGTCGTCTTCGTATTTTCTGGGTCTTGGCATCTTGCTCCTCCTTTGGTCATTCCTTAAATCGTTCGTACGTTATACTATATCATATCGTTCGTACGATCTATAAGAGGAAGTTTTGTCAGTCCTGCTCGCCTTCAATGGCTCGATAATTCTCGGCTAATCAAGTCGCGGAGAATTCGCCAACAAGGTCATCCGTGCTATGAAAACTAGACAGCCAATTCTGTATCTTCTGTGTGGACTGTCTTTTGCGGGTAAGTCAACCCTGGCAAAGGGATTGTCGGGGCTACTTGGGGCAGTTATTATCGAAGCGGATCGGTATATCCCAGTGGTCGAGGAGCGGCTTCCTAACGCCAACAAGATCGAGAGCTGGCGTGCAATCCAGGCACTTGCTCGCGAGGCGGTTCGGGAGAGTTTGGCATCGGGAACCAGTGTGATTTTCGATGATCTGATGGTGGACCCTCAGGATCGGGATGAGCTGGCACTGCTGGCAGGGCAAGTCGGGGCGGCGACCCTGGTGATTTTTCTAGATACTCCCATAGAGGTTGTGCGCGAGCGGCAGCGCCTGGCATCTTCCAAACCCGAAAACCACGCGAAATGGGAAGCGCACACGCAGCTGCTTCTCACGCAGCTCGTTGCTCCCGACAGGGCCACGGCAGTGTACGTGGAGCCGGGCTACGACTCTGCTCAAGTGCTTACGGAGATTCGCCGTCGTGAAGCGGCGGGCTTGGGGGCGTAGGCGCATTGGTTGAGAGAGCCTGAACAAACTTCTCCAGGCGCTTGGTGGCGTAGGCCTCGGCCCACGTCTCCAGCGTCTCGGTGACGGCGGCACGTTTCTTGGAGGGCTTCTTGCGTGGATTCAGCGTGAGCGTCACGTGGTGCCCCACTTCGTGAAAGAGCGTGTGGGCGAGCTGGAGAACCACGCCGCGCAGAACCGTGGCCTCTGAGGCGCTGGCGTAGTGCGGCGAGTGGGCGATGAGATCCAGATGCGGCTGAACATACAGCTCGATGCGAATCCCCAGATGATCCCGGATATAGACCCCCAGCCGCTCGCCTTTCGGGTCGGTGTCGTAGACATAGATGCCCGCCAGCCGTAGCCGGTGCTCACGCGGCGCGTGCGAAAGCGCCGCTTGCAAGCCAATCGAAATTGCCTCGTCGTAGAACTCTGTCGCTTCCCAGTGAATATGCATGGTGGCTTCCGTTGTACGGGAATTTGAAGCTGCTAGCAAAGTGAAGAGTCTCAAACCAGAGGAGTTTTTTTATGCGAGGGACAAAATTTGTGGTTCCACTGGCTGTATTGCTACTGGCTGCATTTGCGGGTGCGCAGGAGGATCCTCCTGCGGGGCGAGAACGCCAGGCGGCGGAGTGCCTGGATCAGGTAATCCAGCCCCGATTTCGTGTTATCGGTTCGGTGACGATTGGGCTGGGGGTGTTTGGAAACAATAGCCGCACCATGATGCCAGCTCCTAAGCCCAAGCCACTTTCTCCCATAAAAACAAGGGAGATTCGCGGGCACAAAAACAAGGTTCCCCCCGAGCTTAAGGCCGAGAACCCTGAGGAGAAAGCGCTCCTAGAAAAGGTGACTGCGCTTAAGTGTCGCTACCGTCTTGGGTTTCTCCATTTGGGCTACCGCCTGGATCGTAAGACCGGAAGGCACCTGGACTCCTCCGAACCTCGCCTGGAGCTGGGGGAAGTTGAGAACAATGAGAGTGCCACTCTGAGTGGGAAAATTGTGGAGCAGCTTCGTGCGGTCAAGCGAGGCACCCCACTGGAGCTTGAAAATGCGGGCTGGCGGGTCTTTGTGCGGCCGATTAAAGCGAGTAAAATGGAGTGTGCCTCATGCCACCAGGGAATCAACTCAGGGCAAGTGATGGGGGCGATGGTCTATCTGGTTCAGAGCAAGAGCCCGCTACCGCTTCGGTAGCTTGATGTCGCCATCTTTGAAGGGCTTGGCAGGCTTTGCGGCATCGGCGGGCTTTGCGGCATCGGTGTAGTTGGCAGGGAAGGCATTGAACTGCCGCCAGAGCTCGTACCAGAGCGGAACCGTGTCGAGCTGCACCCAGCCGATCGTATCGGTGCCGGGGCGTAGGCGAAGGGACGTGGGCCAGGCCGACTCTTTCCCCAAAGCGATGCGCACCGTATCGGGCTGAATCCAGACACGGACGCGCCCCGTGCCCTCATCCACGGGATCCATGGTCGTCACAATGCCTGCGAATGTGCCGACGGCGGCGCGTGATAAGCCCTGTACTTGTACGGCGGGGAAGCCGTTGAACTGGAGCCGGACTCTGCGCCCCACCGTGACCAGTGGCGCATCAAAGCCGCTTAGGACAAGCTCCACGGCTTGATCTTGCGTCTCGGGGACGATCTCAAGAAGCACATCGTCTTTCTTGACGGTCTGACCGGGGCCGATGGTCTTGCCGATCCGCGACACCCTGCCCGAGAACGGTGCGTAGATTTTCTGCTGCGCGACTCGTGCCCGCATGTTGTCGCGCTCCAGCTCGGCCTTTGCGATGCTATCCGAGATGGCGGCCAGGCTCTCTTTAACCTGTTGCAAGTTGCCCCGCTCACGGGAGAGAGTCGCGGACGTGTCGGCATCCACGCGGGTCTGCTCAAAGCCAAAGACGGTCACATCGCGCTTCGCCGAGGCGAGCGCCTCGCGGACGGAGACGACTTGTGCGCTTGCCCGCTGCACGTCAATATCAGCCTGAATTCCTGTGGCTTTGGCGAACTTCAGATCCGCCTCGGTGTTCAGAATCTCTTTTTGCGCGATCTCCACGGCAAGTTTTGACTGCTTGAGCTTCACTTCGGCTGCAATAAATGCCTGGTCGGCCAGCTCGAACTCTCGCTGTGAGCGCAGTCCGTCTTTCAGAAGCTCCGCGAGGCGCTCACGCTGAACACGGTTGACCTCCAGCCCCACTTTATCGGCCTCGACAGTTTGTTCGGCTTGCTTCTGACGATCTTTGGCCTGGGCGATGCGCTGGGTGGCTTGCGTGATGCGCTGCTCGGCTTGCTTCTGTGCGACGAGCTTAGTGGCCTCCAGCGCCTTTTGTGCGATCACGACATTTTGGCCCGCCACCGCGAGGCGGTTTCTTGCCTGACCCTCGCGCTCAGATGCCGCGGGAATCTGTGCCCCCCGTGAGCCTTCCAGCGAGACAAGCTGCGCCTCGATCTCTTTAATCCGCTGCTCACCCTCGGCCTTGCGCAGGCGCTGGGCGGCGAGCTGCTGGTCAATGAGCTTCTGGCGGCGCTGCGAGAGAAACCGCGACTCCGTGTCCTCAATCTCCGCTAATAGTTGACCTTTTTTTACTGTCTGGCCCTCTTGGACACTCCAGAGAACCAGTCGCCCCCCGATCTGAGCGTCTATGGTTTGTGGACGATCCATCACCGAGAACACTCCGACTTTTCCATTGCCGATCACGGTTTGCTGAAACGGAGTGAGCTTCAAAACGGTACCGAGGATCGCGACAATGCTCAAGAGGGTGATCACGATCCGGCGCTTGCCCGATCGGGTGGGAACTAGGCGCTGCGTGCGCTGGTCCAGCTCATTTTGCGAAGAAGAGTGCGCCATTAGAGGGCTCCTCTTAGCATGCGGCTCAGTAGGGGAAAGAGGCGGACAAACTCGCTGCCCGAAGCGGCGGCTAGCTCTTGTGGACTGCCGCTCTCCGCGATCTTGCCGTCCGCGAGCACATAGATCTTGCTAGCACGCGTCACGACCGGGCCTTCGTGGGAGATATCAATGATCGTCCACGGGTTATCGGGCGCGAAAAGTCCATCTAGAATTGCAAGTGTCGTGTTTTCATCGAGGCCCGTAAAGGCTTCATCGAAGATCAGCAGCTCTGGCTTGTCCACAATAGCGCGGGCGATGAGAAGGCGCTGTGCCTGGCCGCGCGAGAGGTTACCCCCGCCGGGCACGAGCCGTGTCTGAAGCCCTTCAGGAAGCGCAGCGAGCTCGTCCACGCACTGCGCTAGCTCGATTGCCCAGCGCACTTGCTCCGACGAGATAGACTGGCGGCCCATTCGAATATTGTCCTCAATGGTGCCCTCAAAGATCGCATCCTCGTAGGACATGATATTTACCAGCTCACGCAACCGGCCTAGCGAGGCACCGCGTAGCTCCACGCCATTGATCTCGATCAGGCCGAAGCTTGCTTCCTCAAGCCCCCCCAGAAGCGATGCCAGTGTAGACTTACCCGTGCCGCTTGCGCCCACAAGGCTAATACGCTCGCCGGGTGCTAAGCTCAGACTCAGGCCCGAGAGCACCTCGCGGCCTCCTGGGTAGGTAAAGTGGACGTCATTCACCAGTACTTTCGCGCCACCACTGGGAGACGAGGGAATGTCGTGGCCGCCCTCACGCTCGGTCTCAAGATCCGTAAGATAGCCCGTTTTGTCGAGGCCCGTGAGCAGATCGTAGAGAGTCTCGGCCTGGCGTAGCAGCTTGTCGGTGCCCTTGAGGACATTGGCGACAATGAGCTGCGCCGCGATGAGCTGCCCAAGTGTAAGCTCACGCTGCACGACCAAGTAGCCCCCGATCGCCAGCACGCCCGCGCTTGCCAGAGCGGTGAAGAGCTGGTTGCCCGCTTCCTGCCGAAACGTCACCGTAAAGTGCCGTCGCCGCTCCCGTAGCCACGCCGCCACTCGGTTCTCGGCATGGGATAAAAGAAACTCCGGGGTTCCGTGTAGCTTGAAGCTCAGGCGGCAGCGTGCCAACTCCTCCAGCCAGCCCGCCAGATGATACTTCTCCGCCGATTCCGCCAGGCTGGTACGCAGGCCATTGATGCCCAGTGGGAAGATCACAAACCCAATCGTGAGCAGAACGAGGACATCAAAGCCTAGAAGTAGGCCGCTCTTATCGTAGAAGGCCAGCACTACCAGCCCGACTACGGCTTGTAGTGCCGCCGCCAGGCCGTCGAGCAGCAGCTTCGCCAGAGACTTCTGCACCGTCAGCACATCGAAAAAACGGTTCGCCAGCTCCGGGGCATAGGTGCCGTAGAGAGCACGCGACGTGCTATGTATCAAATTGCGTGCAATTTTGAGCGCCGAGCGGGCAAAAAGTCGCTGCTGAAGGGTTTCCACCAGCGAGAGCTGTAGGAGCGAGAGCCACCCAGCAGCGAGCAGGCCCATCAAGACGAGCAGCGAGAGCACGACAAGGGGCTGCACGGTACTGGCCGCCACCGAGTTCACCAGCGACTGCACCGCCAGTGGCATGGCGAGCCCAAGCAAACCCGTGACAACCGTATAGACCGCCAGTACCCCCAGATCGCTCTTATCCTCGCTGAGCAACTTCAGCAAGCGCGCCATCGGTGTTGGGTGGTGAGAGTGTGAAGCAGCTATCGCCGGACCTCATTTAGGGGGAGTGCGGGAGGAGGCGCATCGAGATCCAAACGGTCGTAGGCACGGGCATTTCGCCGCCCTACAAGGACGCTCTGACCCTGGTGCAGTGCTTCTATGGCCTCACGTCGAATCAGCTCATCAAGCTCGCCCTCATCTAACCAAAGCCCCTTACACTGTGAACAAAAATCAATCGGAACTCCCTGGCGCTCTACAGCACGCATCGGGTTGCTACATACGGGACAGTACATTCTACTTTTTCCTTTTTTCCCTTCAAAAGCTCATACTGGCAGCAAGAAATGCGGCTTGTGCTTGCTCGTATTCTACTTGGATATCTATGAGTAGGCTTCCCGCCTCAGCGGTTGCCTGTTCGCGTTGGTTGACCAGAAAGAGCGTCCCCAGCCCTGCTTGAAAGAGTTTTAGCTCGCCCTCTTCCACTTTCTTGGTCTTTGCATAGCGCTCTTGCGCCGCGATGAAGCGCTCCTGACTGCGCTGAATCGCGCTGTTGGCATCGCGCACTTCCAGCTCGATGGTGCGCTGCAGAAGCTCCGCCTCGCGTGTGAACTTTTGCTCTTTCTGGAGCGCTTCTTCTCGGCGGCCTCTTGCATCGTTCTGGTAGAGCGGGATTGAGGCTGTGACCCCGAACTTATAAGCTCCGCCGACGCTTTTATTGCCAAGATCCGCGCTGGGTGAGAAGACGAGATCCACAGCGGGCCGCAGATCGTTCTGTGCGAGCTTGCCCTCAAGACGGGTACTCTCGGTTTGTAGGGCGATAAGCTGAAGCTCAGGGCGTAGGTCGCGTGCACGCTGGAGCGCCTCTGCCAGCGCACTCTCTGCCAGAAGCTCTGGCTGACGAAGTGGGGCAGGGGAGAGCTTAAAGAGATCACTGCCGTCCCAGGTGAACTTGCTGAGCTTGAGCGTGGCTTTATCCAGATCGCGCTGTGCCTTGATAAAATTTGCCCGCCGCCGTTCGACCTCGGCCTCCGCTTCCGTGAGCGTAATGGCTGCCTGTAAGCCCTTGGCGAGCTCTTTCTGAAGCCCTGTCGCGCGGAAAATCCCCACGTCAAGAAGCTTCCGCGCGATCTGTAGCTTCTGGACGGCCCCGGACCACTCGAAGTAGGTGAGCGAGGCCTCCAGGAGCGTATTTTGTCGCAGGCCAGCTAAGTTGAGAGTTGCGGCGGGCTCGGCGAGGCGCGCCTGCGCAAGCCCAACAAGCTTTTCGTTTATCCCACCTCCCCGAGCCAGAGGAAGCTTGGCATAGAGAAAATAGCTGCCGTCGCTGCCCGTCGCCGAGTCGGGCGACTTCACTGAGCCCGCATTCCAGCTCCGCCCCGTCGCCAGCTTCAGCCCCTGCGGGGTAGCCACTTCGATTCCAAGCTCGTTGCTCACTCCCGCCGACGCTTTACCGCGTGTTGAGGCGCTGTTGTAGCGTAGCGACTCGGTGCCCAGTGTTATCTGAGGATCGAACGCGCCTTGCTTTGCCCGTCGCTTTGCGGTGACGGCGAGACGTTCGGCTTCAGCACCAATGAGCTTAGGAAAACGCAGCTCGACCTGGAAAAGAAAGCTCTCCAGGGGAAGTATCGGCGGCTGATGAAAACTCACAATCGCAATGGCCATCGCGATTAACATACGACAATTATTTCGTATTAGTTCCCGACTTTTTTGGTCGGTGATAAAATAAGGCTATGAAAAAGCTGCGCATTGTCTTGGAGATGATCAAGATCGAGCACACACTTTTCGCACTGCCTTTTGCCGCAATGGGGGCGCTTCTGGCGGCGCGTGGTATCCCGGACGGACGGACACTCTTCTGGATTCTGGTGGCGATGGTGGGTGCACGCTCGGCGGCGATGGCGTTCAATCGGCTGGTGGACCGGGACTACGACGCCAAAAACCCGCGCACGGCGAGCCGCGCAATTCCCGCTGGGCTCGTCTCGGTGGGCTTTGTGAAAGGTTTTACAGCGCTGACTTCTCTCTTGCTGATTCTCGCGGCGTGGCAGCTGAATCTCCTGGCGCTGGTGCTCTCGCCCGTGGCGCTGGGAGTGGTCTTTCTCTACTCCTATACCAAGCGTTTTACCCACTGGTGCCATGCCTTTCTGGGGCTGGCGCTGGCGATTGCTCCCGTGGGCGCGTGGGTGGCAGTGCGCGGCGATCTGACACTGGTTCCCCTCGCGCTTGGAGCCGCCGTGGTCTGCTGGCTGGTGGGCTTCGACACGATCTACGCGCTTCAAGATGCCGAGTTTGATAAGAACGCCGGGCTGCACTCACTCCCCGTGCGCTTTGGGGCGCAGAGGGCACTGGCAATCGCGCGGGTGAGCCACGTGCTGATGATCCTCTTGCTGGTTGCTCTGGGTAAACTTGCGAACTTGCACGGCTGGTACTTTACGGGAGTGGCTCTCGCCGCCGCACTGATCACCGCCGAGCACGTCTTGATCTCCCCGACCGACCTGAAGCGCCTGAATATCGCGTTTTTCAATGTCAATATTGCCGTCTCCAGTGGGCTCTTGCTCTTCACCGCTCTGGATCTATATCTGTGGCTTAGCGCGGTGTGAGGCTGAAGTTGACGGTCAGTGGGTTGTTCGGGTTTACCAGAGTGGCGGGCTTGGTCTCGGGGACGTAGCCACTAGGCAGGACTTGGAGGCTATAGCTGCCTGCGGGGACGATAAAGAAGTAGTCGCCTGCGGCATCGGTGTTGAGGGTTTCAAGCTGGATGCCCTCGCGCAGTAAGAAGACGGGTGCACCGACGATTGGGCTACTGTCCGTGGCCGATGTGAGTTTCCCTGAGATGGTCTTGAGCGGTGCAGGCGGATTCGGGTTCGGGTCGGGCTGGAGGCGCAGATCTCCGGCCTCGTTGATCCCGAAGCCGACGGTTAAGTTTTTCGTGACTATCTTGCTCCCCGCACCCGCAGAGAGCTCGGAATCCCCCTCGGGAACGAGATCAATCAGGAAGCTACCGTCGGTGTTGCTGAAGCTGCTGATGCTGCCCTGATTGGTGTTGACGACCACAAAGGCGCTCTTGACGGGCAGGCCCGCCTCGTCCAGAACCCGTCCACGTACCTGACCAATATTGAGATAAAGCGCCATCTCCGGGTTAGTGCCCGCAGCGATGGACGGCTGGAAGGCGATTGTCTGCGGGGGCTTTCCCGTCACGGTGACCGTCACGGTGGTGGCCCCGATGGGAGCGCTGCTGATAATAAAGGAGCCGACTTGCTTGGTGGCACTGGCCTGGGCCCTATCCGTGGTCACGGCGGAAACACCGCCAATGGTGACGGTGGCGCCCTCAATGGGTAAGTCGGCCTGGAGTGAGTCGTAGACAATCCCTTTGACCAAGGCAGCCTTCGAGTCCGTTCCGCCGCCACCGCCACAGCCTGTAGCCAGAGATGCCAAGGCGCTGAGCGCCAGAAAATTTCGTCGTGTCATAGTTATCGAACCAGTTGAACCGGGCGCATAAGGCGTGTGCTCTGGCCGTCGTCGGTGTGGGCAGTGAGGGTAATGAGGTAGCTACCTGCCGGGAGAGGTTGCCCACTCTCGGTGAGTCCGTTCCAGAGGACGCTCTGGCGCTCCGTGGCGCGACCACGGCCAGGGGGAAGGCGGCGCACGCTGCGCCCGGTGAGCGTCGTTATCTCCGCTAGCACGTTGGCGTCGGCGGTCAGGTTGTACTCCAGGCGGATGCCACCGCCACCGCCACTAGCCCGGCCCGGGTTGCGTGTGGCAACATTGGTGATGCCTAGGGGCTGGCTGCGCTCCGCCTCCGCGACTATCTGTAGCTTGCGAGTCTGGCCCGCTTGCATAAAGACACTCCAGCCCGAGCGGCTTGCCAGCGGGAGGTGCACTCCAGTGCTCACATCGTGCAGGGTCAGGCGGGTTGTTCGTGGCAGCGAGGCAAGACCTTCCCAGGTGAGTGTGACGGGGCCAGACTGCGCGGCGGTCAGGGTCAGTGCCCACGTGCCGCGTGTCGCCTCTTGGCCGCTCCGAAAGTCGGCGGCGATGCGTCCTCCCGCTGTGGAAACTTCACTGATTAGAGCCAGCGTGACACCAGGGATTACCTCAGGAGGCGCTTCGATATCCCAGCGGGGATCGAAGCTTCGGGTGGCTCCGGGAGCGGCCCCCAGCACGATCTCGGAGTGGCGCTGCGCCTGGCTGGCACGTAGTCGCACTGCCCAGTCCGGCTGACGCTCCGTCAGCGGAGCGAGGCTGCGTGTCTTGACCGCACGCGTGGGGGTGTCTGGGCCTGGGAAGAGAAGTGTGACTCCCTGCGGCGCATAGACACGCAGCCAGTAGCCGCGCCAGTCGCTGGAGAGGGCAGTGGTGGGCGTGTAGCCGCCCGTCTCCGGGCTCAGCGCCCAGACCTGATTCGCGACCAACGAGCCAAACGGGGCCTCGGTCGCATCCGTGCCCGTGGCTGCGGTAAAAGAGACCGCATCGTTTTCCAGGTACTTGACCAGTGTTTTGGTAAGATCCAGATCCTGGGCGAAGGGCGTGCCGATCAGGTTCCAGCCGTAGGCCAAGTGCACGGTGTAGTCCACATCCGTTGAGGGCAGAACTCCCGTCAGTGAGACACTGGTGTTAACAGGGCCGCCGGGGCTCTGCAGAAACTTAAGAAAGTAGCCCTTGCCCGGCTCCAGCAGCCCGGTACTCGGAGTGTTTGGCGCGACAGAGGCGTAGATGCGGGTGATGGGATCCCAGCCCGCGAGCAAGAACTCCGTGGCGGAGCGCCCCAGTGCCGCCTCTACCGTCGGCTCCAGCGGGCGCAGAGGGAAGCTAGCCAGGTTGAGCGTGCCCGCCGCGAAAGAGTGGCTGAGTGTCGTGACGCCTCCGCCAGAGCCCGCAGGCCGCAGGATAAGGTAGTTGATGCCATCGCCCGTATTGCGGCTGAAGCTCTGGATGGTCGGGCCGCTGGTGACCGTGATCTGTGTCTTAGCAAGCTCCCCTAGCTGCGCCCCGACACTGACTCCAAAGCCGCGCCGCACTAGGGTCGTGTTCTGAGTCCGATCCACAATCGGCGCAAGAACGGTGCTCTGTGTGACTTTAACCGCCCCTTCGAGCCCGCCCGTGAGCACGCCTAGCACATCGCCCGAGTTTCCCTGGGAGAGATACGTCCGCGAGATCAGGCCACCGACGGCGAAGTCCGCTACCAGCCGCCCGTCATCGAAGCCCTGGTTGGGGAAGGCCAGAGTCGTTAAGAAGCCCTCTCCCTGATCGATCTGTGCTTGCTCCGAGCCGCCGCCCAGCCCGATACGAGCGTTGTCAGAGTTGAGGTAGGTGGCGTAGGCTCGCCCCGAGAGCAGCTCCTCGTCGCCGTCGGTTTTGGTGCGGTAGTAGACCAGGACGATCAGTGCGGACTGTTCCCCGTTACCTGTCGTGGGCTGCGACGGCAGCACAAAAGTGTAGAGCTTGGGGCCCGTAGTCACACTGGTGTCTAAAATATACTGCTGGCTGAACCACTGCGCAAACGGGAGAGCCTCCACACTGGGAAGCACACTGGCCGCTAGGCTCTTGAGCGCGGGGACATTGCCCGCCAGACTCGCCCCCTGGGTGTCGGCAGCGGCGTAGTAAGCGGCATTGAAGCTTTTGAAGAAGTCTTTGTTCTCGATGTAGCACTTGAGCCAGGCTGCTCCACTCATTCCAATACGCGCCTGGAACATCTTGGCGATCGTGATCTCACCGTCAATGAGCAAGTTTGCCTGCGAGGGGGGAAAGAAGGTGCTATTGCCCAGCGCGGGCTGGTTGAGCAAGTCGTAGAAGGGCAGTAGTGTGTAGAGGCTGTTGGCGGTCGGGTCGGAGAAACCCAGAGCTGGGTCGCGGGCGATAATGGTCGCTGCCGCGCGGGCAAAGCCCTGCTCCCAGGCATCGTACTGGAAGGCAAGGGGGCCATGGAAAGCATGGATTAAGTTGAGCAAAAGCGCGTGTGCCAGGGAGTCCACACTCTGGTAGAGTGGCAGGTAGATGCGATTCTCCGACGGCGAGTAGGCACCAAACGCGAGCCGCTGGATATCGGTGGCCGTTCCTGTATTGAAGAATCCCATCGAGCGGATCTTTACCTCGCCACTAAACGCGGGCTTGCCGTAGAGCGCCACTAGGCGCGGGTAGACATTGTTGAGAAAGTCCTTGAGGAAGTCTTCCAGAACAATTGTGCTTCCCGTGGCGCTGGCAATGCTGGCACCGTTGAAGTTCTCAAAGGTAAACGTGAGCTGCCCGTCGCCAAAGGCACGCGTGACACGCGGGGTGACGATCCGCCCGCTCTGGCGCACGGTCACCAGAGTCGAGATCGGAAAGACGCCGCGCCGCTTCTGTTTGTCCAGGCTAGGTGCAAGCGCACGGCTACGCGCCTGCCACTCTTTGCGGAGGCGGGTTTCGACGGCTGTGGGAATGTCTTTTCCCTTGGCCACATCCAGCACCACCGACGATTGCGGGCCGCTGGAGATCGTGGCAAAGGGCGTGTTTACTGCATTCCTATACGGCGAGCGCTGGGCAAGAGCCGGAGCAGCGAGCGTGGCAAGTGTTATTGCCAGAGCGAGAGTCGAGCGAGTCATCAGTTGTTTAGACGCCTTATTCTTTGGTTTTGCTTCATATGATTTTAGCCTCCCCCCGCTCGTCCCTCGCGACCCCCTCCGGCGAGCGAAGGGGGTGGGGTGGGGGTTAGAGCCGTCCTAGTAGCTCGGGGTGGTTGCGAAGGGAGGCTTTGGTGACTCGGTGAAGGGCTTGCATCCACTCGCGAAGCGTCTTGGCATCCGCATTGCGGGTGGCGGTGGCGGCGATGGCAGCGGTGCGGCGCATTTCCTGCGTGGCGCGGGCACTCTGGAGCGTGGTGACGGTGGCGAGGGCGGCACTCCGCCCGGCGGCATCGTAGCCGAGGTCTTCCAAAGCGGTGGCGTAGGAACCCTGCCCCGCCGCTGTGTAGCTGGCCTTTGCCTGGGTGAGGAGCTTCTCGGTATCCACAGGAATCGTTCCCACTACCCCAAGTGCCTGCCGCTCCGCCTGCCCTCGGAACTCGGCGCGTGCCGTCTCGCGGAAGTGGACATAGCGGTCGTAGGCTACTTTACGTCCCTCAGTCACGGCAAGGTTTGCTGCCGTTTCGTCCCCGATGGCGGTCTGCCTGGCGGTGTAGCTCCCCTGCGCGGTGCTCTGAATTGCCAGACCAGCCGTGAGCTTCTCCGCGTCGTAGCGGCGGGGAAGTAGCGAAAGAATCTCGGGGGTAGCTAAAATGGTCTCGATGGTGACGCGGCTCTGGGAGATAAAATTCGCCAGCTCGACATCTTGCTCCGCAGGCGTTGGGCGCTTCTTCTTGGTCTTGGCGCTCTCGCTGCTACTCATCGCCGCTTCGTCATTTCCTAGGGTCGCCTCTGTGGCGCTCATCGTGCTCTCATCACTGCTCATCTATAGTTCCGCTGCATACTTAGGACGCGCTCGGTGCTACTTCTACCCCTCTTCTGGCGGCTCTTCGTGGCCTCGGTAGCAATCATTGGCCCTCTCCTCATAGCCCCGGAGTCAGTCCCCCAAACCCTGGAGTCTTTCCCCCGTGCTCATGCGCCGCTCGATACTACTTAGGAGACGAACATCAGAAATCTGGTTGCAGGGATTTTTCGAACCCACCCGCCTCCGTTCGTTCCTCCCGACGGCACCCTCCCTGCCGCAGGGAGGGTGGGCACGACAGGTGCGGGGCCAGGTCGTCGGGTATCTCTAGTGTCAATGTCATGGTGAGCTGACCTATTGGTTCTCCACGATGCGACGGGCTTCATCCCTACTCAGAGGCTTCTTATATCCAGAGCGGATGCAGACGACCACGACAAGCGGCCCATCGTCTGCGTCCTCAATCCGATAGACCAGATGGAAGCGCGAGCGCACCACCAGCCGCCGCACCTCGAACCCTAGCACTTTGGACTCTGAGCGCTGGGTCGTGTGACGGTCGGGGAGCGTTGCCAAGGTCGCGGCATGGGCATAGAAGTCGTTATAAAGCGCCAGCCCTGCCGCTTGGTCTCCAGTGAACTCGAAGAGACCATGTGCCTCCTCAATCATGTTCTCCTCCGCCTCTTTCGAGAAGCGAATCATGTACCGACGGAGGCTCGGGTACTCGTCGCCAAGGTCAGGCACGTGGAGCACTCATTCGGGCGAGAAGTTCCTCGCGCCCTCTGGTATAAGCGTCCTCGAAGCTGGCGGTACGCCCTGCGGCGATGTCGTCGAGGCCACGCCTGAGTCTTCCAAGGGTCTCCTCATCTACCGTCTGATCCCCCATCCCAAAGGCATCCAGTACGATAGCCCGAACCTGTGCCATGCCCTCAGGAGTGGCAGCGAGGGCAACCAGCTCATCCGGCGGTGAATCAATCGTGATGGTCAATGCACTCATTTTGTTTTGTGTTCCTTCCGTGCCATGTTCTTACGTCCCTGTTTTCCCTCACCATGCGCGGGTGCAACGCCGCTTTGGGAGTATGGTATCAAGGTTCTCAGGCGGTTTCAATCCGCACCGGCAGGAGTGGCGTTTCGCCTCTCGGCTTGCCTAGGCTCATCACCCTATGCAGCTTTTTTCCTGCTCTTGCGCCTGTGCGCGTTAAAGGGCGCAGGTGCAGGCAGGCCCACGCTCTCGAAAAGCTCGGCCATGACCTCATCACCGTCTATCAGCTCCCCCGCCTCCGCCTGTGCCAGCGACTTCCCAAGGCGTTCTAGTTGTTCCGGGGTCAAGACATGCTCTGGCTCTGCGGTGGGGGTTCGCAGTACCATTGTCCGCATAGCTGCCAGGGCGAAGTTGTGGCGCAGGTTCTCCGGGAGGGCAGACAGGTGCGGGGCCAGGTCGTCGGGTATCTCTAGGGTCAGTGTCATGGTAGCTCCATCATATCTACAACGAAACCGTGGTGCCAGACGTGCGGCTTGTGTCTGCCTCGTATCCGAACGTCACAAAGCGAATCAGCCGGTTTCCATCCGCACCGGCAGGAGTGGCGTTTTATCTCCCAACTCGCTTTATGCTCGCTACCTTCTAGCATTAAACAAAATAACCTTATCTAGGGTCAACATCCCACGGATAAGCTCTTCTAAAAAGATCACTAAATGATAATCCGAACTTTTCATCACTATTAATCACCTCTCGTACAACTATAGGATTGTTATTTTTAGTGATTTTATCTGAATTAGTTTCCAGAATAACATCATTTATCACCTCAGGTAGTTTCTCAAATATCAAATCAAGTGCGTTTGGAAGAGAAAAAACTTTAGCATAAAAAGAACGCCCATCAATAACGCGAATTGAATTGTTGGTAGGACGTTTAAGTCCTCCCTTAGCAGGAGTGTACGGAATGTCATAAGGTTTTCCTTTATCGGGAATGATATGAACAAGATAAGCCGTAAATCCTTCATCTTGATTTGAAATCCAAGCATTCAAAGTGTCATACATGTCAGCATTAGAACTGCCTTTTATAGTATTATGTTTATTTTTTATCTCTGCCACGATCTTAATTTTTTGATTACGTATGTCCAGCATTGTATTTTCGTATTCATTCAAATAAGGCTGATCTTTTGTTATTTTTTCCCAGCCATCAGCACCGATTAATATATCTTCATGGAAATTTCCTATAGAATTTTGAGCACTTTTCTGGGATTGCCTTGATCTTTCTAATTTTATCCATTCTGGATATGATATTTTCGCAAAACATGACTCAAATATTGCAGAGTAAGGGTCAACGACATTGGCGAAAATTTCGTTTTCACCTTTGATATTTGCTTTATTCTGAACATCAATAACTTTTCGGACTGCTCTCTTGAATGTCTCATCAGAGATAAAATCGAGGTAAGGCACTGTTGTCTCCTAGGGAAATTTTCCCACAGGAGACATTCGCGATCAGTCAGACAAATTCCTCTCTTCCTATAAAGACAACACAGTTTGTTCTGAAAGTTTTGGCTTTATATCTTTTGAAATCTTCGTGAATTCTTCACCTTCAGGGATTTCTCCATTAATCATCGCAATAATACAGCGACCTAAGTGATAGGCAAGATTACATGGAACAGCATTCCCTATTTGTTTATACTGGGCAGAGGCACCACCTTGAAATTGCCAATCATCTGGGAATGTCTGAATTCGGGCATATTCGCGGCAGGATAGAGGCCGTGTCTCTTGTGGATGACAACGCTCCGTTTGTTTTTGTGCAGGGTTGCAAGTGAGCGTTAGAGAAGGCTCATCCCAAGATAAACGCCTTGCCATTCCTGTTTTACCACCCGATAAATGAAAACTTCCTGCCATATATTCTTTTTGTAGATCAAGAGGTAAATCTCGCCAGTAGCCGCCCGGTGGCACTTGCTCCATGATCTGTGCTTTCCGCGAAGTGTATTTTCCTCCGACGCTTTCTGGGCATTCTTCTAGCGCTTCACGTAGAGAAATCGTATAATCACGCTCTTTTGGAAAGAGATGCTGAATGTCTAAATCTTTACGTATTCCCATGATTATCAATCGCTCACGCTTTTGAGCAACATCAAGAAACTGTGCTCTGAGAATCTGGTATGTAGTGTCATAACCAAGTTCTTCCAAAGCATTTATCATTGTTTTTAAAGTACGCCCATCATCATGTTTAACTAAGCCACGAACGTTTTCACCAATAGCTATTTTGGGACGAACTTCTTTAACACAGCGTGCAAATTCAAAAAACAATGTCCCCCGTGTATCTTCAAATCCACGTCCCATTCCTGCGTAACTAAATGCCTGACAAGGGAATCCTCCCGCAACCACATCTATCTGATCCTGATGCTCCTTGAAACAAACCTCGCGCACATCACCTGATACTACATTCCATTCAGGTTGATTGAATTTCAGCGTTGCTACAGCATGTTTATTAATCTCAACAAGCATTTTTGTTTTCAAGCCAGCATTAGAGAAGCCAAGTGCCATTCCTCCTGCTCCTGAAAATAGCTCTATCACACTGATCTCTGTTGATGGTGATTTCAATACCTGAAACCCACGCCCGCTTCCTGAGTTACCAGAGTATTTTTCTTGTAAATCACGAAGCTCTTGAAGATCAAATATTCGGTAGTTATTCTTTGAGCGTCCAGCACGAACAAGTCCTTTTTTCTCCCATCGCCGAATTGTATCTATAGAAACTCCTAGTGTCTTTGCTGCCTCTTGTACTGTGACTGACATAATGTACTCCTCTAGTTATAACCAATGCATACTGCATTGGTTACAATTATTCTACTATGAATGTTTTGATCTTGTCAATTATATTCCGAAATAAAGACAATGATGCCAAGTACACGAACCTGCTCAAGATGCATGCCTACCGCGACGCCATCCGCCGCACCGCCGGAGCCTACGTCCTCTATCCCGGCAACCCCGACGGAGGCAACCTAGAGTTTCAAGGCTTCCACGAAGTCCTCCCCGGCCTCGGAGCCTTCGCCATCACCCCTGACAAAGAGGGCAAGCCCAAAGGCATCGCAAAGCTCTCCGAGTTCCTCGACCAAGTCAGCGCGCACCTCGCCCACCGCACCACGTCTCGGGAGCAAGCCACCTACCACCAGCGCGAAGCCTACCGCACCAAAGAAGCCCCCGCTGGCTACGGCTCCGTGCGCCTTCAAGAGTCGGACAATCTCTACGGCAACGATTACCGCGCACTTCCTCCCGCTGAGGAGCTCATTCTCGCCGCCTGGTACGAAAACAGCGAGCAACTCAGCCTTGCCCAAAGCGACGACGGCTTTCTCTATGTCCGCTTAGGAGACCGCCGTGGTGCCCTCGAAATTCACCCCAACCTCGCCCAAGTCCGCCGAGCGATCCTCCGGACCCACGGGAGCGTCGTCGCCCCCGGCATGTTCCTTCTCCGTGAAGCGGGCTTTCAGGTTCACACACGCACCAGCCTACGCACCAAGCTGAACCAAAAAGCACCAGCGCACACTATTGCGACATGGCAAGCCAGCCCACAAACCAGCGACGACGAAAACATCTACGCCCTCTTCCAAGTCAGGCCCGACCCCGACTCCGACGGCATCTCCTGGGACGGCGATAAGCTCATGACCCTCATCGAAGCGTTCGAGGCCGACCGACGCAACAAGCCCATCACCAACATCGGACGCCGCTCCCCCGACCCACGCCTTCTCTCCCTCGAAAAGCTCCTCAAAGCCCAAGCAATCCCCCTTCGCGAAGCCGGAGGGGGAGACGGAGTTGTCGCCAAGGGGAGGTAAAACAGCGCCGGCTAGAACCGCAGCGCGAGCTGTGCGACCGGGCCAAACGTGCGGCGATGAATGGGGCAGGGGCCGTGTTTGTCGAGTGCAGCAAGATGGGTGGCAGCTCCGTAGCCTTTGTGGCCCGCAAAACCGTACTCCGGCCACTGTATATCGTAGGCGACGAGTAGGCGATCCCGGGTGACTTTGGCTAGGATCGAAGCGGCCCCAATCGAGACATCCAGCGCATCTCCGCCGATCAGATTACGGCAGTTTGCGTGTAAGTTGGGAACCGGCAGGCCATCCACGAGCACCAGCTCTGGAGCGAGAGTGAGCGCCGCTAGGGCGCGACGCATGGCCTCGTGGGTAGCTCTCAAGATATTGATTTTATCTATCTCCTCCGCCGTGCACTGCCCAATCCCAAAGCTCAGCGCCTCCCGCACAATCCGCTCGTAGGCTTTTTCGCGCTGCCTTGCCGTGAGTTTTTTCGAGTCGCCAATGCCGGTCGGGTCGAAATCTTTGGGGAGAATCACAGCGGCGGCGACCACGGGGCCCGCCAAGCAGCCGCGCCCCGCTTCGTCAATTCCGCATATCATCGTGTGCGTCGAAGACGGCTGATCGGCCAGAAGACGACTTCCGCGCGCCCGATCACCCGGTTTGCAGGAAGCTCCTGCCACTCGTGGGAGTCGTGGGACTGGTTGCGGTTGTCGCCTAAAACAAAGTAGCTGTTTTCAGGGACGACATAGGGATCCAGATGGTACTCGGGATCCTCGGCGACATGATTCTCGATCAGTGGCACGTGGTTGCGTAGAACCTGTCCCGGCTGAATCTCCACCTTGGTGTCGCGGCGGCCCACACGGGTGGCGAACTCTGCGGCGGAGACAGTCTGGTTGCCGGCATGGATGCCCTCACGCGTCAGCCGAAGCGGTACGTCCGCCGGGCCATTCTCACTCGCCTCGGTACTTGGGATGCCTAAAATGCCGCGAATGTCAGCGTGGAAGTAGCGGATTCCCTCCACTTCGACATAGCCCTCTTTGACCTCTATCGTGTCGCCGGGCAGACCGATCAGACGCTTAATGTACTCAGGCTCATTCCTGTCCGCCTCGTGGGGGGCACGGAAGACGATAATCTCTCCCCGACGCGGTGCGCGCAGTCGGTAGAGGAGCTTGTTGACTACCAGGTGATCCCCCTCGCGCAGCGTGGGGTGCATCGAGCCACTAGGGATATGGTAGGTCTGGAGCACAAAAGGACGCAGCAGCAAGAAGACCAGCGCGACAGCCAGCATCGCGGACTCGGTCAGCTCGGAGAGAAAAAGAAAAAAGCTCCGCCGCAGTGCACGAAGCACCAGCCGCAGAGCCGTAAGCCCACCGAGGAGCAAGACAATGGTGGGCACGGAAAGATTCGCGATGCGCTCTGTCCATGTCTCCACCATTGTCTGTAAGCCCCCTGGCCCCCGCACACGGGGGAGTTCTTGAATGTTTAGTTGCTGCGGCTGAAGCGACCGTTGCGGTCTTCCTTCAGACGGGTTGCCTTGCCGACCAGACCACGCAGGTAGTACAGCTTGGCACGACGAACCGCGGCTCGCCGGGTTACTTCGATCTTCTCGATGCGCGGCGAGTGTACCAGGAAAGTACGCTCCACCCCGACTCCGTTGCTGGCGACCTTGCGGACCAGGACGGTATCGCGGATACCCGCACCGTGGCGACTGAGCGCCACGCCCTCGAAGACCTGGACACGCTCTTTGCCACCCTCGATAACCTTCACATGGACGCGCACGGTGTCGCCGCCACGGAAGCTAGGCACATCGGCTTTCTTCTGCGCCTCTTCGATATCACGGATCGCAGTTGCGTTCACTTTACTCATATACGTCTCCCAAACAAATTTAGTTTCTTTGGAGGCGTCCCCTGGCGGTCTCCTCGCGGTAGTGAAGATTCACTCCGGATTGGACACAGGTTCGTCCACCCGGACGGATTGCTCCGCCCGTGCTGAGGCTTGTGCCTCTTCTCGGGAGGCCGAAGCCTCGTCTTGTGCCGTCTGAGCATCATGAGCGGCCAGAAGTTTCTGGTCCGCTTTGCTCAGCGGCAGCAGCTTTTCCCACAAGTCCGGGCGGCGCATACGGGTACGCACCAGTGCCTGGGTCCGACGCCATTTCGCGACATTGGCATGGTGCCCGGAGGTCAGTACCTCAGGAATGCCACGTCCCTTAAAGAGCGCCGGGCGGGTGTAGTGTGGGTACTCCAGCACCCCCCCCTCAAAACTTTCTTCCTGCGCCGACGATGCATTGCCCAAAACCCCGGGCAGCAGGCGCACGCTCGCATCCAGCAGGACCAGTGCCGCGAGCTCACCGCCCGTGAGCACATAGTCTCCCAGCGAGATCTCGCGCGTGATCCAGCCGTCCCGCACCCGCTCATCAATGCCCTCGTAGTGACCACAGACAATCACAATGCGTGGCAGACTTGCCAGCTCCTGAGCGAGCGCCTGGGTGAACGGCTCGCCATCCGGCGCGGTGAGGAGCACCGGAATGCTCGTGTCACCCCCCGTTGCCGCCTCGATGGCAGCGACCAAGGGCTCGGCCTTCATCACCATGCCCGCCCCGCCGCCAAACGGACAGTCGTCTACGGTGCGGTGACGGTCCTGGGTGAAGTCCCGTGGGTTCACACAGACAAGCTCTAAGTAGCCTCCGGCCTGCGCTCTCCCCAGGATCGAGTGGCCCGTCGCCTGTTCAATCAGCTCCGGAAAGAGCGTCACTATCTCGACCCGCATCACTTACTTTAAGAGGCCAGGATCGTCGGAGACAGTCATCCGGCCTCGTTCCAGATCCACGGAGAGAACAAACTGGGTGTGAGCAGGAATTAGTGCCAGGCTGGTCTCATACACATCGTTTGCCGCTGGGTTGTACAGGATCGTCTCCAGCACTCCCAGGTCCTTGCCGGACTCTGTCGCGACCGTGAGGCCCTTGAGCTGCCAGTCGTAGTACGCGCCCTCAGGAAGCACGGGGAGCTCGGACTTGAGTAGAAACAGTTGGGTGCCGTGGAGCGCCTCAGCGGCGCTACGGTCGGTGCCCTCGAAGAGGACGAGCGGAATTCCCTGGTGAATACGGACACTCTGGACACGACTCGGGTGGCCGTTGAGCAAGAATGTCTTGCCCACCAGTGCCTTTGGGTCATCCAGATACGGGCGGAGCTTAACCTCCCCCTTCATGCCGAAGGGGGCAGTGACTTCTCCGATCAAAACGGGTTTGTCGCTTTCCATCACAGCCCCTCTCGTGTTCGGCGCGCTCAGGCTACGATTTCGACGTAGACTTTGCGCTTGTCCTTCATGGCAATCGCCTTGACGATGGTACGCAGAGCGTTGGCTATCCGCCCCTGCTTTCCGATGACCTTACCCAGGTCATCCGCGGCAACGCGCACTTCGTAGGTGGTGGCTTCTTCACCCGGGATCTCGTCCACTTGAACGTCATCCGGAGAGTCTACCAGTGCCTTCACCAAATATTCGACTGTACTTTTCACGTATTCTACTTTTATCCTACTTTCCGGCGGATTTGGGTCGTCCCTCTCTAAGCGGAGGGTAGGATCCCCTGTTTGCGAAGGATTGCTGCCACTTTTTCGGTCGGCAGTGCTCCCACGCTAAGCCAATAGCGCAGTCGCTCCTCCTTGAGTTCCATGATGGGCTCCACATCCGCGGCAACCATGGGGTTGTAGTACCCGAGCTGCTCGATGTAGCGTCCATCACGGGCGCGCCGCACATCAGCGGCGACGACGTGATAAAACGGTTTCTTTTTGGCGCCATCGCGGCGCAGACGAATCTTGACCATTGTAGATAATTGTTCCTTAGGTATTTTACCGAAACGGTAGCTTAAAGCGGCCTCCGCCACCCGAGCCACCGCCTTTTTTCTTTTTGGGGTTGCCCGCAGGCATGCCTGACATCCCCCGCATTCCCGGCATAGGCGGCATTCCTGGCATCCCGGGCATTCCTTTTCCGCTGGACATGGCGCGCATCATGCGCCGCATCTGCTCGAACTGATTCAGGAGCTGGTTGATCTCCTGGACACTCACACCGGCTCCGGCAGCGATCCGCTTGCGCCGCGAACCATTGATGAGCTCCGGACTGCGGCGCTCCTTGGCGGTCATGGAGCGAATAATCGCTTCCACCTTCGCCATCTCTTTTTCCGGCACCGACCAGTCAACATCCTTGAGCTGCGCACCCACACCGGGCAGGAGCTTGAAGAGCTGCTCCAGTGGCCCGAGGCGCTTCATTTGCTGCTGCATGGAAAGGAAGTCCTCGAAGTCAAACTTACCGCCCTTGAGCTTCTTCTCCATCGCGGCGGCTTGCTTCTCGTCAACGGCAGCTTCGGCCTTCTCGATCAGAGTTAGGACATCGCCCATCCCTAGAATGCGGCTGGCCATGCGCTCAGGATGAAAGACCTCCAGAGCATCGAGCTTCTCCCCGATTCCCACCAGCTTGATGGGCTTGCCCACCACGGCACGCACGGAGATCGCGGCTCCGCCCCGGGCGTCGCCGTCCACTTTGGTAAGAACAAACCCGCCCACTTCTAAGAGATCGTTGAACTGGGTGGCGACATTAACCGCGTCCTGACCCGTCATGGCATCCAGAACTAAAAGAATTTCATCGGGCTTTGTCTGGGCCTTGAGGGACTTGAGCTCCTCCATGAGCGCTTCGTCCACGTGTAGCCGTCCGGCAGTATCAAGGATCACCACATCCAGACGGTTTTGTTTGGCGTACTCCACAGCCTCCACAGCCACTTGAACGGGTGTCTTGCCTGCTGTCTGGGAGAAAACAGGCACTTTTACCTGCTCACCGACAATCTCAAGCTGCTTGACGGCAGCCGGGCGCTGGAGATCACACGCAACTAACAAAGGCTGCCGACCCAGCTTCTTCAGGTGCGCCCCGAGCTTTCCCGCCAGAGTCGTCTTGCCCGCGCCCTGAAGGCCGCAGAGCATCAAGACCGTGGGGGGCTTACTCGCCATCGTCAGAGGAATCGCTTCGGTGAGTGGCTTGCCCTCGGCATCGGTGCCGGAGAGGGTGGCGATCATCTCCTCATGAACAAATTTGATGACCATTTGCGCGGGCTGCAAACCCTCCAGGATGCCCTCGCCCAGTGCGCGCTCTTTGACCCGTGCGACGAAGTTCTTGACGACTTTGAAGTTGACATCCGCCTCAAGCAGGGCCATACGCACCTCGCGGAGCGCGGCGTCAACATCCGCCTCCGTGAGTTTTTGGTTCCCCCGTAGTTTGGCGAAGGCATTCTGAAGTTTTTCTGCGAGAGCCTCAAACATAGTCGTCTTTTCTAAAAACAGCACAAAGCCCGGCCGCCGAAGAACGGGGCCGGGCCACGGGCGCAAGTGACAGTGTATCGGAGGATAGCGGCGCTGTCAAATACGGCTACGCCTCGTCGTCCATCGTTCGCAGAAACCGCCCCGAAACGAGGAAGAGTAATAGCAAAGCCAGTGCGACGACAAAGACGACCACATTGACCTGCAGTGAGTTAAGTTGCCTGTCGTAGATAAGTAGGGCGGTAAAGAGACAAATCCCCAGAGCCACCATCCATTGAAACCACCCTGCAAGTCGCAATTGGCGCAGGAGTAAAAGAAGGCTCGTCAGCCCGGCTCCCAGGGCAATGAGGAGTAGGGCACCGCCATAGAGAGTGTCCTTACTTAAATATTTGAACCATCCGAGCCATCCGCTGAAGCCTGCTACCAGAACATTGAGCAGCAGAGTCACCCACTCTCCCAGACTCAGACGCCAGCGGGGTTTGGGAGGGCGTTGGTTACGTTGTTGTTGGACTTGCATAGGACTCTTTTATCCGCTCCCTGAGGGATGTTCTACTTGTAGACCGGCAGCTTCCAGGACTTGCGGTACTCGCGCCAGTACGACGTGGTATCGCGGCCTGTCTTGCCGACCAGATCCATTGTCGCCTTGTCGAAATGCACCGTCTCGCCGCACAGGTAGGCGATATTGGCGAGGTGGCAGACGGCGGTGGTCTGCGCCATAGACGCGAGGCTGGAGCGGGTCTGCTGGCGGCCTCTGACACCATCGAGCCAGTTTTGCCAGTGATCCCCAACCGCTGGCGAGCCCTCTTTGGGGATCAGCTCGCCGCCCGGAGCATGCACTGACCAACCGCCGCGCCAGACACGGACGAACTTACCGTCGGCGCTGACGAACTCCACGCCACAGTCCGGCTTGTCGGGGTAGTCGCGGCCCGTGGACCACTGCATCACAAAGTCTGGGTTCTTGAACTTGAAGATCGCCTCCACGGTATCGGGAGCGGTGCGGTCATCGGTCGGGTAGGCCAGCTTGCCGCCGTAGGCGCTCACGGAGACGGGCATCACGAGGTCCTGGTTGGTCGCGCTCATCCCGAGAAGTGCGATATCCAGCATGTGGACGCCCCAGTCGCCAGTCATGCCGGTGCCGGTGTTCAGAAACCAGCGCCAGTTGCCGTGCACACGGTTGGCCGCATAGGGCGTCATGGCAGCGGGTCCAACCCACATATCGTAATCGAGGCTCGCAGGCGGTGCCGAGGGCTTCTCATTGCCCACTTGTGAACCATCGGTGCGCCACGCACGCACTAAAACAATCTTGCTCTTGAGCTTGTTGTTGCGCACGAAAGAAATGGCGTCGGTGAACTCTTTTCCACTGCGCTGCCACGTCCCGACCTGGACGATCTTCTTGTGATACGCCACGGCCTTTGCCATTGTCCGCGCCTCGACTAAGTTATGGGAGATGGGCTTCTCACAGTAGGCATCTTTGCCAGATTCCACGGTATGGATTAAGTTCAGCGCGTGCCAGTGATCGGGCGTCCCGACAATAATCGCATCAATGTCCTTGCGCTCCAGCATCTTGCGGTAGTCGCGGAAGATCTCCGGTTTGCGCCCGTACTTCTTCTCGACCTCGGCAATATCACCGCCCATGCGCCCCGTGTCCACATCACAGAGCGCCGCCACCTCGACACCCGTTTTGTCCATTAGATTGCGCATGTTGGCCGCGCCCATCCCGCCGCAGCCGATCAGTCCCAACACGATCCGGTTGTTGGCCCCTTGAATACGATTAAATTCCATGCCGTCCCCTTCGACAGTGCAATCCGCTAATCCTTCCTGAACTCGAACTCTAGCACGGCTATTCAGTTTTTGCCTCCCCCCGGCTTCGCCGACCCCCTCCGGCTCCGCGAAGGGGGTACAAGAGATCAAGATGGTAAAGTCAGATTCCT
>NZ_JAYVPL010000030.1:0-8284 GCF_043757465.1 Armatimonas sp.
TTACCATGACATCTGTCCGCAATGGAACTACACTATCTATCCGAGAGTAAATGTAAATCCTATATGAATCGGGAGGTTATTTTTTTACGAGCCCTTAGCGCGGACGATGCTGCCGTTGACCCGGATCGCGTGGCCTTGGAGCAGCAAGCGGATGTAGTAGTGTTTGCAGTGAACAGGCTCCTCAGCCTCGATCCCGAGCTCCAGGGCGCGGCTGTGGAGCCGTCTCAGGTGATCGGTGGCATCGGCGCAGTCACACCCCGTGAAGATTCGGGTTCCCAGCTCGGGCAGATGAACTGCATCCTCGGAGTAGTAGAGCTTGTCATCGGTCTTGCTGAGGAGCGTTCCGTCGGCGGAGAGCCTCCAGAAGACGAACTGGTCAACGGCGCGCATCGCCCGCTGTACCGCCCAGTCTCTGAGGGTCTCGCGGAGCTGCGGAACGTCTTGCAGCTCCACCTTCGGCATTTTAGGAATTCGTTTTTGCATGACTTTATTCTATCACTTTATATTTATCTTGCCAGTAAAAACGAATTCCAGACGCAGATTTATTTGAGGCTCCCTCCTACCCGAAGTGCATTGACATTGCCGTCTGCGAGATTGATGAATGCCCCGTGATGGTTCAGTCCACCATCCTTGAAGAGTCGCCAGAGCAGATCCAGCGCAAGCGTCGAAACAGCCCGGTTGACGAACAGATCCTGCCGAGTCAGAGCCTCCGCCAGCGAGCAGCTCGGCGCGTCGTCCTCTACAAAGTCCTCGCTCATGATCTCTGGGAACATCTCTGCAACGCTCGGGAGCTTCGGCTGAGCGGCGTGTCCTAAAACTACCTGCCCATCGTCTTTGCCGTTGCCTAGATCCAGCCAGTAAACCGGGGCGTAAGCTCCCGTATTTGCAAGCTTTGCGATGACTCGGCGACCAGCGGCGGTGTCAACACATGAAATCAGGACATGAATGCGACTTGCTCGGCTTGGGCCACAGTGCTGATCCAGGTACGGAGGATCGCGGCGCTTCTCGGGAAACTTTATCGGTGCCGCTTCCCAGTCCAGACCGAAGAAGCAGTTGACGCGGTTGACAGCGATAACGGCCTTGTTCTGCTCGATGTCACTGGCCGCGTAGAGCTGCCTTCCGATATTGGCTTCGCTCACCTGATCGTGATCGTAGACTTTCACGGCAAGGCCGCCGGGGTGTCCCAGCGCCCGCATCGCCACGTGCATCCGGGCGAGTCCATTGATCATCTCGCAGCCATTTCCTCCCGCTCCGACCACCACAACGCCCCAGCGCTCCGCCGTCGCAAGGCTGGGATTTAGGGGATGCCAGTGCGGGTCTGGCATCGGTATTCGCTTCTTTCTACTCATAGTTCGTCTCGTTCTCGCTTGTCGTTCACCGTCAGCAGGTCACTGACTTTGAGCTTGGTGGGAAGCAGCCATTCCGCGCGGAATGGGGTAGGGTGAGTCTGCGCCAGCTCCTGCCACATGCCGTTGTGTCCGCCGGGATGGGCACAGCGCCGACCATCATTGGAATGCGTGAAGTTTGTCTCGAAGAACGCTTTCTCCCAACTGGTAAACTCGCCATCCGTCGGAGAAAGTGCCTCTGGCAAGCTGATGTTGCCCCGACACATCTTCCCGTAGCTGTAGAGGTTGTAGTAGGGAGCGACGCGCAGCGGGGTCACGTTCGTCGGGCGCTGGTTCTGCTCCAGCGCGAAGACAAAGAGTGCGCCAGGCTCCGCCTTGAACAAGAGCGGAGGATGCGCCATGGGCTTACCAGAGACTGCCTTCAGCTCCGTCGTGGTGAAGTGCAGGCCACGCTGACTCTCGGGGAGCCACCAGAGCATCATCGCGCTATCGAAGTAGAGCAGGCGTTCAGGGAGAACCTGACGGGCGAGCGGGGCGGCGGACAGGCGCTGGAGAACCTCCACCAGCTCCCCCGCTCCGAGAAGCCTTCCCGGAAGCATCTGAGGCGCTTTCTGAGGCGCGAGCTGCACCTCGTGAACCGTCGCGGCACAGCGCTTTCTATCGTCATCCTCGTAGAGCAAAACAGCCCGCGAGAGCATCAGCTTGTCGTTTGTCGTGATCCGATCCGAAACCGTCATATCTGAGTCCTCCTGGTCATACCCTTACCCGCGCTTCCAATCCAACAAGCGTTGTCACGGCCTCAATGATCTTGTCACACAGAACCAGCACGATCAGGCTGGTCTCCAGAGCCGTGAAGGCTCGCTCGATACTCCATTCTTTTCCTCCAATCTGGAATGGGTAGCGCCAGATCAGGTCATCGCACATCACCTGCGCGTTGTGTTCGTTGTAGTCGTCGAAGAATCGAGTAACATGCGAGTGCCCTTCTTCCGAGAAGCGCGCCGTTCCCCAGTCAATGCAGGCTCCCAGATACGGCCCCATCGCTTCGTCTGCGTAGTAGCCCGCCTCGCTGAACAGGTTTCCCTCCCACCCCGATTCCAGGATCGCCTCGACCTCCAGAGCGGCAGAGAGTAGCTTGCCATGCTTCTGCCCTGGCTTCGTCTCCAGCGCCCTTTGCATTGCCTTCCGGTCGCACGGGAGGCTGAAGACCTCCTGGGGGAAGTAGAGGCGGAAGGCGGAAGGATCTAAGCCATCGCCCTCTTCATCTTGCCACTCCCCCCACCAGCTATTGATGTAGTCATCCACGAAGCAAGGGCAACAACATCCGACCACATCATTCAATGCACGGATCAAGACGCTGTAGACCGACCACGCCACTTCTGCGCCGAGCTGCTCTTCGAGAGCCTGATGGATCGGCTCCCAGTCCAGCAGCTTGTAGTTCGGGGCAAGCATCCCCAGGCCACAGATCGGCAGCTCCTTCTCTGTCGGCTTGTGGACGTACTGCTCGAAGCGCTCGGGATATATCGAGAACGCCTCCGGGTTGTCAGTGTAGGTGATCTCGTAGTTTTGGAAGTGAATGAGCGAGGCGCAGCCAAGCTCTTCATCGGCCCAGCGTGCCAGCCCGTTGGCGACACTTTGAACGATATCCCCATCGCCTGTCCAATCTCTCTCCTTCAGAATCCCCATCTTGAGCAGAACTTTCGCCATTCTTGTCAGCACATCCGTGGAACTCACCACGATCAACGACCGGGGAATTTCTTCCCCGATCACCGGAACGCTCAGAGCGGAGGCAGGAGGCAGGACGGGAGTAAGAGTGGTGCTCCTATTGTTCGCTTCCCGATGCCACCAGCCAGGGACTGCCCCAGTTTTTGCAGCTCCTCGGACTGACTCCACCTCGCCACCAGCTCCTGAGTTCGTGTGTCGTCTCCGCCGAGGCTCCGCTTGCGCAGCCCCTCCGAGAAGGGCTTGCCCAAGGGCTCCGAGTTCGGGCAGAAGATTTCCATGAGGCGCTGAGGTCGCACAAGTCTCTTGGGTTTGCATCTGCTAGCCTTTCGTCTTGACGGCTGCGGTGAAAGTGTAGACACGCCGCCCCTCCTTGGTCTCCGGCCCGGAGATCGTCGCGTTCGTCAAGGCCGGGTAGCTTCCTGCGTAGATTCGCTTCACCTGATCCGGGTCAAGATCGTCGTCTGGGTCGGCCAGCGTACTGCCATTGAAAACAAACACGCGGGGAAGGTCTGCCCCTGCGGAGCTTGGTAGCTCCGCTGCTACTTCACTTGCCATCACTCACCTCGATTACTCTTTTCACATGGCTCTCGGCGTTAAATGCCTCCAGCGTCACCACTCCCTCGATCTGCTTGCGCAACAAGGCCGTTGCCTGCTGCTCGGTCTCGGCTTGCACCGTGAAGACCAGATCAAGCCGCTGCTTCACTCTAAACTGCGCCATTACTTCCCTCTTCCTTGTTGTCTTCGATAACGTTTTCGATTGCATTAGTGGCAACACTACTCTCAATCAATTTGAAGTCCAGAGCGCGGCTATACAGCGCGGTTGCGATCGCGGTCTTGATCGAGACGGGTTCACCCTTAACCTTGCTATAGTGCTCAGCGAGCAGTCCGGCCAGGCTCTCCACTTCCTCATCCACCAATTCACGCAGCTTACGAGCCTCGGCAAAAACCTGCTTGGGCTTGACACGGTTCGCGATGATCCACTCATGATCTTCCTGCCGGATCATCAGATTCACGAAGCCTGTAAGTGCTCCGGGAGCCTGAGCAGGCACCTCGGGTTCTGGAGTGGGCGCGACCGCAACCGGAGCGGGTGCTTGCGGTGGTGCATCAGGGCGTGACGGTGCATCAGGGCGTGATGATGATGACGGAGAGGCCACTGAAGTCGTTCGCTGCGGCAGAGCAGGTGGCGGGGGGGCAGTAACTTCTTCAGTTTCGTTGACTGGCTTTTCTTCCTCGATCTCCATTTCTGGCGAGCGCTCGGACTCTTTCCTGCGCTTGACGCTGTTGACGATGCCTTCCAGCCCGTGGGACGAGTGCCCTAGCTCAATGGCTTGCTCCGCCAGGCGCTCCATCTCATCAGGCCACTCTGCAAGGCCAAGGAGCGCCTTCCCGTGACTGGGAGAGAGTTCCTTGCGCTGGATCTGCAACTGCACGCTCTCGGGCAAGTCCAGCAGCCGAATGGTATTGGAGATATCGGGGTTGCTACGCTTCGCCAGGCGCGCCACTTCCTTGAGCGGGTGGCCCAGCTCCCGTAGCTTCTTGTAGGCACGGGCAAGATCGAAAACCTCCAGGTCCTCGCGCTGGACGTTCTCCACAATGGCCGCTGTGAGAGCCTTCAGATCATCATCGAGGTCGGCGCGGACAATGACGTGTACCTCGTCCATTCCGAGCAGCTTACAGGCACGGTAGCGTCGCTCACCGGCGACAATCTCATACGTGCCATCGGTGTCTTTCTTCGGACGAACAACGAGGGGCGAGAGCAGCCCCTCCTCTTGAATGCTCTCGGCGAGCTGCGCGATGGCGTCCTCATCGAAGAGCGTGCGCGGATTCAAAGCGCTTGGCATGATCACAGCCAGCGAGAGCATTGCTGCACTCAATGCGCCCATTGCTCCCTCCGCTGCTTTTTGTCTACGTGACATACAGACTTCCTTTCCGAACCGTTGGAAGGGTTCGAGTGGTCGGATTGACCATATCTATACTATCACGTTGTATTTATCTTGCCAGTATAACGCGCTCCATATTATTCTTTCCTAGATCGCCCTGGCTTGCCTAACACCAGGTCCAGCGGGCTCTCCGCACGCATCTTTCCCACGACATCCGCGCGAGCAACGCGGGAGTAGATCAGGGTGGTGCTGAGAGTCGTGTGCCCGAGTGCGTTCTGGAGCGTGAACTCGGAGAGCCTGCCGGTTCGGATCGCCAGGGTCGCGAAGGCGTGGCGCATCGTGTGCGGTGAGCAGCGCACGCCCGTGATGCCCGCTCGCTGCCCAAGGCGTGTGTAGAGGTTACGTAGGCCTATCCCTGTGAAGCGCCCACTCTCGCCTCGTGCGGTGACGAACAACGGATCTCCAGGGCGGCGCTCGTCCTGGCTCAGATAGCGATTGAGCAGCATTCGACAGCGCACACCAAAGCCGACTTGGCGGGGCTTATTGCCCTTACCGAGCACAATGATCGTCCCGCTCGCCATGTCCACATCCTCCACGCTCAGGCCGATCAGCTCGCACGTCCGGATGCCGGTGTCGAGCATCAGGGCCAGGATCGCTTGGTCGCGGTTAGGGTAGAGCGAGCGCCTGGCGGCATCGAAGAGCCCTTCGAGCTGCTCCAGAGTGAACGGTTGCGGGGAGTTCTGTGGCGCTTGGGGCGTCTCCAGTTTGGCAAGGGGCGATTCCGGGAGCTGACCGTCCTTGATGAGCCATCGGAACCAGGCGGAGAATACCATCCAGTAGTTCTTGGCCGTCTTGGCACTCACGACCTTACCCGCTCCGGGCGCATTCGATCCCCAGCGCTTCTCTCCAGGCTTCAGAGGGATGCATAAGTAGGCAAAGAAGCGCGTGATGGCGTTGCGATCGCAGGCAAGAAGCTTCTCTGTCTCTAGGAACCAGACGAGCTTCCCAGCGCGGGCCCGGCGCTCTTTAATGGTCAGCGGGCTCATGCGCTGAATCCCTTCGCACTCCAGCAACCAGGTATCAAGGGATGCTTTCAAAGCCACCGTGGTAATCGAGGCGGGGTCTAGAAAAGCAAGGCGGTCTGCCGCAGTACGAACCGTCGCTTGTGGAGAACTTTCCCGGCGGCGGCGCATCTGACCTACATCGCGGGGACGGACAACAGCATCGCGAGGACGGACAACAGCAGGCTCCGGCGTAGGTATACCGGGATCGGGGGTATTTTTAGGAGCTTTGGCGGCGCGATCATTTCGCGAAACCTTTACCCTTTCGTGTCTTTTCATGGCGTTTTTCCTCATTTTTAGATGGGAAAACGCAGGACAGGCAGAGCGAACCTTTACCCTAAATCCCCTCAGAAACTGGCATTTCTAGAGGGATTTGGAGAGGCGCCGATCAGAATCGAACTGATGCATAAAGGTTTTGCAGACCTCTCCCTTACCACTTGGGCACGGCGCCTTGTGCAGGGAAGTCTATCATGCCACCCGACCGCTGGCAAGCCTGACGAATGGACTTTCTGACACCCGTTCTTCTGGCACAGCTATTGCCTAGCCTCTTGTACTATGCGTGATGCACGAGAGGCTAGCGCCCAGACCGGCGAGGCAATGCGATGGTTCTTGTTTATCTGGGTGGTGCTTCTACCCTGGATCTCTCTGGCAATGCTCGGCGCCTGGCTTACCCTGATAACGTCGTGTGGCGGTGTCGCGTTCTGGCTCTGGTGGGTCTCTCTGCCGGTGGGGCTGAACCGCCGCCCCGCAACCTGGATTCTGACATTCTTTCTTATTTGTAGCAGCGCCAGCACGCTGCTCCTATCAACCAGTCAGCTTCATTTTTCACCGTAGCCCCCACTTTCACCGTAGCCCACGCTACTCGCCGTACGCACGTGCCAGTAGTTCCACGGGGTGCAGGACTTTTGGTGCCGCCATGTTTTTGGGTAGGCCCTGCTCAATCCAGGCGAGACAACCCGGGTTTCCCGTAACAATAATCTCAGCTCCGGTCGCCAGGAGATTCTCCACTTTCTTGTTCTGAAGCTGTCCGGCGAGCTGCGGCTGAAGGTAGTTGTAGACACCGGCACTACCACAGCACTGATCGGCGTCCACACACTCGACGTACTCGATCCCAGGGATCATCTTGAGTAGCGTTCGGGGAGCATCAGCGATCTTTTGACCATGGCGCAGGTGGCAGGCATCGTGGTAGGTGATGCGTGTCTGAATCCAGCGCGTCATGGGGCGCGGCTCGATCTCCATCAAGTACTCCGTAATGTCTTTGACCTTCGACGCAAACGTAGCGGCGCGATCCGCCCATTCAGGGTCGTCTTTGAGTAAGTGCGTGTAGTCTTTTAAAAACGAGCCACAGCCCGCCGAGTTCAGGATGATGGCATCGTAGTCCGTGCCCTCGAACGAGGCGATGAGTGTACGCGCCAGCTCTTTAGCCCCTTCCAGTTTCCCCTGATGGCCGTGGAGCGCTCCGCAGCAGGTTTGGTTCTTGGGAACATGGACATCCAGGCCATTGGCAGCCAGAACCTGTGCCGTTGCCTTATGGACAGGGCTGTACAAGACGCTCATCACGCAGCCCGTGAGCAGCGCGACTTTTCCCCGTTTCTCGCCCCGTGCCCGTATCAGCTCGGGAAGAGGGGCGGAGGCTTTCTCCAGGTCAGCGGGAAGCGGGAGCTGCGTATCCGTGGGAAGTCCGACAAACCTTGCCGCGAACGCGGGAATCTTCCCTCCTGTGAGCCGCCCGGCCTTCAGGGCGAGCTTCATCTTCTTGGGGTCGGTAAGCAGCATCAGGAGCCCCTCGCGTAGGACGCGCTCGCCCGTGGTGCGGGCCACCTGGTGCTCCTGCTCGTTGCGAAAGTGTTCTAAAAGATGCCCGTACGGCACGCCGGAGGGGCACGCAGTCTCGCACGCGCGGCACCCCAGGCAGCGATCCAGATGGTACCCGACGCCTCCCGGTTGACTCGCCTCTTCTCCCACCATGGGTAGCTTGCCTTCCGAGACGCTGCGCATCAGAACCAATCGCCCCCGGGGGCTGTCCGCTTCATCGCCCGTTGCTCGATAGGTCGGACAGGCATCCAGACAGAACCCACAGTGCACACAGCTCAAGAGCCCTTTTTCGACATCCGCTTCCTTCATTGCTCGCTATTGTACCTGCCGTTTACTACCAACCCAACGATTTAGGCAAACTGCGGGTGCAGGACATTAAAGTGGTGAGGTAGCAGTCCTCAACGATTGACGATTCCAAAAGGCGACGAACTCTTCCCACTCGTTGCCAAAAAGAAAACCG
>NZ_JAYVPL010000031.1:0-29882 GCF_043757465.1 Armatimonas sp.
AAATCTCTGTGGTAGCGGTACGACCACCTACATCAAGGGCAGCGTTCCCCTCTGCCCGTCGAGCGGAACCTACACCCTGGGACTTTTGGGCACCGACCCTACCTGCTCCATCGGCACTGGCGCAGCAGTCTCCCACGTCCTGCCGTAGGCGCGGCGTTTATCTAGAAATCGGGCAGCGAGACGCGAGTTTCGCTGCCCGATTTTGATTATGGTATCCTGAGCCCATGGTAGAACCTGGGCAGTATCTTCGTGATCTCTTCACCCAGCCCGTCGGCAGCGCTGTCGTTGCACGGGGCTGGGTAAAGACCGTCCGCTCTGGCAAGGGCGTCTCGTTTATCCAGCTCTCTGACGGCTCGTGTTTCGCGGATCTCCAGGTAGTCGCGGACCCGAGTGTTGTGCCCGAGGGCGTCTCCACGGGAGCCTGCCTCGTCATCGAGGGGGAGCTTGCCTCGTCACCCGGCTCCGGGCAGAGTGTCGAACTTCAGGCAAAAACGATCACCGTCCTGGGAACTGCCGACCCCACGACCTACCCGCTCCAGCCCAAGCGCCACACGTTTGAGTTTCTCCGCGAACAGTCGCATCTACGCGTGCGCTCCAATACCTTTGGTGCGGTTTTTCGGGTACGCAACGCCGTGTCGTGGGCGATCCATAAGTTCTTCCAGGAGCGCGGCTTTCTCTATGTCCACACCCCCATCATCACCACAAGCGATGCCGAAGGGGCCGGTGCGATGTTTGGTGTCACCACCCTAGACTTAATGAACCTGCCGCGTACCGAGACAAAGGCTATTGACTTCAAAGAGGACTTCTTTGGTAAGCAGGCTCATCTCACGGTCTCTGGGCAGCTTGAGGCCGAGATCTTCGCGCTGGCCTTCACCAATGCCTACACCTTTGGCCCCACATTTCGCGCCGAGAACTCCAACACCCCGCGCCACTTAGCCGAGTTCTGGATGATCGAGCCCGAGATGGCCTTCTGCGACCTAGAGGGCAATAAAGCGCTCGCGGAGGCGTTTCTCAAGTACGTGATTCAGCATGTCTTAGATACCTGTGCTGCGGATCTGGAGTTCTTCACCAAGCGCATTGATGAGAGTGTCTTGCCGACTCTGGAGAAAGTGGCGACCAGTACGTTTGCGCAGATCACCTACACCGAGGCCGTTGCGCTGCTAGAAAAAGCCAGCACCAGCAAGAGCTTTGAGTTCCCTCTCTTCTGGGGCTGCGATCTCCAGTCCGAGCACGAGCGCTATCTCACCGACGAGGTTTTTCAGCGCCCCGTGATTGTCACGGACTATCCCAAGGAAATCAAGGCCTTCTACATGCGCCTCAACGACGATGAGAAAACCGTACGGGCGATGGACGTGCTTGCGCCGCGCATTGGAGAGATTATCGGGGGAAGCCAGCGTGAGGAGCGCTACGAGGTGCTGATTGACAAGATCCGCAAGCAGGAGCTGCCCGAGGAAGTCTACTGGTGGTATTTAGAGCTGCGCAAGTACGGCTCCGCACCCCACGCGGGCTTCGGACTGGGATTGGAACGCCTGGTGCTCTATTTAACCGGAATGAAAAACATCCGGGATGTCATTCCCTTCCCCCGCACTCCGGGAAGCGCGGAGTTCTAAATGGGCCGCCAAGTTGTCACCCGCACGCTGCGGTTTCAGTATCTCAAGCCCTCCAAGTTCACCACCGAACTAAAAAAGCCGAACGGGGTCAATGCGCTCCTACCTGACGACAAGAAAATGCGGCTTACGGTGCAGGGGGAAAAAGAGGCGATTGAGCTCCTGGCACAGATGGCGCAGCTCGCCGATGTGAAGCCTTTTCGCTACTTGCTCACCCTGACCCTCGTGAAGCTCGGGCCTGGAGCACGCCGCCAAGCGCTGGATAAAAAGAGCCTGGTTTTGGAAAACAAAGCCCCCGTGAGTATCAGCCTCAGTGGCGGTATGTGTGAGCTTCAGGGAACCCTCCACGGCAGTCCGGGCGAAGTCCAGCTTCTCTTCAGCACACAGGCCGCTCGGCTACGGGGCACACGCCGTGAAGTCACGGAGTCGCTCCAGGCCTCGCGACGGATCCCTTTCAGCAAGACCACTACTATTGCCCGTTTCGCAGACCCACAGACGGGCCCATCCCATGATACGAAGCCCACCCCGATCACACTCGTGCTGGAAGCCAGCGCCAACGAGGCGATGGGTAGCCCCACCCGCTAGCCATGTTCTCTTTTGCTGCTCTCCCGAACTACTCGGTCGCGCTACGCCGGGCCAGCTACCGGGAGGCATCGGCGGATCGAGCCGTGGCGGTGACGACCTTCACAGAGTCTCTTGTGCTTGCCGTAGCTGGTGGCGTGGGGGGCGGCGGTGAGGCGGCCTCACTGGCTATTGAGACAGTAGAGTTTGAGGCAGAGAAACTGGCACGAAAAGGGGAGCGGCTTTGGAGGGGATTTTTCAGAGCGCTCGATGATGCGCTTGTCGCCCACCCCGACGCAGGTCAGACAACCCTGGTAGCGCTGTGTCTCACGCCCCAGAAGCTCACTGGGGCGTCGGTGGGCAGCTCGGAGGCATGGTGGATCACCGCCGACGGCCACTTCGACCTGACCGAAGCCCAGAAACGTAAGCCGACTCTGGGAACGGGAGCCGCCGAGCCGATTCCTTTTAAGCTGAAACTCTCTGGCCCCGGCACACTTCTGCTTGCCAGCGATGGCCTCTTCAAGTACGCCGATCCCCTCGCAATCACCGAGGCCGTGCGGAGCGCGACGAGCGCCGATGCCGCCGCCGAGGCACTCCTGACCCTGGCCGCCGCACCCGCCGGGCACTTCTACGACGATGTCGCGCTGATCGTTGTCCGCATTGACTCAAAAAGCATCCAGGATACAATAGCACCGTGGACAAGATTTTTTCACCGCTTCAAGGCGGGCTGATCGTCTCCTGCCAGGCACTCGAAGGGGAGCCACTCTTTGGCTCGGAGATCATGGCAAAGCTCGCGCTCGCGGCGAGGCGCGGCGGGGCTGTCGGGATTCGCGCCAACACCCCTGTGGACATCGCGGCCATCAAACACGCTGTGCCCGAGCTGCCGCTCTTCGGGCTCTGGAAGGTCGTGGTGCCGGGGTTTGAGGAGGTCTACATCACGCCGCGCCTGCGCGAGGCCGTGGCGGTCGCGGAGGCGGGAGCGGAGATTATCGCCCTAGATGCCACCCTACGTCCTCACCCAGAAGGCTCGACAGCGGAGCTCATCCAGGCGGTTAAACGCGAGACCGGGCGGCTTGTCCTAGCCGATATTGATAGTGAAGCGTCGGCGCTGGCGGCCATTGACGCCGGGGCGGATGCCCTCTCGACCACGCTCTCAGGCTATACTCCGAGCTCGCCTCAGCTCCTGGGGCCCGATCTTGAGCTTGTCGCCCGGCTCGCGGCGAGAAATCTTCTCGTACCACTCTTTGCCGAGGGGCGTATTCACTCACCAGACGATGCCCGCAGGGCGCTTGAGGCCGGGGCTTTTGCCGTGATTGTGGGGGGAGCGATTACACGCCCCGCCCAGATCACCCAGAGGTTCGTGGCCGCGCTACGTCAGAGTGCCTGAGTGACTTGCTGACCGTCGGAGAAGAAAAAGAGATCATGCGGCTGTGTATCGGTTCGTAGAACCGTCGCTCCGGTAGCTCTCAGGCGCTCCAGAGTGGCCAGTGCGGGCAGTGCTCCTGTTTTATCGTCCACGCTTACCACCACGAACTGCGGCGCGACTAGGTGCAGCAGCTCGGGCGATGAAGCACCCGCATTGCCAAAGCGAGCAACCCGAAGCACATCGGCAGAGAGTTCCTGCCCCAGCGCGAGTAGCGCTTGCTCGCCGGCCTTTTCCAAGCCGCTCTCCCAAAGAAAATGGGTACTCCCCCAAGTCAGGCGAAGCACCAGGGCATTATTGGCAGCGGCAGGTGTCCGCGCGACAAAAGGTAAGTGGGGAAAAAGAACGTCAAGCCTCCCCCCCGGGCCTAGCTCAAATGCCTGCCCCGCTCGCCCAATCTGGATCGGAATACGGCGCTTCAGGAGCGCATCACGTGTCTCCTGCTGACGCTGGTTGACCTGCTCCCAGCCTAGCTCCAGAGCCGCTTTGATCGGGAAACGGGCGATTAGCTCCTGCGCCCCCCCGAGAGACTCACTGTAAGGGTAAGGAAGAATGAGCAGATCAATTTGTTGCGCCCCTGCGGCAACGAGCGACTCCGCCACATGCGCCCCGGCTCCGGATGGCCCGGCACCGATGACCAGAAAGCGACCGTCGGGAGTCTTCACCCAGGAGGCTTCCCCCTGCCCCACTTTGAGGTAGCTGACCACGAGCGATTTGGGAGGGAGCGAGGGAATTATCACTCTGGGCACAGGCCGCAGGCGTATTCCCAGCACCAGCGCAAGGCTACCCAGCGGCGCTAAAAGTAGCCAGGCTAGCACGCGGCGCCGCCGCCCCGCCATCACTGGCCTCGCTTTTCGGTCTCAGTCAGGTGGTAGGACAGCACCGCGAGCTCCTGCAAGAACGAGACATGGCGCACCACCACTCCCGGTGGCACCTTCAGCGCCGTCGGGGCGAAGTTCAGCAGAGCGCGTACCCCGCTCTGAATCGCGCAGTCGGCAGCGGCCTGTGCAGCACTGGTAGGCACGGCAAGAATCGCCATCTGCGCTTGGAGCGCGATATTGATCTCCCCCATACGGTTGAAATCAATAATATCCATCCCATGGACGCGCTTACCGATCTTGTTAGGGTCGCTATCAAAGAGGGCGACAATGCGAAACTTATGTTCCGTCAGCCCAGGATAGGCGGCCAGCGCCATGCCCAGGTTTCCTGCCCCAATGAGCAAGATCGGCTGGAGCTTGTGGATCTGGAGAATCCGTGCGATCCGCGCCTCCAGCTCCGCCACCTGGTAGCCGACCCCGGGTTTGCCAAACTCGCCGAAATAGGAGAGATCTTTGCGAAACTGCGCCGCACTGATGCTGGTATACTGCTCGATCTGCGCGGAGGAGATGGTATGAACGTCACTTGCGCCCAAGTCCACCAGACAACGCAAGTAGGTAGTCAGGCGCTCAAGAGTTGGAATCGGAACTTTAGGAAGTGGCGCCGATTCCTCTGTTGGAGTTTGTACCATTGTTCACAATTATACCGCGTCGTCGTCTTCGTCGTCTTCCCCAGCCTCTTCAAGGCCCCAAGCGTCTTCGTCCACGTAGTCAAACTCAGCCGTGCGAATTCGAACGCTGTCTCCCTCTTGAGCACCAGCGGCTTTAAGCTTAGCAAAGACTCCCCAGCGCTCTAGCTGACGTTGCAGACGGCGCACTGCATACTCATTTCCCATGTCCGTCATCGCCACAGCACGCTCCAGCCCCTTGCCAGAGACCACGAGCACCTCTTCCTCGTTGCGGGCGATTGTAAAGCGGCGTGGGTCTTCGTCATCACGGCTGTTGGTCGTGATATGCACCACTCCACTTAGCTTGGGTAGGTCCTTGGGAAGCGCCTGCAGGCGGGTCCAGACATGCAGGATCAGATCGCGAACCCCCTCGCTCGTCACGCTGGAGATCGGAAAAACCTCCAGCCCGAGCGCCTCGAAGTGTTCGCGCAGTGCCACCAGCCCTGTCCGGTCCGCCAGAACGTCCACGCGCGAAAAGACGACCACTTGAGGCAGCCCTGCTAAGTCTTCTGAGAAGGCAGCCAGCTCACGGTTGATGATTGCGAAGTCCTCCAGCGGGTCGCGCCCGGAGAGCCCGGAGACATCGAGCATGTGCACCAGCAAGCGTGTGCGCTCCAGATGCCTGAGGAACTGAATCCCAAGCCCCGCGCCCTCACTGGCATTCTCAATCAGTCCCGGTATATCAGCCATCACAAAGTGATGGTGATCCGCCGCACGCACCACCCCAAGATTAGGGACAAGTGTGGTAAAGGGATAGTCGGCTATCTTGGGCCGGGCGGCGCTCACCGCAGCCAGGAGCGTGGACTTCCCCACGTTGGGATAGCCCAGTAGCCCCACATCGGCGAGCAGCTTCAGCTCCAGCTTGACCCGTCGCTCCTCGCCCGGCTCGCCTTTCTCGGCGAACTTGGGAGTTTGATGGACACTGGTGACGAAGTGAACATTGCCTCGTCCGCCGCGCCCGCCCTGCACCAGGGTCTCTCGCTGCGGGACATGGGCAAGATCAGACAGGAGTTCTTTGGTCTCGGCATCGCGGATCTGGGTTCCGGGTGGCACTTTCAGCACGAGATCGGGGCCATGCTTGCCAAACTGCCGCTTGCCCAGGCCATTTTCGCCCCGCTCCGCTCGGTACTTCTTGCCAGGCCGGAAATCGAGCAGGGTGGAGAGGTTTGGATCCACTTCAAAGATCACAGAGCCCCCACGCCCACCGTCACCGCCATCGGGGCCGCCCCGAGGGACGTGCTTTTCGGTGCGAAAAGTCAGGGCACCCGCGCCCCCACTGCCCGCCATCAGCCAGATTTCAACTTCATCAATAAACATGGGGTACCCCAAAGCAAAGGCCCGGCTGCCAAGCAGACCGGGCCTGAGTTTCTTTCGTCAGAAAGCTTATGCGCTCGCGGGCGCCACTTCCTCGACAGGAGCCACTGCATACACCGAGATACGGCGTGTCTGCTTGTGGCCTTCGAACTTCACGATCCCGTTGATCTTGGCAAAGAGCGTATAATCGCTGCCCTGCCCAACATTTTTACCGGGATCAAACTCACTGCCACGCTGGCGGATCAGGATGGAACCGGCGGTGACGTACTGACCGGCATACTCCTTAACACCCAGGCGCTGGGCGTTGGAATCGCGGCCGTTGCGGGACGAGCCTACCCCTTTTTTATGTGCCATTTTCTGTATTCCTTCTCTATAAAGAGCCTACGCAGCGATGGAGTCTATGCGCAGACGGGTCTCCAGCTGGCGGTGGCCATAGTGGCGCTGGTGGTTCTTCACCTTGATATAGGTGATGCCATTAATCTTCTTGCCCTTGCCCTGGCTCACGATGGTCGCGGTCACTTTCGCACCGCTCACTGTCGGAGTACCAAACACGGGAGTCTCTCCACCGAGAAACAAGACATCCTCAATGGTCAAGACATCGCCCTCGGAGCCTTCCAGCTTCTCAACGACGATAGTATCTTTTTCTGCGACACGATATTGTTTGCCGCCCGTTCGAATCACTGCATACATAATTTTGTCAACCTCTGTCAAGACAACCCCCGGATTTTATCATGGGCATCCGGCTTGCGCAAATCCAATTTACTCTGTACCGTACCAAGCATGAATGGAACAGAGCTAATGGCCCCGAGCGGCCCGGACCCCGTCGCCGCCTATCCCCACGCCCGCCGCGTGGGCGACTTGCTTTTTATCAGCGGCCTCGGCCCTCACAAGCGCGGCGAGAAAGAGCTGCCCGCAAGCTTTGCCGACGAAGTCCACGGCGTCTTCTACAACCTCAACGTGATCTTAGAAGCCGCCGGGGCGAGCCTCGAAAACGTCGTTGATGTCACCGGCTTCCTCACGGACTTAGACAAAGATTTCGCCACCTACAACGCAATCTACGCCGAGTACCTAGGCCAGATTCGCCCCGCCCGCACCACCATTCAAGTCGCGGCGCTCCCCCGTGGGATTCACGTGGAACTGAAAGTGCTCGCGGTCTGCCCCTAGGGTATTTGGCATGACCGGAACGGCCTTCGTAGCGGAGCCTGCGACGTTCTTTAGCACCGCCGTTCCCATCGGCGGTGAACCCAATAGGACCCCATTGAACAACTTTCATATCGTTCTGATCGAGCCGCAGGAGAGTCTCAATATTGGCTCGGTGGCGCGGGCGATGCAGAACCTCGGGTTTTCGCACCTGCACTTAGTGGCACCGCGTGGCTATGACCGAGAGCGCGCCTGCGTCACCGCGCGGGATGCGTCGGTGATTCTGGACGCGATGACGCTTCACGATAGCTTCCCCGAGGCGATTGACGGCATGCAGGAAGTGGTCGGGCTGGCACTGCGAAAAGGCGAGAACCCGGCGCACTATGTCAGCTTGCCACAGTGGTCAGAAAAGCTCCCCGAGCGCGTGAGTCGCAAAACCGCACTGGTCTTTGGCCCCGAGGACGATGACTTGCGCAACGAGCACCTGAGTCTGTGCCGCTGGGTCGTTCGCATTCCCACCACGGCAGCCTACCCGAGCTTCAATCTCGCGCAGTCCGTTCTGCTCACGCTCTACGAGATCACGCGGGCACTTCCCTGTGAACTCTCCGTAGCGGCTCTCTCGGACGCGCCCACGGAGAATGCGTTCATGCAGTTTGACCGGCATCTCGACGGTGTGATGGCGGCTAGCGGTTTTGTTCGCACCGGCACGCCAAGCCCCGTACCCGCGCTAGTGAAAGCGCTCTTTCGCCGCCTTGACCCCACCCGCCATGAGCTAGGCGTGCTGCTCGCACTATTTAGCCGAGTGCATCGGAATCTTACCCCCCCGCCCCCACCCGGCGGAGGTTAAGAGGCTATAATACCCACATGAAAAATGCGCGGGCTCTGGAAAACACACGGGCTTTGGGACTGACGGTGCGCTCGGTGCTTTTGGGGCTGGGGCTGACAGTTCTGACAAATCTGTGGATTCACTACGCCGAGCTGGTGATGAGCGGGGTGCAGGGCCACTCGGCGATTGCGGCCACGGCGACTCCGGTGGGAGCCGTCACGCTGATCTTTGGGGTTGCGGGAGTGAATCTGCTGCTACGCCGGACGCTGCCGCAGTCGGCACTCTCGGCGGCGGAGATATTGATGGTGTACGTGATGGTGACCACTTCCACGGTGCTCAGCTCCTCCGGCCAGCTCCATTTTCTCGTGCCGACCATTGTTGCCTCGTTCCACTACGCCACGGACGCCAACGCCTGGGCCTCGACGTTCCACCGCTTCGTGCCCCACTGGATGGCCCAGACCAACCCGGAAGTGCTCGATGGTTTCTACAAGGGCAAGACCACGCCGCCCTGGGGCCTCTGGGCGCCTCAGTTGTTAGTCTGGATTGGTTTTCTGCTGACGCTCACATTCGCGACGTTCTGCCTGGTCTCGCTCATGCGCCGCCAGTGGGTGGACCGCGAGAAGCTCAGCTTCCCAACCGTCGCCCTGCCGCTTGCGCTAGTTGAGGCGGGAGCGGATGATTCCAAAAACTCGCTCTTTCGCAACAAGCTTTTCTGGGCGGGGATGGTGCTGCCATTCTCCGTAGCACTCATCAACACGCTCGCGCTCAACGACCCGAAGTTCCCCCTAGTCTCTCTGCGCGCCGACATTGATTTAGCGCAACTGCCCTCTATTGTCTCCAGCCCCCCGTGGAACGCGATGGGCCGCACGCCGCTCTCGTTCTATCCGTTTGTGGTGGGCGTGGCATATTTTATTCCGGTCGAGGTCACTTTTTCCGGCTGGTTCTTTTTTCTGCTCACGCGCCTTGAGAACGTGGTGGGGGCGGCGCTGAACATAGACGCCGGAATGATCGGGACACAGCGTGCGACTTTCCCATTTATCGGGCAGCAGGGCGCGGGTGCGTTTCTCGCGCTGGCACTCGTCCCGCTCTGGCTGGCGCGCAGCTACGTCAAAGAAGTGGTCTCGATGGCCTTTGGTGGCTCTAAGAGTGAGTCCGGCGACCTAGACGACACCGACGAGGCGCTCAGCTACCGAACGGCAGCAATTGGCCTGCTCGTCTCCACGGGCCTGATGATCGGCTTCTGCATCGTCGCCGGAATGCAGCCCCTCATCGCGGCGCTGCTAGTCATTCTCTCTCTTTGCTATATGGTAGCGGCCACGCGCATCCGTGCCGAGACAGGAAACGCCTGGCTCTTTGGCCCCGAAGTGGATGTCAACCACTTACTGACCCGCACGTTTGGAACCGGCCTGCTCACCCCCGCCGACCTCACGGTTCTGGCGTTCATGCGCCCCGTGCTGGGCAACTTCGACATGCGCTGCCTGCCCATGCCCCACCAGCTTGAGGCCCTTAAGATGGCCGATAGTGTCGGGGCGAGCCGCCGCAAGACATTCGCCGCTATCGCCATTGCCACCGTATTTGGGCTGATTTCGTCGTTTGCAATCGCCCTGATGCTCTGGCACGGCTACGGTGCGGAGGCCAAGACCGATGCCTGGCGCACGAGCATGGGCCGTCAGCCGTTTGAAAACTTGGTAGCTCTACTGCGCAACCCCACCGCCCCGGATCTGCGCGGCCTTGCGGCGATTGGTTTTGGGTTCGCCTTCACTGGTGGGATGATGTTCCTGCGGGCACGGTTTCTGTCGTGGCCACTGCATCCCGTTGGCTACGCCATGGCCAACACCAATACGATGACCAGCACCTGGCTCCCCTTTCTCATCGCGTGGCTACTAAAAATCTTAGTTCTGCGCTACGGTGGTGCGGATACCTACAAAAAATTTGCCCCATTTTTCTTAGGGCTCATCGCGGGAGACTTACTGGGCGGCGGGCTGACCACGGCGTGGGGTGCCCTCTCGGGAATCAATGTCTACCCGATCAACTGGTAACTTAAAGAGTGCTACCCGGGAGACTCAGGCGAGGGCGGAACGGGGGGAACACTAATGATAAAAGTTGAGCCTTTACCCACCACGCTAACGGGCTTAATATCCCCTCCGTGCTCACGTACCACCCGCGCGGCAACACTGGTGCCCAGACCGGTCCCCCCTACCTTGGTGGAGATCGCATCTTTGGTAAAGAGCTTATCAAGTATATCCTCGGGGATACCCCGTCCGGTGTCCTCGACTTCGATGGTGAGGGAGCCGCCGGGAGTGTTCGGGCCACGCGTACGCACGGTCACCCTGCCTCCGGGTGGGGTCTCCGGGAGCGCGTTGTTTACCAGGTTGTAGAGACAGTCAAAGAAGCGGTCGTAGTCGAAAAGTGTGTTCGGGAACGCGTCATCGAGGTCGGTCTTGAGGCTCAGCCCCTTGTCTTGAGCGGTACGCACCAGGGTCTTGACCACATCGCTGGCCACGTCGTTAAGGTTGCCTTCCTCAAAGATCGGGGGAGGCAGTGTCCCCTTGACCATCCCCGCAATATACGCCGTGCGCCGCCCAACCCGCCTAGCCGCCGCGAGTAGGTCATCCAGCAGCCAGGTGTGGAGGCTACCAACACCTGCCGTCGCATCGTTGACTTCCGCTCCCCAGGTATGCTCCGGCGCACACTTGCCTACCGTCGCCGCAACCTGCTCAAACATGTCATTGAGCACCGGCTGAAGTGTCAGGATGCCTGTCTCAATCGGGGTCATCATGTTCTTGATGTCGTGAGCGATCTCCCCGACCCGGTTGCCGATCTCCGCGTTGCGCTGTGCCTCTAAAAGCTGAGCGTGCTCAATCCCCGTGGCGGCCTGGGCACAGAGCACTTCCAGAACCTCAAGATCGTGCTGCGTGAAGGGAACGGTCGGATTCATCACCTGCATCACCCCAATGGGCGAGCCACCAGTACGCTTCACGGGAACCGTCATCATAGACTTGGTCTTGTAGCCCGTATCGTCGTCAACGGTGGGATTGAAGTCTTTCCGCTGACTCACATCGCCAATCAGCACAGGGGTTCCGGTGCGGAAGACCGTTCCTGCAACCCCTTGCGAGGCGGGAATGGACTTGCCGATGAGCTGAGTGGCCATGGGACCGATCACGTACCGAAAGACAAGGGTATCGGTAGGACGGTTGTAGAGGTAGACGGTTCCCGAGTCGGCACGGAGCACCTCCAGAGCAATCTCAAGTGTCGCTTGCACCATTGCCTCAACACTGGGATGTGAGAAGAGAGCGTCGCTGGTACGACGGATCGCCTCGATCTGTCTCTCACGATGCTCGAGCTGCCCCTGCATCTCCTCTGGCGATAATTTACCCGTCTCCACGTTTTCCATCTGGCTGCCCTATGGTAGCCCATAGAGAGAGTTGTGTCAATCACGCAGGAAAACCTGGTAGCGCTACCGAATTGCTCCCTAACTATGCCAACCCTTCTCGAAGAGAGGCCCACAGCAACAACGGAAGGGGCGATCGCGCCCTTCCCGGAGCTTCTGGAGTCGCCGTCGTTTCCCTTTCGTTTCTGCTTCAACACCAGCACGGTTCGCAAGCACAAGCTCCCTCTCCCCGACTTGTGCCGCCTCGCCGCCGCAGCGGGCTACGATGCCATCGAGCCGTGGATGGAGGATTTGGAGCGCTTTGTCGCTGCGGGGGGCAGTCTCTCGGATTTGCGCGGCGAGCTACTAGATATTGGCCTGACGGTGGAGTCCGCCATCGGGTTCTTCGACTGGATCAACGACGACGACGAAAAGCGCGAGGCGGGCCTTGTGCAGGCGCGGCACGACATGACACTGCTCGCACGACTAGGGGGGCGACGGATCGCCGCGCCGCCGTTTGGAGTGCACACGCCAGGCAGTCCGAAGATAGAGCTCCTCCCCTCAGCGGAGCGCTACCGGACTCTCTGTGTGCTGGGTGAGGAGCTCGGGGTGGTGCCCATGGTCGAGGTATGGGGCTTCTCCGCCAACCTCAACCGGCTTGGGGAGGCGGCGCTGATCGCTGTGGAGTCTGGGCACCCGGATGCCTCCATTCTCTGTGATGTCTACCATCTCTATAAAGGCGGCTCGCCCATTGACGGCCTGACACTACTGTCCGGCAATCGCCTGCCTGTCTTCCATGTCAACGACTACCCGGATATCGCCCCTGAGCAGATCAAGGATGCCGACAGAGTCTATCCCGGCGACGGTGTCGCGCCTCTGCGGCGTATCCTGCGCAACTTAGACTACAGTGGCTTCCGTGGCTTTCTCTCTCTGGAGCTCTTCAACGAGAGCTACTACCAGGAAGACCCGCTCTCGGTGGCGAAAACGGGTCTGGAAAAACTCAAGCGCGTGGTCGAGGACGCACTCTAGCCCCGCTTGCCCTTGAGTGCGGAGTAGAGCGCGGGCGCGAGAATCAGTGTGAAGAGCGTGGACATCGAGAGCCCACCAATCACGGCAATCGCGAGTGGCCGCTGCAGCTCCGCACCCGCCCCGATTCCGAGCGCCAACGGAAAGAGCGTGAGTATCGCCGTGAGGATAGTCATGAGCTTGGGGCGAAGACGCACTTTGCCCGCATAGACGAGCAGCTCGTCTAAAGACAGCGCCGCCAGTGACTCGCGCAGGGCGAGCTGGCGCGTGTAGTCAAAGAGAAAGATACCGTTCTCCGTGACAATCCCAATGATCATGATGGCTCCGGTAATCGAGCCAATATTGAGCGGCGTGTGGGTAATCGTGAGCGCCAGCACGACACCCGAGAGCGAGGCGATGGCGGCCCCAAAGAGCGCAGTGGGTTCCTCAAACGAGCGAAAGTAGAAGAGCATCACTAAGAAAACCAACAAAATGACGATGCCAAGGATCAGAAGGAGCTGCTTGAACGACTCCTGCTGGCTCTCGTAGAGCCCGCCGTACTCGATGATATAGCCGGGCGGAAGATTGAGCTTCTTGAGCTGGATTTTCACGTCCTCAATGACACTGCCTAAGTCGCGGCCACTGATCTGCGCCGTGACGGCCACCATGGGGCGCAGGCCCTGGCGCTCGGTCTCGGTGCTCCCCACTGTCCGCTCCACGCTCGCTAGCGTTACCAGGGGCACAGAGTCACCGCTCGGGGTGACCACTAAAAGCTCTTGCAAGTCGCTGAGGCTACGCTGTCGCCCGGCCTGGCTCCAGACGCGCACGGGAACCTGCCGCTCGCCGTTTTGTATAAGAGTCGTCACGACATCGCCGTAGAGTGCTGTGTTCACCGCCGCGCTCACCGACTCGGGAGTCATTCCCATGGCGGCTGCCTTTGCTTTGTCCACTTTCAGCTCGATCTCAGGGCCACTCTTAGTGATCCCATCGAACTCATCCACGACGCCTTTAACGGAGCTTACCCGCTTCCCAACCTCAGGGGCAAGCGCCTGGAGCTTCTTGATATCATCGCCGTAGATCCGAACTTCGACGGGCTCGGGTGCGCCCGCAAGATCCCCAATAAGATCTTTCAGGATCTGGATAAACTCGATCTCAATGCCCGGGACTTCCTCATGGATCTTATCGCGCAGATCGTCCATCACGGCGTCCACGCCGCGCTTGCGCTGTGCGCGTGGTTTGAGGCGCACCAGAAAATCCCCGTCATGGGGATAGGTGAGATGAAAGCCCAGCGCCGCCCCTGAGCGACGGGAGTATGCCTGTACCTCGGGTGTCTCCAAAAGCCGCGTCTCAATCTGCCGACAGACTCGGCTCGTCTCGGCCAGTGATGTGCCCGGTGGCATCTTATAGTCCAGCACAAACCCGCCCTCGTCCATGGCGGGCATGAAGCCAGTTTCGAGCCGCGTGAAGAGCACATAGACTCCAAAGAGCACGGGTACCAGTAAGAAGAAGAAAGCCGTTTTATTGTGCAAAACGGTGGTCAAGACGCGTCCATAGAGATTGCCCACGAGTTGCATGAGCTTTCCCTGCGACTCCTTACTCCCCCCTGTGGAACTTGTCCGTAGCCAGTGTGCAGCGAGAATCGGTGCAATGGTAATCGCCAGAAGTAGCGAGACGGTGAGTGTTAAGACAATGGTGAGCGCCAAGGGGCCGAAGAACTGGCCGGTGATTCCGGAGAGCAATGTCAAAGGGATAAAGGTCACAATGGTCGAGAGCGACGAGGCCACCATGGCAGGGCCAATCTCTTTGAGCGCCTGTGTCACGGCTTCTTGAGTCGGCAGGCCGTCTTGCAGGTGCCGGTAGATATTCTCCACCACCACAATTGCATCGTCCACGACAAGACCGAGCGCCACGGCGAGTGCGCCCATTGTCATGATATTGATGGTCTGCCCTAGTAGAGAGAGCAACCCAAGAGTGATCAGGAGCGAGGCAGGGATGACGGTCAGAACGACGGCGGCGGAGCGGAAGTTGCCCAGAAAGAGAATCAGGACGAAGGCTGCGAGCGCCCCGCCGATGAGAATCGCCTCCCCGACACTGCTCACGGCCTCTTGTACCAGATCCGCCTGGTCGTAGAAGTACTCCACTTTCGTCCCCGCAGGCAGACTTCCCTTCAAGCGCGCCAGAGTTGCCCGCACATCCCGTGCGATACTCATGGTGTTGCCATCGGGCTGACGCAGGACATTGACCAGCACAGCCTCGGTACCCGCCGCTGTGACCGCGACATTCTCGGGAGTGAAGCTACGCGTCACCGTGCCCAGATCGCCCACGGTGATCGCAGTCTGGTTTTTCGCCGCGACCACCACGCCCGCAATCCCCTCCGGGCCGCTAGCCTGGTTGACCGAGAGCACGGCGAATCTATGGTAGCGCTCATCAAACTGTCCCACGGCGGAGACCGTATTGCTCGCCTTGATACTCTCCTCGACTTGCGTGACCGAGAGCCCGTGTGCCCGAAGCCGGGACGGATCGAGCCGCACGGCGTACTCCCGCGCGTGCCCCCCCACAAGACGCACTTCCGAGACTCCTTCCAGCTTGGTGAGCTCGGGGCGGAGGGTGTAGTTGGCGTAGTCATGCAGTGCCGAGAGATCCGACTGAGCCGAGGTCAGGCTCAGACCTAAGATCGGGAAAACCGTGGGGCGCATGAGCTGGGTGCGAAGCACGACACCCGCAGGCAGAGTCGCACGCACCTCCGCGAGATTGGTGTTAGCCAGATTCAGCGTCTGGAGCATCGGTGTTCCCCACTGGAAGTCCGCCGTCAGCTCCGCCGAGCCCCGCGACGTTACCGAGCGAATTCTCCGTATCTGCGGGACGCTACTGAGTGCCTGCTCTAGGGGTTTGGTCACCTCGACCGTCACCCGTCCAGGAGGCATGTCGCCGTAGTCAGCCATGATCTTGATGCGCGGAATGTCAAGCTGGGGGAAGATCGCCGTCGGCACCGTGCGGATTGAGAACACTCCAAACAGACAGGCGATCATCGTCAAAAAGAGCAATGCCCGGGCATAGCGTGTCAGAAACTGCGCCAGCCTCATGGTTTTTCCTCGTCGGCTTTTTCTGTTTTTTTCTTGGCCTCGATGCTCACCTTGCCCCCATCTTCGACCTCGTGTGCTCCGACGATAACAACTTGTTCCCCGGAAGCGACCCCCTCACGGATCGCCACCCAGTCCTCGTTGCGCAGCCCGAGCTTGACCTTCTTGCGGTGGGCGACGCTGTCCGTCCCGACCACGACCACGGCGTCTCCCTGTTCCTCCTCAACGAGCGCGGAGGTGGGAATAACGACACCCGAAGCGCTGGCTGAGAGCGTCACCAGCGCTTTACCACTAAGCCCCGCTCGCAGGTTGCTCAGTGCACTACCCAACAGTGTCAGCCACGCGACCCCGTTGCCATTGCCATCCGTGCCTTGCCCCAGACCACTAACCCGGGCACGGTACGAAGTTGTTGAGAGAGTATCAAAGCGCAGCGTAGCCTCCTGACCGACACGCAGTGTTGCCAGGCGTGTCTCAGGGATACCCACACGAAACCGCAAGTGCCCTGGCTGGCCCAGCTCCAGAAGCAGCGATCCCGGCTGCACCGTATCGCCCACATTGGCGGCGCGACGAACCACGATCCCCGAGAGAGGCGCGGTGACACGTAGGTACTGGGCACGCACCTCGGTCTGGAGCTTTACGTGTTCTTTCTGCTGGACATCGCTCTTTCCGGCCCGGGCTTGCTCCAGAGCGGCCTGTGCACTCGTCACCTGCGCTTTCGCGGCAGCGAGTTCTTGATGCTTGCCCACTTCGGTAAGCTTTGCACCCTCCACCACCTTGAGGGTGCTCTCGGCCTCGGCGACACGTGCCTCGGCGACAGCAATATCCTCTTTACGGCTACCCTCTTCGACGAGCTTCCTCCGCTGGAGCGCTTCCTGGTAGACGCCCTCCGCCACTTGCGCCGCCGCTTTGGCCTCTTCCCACTGCCGCTGCGAGACCACCTGCTCGTCGAGAAGGCGCTTGGTGCGCTTTAGCTGCGCTTGTGCCGACTGGTTCTGTGCATCCGCTTCCGTGAGAGCCGCTCGCGCGGCAGCGATTTCTTGGGGACGGGAGCCCGCCTTCACACGCTCTAGCTCCCGCTGCGCCGTTACCAGCACCGCCTTGGCCTTCCTCACCTCGGCCCCGTTGCCACTTTGCAATGCGATAAGCTCGCCCTCTGCTTTTTTCACCAGGGCACGAGCGGCAAGGAGGCTAGCCTCGCTCTGGCGCTGGGAAAAGCCGACACGGAGCTTCTCCTGATCCACTGCGAGAGTGGCCTGAGCAAGCTGTGAGGGCGCTTCACCGGACTCTAGCTCCGCCACGACCTGCCCGGCTCGCACGAAGTCGCCTTCACGCACGGACATCGAGCGGAGCCGACCCGCGACCTGTGCACTGACCAAGGTGGTGGCATTGGGCTCGGGCTCTGTCACCCCCAGCAGTTCCACGGTCTCTTTCAAAGGACGTGGCCCGGCGACGGCAACTTGCACCTGGGCAATCCCCTTTACCTCAGTCTCAGCGGCTCCCTCGCCGTTCGGGGCAGAGGTGCTACGCCGCCAGAAAAAAAAGAGAGTGCCCGTTAAGACAACCGCGAGCACAATCGGAAGTACACGACGCAAGGCATTCATCCTTTTTTCCCACCCTGACTGAGTAGATTGAGAGTCGGCGGTTCGTAGCGCATGGGCCGCGTACTCACCGGGGCTGGTAGCGCTGCTCCCAAAGCACGTTCCAAACCCGCCTCGGCGATGTTGTAGTCAGAGAGCGCTTTGAGATAGCTCTGAAACGCGGAGCGGAGCACCCCAAGCGCATCTAGGACGTTTAGATAGCTAGTCGCCCCTTCGCGGTAGCCCGTCTCCGCGAGCTGGTAGAGGCGGAGCGCACGCTGGAGCTGCTCCTCGCCCGTGCGTGGCACGAGCGTTCGTGCTTGCTCCTGAAGATAGATCGCCGTCGTGAGATCGAGTGCAACCTGCTGCCGCACGGATGCCAGGCTTGCTTCTTTCTCCGTCGTAGCCGCTTGCGCCTCTCGCACTGAGGCGCGAATCCGCCCATTGTCCAGTAGCGGAAAAACAACACCCACCCGGTAGCTGTTTCCTCCCAGCCAGTTCTGGAGCTGGTTATGCGCATAGATAGCCACGACCTCGGGCCGGTTTGCGGACTTCGCCACCTCGATCCCCGCTCGCTGTGCGGTGAGCAGCGCCTGTGCGGACACAACACGGGGCTGTTGCTCGATGCCACGGAGCAGCGCTGCCTTCTCGTAGGTCTTGAGAGTCGCACCCGAGAGAGCGGGCAAGGAAAGCAGCGCATCGGGAGGCTGCTGGAGAAGTGCATTGAGAGTGGCGGTTTGCACGTTGACGTTGGTTTCCGCCACAAGCAGAGCCTGCCGCGCGTTCTCCGCCTCGAACTCGCTACGGAGCACATTGGCAATGGGAACATCGCCCGCTTTGTACTGGGCATCCGCGAGTCGTGCAAAAGTCTCCGCGACGCCGAGGGCCTGCTTGGTGAACTCTGATAGGGCCTGCGCGGCTTGTAAGTTAAACCAGGCAGAGCGTACTCGGTAGGCCACATCCTGCTCCATCAGACGAAGCTCGGTGCGGGGGATTTCTACTTCGAACTGGGCTTGCGCACTCAGTGCCTGTCGCTGCCCAAAGAGATTGAACCGCTGGGTAATCTGAACATCCGAGTCCGTGTTGCTCGCGCCCGGGCTGGTAAAGCTCTGCCCGTGCCCGATGTCCAGCTCGGGATTGGGGAGGGCTCGTGCTCCCGCAAGGCGTGACTCGGCTTGAAGAACGCGCTGCCTCGCCGCGAGAATATCGGGGTGCCTGGTAACTGCCTGACGCACGGCACCGTCGAGCGTTGCGAGATTAGGATTGGGTGCCTGCGCAAGGCCCCCCGTTCCCACGAAAAAGAAAGTACCCACCACCCAAAGATTTATTGATCGCCTCATGGTTTCTTAGCCACGCGCATTATAAGCTAGTTGCTACCAAAAATGCTTTCATAGACTTTTCACTTTCACCCGTTACGATATTCTTAGCCACAGCGCCCCCAACGCGATCGTGCCGAGCACCGCGCCGCTGTCGGCATCTAGCACGATCGCGTTGGGGGGCGCTCCCGAGCAAGCCGTCAGCGATGGCAAAGGCGGTGGTAATGCGGGCCTGGCGCTAGATGTGAAAAACCATGTCTTGTTCGTCGCCTGTCGAGATCCCCAAGACGGGCGAGTGCTTTAGTTCCCAGGGCGACGGCACGCTGACGGTGATCAAGGAGAAATCCCCCACGAGCTTCGAGGTAACACAGACATTGAAGACACTGCCCCGTGCCAAGACACTCACGCTCGACAGCAAGACCGGCAAGATTCTGCTGATCGCCGCCGAGTACGGAGCCGCGCCCACAACAGGGTCGGGAAATAGAGAGCAAAATCGCGGATCTGGAGCAAAGTTTCAGATCCGCGAGTCCGTTTTCCGGAACCTTGACGCCTTATCAAGCGTACGGTACTTCCATGGGGATCTTTCTTCTTTCGAACCCGAGCTCCGGCGGCACGGGCAGTAACTCCTGGCTGGAGGCAGCACGACGACGGCTGGGAGAGCGGCAGGGACGCTGGACGGAAGTGACTCTGCGGCCCGGCGAGAATATTACGGCCCTCACTCAGGAGCTCCTCTCCGAAGCGACCACCCTCTTTGTGGCGGGTGGTGATGGGACAATTCGGGCGGCGGCGCAGGCGCTTCAGGGCACCGATATTCCTCTTGCCATTCTTCCCACGGGTACGGTCAATGTGCTGGCACGCGAGCTAGGCATTCCCCTCCTTGATCCTCTCGCTGCCGTGGATCTTGGGCTCAGTGGTGAGGAGCGCCGGATTGACCTGGGCATCTGCAACGGGGAGACGTTTCTGCTGGTCTGCTCGGGCGGCGTGGACAGTGCGACCGTGGGGCAGGTCAATGAGAGTCTGAAGAGCGCTGTCGGGGCAACGGCTTATGCTTTTGCCGCCGTCGGGGCGCTCGCGACGTTCACCCCCCACGCAGTGCGTGTCACCATTGACGGCAACGCGCTCCCCGAGACCGATGTCTTCCTGGTCGCCGTCAGCAATACGTCGCTCTACGGTGGCGACCTCAGGCTCCTGCCCGACGCCAGCCTCGACGACGGGCTGCTCGACATCGCGCTCTTTACAGCCCCGAATCTCCCTGCTGCCGTCAGAAACGCCGCATTTTTACCCCAGCTCGCCGACATGGCTCTCGGACGGCACTCCCAGAGTGATAGTGTCTGGATCTTCCAGGGGAAGCACATCACCCTGGAAGCCGACATTCCCCTGACGCTCCAGCACGACGGTGACCTGGGCGGCAGCACCCCCGCCACTTTCAGTGTCGTCCCCCACGCCCTACGCGTCAAAGCGCCTCGGCGATTCTAGGTTGCCGCCAGGAACGCTTCCCGACAAGTGGTGAGGTGTGCGGGCTTTTTACCAAAGCGCTCCTCGTAGGCGGCCATAGTTGGGAGAAGCCGCGCGTCCCACTTGACAGCGGCCCCAACAGCGATCATCGAGAGCTTGTGCACTAGAAAGGGGTTCTTCATACGCAACAGCGTGAGCGCCGCAAACGCCTCGGCGTCGGCTTTCTCCAGCGGAGGACAAATAGCGGGGAGAATCTCGTCCCCTAAGAGCGACTCCAGCCACGGGCCAAGCTCGGGGTGTTCCAGTGCCTCGCGGACAGTCGTGACACCGTACTGGCTCGGGCCAATACTGGCCATCGCGGTGTGCAGGCCATTGAGAATCCGCACTTTTCGCATTGCAAAGCGCTCAATGCTCTCCGCCACCACGATCCCGCCGGGATTTGCAGCAGCGAGTGCGCCTAGCGCTCCCACACTCTCTCCTTGGATCGCCCAGAACGTGTAGGGTTCGACAATCGCGGCCAGCGGGTCGGTGTCGTCCTGCGTGCAGATACGATCCACGAGGGTGTCGCAAAAAACGCAGGTGCTGTCCAGCCACGCCAGAAACACCGAGTCGGAGTCACACTCCGCCACCATACCGCGCAGCTTCTTGCCATTGTCGGCGATCAGCTCTGAGGGGAGAACTGTCACGCCCGCCCCCCCCGCCTCCATTCGAGTGCGCAGCCACGCCGTCAGCCGTCCGGGAAACGAGAGTTCCTTAGGCTCCGTGATCTTAAAGCCCGACTCGCTCACGTTGCTGATCACCAGCCCGATCTCTGGGTCGCTCGCGGTTGCAAGAACCGCTTCGGCATCGTCGCTGGCGGTGAGAGCGCTCTCGATAATCGAAACTTCGCGCACCGTGTCCACCACACTGCCATCGCTGGCTAGGCCGCGCTCCCGGAGGGTGAACTTCCCACCGCTGGCCACTAGTGCCCGGGCTCGCTCATCGCCCGACGGTGTTGAGCTGATCATCGTGATGGGCATCTGCGCCTTTTCGGCACAGTCCGCGATCAGGCCACGCAGTAAAACACCCGTTCCAAATACTAAAATCTTCATCATTTTCTCTGCCGTTCGGTTTAGTTAATTACGCCGTCTTTGAAGAGTGCAATCTCGCGGCAGCCGTTTTGCTCCGCTTTAGTGAAGTACTCGCCCGACGCGGCTTGAATCACGAGGTCGAGGAGCTCATCGGCGAGGGTTTCTAGGGGAATGCCCTCTTCGACTAAGCGGCCCGCGTCGAAGTCAATCCAGCCAGGCTTGCGCTGTGCGAGGCCGGAGTTGGTGGAGATTTTAAAAGTCGGGGCGCAGGTGCCAAAAGGCGTCCCCCGGCCCGTGGTAAAGAGCACAAGCTGAGCGCCCGCGCCCGCCAGAGTGCTGCAGGAAACGACGTCGCTGCCCGGCCCATAGGCCAAGGCGATTCCAGGTTTGGGATGGGGGGCAAGAGGCTCACCGTAACCAAGCACATGGGCAATGGGAGCGAGTGCGCCGCCTTTTTGGATGCAGCCAAGCGACTTCTCCTCGAGCGTTGTGATGCCACCCGCTTTATTTCCCGGTGCGGGATTCTCCGAGATCGGCTCTTTGTACTTTCGAAAGTAGTCCTTGAAGTCGTTGATCATGCGCTCGATGGCATGGAAAGTGGGCTCATCGGCGGCACGCTGCATCAGAAGTTTCTCCGCGCCGAACATCTCCGGCACTTCGGTGAGCACGCTCACGCCCCCGGCGGCGGCGAGGCGATCCGAGAGCACACCGACCAGTGGATTTGCCGTGAGCCCCGAGAACCCATCGGAGCCGCCACACTTCATGCCCAGCACCAGTTTAGAGAGCGGCTGCGGCGTACGGACATCCTTGGCGGCAATCTCCGCCAGCTCGCTCAGAAGCCGCACGCCCTCACCAATTTCGTCGCTCACTTCCTGGGCGGAGAAGTAGCGCACACGGTTTTGATCCGCCACGCGAAACGCGGCCACTTGATCCATCAGCGCATTGTTCTCGCAGCCCAGGCCCATGAGCAAGACCCCCGCGCAGTTCGGGTGCGCCGCCAGCGCCGCAATCAGCCGCCGGGTCTGCTGTAAGTCTCCGCCGAGCTGGGCGCAGCCGTAGGGGTGCGTGAAGGCATAGACCCCATCAATCCCGTTTTTCCCGGCCAGCTTTGCATGCGCTTCGCGTGCCACCGTCTCAGCCATTTTATTGATGCAGCCCACCGTGCACAACACCCACAGCTCGTTGCGAATGCCCACTTTCCCATCAGCGCGCAAATACCCCCTAAACTCCCCCGCCGGGCGGGGGCTGGGGGGTGGGTTATACGGAACGTACTCGTAGGCCTCGTTGGCCCCGAGCATGGTCTTGGCGTTGTGCGTGTGCAGCCAGTGGCCGGGGGCGATGGCCTGAGTGGTACGGGCGAAAGGCTGGCCGAACTTGCGCACCACCTCGCCTGCTGCCAGAGCACGAAGGGCGATCTTGTGGCCGGAGGGAATGGCCTGGTCGGTGTAGTAATCCGTGGTGCCGATACGAACATGCGTCCCGGAGGCAATCGCAGGGGAGAGCAAAACGGCCACGTCGTCGTCGGGGTGAATCTTAAGGGCGCGGGCTTCCATGGCCTCTAGTATTCGCCATGGCTCTCGCTTGCTCCTGCCAGAATCGCCGAGGCGGCTTTCTCCCCGGAGCGAATGGCTCCGTTGGTGCTGCTCGCGGCGGTAAACTCCCCGGCGAAGTAGGTTTTGGGAAGCGCTGTGCTATTTTTAGGAAGCGTCTGCCAGAAGTTCTTCGGCTGGGCGAACTGCGCGTAGGGAATCCGGTAGGCTGCGAGTGGGCGGTAGGTCGCCAGCGCGGACTGTGCCGCGGTGTCGCCGGTGAACATCCGCCGCAGATCCGTGAGAGCGGCGGCAAAAAGCCTGTCTTCGTCGGTGCTGGGGACACCGATAATGCTGGCAGCAAGAAGGCACTCGCCGCTTGGGGCATACTCCGGGGCGGTGTTGGTGAGCAGCACAGCCTGATTGACAAATGCATCGCAGTTGGCGTTGAGGAGGATCTTCTTGCCCTGCCAGAGCGGGACTTTTCCGGCGAAGTAGAGCGTTGTCGTGCCCACACTGCCCTCGGGCGTGGCGATCCCCGTGAGCCGCGCCGCCTCGGGTGCGGGCGTGGCCACCACAATCACGTCGGCATCCAGCGCGGTGAGGCTCTCCACCGGCGACTCCAGGCGAATGTCCAGTCCTGCGGCGAGCTGGGCCGCGATGGCTCCCATTCCGCGGGCAGGCAGCGCGACATCGCCCTCCGCGAGCATCTTCCAGCAGAACTGAAAGACCCGTGCGGATGTCTGCAAGCTCCGATCCAGAAAGACACCCCCAAAGAACGGGCGGATAAAGTTCTCCACAAAGAGCGGTGAGAACCCGCGCCGCTTGAGAAAACGCTCCGTGGTCTCGTCGGGGCCGTCCAGAAGGGCGCTGGTCGGCTTGGCCCCCACCTCGCCTGAGAGCTGCCAGGTGCGCCACTTATCCTCGGGCGTCACGATCCCGGTCAGCAGCGACGGCAAGAGGGAGTCAGGGTCGCGCGCAGGATCCGCCAGAATATGCCGCCTGTCCCCCTGCGCGATCACAGCCCCCGGCGAGAAAGTACGCAGCTCCAGCGCCGCATAGTCAAGCTGTCGTTGTGCCGCCGGGTAGGCCGTAAAGAACACCTGGAAGCCCCGATCCAGCGTGAAGCCCTTCGTATGATCCGAGCGCACGCGCCCCCCGATCCCGTCGGACTTTTCGTAGACCACCACCTCCGCGCCGGATTTCTCCAGCAGTCGTGCACACGTCAGCCCCGCCACTCCCGCACCGATCACTATGACTTTCACGAGGCTATTGTAACATCCCTCCCCCCTGCCCCCTCCCTTCGCCTGAAACCCACGTTCCGTGGGGCGAAGGGAGGGGGGGGAAATCCGGACTCCCCCCTTCTTTCCCGCCGACGAAGGAGGAAATACGGGGAAGGGAGGGGGCAGGGGGAGGGATGCCAGGTACACTGAAGCCATGAGTACACCCTCAACCAACGCGGAGAACACAGCTGGCCCCTGGCCGCGCTGCCCAGAGGCAGCAGCCTATTTCCAGGCACTTTTCACTGATTTTGCACACCAGAACCCGCTAATCGCGCAGCTTGCCCAGCGCTTGGAGATCGAAGCGGGGGTAGATATTCTGGCGCTAGTGGATCACTGGATTCTGCCTCCCAGCGGCGGGCTTACCGAGAAATGGGAAGCACTTGGGCTCGTTAAAAACACGCTTCCCGAAGGCGATGACGTCTGGGAGCACCCTGGTGCACGCCTGCCACGCCTGCGGGTGAAGTCAAAACGCACGACCCCGTGCCTCGCACTCGGGGTGGAGAATATCGCCGAGTTCGCCGCCAAGAATAATCTGGCGCTCGAAGCCTGCCACGGCCACGAGGACTCCGCGTACCAGTGTGGCCATCTCAGTCTGCCCCACGGCGAGCTCATGCCCATTGTCCGGCGCGGTTACGGAGGTTTTGCGCCCGGGAAACCGCCTGTTGGCCTGGAAGCCGCCCGCGCCGACTTTGCGGCCCGGCTCCGCACCGACGATGACCAGGCCAGCATTGCCACTGCGCAGGAGATATTTGAAAAGCATGCTGCCACGCTCGGGCGGGGCCGTGCTACCGAGGAGTTCTTCGCCGCCGAGCGTGCCTACTACCTGGCACGAAATGCGGCGGCACGCTGGCAGTATGCCCGGCAGGAGGCCATCGGGATCGGGTGGGCCAACCACGACCACCACACCTACCGCTGCTCCCGCGCTGCCTTTCCCGCACTGATCCGGCTCTTTGTGATGATGGGATTTATTTGCCGCGAGCGCTTCTACGCGGGAGCCGAGGCGGGCTGGGGGGCGCAGGTGCTGGAGCATCCCGAGAGCCGCGTGGTGATCTTCGCCGACGTGGACATTGCCCCGGAAGAGCTAGATCTTGACTTCGCCAAAATCGAGCTGGCTCCCCGTGAGACTCTCGGCACGATTGGTCTGTGGTGCGCCCTGCACGGCTCCTCGATTGCCACCGCCGGGATGCATCATCTGGAGTGCGAGTTTCTCTGCCAGCGCATCAAAGACGATGCCACTGCCGCCGGGCATCTCGTGATGGCTCCCTTCACCGAGCTACTGATGCTCTGGCAAGCCTTCACGGTGGGGGAGCCCTGGATCGTTGCCCCGGAGCGCCTCACGCCGCTGGTGGCCGCAGGGCATATTACTGGCGAGCAGGCCGAGAAGTTCGCCACGGTCGGGGCTCTCGGGAGCCATCTCGAAATTCTCCAGCGCTGGGAGGGCTTCAAGGGCTTCAACAAGACCGCTGTCAGCAATATCATCCGAGACACCGATGCCCGGCGGAATTAAGCGACTTAGCCGCCGACGCGTTTGACTTTGTAGCCCTGGGCGCTTAGCTCGGTGACGACTTTATCACGGTGCTCGCCCTGGATCTCGATCACGCCGTCTTTGAGCGTACCACCGGTGCCACAGCGCTTCTTGAGCTGGGTACAGAGTGCTGCCAGCGCGGCATCGTCAAGAGGGAGGCCCTGGATGGTCGTGACCCCCGCACCCTTGCGCCCCTTGGTTTCCCTACCAACACGAACAACCCCGTCGCCCGGGATTAGCGAGCGAACGGGGTTGTTCTTACAGACACAAACAGCCTCACCACAGCTCGGGCAGAGGCGTCCTTTTTCGGTGGAGTAGACAAGTCCCACGAAGAAACTATATCATGGGAGAGGCTGTATCATGCCACTTCTTTTTCTTTCGCGACCCCCAGCAGTTTCATCGCCGTGTCGTCGCGTAGGTAGGCAGGAAGCTCGCCGCCGCCCTGCCCTGAGACACTATCCTCTTCCAGACGAAGATAAGCCTGGAACTCATCGAAGAAAGCGATCACCCCAGTAAGGTTGTCAACGCGAACCCGCCCCGCTTCCTCTAGGGCCTGGTAGTTCGCATTGGTCTCGTCCACCATGACACGGAGCCCATTAAGCCGCTCGTGGAGACGCTCCATTTCCTCGGCGACATTACGTCGAAAAGCCTTCAGCTCGCCTCGATTACGGGTGAGATACTGATTGAGGGCAACCATTTTTTGCGCCGCATCGCTGACCACGAGATGACCTGCACTACAAGGATCTGTAGTGACCACCGAGATAGCCTGCTTCATCGTCTCACAGCGTCCCCGTGCGGTCACTCCATAGGGCATCCCGACCAGTATCTCGACTGCCTGCTCGGCGTTAAAAGGCACCGCAGACAAAGACACTCCGCTGTAGATCGTGTTGTCGTTGAGCGAGCCATCTTCCTTGAGGGCTGCTGAGAGATCAGGCGGGGTCAGAGGATCGGGTTCCGGCTCGGGAAGCGGCTCCGGAATCACAAGAGGCTCGGGCGTGTAGATAGCTTCCTGGGCACGTGGGGGCGCAACGATGACCGTGGGCACCGTGTGTTCCTCATCGAGGCGTACCTCGATAAAACTGGAAGTAATGGCCTGACGTAGCTTTTGTCCAATTCGCATGGTTTGTCTCTAAAACTTTCTTAAGCCCGCACCACCGCCCCGCGTCTCACCAACCACAGGCAGTCCTTTTGGGGCAAACTTGGGGCGATACTCTACGCAGCGGTAGGACAGTGAGGTCTCACAAGGCGCTTCGGCCTCCTCTGTGTTCACTTCTTTAGAAAAGACAGAGCAGCGTCCATTGGCCACATCATAGCTGCCACAGTCCGTGCACCGACGTAGTACGGTCCAGCAGATGGAGCAGCGCACCGCACCAATCAGCTCGATCCGACCGCAGAGAGGACAGTGGATGTAGACCTCGCGAAAACCGTAATCTTTCTTTTCGAGTGCCTGGCGCACTTTCCCCGTAAACGACTCAATGTGCTTGCTCATCTGGGTTAGAGAGGCGAGCAGGTGATTCATCTCCTCAACGGAGATAAAGTCCACGACACGGCCATCCAGGGTATCGGTGAGATCGTTGATCTTACGGTCAATTCCCTTGAGGTGGTCTTTTGCTGTTTGGCTCTTGTAGGGCTTCGCCTTCTCTTCGTTGGAGCGGAAAGAGCGGATCATCTGATCAGCCACTGAGCCAGTCACCCGCAGGAATATTTCTTTTTTTGTAGGGTACTGCTGAATCGCCCGGATGATCTGATCGAGCGCCCCGACCCCCATTCGCTCCGCCTTTACTTTTTCCACAAGGCGCATCTGGGTCTTCGGGTCACTATTGAGAGTCAGAAGAGCGCGTGCATGCCCCTCTCCAAAAACGGCGATGGTGCCCGGCCTCGTCACTAGCTCAGCCTGGATTGCCTCGGGAAGTTCCAATAAGTCAAGCAGCCGTCGTATAGTGGTATCCGAGACTCCCAGTGTCCGAGCTGTCTTCTCATAGGACATGAACTTCAGCAAACCCTGGATCGCACGCGCTTTCTCAATGGCGTTGAGGTCCTCGCGCTGGAAGTTCTCCAGGAGTGCATCCGCTGCGGCATCCTCATCGTTCATCTCACGGATGACGGCGGGGATGGTTGGCATGCCCGCGAGCTTACTTGCCCGGTAGCGCCGCTCTCCCATGATGATCTCATAGAAGCCAGGATACTTTTTGTGTGGACGGACAACTATTGGTTCAAGAACACCCCGCTCTTTAATCGAAGCAGCCAGTTCCTCCAGGGATTCCTGGAAGAAGGTTTTGCGTGGCTGATCTTCAGCAGCGCGTATTTTTTCTAGTGGCAGAAACTGAAACGACATCGAAGCAAGGCTCCCCGGGAGACAGTCTCCCCTTGGGCTTTCTATCCCATCTGGTTATATGGTTGGAAAGCCTGCAAGAATCCTTAGGTGCATTTCGGTATTTTTCCGAGGTACTTCCCTAGCGCCTACGAACAATTCCCAAGGAAAGCATGACATCGGGGGTGTAGCTGGTCACGAGAAAAGGGTAGATATTCTCCGCAATAGAGGCGTACCAGCGCGTCTTGGCATCGGCCTGGTGCCAGGCTCCAAAGCTCATCTGCTGGCGCCGACTGCTCCTGCCGCGCAGCCCACGGTTGAAGGGAAAGCTTGTATCTTCCATCTGAACCACAAGATTTGTGTGCGGGGCGCTCTGGAACTCAGCGGCTACCACGCTCCCTGTGAGCCAGCGCTGTCCTTGTGTCAGGGGGCCGACTTGCGTAGTCCCTGCCCGTACCAGATTCAGGTTGGCATGGGCACTCCAGCGCGGCGTGAGGCGCATCTCGCCCAACAGCCCGACCCCGAGATCCACTGCCCCATTATCCAAAAGTGCTTCCCGCCCCCGTACGGGCAGCTTCACGACCGCACGCGCAGACACTCCAGACCACACAGGACGCCGTGCACTGAGCGTGACCGAGGTCAGTGCCGCCACCGAGCCGCCATCCTCAAAGACAGTTGCCCCATCGCGTACCTCGCTTCGTACCTGACCATTGGCGATCTTACTGAAGACAGAATCGGTAAATGGCACGACATTCTGGTGCCAAAATCGGATCAATGGGTCGAGAAAGCCCCCGGTGCGCTGCACCAAACTCGCTTGCCAGCTCCACTCGCCCCAGGCCCGCCCATACGCCTCTCCCAGGCGCAGGTTCTGAATCTCAGAGTCATCGTAGACAAATCTCGCCGCCACCCCGTGGTAGATAGCGTTGTTGCCGATATCGAGCCGTAGGCGCTGCTCCCGTGCTCCTGGGGGCAGAGTTGTCACCCGCTCGGGCTCCAGAAGCGTGGCGACACCACTCAGGCTGGTCTGGACTTTAACGGGAAGCGGGCCAAAGAACGCGGGTGGATCAGCAGGCAGAGAGTACATAAAAAACAGTTTACCCGCAGCGGATCGCCTCAATGGCGCTCTGGTCACCAAGCGCTTTGTACACTGACATCAGGATGGGTAACCTACTTATTTGTTTTTTACGCAGTAGAGTGTGCTTGCCGTACGAATGAGCAGACGATCCCCCGCGAGGGCGGGCGTGGCCATGCACATGTCGTCATCGGTGAGGCGGTTAGTCTGGAGCAGCTCGAATTTATCGCCCGCTTTGAGAATATAGCAGACGCCGTCCTCACTCAGACAGTAGATTTTTCCGACTGCGGCCCAGGGTGACGACGTAAACCCAGAACCAATCGGCAGGCGCTCCCGGTCGTAGAGTGGCTTGCCGGTCTGGGCATCGAAGGCGCTGAAGAGGCCCCGGTCGTAGAGGACGTAGATTCGGCCCTCGTAGAACAGCGGCGACGGATTATACGGCCCGGCGGTAGGATTCGACCAGGCGAGTGCGGCGCTTCCCGTGATATCGCCGCTGGCTCCCGGGCGAATGGCGTAGAGAGGCCGTAGCTGATCTCCGACATAGCCCGAGCTGACAAAGAGCAGGCCGTCGCCGGTCATGGGAGTGGGAATGGTGATACTGGACATCCCCTTGAGCGACCAGAGCAGCTTGCCGTTGCTTGGGTCGTAGCTGCGCACGGCGCGGGTGCCGGGGACAACAAGCTCGGTGCGGGGGCCGCTCTGCCAGACAAACGGCGTCGCCCAGTTGCTCTTCTCATCGCGCTCCACTTGCCAGAGCGGCTCGCCCGTTTTGGTGTCGAACTTTAGTTTCCGCTAATTGCGGGGGACTTTTCAGCCTTCTTTTGGCGACGGTGCGCCACGATTCCCACCGGCAAATGGCCAAAAACAGAGCGCTT
>NZ_JAYVPL010000032.1:0-8270 GCF_043757465.1 Armatimonas sp.
ACCGTGACCACAACGCTGCCCTGAACATAATCTCTCTGGGACTACAGAGAGTCAGTCAATCTGTAGAAGCCGTCGCATTCATGCGTGCGGAGTAGTCACTGAGTCTGTGCTATCATGAAGCGGAGGGCAGAGAGTTTTGGAGCAGACACTGGGGCGCGCACTACAGGCACAACGCAAGGCACGCGGCTTAACGATCCAGGCGCTCGCGGCGAAGGCGGGGGTTCACCGGACGACCGTCTCGCGCTGGGAACGAGGGGAGGCGACTCCCTTCGCTTATGAACTCACTCGCGTTCTGGAGATTCTTGACATCAGCCCGACGGAGCGCCAAAGCTACTACCGAAACGTCGAAGCCCCACGCGCGATCCAGATCGCCCGTACGAACACGAACGCCAACCTGCCCGTCTCCCTCGGAGAGCTTCTCTCGGTACTCCGTCAGCGAGCCGGTGTCTCCCAGCGCCAAGTCGCACGGGTCGCCGGTGTCACCCAGAACCTCGTGTTCAAGTGGGAGAAAGGCGAGTGCTGGCCCAGCATGGAGCACCTGCATGCCTTTTGCTTTGCAATCGGAGCGAGCCAGGACGAGCTGGTTTTTCTCACCACCCGCGCCTGGAGCCAGGTGGAACCCCTCCCTCAAACCAAAGAGGCGCTGGACGACTTTACCCAAAGCGGGCAGGATGACACGGACACGGCTTGGGCAGGAGTCTACCTAGCGGTCGTCGCCCGCTACCAGAGTCTGTACCGCACTGGCAAGATCGGCGAGATAGAAGCGCTCTCGATGCACGGTCTGTACGCAGAGTATCTGGCTTGGCGTCTACATAGGTTCGAAGATGCCAAGCGGATCGTCGCCCCCATCATCGCAAGCCTGGGAAGAAGCCGTGGCACACTCACGCGGGGCCAGCAAGGGGCGATCCTGTGCCAGGTCCACTTCGACGATGCCTTTGGCAATCAGCGACTAAATGTCCCCCGGAACTACGGCTCAAAAAAGCAATGGGAAGGGAATCTGGCTCTGTTGGATTCCCTGGGCCACCGCTATTCGGCAGGAAAAAAGCCTAACTATCACTACCTACTGGCAAACAACTGGGAAAAAATAGGAAACATGGTGGCTGCGGAGGCCAACTACAAACACAACATTACCTCGGCGTCCAGCGAGCGAATGATTCAGCACCGTAGCTGGGCCTATATCGATTTCTTATGCCGTCAGGGGCGATTTCGCGACGCACTTCCGTTTTTGATTCCTCACTCTGCCCTCCCTCACGGAACACCGCCGCTGGTTTTTATCAAACACTGGTGCAACCATGCCGAGGTCTTCGCCGGTCTGGGAGACTACGCCCAGGCTGAGGGCTATCTTACCCAGGCAGTCACCTATGCCCATCAGCACATCGAGCCGAATCTCTACGAGTATGAGTTCTCGCGAATCGGCTCCCTCCTCAAGTAAGAAGGTACAATCGCTCTTATGAAGAGCCTCCTCACACACTTAGAGTGCAGCAAGACCGGCGAGCACTACGATGCCGATGTGCCGCAGAATCTCAGCAAAGCCGGTGCGCCGCTACTGGCACGCTACGATCTCGCCAACGGGCCGCGCACGCCGCGTGAGCTGGCGCATAAGCCGGGGCTGTGGCGCTATGCATCGCTCCTGCCTGTCCGTGATCCGCAGTTTGTGCGCGATCTAGGCGAGGGTGGGACGCCGCTTTTTCCCGCCGACCGGCTCGGTGCAGAGCTGGGAATGCCCAATCTACTGATCAAAGAGGAGTCGGTGAACCCGACGGGCTCGTTCAAGGCGCGGGGAATGGCGGTGGCCGTTGCGCGGGCGGCGGAATTAGGAATCAAGGCGCTGGCGGTGGGGTCGGCGGGGAACGCGGGCAGTGCGCTCGGAGCCTACGCCGCCGCGCTGGGGCTGGAGGCGCACATCGCCATGCCCCGCGACACGCCCGCCAGCATTGTCGCGGAGTGCCGCAGCTTCGGCGTGGACTTGACACTCATTGACGGTCTGATTACGGATGCCAACGCCTATGTCCAGAAGGGAATCAAAGAACTCGGCTGGTTCGACATGGCGACCCTGCGCGAGCCGTACCGTCTGGAGGGCAAGAAGACGATGGGCTACGAGCTTTTCGAGCAGCTCGACGGCACGCTCCCCGACGTGATTATCTACCCGACGGGCGGCGGGACGGGGCTGATCGGGATGTGGAAGGCGTTCGACGAGATGGAGCAGCTCGGGTGGATCGGAAGCCAGCGCCCGCGCATGATCTCCGTGCAGGCCGCTGGGTGCGCCCCGATTGTCCGTGCCTTTGAAGAGGGTACTGAGCACGCCACGCCGTGGGAGAACGCCCACACCAGCGCCAGCGGCCTGCGCGTCCCCCGCGCCATCGCCGATTTTCTGATTCTCGATGCCGTGCGCAAGTCCGGAGGCTGCGCGGTTGCCGTCACCGAGGACGAAATGTTTGCGGCTTGGCGACAGTTCGCTTCCCACACGGGCCTCTTCTGCGCCCCGGAAGGCGCAGCAACTCTGGCGGCGCTCCAGAAGCTCTTAGAGAAAAACCTGGTGCATAAAGACGAGCGTGTGGTGTTATTCAATACGGGTAGCGGCCTCAAGTACCTAGAAGCATGGGCGCTGGCTCAGAACTAACACACCATGAAAATTCTTATAGCAGGCGCGTCGGGGTTTATCGGGCACCCCCTGGTAGCGTCACTCACAACGGCGGGACATACGGTGCAGACGCTCAGTCGAACGCCTGGGCCGGGGCGGCTGGTCTGGAGCGACGAGAGCGCCTGGCGCGATGCCGTGGCACAGGCAGATGCGGTCGTCAATCTGTGTGGATCGTCGGTGGCGGCGCAGCGCTGGGACGCGGTTTTCAAGGAAGAGATTCTCAGCAGCCGGGTCGAACCCACGCGCAAGCTTGCCTCGGCGCATCCCAAGATCCTTCTCAATGCCGCCGCCGTCGGCTTCTACGGAGACCACGGCGACGACGAGATCTCGGAGACAACACCTGCCGCCAGCGACTACTTCGGCAATGTCTGTGCTGCGTGGGAAGACGCCGCCAGCGAGGCGAGTGCCCCTGCTCACAGGGGGCGCGTGGTTTTTCTGCGCATCGGGCAGGTCTTTGCGCGTGGCGGCGGCGTGATCGAGACCATGGTCAACCCGCCACAAGTCCCGTTCTCCCCGTGGAAACTCGGTCTAGGCGGACCGCTGGGCAACGGGCGACAGTGGGTTCCTTGGGTGCACCGCGACGACGTGATCGGGCTCATTACCTGGGCACTGGAGACGGCGAGCGTCACCGGCCCACTCAATACCGTCGCGCCAAATCCAGTCACCGCCCGCCAGCTCGCCAATGCCCTCGGAAAAGCCCTCGGCAAGCCCGCACTTGTCTCGGTGCCTACCTTCGCCCTCAAAGCTCTCGTCGGAGAGTTCGCAGACTACCTCGTCGCCAGCCAGCGTGTTGTCCCGATGAAAGCCCTTGCGCTCGGCTACAAATTCCGCTGGCCAACTCTCCCCGAAGCACTGGCGGACATTGTACAATAAACACTGTTATGACGGAAAAAGAATCTCAGATTGAGGCACTCCGAGCTGAGGCCCTGGGCTGCCAAGACTGCGGGCTCTGGGAGACGCGCACCAATGTGGTGTTTGGCGAGGGCAATCCCAACAGCCCACTGGTGCTTATCGGGGAGGGGCCGGGGGAGACGGAGGACAAGACGGGCCGTCCGTTTGTGGGCCGCGCCGGTCAGCTCCTAGACGAGTGTCTCTATGCCTGCGGCATCGCCCGTAAGCACATCTTCATCACCAATGTCGTCCGTTGCCGCCCGACTCTTGTCTCCGAGACAGGCCGCCTGCAAAACCGCCCACCCACCGCCGACGAGGCCAGCGCGTGCGTCCGTGGCTGGCTAGAGCCGATTCTAGGCACCATCCAGCCCCTCGTGATTCTGTGCCTGGGTGGCCCCGCTGCGAGCGTAGTCATTCACAAGGGCTTCAAGATCACCAGTGAGCGCGGCCAGTTCTTCGAGAGCCGCTACGCCCCCTACGCCATCGCGGGTCTACATCCCGCCTATATTCTCCGACAAGAAGGTGCGGCCTACGATCACGCCCGCGACTCGCTCATCGCCGATATTGAGGCCGCCCGCAAGAAAGTGGTCGAGGCCAAAAAAGAGCCACCCCGGACGCTGTTTTAGAGACCGCTCCCCTACGCGGGCACCGATGTGTAGCGATTCACACCTGCGGCGGCATCGCTCTTGGCCTGCTCTTCCAGGAAGCGCTCCAGCTCGACGCGAGCGTCCTTGGGGTTTACCACGGGGCCGTCCTCATGGATGCGACCGTCGCGGAACCGGATGATGCGGGTGGCGTGCTGCGCGATGTCGTTCTCGTGGGTCACCATCACCACGGTCTTGCCCTCGCGGTTGAGCTCCTGAAAGATTCCCATGATCTCAAAGCTCGTGCGGGTGTCGAGTGCGCCCGTGGGCTCGTCGGCCATGATGACTCTCGGGTCGTTGACCAAGGCACGGGCGATGGCGACGCGCTGCTGCTGGCCACCGGAGAGCTCGTTGGGTTTGTGGTGTGCCCGATCCGCGAGCCCCACCCGCTCCAGCGCCCACTTGGCGCGCTTCTCTTTATTGGGCTTGCCCGCGTAGAGCATGGGCAGCTCTACCTGACGCTGCGCCGTGGTGCGTGGCAACAAGTTAAAGCTCTGGAAAACAAAGCCGAACTTCTGGTTACGGATATCAGCCAGCCGGTCATCGGAGAGGCGTGCAACATCCTCACCGTCCAAAAGGTACTCACCGCCCGTGGGACGATCCAGGCAGCCCAGGATATTCATGTACGTAGACTTGCCGGAGCCCGACGGCCCCATGATGGCGATAAACTCACCCTCGTGAATCTGAAGGGTGATGCCCAAGAGCACCTTCACATCCATGATGCCTGTCTTATAGTTCTTAGTCAGATCTCGTGTCTCGATAACAATGGCCATAGTTTTACACTTTCGTATAGGTTTCGCTCCAAAGCAGTACCTTGCGCGGCTCGGGCGGACGACTGCCAGGGGGCGGGGTCTTGTGAAGCAAATAATAGAAATCAATTTTCATCACGCGGTAGTTAGGCTGAGGATGCGCGCGCAGCCACTCACGAATTTTATAGTGCGTAAAATACCCACGCTGCGACTCATAACTCGGCTCGTAGAGGTTCATCAAGTACTTGCGCTCACGCTCGTTCACATACTGAGACGCGACGGGGGCGGGCTTTTCCCACCGCACAGGCTTGCCTCCCTGCAGTAGGTCAACTTGAGAACCCTCCGCCAGAGTCGCCACCAGGACAAACCACCCATCTTGCTTAAAAGGGAACGGGGCAAACATCGCCCAGTTCTGATCCAGACGCACCAAGTTCGCCACCCAGGTCAGGTTCTCGGTATAACGTCCAAAACGCTTTGCATCCATCCCTCGCAAGTTCCAGAGGGCGATAAAGACAATCGAGAGGGCCGCCACAACCTGGGTAAACTTGGTGGCCTGGAGCTCAGGGAGAGGCTCACGCCGCTCGACACGGTGCCGGATTTGCCTGTTGCGCCAAGCCACCAGGCTCTGATAAGCCGCTTCGATGCCCGTCTTTACCCTAGAGACGGGTAGACGTCGCCAGAGGGCGGCCAGTTTGTCCCAGAAAAGCGCGGGCAGAAACGCGACCCACATGAGAACACTAGTCTCGCTAATAGGGCCCACGTCCATCAGTCCCGCAATCAACACAAGGTGGAAGAAAACAAAAACAGCAACCACTCCAAGCCGGAGACGTTCGACGGCAAAGGGGAGAAAGGCGACTATGGGACCGAATGCCTCCAGTGCAATCGCGCCCCAGGTTGCCAGTTTCAGAAAGATCAGTGGCAGACCCAGCATCCAGCGTCCGAGCACAGTCTGGTAGTGCTCAATTGAGAGCGCGTAGTAGATCGCCGTCCCCTCGCCGCGCCACTCGGGTGCAGACTTGAGCGCCGCAGTAAACCAGTAGAGTAAGAGCGTCTGAAGCAAAATCCCTGCCGTTCCCAGCGAAAGTGCCCGAGTCGGTACGGGCTGCTGGTAGGCTTTACAGAGTGCACATAGCCCGTCCACGGAAAAGCGCCCCCCCAGTGGCAGAAACATTGCCCAGAAGAGCAAGTGCCGGATCATTTGATCCGCACCACTAAGGATATGGGGATTGCGATTCTGAATAGAGACGGTCAGTAGCCAGCACAGGCAGGCAAAGAGCCGGGCACGGTAGCCCACAAGCAGACAGAATGCACAGACCGCGGTACACAGAAACAGAAATACCTGCCAAGCCATGTCGCCCGATGCCATGTGCAGCGAGGCAAACGCCCAGATACGCTCCCAGTACTCTCCCCCTGACCACTGCGCAACACTTGCCTCGCGAGGAAAGAGGCCGCGGTCTGTGTAGTGCGCCTCCAAAAACCGTGCCCGATCCACGAGATCCCAGAGCAGAATCCCGCCCAACCCCATACGGAGCAGTGCCACCGAGCGAAGGTCAATACCAAAAAGCCGATCCAGAAGCCCCAAGTGCGGGACATCGGGTGTAGTACTCTTGCCCACAGCGCTACTTTGCGGCGGTGCGGCCAATCCGCTCCGCCTGCCCCAGTGCGCGAGTCAGACGCGCATCCGCTGTGTAGAAGTTGTAGAGCGCCTGAACATAGTTAATCTCCGCTTGCACAAGAGATGTCTGCGCGGTGATCACCTCGACCGTGCTCCCCGCCCCAAGCTTCAGAGACTCCGATGCCGCCTCATAGTTTTTCTTTGCAGCGGCCAGTGCGGCCTCTGTAGCCGGAATGCTTACCCGCGCCTGCCCTAGGTTTCGCCAGGCCTGCTCCACTTCCAGTGCCACTTGCTGTTTCTGGTTTTGCACCTGAGCAACACTGGAGCGCTGGGTAGCTTCGGCAGCATGAATATTAGAACGAGTCGCCCCGCCATCAAAGAGGGGATAGGTAACATTAGCAACCAGAGCACGGTTATTGCCAACCTGCCGTGTCGGATCATTAGCCGCATCGAACTGGTAACCAGCCGAGAGATCTATGTTCACGGTGGGCCGAGAACTGATTTCCGCGATCTTAACTGCTGTCTGGCTTGCCGCTGCATTGACCTCAACCTGCTGGGTATCGGGACGTCTCGTCTGTGCAAAGGCAACAAGCTTGGTAATCGCATCACTATCTTTTGTCGCGGGCACGACACCGTCTACCTGAGCCGTCATCGGGGCAGTGGGTGAAGGAGGCGAGACATCCGCGAGATTAAATTTTCCGCTACCAGTTAATCCCATTGCATTGCGCAACTGTAAATGAGCAATCTCCGCATTGTTTTGCGCCTGAAGCAAGTTAACTTTCGCAGTAAGATAATCGGCTTCAGCCTGAAAAATATCTTTAGGAGGAGTCACTCCCACTGTATTGGCTTGAAATTTTATCTGCTCAAAAGTCTGCCGGGCACGTTCGACCTGCGCCTCAGAAACACGAACCAGAGCATCCGTTCGCAGGGCATTGAAGTAGGCATCAGCCACATTACCAATGACTGTCTGTCGCGTGTTCGCCTCGCTCAGCTCTAATGCGGTGAGAGACTGTTGTGCCTGTCGAGCGTTAAGATCCCGTCGCCCTGAGTCGAAGAGCCGGTAGCTTAGATTGACTTGCTCTTGTCGGCTGGTCGTTGTTTTCCCAGATGGCAGCTCCGTAATCACCCCACCGCCTTGAAAAACCTGTACCTTGCCAAACGTGTACTGGTTCTGAAAATTGTAACTGGGTGTGACAGTTGGCAGATAGCTTGCTTTAGTCTGCTTCAGGCGTTGCGCAGATGCGTCTTTGTTAGCCGCAGCCGCGACCAGCTGTGGCTGGCGATCCAGTGCTGTAGCAATGGCCATAGAGAGAGTCATTGGCCCCGTGGCCTGCACAGGGGCTACCGCAGATACCTCTTGCGCATGGGCTACAACGATTGGGAGCAAAGCCAATAATGGTGCCATAGCCACTCCAAACAGTAAAGTAAAACGAGTCCTCATCACGATATGTCCAAATCTCCCTGAGACAGATGCTGTCTCCTTAGATACCACGCTAGGGTCTTTGTTACCTCCGAGAAATTAAAGTCAGGTGAAAAAAGCTCTAACAGTGCGTGGAGACGACAGCAATCACAAGAATCGCCGCTAAAAAAGCAAAAAGGCCGCCCCCATATTTTCAATGAGGACGACCCTTTAACATAAATTCTGGCGTCGCGCTATTTTCCCGGAGGCTTTTGCCCCAAGTATCTTCGCCGCAATAGGGCTTAACTACCGTGTTCGGAATGGGAACGGG
>NZ_JAYVPL010000033.1:0-2233 GCF_043757465.1 Armatimonas sp.
CTGCAAGAACAGCACCCCGGTCTCGGTGCTCTTGTAGTTCCACACGCCGCCGAGGCCGATGCACGGCACCCCTTCTTTCCCGGACTTCATGGCCTTGAACTCCCCCTCAGTCAGGATGATCGACTGCTCTGGGTCCATGGCAATGCTGGGCCAGTCTAGGTTGGGCGGAAAGTAGGCGGTGGTCCCGGTCTTAGGCGGCTGGTCGTATTTGTGGTCTGCCTTCTTGACCCCGGCGATTGGCCCGCCGGTCGTCTGCTTGTCGAACCCAGACCGCTCTTCTTGGGGCACCTCAAGCCGGCGGGTCCGCCAGAATGGGCCCCAGCTGGGGTGGGTCTCGAGGGGCTGGCCAAGCAGGTCAAAGTAGGGGATCTTGATGCCGGGGCCAGCTCGCCACTCGGCCTGGTCGGCCTGCTTGTGCAGCACGGACAAGTCGTCGTGGAAGGTAAGGCCAAGGAGCTTGGCGTCGGCCAGCGTGAGACCGGACTCGAAGAGCTTGGCCTCGGCCAGGCTGAGGGTCAGCTTACTGGTCATCGGGCAACCACCCCTCGACCTGTCACCAAATTTGCTGAGGACCTGTTGACCACCCGCGGAGGGCCTGGAGGAAGCCGAGGGGGCTTGCTTGAGCCAGATTCTAGCTCGCTTTTAAGGCGCCTGGCGCTTCGACTCTCAGACAGGCCGTCTGACACATAGAGGCGACGCGGCGTATACCAAAGGCCCACGGGGACCCGCGCCAACGCCCGGTAGAACTTGTCTAGGGGAAGCTCCAGGCACGCGGCGGCATCCAAGGCCAGCATGGGGTTGTCCCACCCGGCAGTCGGCGAGCGGCCCGTGCTGACCACCTCGTAGCGGGCCGGCAAGACCCGCTTGTCGACGAAAAGGTCGGCCACGAGGGCGAAGTCGAGGCCTAAAGACTTCGCCAGACGGCCGAAGGTAGGGCTAAAAAGGCGCCTGACTTTAAGCGGGGACAGCGCGAGAAGTGCACGAAAATCCGCCAAAAGCTGGGCTTGTTGGTCAGGCATTAGACTTGACTCCTTTGGTTTGTTGTAATCGAAGGTCTCAGCGAGACGCCGACTCTAACCTGTTTTTAGGCCCTACGGGGCGAGGGGATGCGAATTTAGGCCCAGGCAGGGGCGGCTCGGCCCTCAGGACGGCCAGGGAAGCCATAAGTCTAAGGAATAAAGTCAACATGTTTCGTAGGATATAGAGATAGTAGTATGTATACCTATAGCTATTAGTTAGCAACTTTCTTTCTCTATATATTAGACAACGTACTGACTTATGCTTATGACTTAATTGGGTTTGTGGCATCTGGGTGATAAAGAGGGCGCATCTTGGGCTGGTTCTTGGGTACAAAGCGCCATTGCTGGGGTGGACGCGCCTCAGGGAGCCTGACCAATGCAGTCTGGGCCTTGGCCCACGTGCCTGGTGCCTTTGGTATGTGCTCCTGGTGCCTTGACCCACGTGCTTAATGTCTTGGTCTGTGCACTTTGTGCTTTGGTCTGAGGCTCCAAGCGCTAAATAAATATCGCCAAGCGCGTCGTTTCGTGATACGCATAGTGTACGATTCCTTACATTCCCATCTATGTTGTGGTGGGCTCAATGCACACAGACAAACCTATGGCAACCAAACCCCCGGCGCCAAGCCCAAAGAAGCCTTCTCGGACTGGCATTGCTTATGGTGCCGTGTTGGTAAAGAAGGCCAAGGGCACGCAGCCTGAGACCAAGCTGGTCAAGTCGGCAGCCGAGCGCAAGGCGGCACAACTTCGAAACCCAAGCAAGTCGGCCACCCCGGTCAAAGGCCTTCAGGGGCAGCGCACCTCCAAAGGGCAGATTGCCGCTGGGCCCGACGACCCAAAGTACACTGAGATCACCCCACTCGTCATCCAGGCCTACCTGGCCGCCCTGGCCATCGACGGCAGGCCCACCACCGTGGCCAAAGAGCTTCGGGTGCACTACGGCAGCATCTCTGCCCTGCGTCGAGAAGACCCTGACTTCACCGCCGCCTTCAACCTGGCCATGACCCAGGCCTTTGAGTTCCATGAGGATGAGGTCCGGCGCCGGGCCTTCGAGGGCTACCTCCGCCCAGTGTATCAGCAGGGCATGCTCGTGGGTCATACTCGCGAGTTCTCTGACCGCCTGGCTGAGATGATGATTCGAGCCGGCAAGCCTGAGCTTTACAACCCCAAGACCATTCAGGTCTTAGAGCACTCAGGTCAGATCGGGACCCGGGCCG
>NZ_JAYVPL010000034.1:0-8134 GCF_043757465.1 Armatimonas sp.
GGAGTGACCCGTTCCTCAGTATATTATGTGGAGAATTTTTATGGCGCTGGTGGAGAGCCGTCGAGACTAACAATCAATGCTTTTGCCGAAGACTATAGAACAAAAAATAGCGGTACCAACAGACGGGTAATTGCTTTTATTTGGGATGATTCATGTCGCGTTCAACATCATGCAACTTTGAGCCAAAGTGTCCGCAGCATGCTAGGTATTGATGATGTGGTAATTATCTCCCGTCCCGGTAACTTTTCACGCGAGATAAAGGCGAATACAGATGGGGGAGCGTCTTCAACGGACACTTCCCCTTTACTAACCTGACACTATGCGAGTGATGTCCACGCCGCTGGTCGCTCCGCAAGCTAACCTGCCAGCACGATTTAATCTGCCAGCAGTTCCGCCCACGACTCGACCTCAAGCAAGCGATCCACAAGAATCTCCAGACGAGGAAGATCCGCAGCCTCCAGAGCAGCCCGAGTCGCGGCAGCGGGCTCTCCAAAACGCTTGGTGCCTAGGCGTAAAATGAGGTTTCTCTGGGCAGTCACTTGGCCGGTCTCAATCCACTCGTTGGTTAGCGTAATCATTGTATTCTGCTCCTCTCGGGGCAAGAGCCCCACTTCTTGCTGAAGCTCAGCCAACTCCAGACGTGTCATCTGCAAGTACGTTCGCACAAAACCCGCGATAAGCTGAGAGCGGGCTGGATCAAGCCGAAGCGTTGCAATGAGCCTCAGGTACTGGAGCCGCACCCGCACACGATCTCGCTGGGCAATCTGCATCTTGGACATCAGGGCTGTCGCCGCTGGGTTGGGTGTGGCGACATAATCGCGCCACCTCAGGCGGTTGAGCTGGATCACCCGAAACTGGAAACGGTTGACAACAAAGCCCGGAAAACCAACCTGATACGTCGCGGGTTGCCTGCGTAGGGGGCGATCAAAAGAGTAGATCACCACCGGGTAAACGGGCAGGTCGAACTTCTCGTGGAAGCGGGCAAAGTAGGTGAACATCCGCTTGGGGAAGCCGCTCTGTGGGGTGGACTGGTTCTCGACCAGGAGTAAGAAGAAGGCTTCCTGCCCTTGAAACCGCGCCTTGACGACGATATCAGACTCGTATCGCTGGCCCTGGGTGATGTCGGTGAAGACCTCTTTATCCAGAAACTCAATACTTTCCGTGTCCAGGTAGGCGGCCACGTCCGGCAGGAACGCCGCGACGAACTCGACAAAGAACGTCGTGAGCAGCTCCTTGAAGAGTCGATCATGATCTACTGTAGGGCTCTGCTCTATGGCCTGGTTCTGATCTACGGTCTGGGCGGGTTCCATCTTGCTTAACGTGCTTCCATCTTGCCTATTGTATCGCTTGGGTATTGGCCAATCTCAGCCCTCTACAGGCCAACTTCCGCTGCGGCATTCTCCCGGAAGAGCGATCCTTCACGGATGTAGCGGCGCAAGATGGGAAGGCTCTTATGTCCTGTCTGCCCCTGGATCACGCGCTCGGAGACCCCTGCCATCGCCGCAGCCGTCGCCAGTCCTGCTCGCAGGCTATGCCCCGCGTAGTTGGCTACATCTACTCCGGTTGCCGCCACCGCTCGCTTCACCACCAGCGCCACCGTACGGTCTCCTAATCGCCCCTCCAGAACCTTCCCATGGCGGTTCACTTGTCGAAAGAGCGGCCCCGCCGTGATCTTCGCTCTTACCTTCCAAGCTCTTAGAGAACGCACGGGGCAGGTTGCCAGCTTGGAACCGTAGGGAATGCCTATCTTGCGCCCTTGCCCCTCTTGGTCGGTCTTGCTGCGCCGGATGGTGACGACCAAGCCGTCGCTGGTCTCCACCACATCGGCGACATCGAGGCCCACCAGCTCGCTTCGGCGCATCGCCCCCGCAAAGCCCAGCAGCAGGAGCGCCCGGTCTCGGCAAGCGATAAGGCGATCACGAGGCTCCTCATTTTCTCCCGCCTCCTCGGGCTCTTCTGTACCTTGTGGCAACTTTAGTTTTTCGGGAGCACTGTACGCTAAGGAAGCCTCCCCTCGGGTTTTGGTCTCTTTGGCTTCCTTACTCCCTTTGGCTTCTTTGGGGAGGTGCTGCATCATTGCCCGTAGCTCCGGCATGAGCACGGGAGCTTTCCCCTGGGCGGCGACTCCCTTACTCCTGCGGATTCCCTGCCAGGTAGCGCGAACGATGGCGGTCTTAGTGGGGCTGTCGTCATAGCCCGCCGCCGCGTGTGCTTGGGAGATGCTTGAGATCCTGCGCTGGATCGTGGATGTCTTTAGCCCTCGCGCCAGATGCGTGATGTAGAGCGCCACTGTCTCCAGGCTTGCCGGTAGCGACTCCCGTCTCTGGAACTTGCACCAGTCTGTGAAATCCTTCCAGTCGCTCTTATAGGCCCGGATCGTGTTCTTTGCCTTGGCGTCCTGGATGTAGTCTCGCGCCTCCTGGGTAAGCTTGGCGACTTCCGCTAGCTCCGCTTTAGCGCCCGCCTCGATAACCGGCACGAGCTCGCCCCGCCGCGCACCAAATCTCGCGTTTTCGCCGTTTCCATTCTCCATGAACGTAAGTTCACCAGGGCACTTCGGAGTTCCTTCTAGCTACCGATAAGATTACTTTATCGGTAGCTAGAAACGAGAATCGGGGAGGATATCCGGAGGCGTAGGAAAGCCCGCGCCCCCCGATTTTGGCGATTTGCCCCTGCTGGCCTCTAGGAGCCGATTCTAGAGCCTCTACCTTCTGGAAAGGGAATCGCTCCACCCCCGAGACGGCCAGAAGAGCCAAAACGGGCACTATGGAGATAGGACTGTGTAAAATTATAGGACAGTCTTACACAAAGCGGCTATAAATGTCGTGTTTTTGTCTGGCTTTCTGGCATGGCTTTCTGGTTATATGGTCTGGGAATCTGGTATACCATACTGGTAATCTGGCTATATGGTATAATCCAAGTACTAAATCGGCGAGGGCAAATGGCGGAGAAACGTCGCCGGGAGCAGAGCTTTTTCAGGACAGCTCGCGTAGAATCGCCACAGAAGGGGCTCCAGCTAGAACGGGCGTATTGGGAGAAGACTTGGCAGGTTATGAAAATTATTACCATCACGGGCTATAAGGGAGGCGTGGGAAAGAGCACTGTCGCCGTTCATCTCGCCGCCTTTTTCAGCAAGAAGGGCAAGACCGTACTCGTGGACGGCGATCCAAACCGAACGTCAATCGCTTGGGCGGAGCGCGGCTCCCTGCCCTTCGAGGTCGTGGATCAGCGCCAGGCTATGAAAGCGGTAGCGGGCGCGGACTTCATCGTTATTGACACACCAGCACGGCCTGATTCTGATGATCTCAAGGAGCTGGCAAAGGGCTGCGATCTGATCGTCCTACCCACCGCACCAGACGTGCTGAGCTTGCAACCCATGCTGGAGACCTGTCGTGCTCTGTCTGGGGCAAAGTACCGTGCACTGCTGACCATCGTGCCACCCCACCCCAGCCGCGAGGGCGAGATCATGCAGGGTGAGCTGCGCCAGGCGGGTATAGAGGTATTCGATGCCATGATCCGCCGAACCGTAGGCTTTCCCAAATCTGCAATGACAGGCACGACGGTAGAGGCGCTTGACGATCCCCGGCAGAAGGCGGCATGGGGAGACTTCGAGAGCCTCGGTAAAGAGATACTGGCGCTCTTGGAAAACTGAAGAAAGGATCAAGAAAGAAATGAGTACAGACAAGAGCAGGTCGCTCTACGCAGGCATTATCCAGAAGGCGAGAGAGGCGGAGCCGGATCAGGAAATAGAAGAAGTAGTCACGCTACCAGAAAGCCAGACAATCCATATGGAAGTGGCTCCAGGCAAGGTGATCGAGGAGATGGTAAACCTCTCGATTCGGGTGCCTAAGCGCCTCAGGATGCACTGGGTAGCCGAAGCCAAGCGCCACGATACCAGCCTCACCACCATCATCACCGAGGCGCTTAACTCCAAGTTTGGAAGTCCCAGGTAGGTAGATGGAACACACTCATCCAAATTTTGTTATGCTCCCGTAGTGCTACTTTTTCTCTTTCCTAACCAGCTTTTCGAAGCGATCCTGACAGACCCACGCGTCTCCAGAGTTGTCCTTCACGAGCATCCGCTCTACTTCACACAATTTCCCTTCCACCCGGAAAAGCTGACGCTGCATCGCAAGAGCATTGCGGCGTTCGCCAGGGCGCTGGAGCAAGCGGGAAAGCGAGTGGAGACTAGAGGCGAGCCACTAACGAAATTGGCAGAGCAGCTTCAGGCGGAAGGCGTGACAGAGATTGCCTACTTTGAGCTCTCCGACGACTGGTTGGAGCGCGACGTGACAAAGGCATTTCGGGGGTTTAAGAGAAATATCCTGCCCTCGCCCCTCTTTCTCACCCCCACTGCCGAGCGCAACGCCTACTTCGAGGGCAAAAAACGTGTCTCTATGGCGGATTTCTATAAGTGGCAGCGCCGCCGCTTAAAGCTTCTGGTGGACGAGCATGGCGAACCGCAGGGCGGGCGCTGGAGCTTCGACGAAGACAATCGCAAGCCGATTCCCCAAAGTGTGCAGCAGCCACCGCGCCAGAGAGATTACCCTGTCACGCACGCACAGGCACGTGAGCAACTCACGAGCTTCTTGGAGACCTGCCTGGCTGATTTCGGGCCCTACGAAGATGCCATGCGAGCCAGCGACGGGCGGCTATTCCACTCGGTGCTCACCCCCGCGCTCAATATCGGGCTGCTCACCCCTCAGGAGGTTGTAGAGGCGACGCTGGCCTTTGCAAAAAAGCGCCCCGTGCCACTTGCCAGTTTAGAAGGGTTTCTGCGCCAAGTGGTTGGGTGGCGCGAGTTCGTCCACGGCACCTACGAAGTCTTCGGGAGAAAGCAGCGTACCACCAACTTCTTCGGCTTCTCCAATGCCCTACCCGAGGCGTTCTGGAAGGGTGAAACAGGGCTAATTCCTGCGGACACGGTGATCCAGCGAGTGAACGAGAGCGGCTACTGCCACCATATCGAGCGGCTGATGGTACTGGGCTGCCTGCTGCTCCTGCTGGAAATTCGCCCCAACGCTGTCTATGGCTGGTTCATGACACAGTTCATTGATGCCTATGACTGGGTGATGGTACCCAATGTCTACGGGATGAGTCAGTACGCCGACGGTGGCCTGATGACCACCAAGCCCTATCTGTGTGGCAGCGCCTACCTGCGAAAAATGGGGGACTGGCCAAAGGGAGACTGGTGCGCCGATTGGGATGCGCTCTACTGGCGCTTCATCCACCAACACCGAAAGCTGTTTCTTACCAACCACCGCTCTTCGATGATGGTAGCTCTCTTTGACAAGCTAAAACCGGAGACGAAGGCCGCCCACTTTGCCCGCATCCAGGAGTTGGAGCAGCGCCTCGGCGTCTCCCTTCCGATAGATCCACTTCCATGACAAACTTTTCTTTCCCTACCGAGACCGACGCAATCCGAGCACGACTGGCTGCTATCGCCCCATCCCGCTATGGCACCACTCGCAACTTCCTGGACGGCGCGGTGACACGGCTCAGTCCGTACTTGACCCACGGCGTCCTGACTCTTCCCGAGGTTCGCGATGCTGTCTATGCCAAGGCTGGGAAGCGAGCATCCTACAAGCTGGTCTTTGAGCTGGCTTGGCGCGAGTACTTTCAGCGCGTCTGGTGGGACAAGGGCGAGGGTATCTTCACCGACATTAAGCGGGCGCAGGAGCCCGTCCGCGAGCGTGAGGCTCTCCCTGCGGCATTTTTGGATGCCACCACCGGAATTGAGGCGATAGATAGCTCGATCCAATCACTCTATGAAACGGGATATGTCCACAACCACGCCCGAATGTGGACGGCGATGCTCGGTACGAACGTGGCGCAGGTTCACTGGAAGCCACTGGCAAGCTGGTACTACTACCATCTCCTGGACGGCGACCTAGCGAGTAACACGCTCTCTTGGCAGTGGGTAGCAGGGACATTCTCCAGCAAGAAATACGTTGCGAATCAGGACAATATCAACAAGTTCGACCCGGACCATAGCCAACGCGGAACCTTCCTCGATGCCCCCTACGAAGAGCTGACACTGCTTTGCGTGCCACGAGCTTTGCAAGAGACACGCCCTGTGGAGCTTCCCTGCACCCTGCCGGGGAGCGACGAGCTGACGATTGCTCCGGGTTCACGTGTCTTGCTCTACTCGCCCTGGAGCTTAAACCCCACTTGGCGAGCAGATGAGGCAGCAATCCGGGTGCTGGTGCTGGAGCCATCCCATTTTAAGCGCTTTCCCATCTCACCCAAGCGCATGATGTTTATCCTTGCGCTGGCCAAGAACATCCCCGGCCTGAAGATATTCGTCGGTGCGGTGAATGAGCTTCCCGGCTTGAAAGATGCCACCGAGGTACGAAGCCGGGCGTATCCTGCAACGGGCCATTGGCCGGGTGCCAAAGACGCTCCCGCCTGGCTCTTTCCACAGTGGCCCGGTTCCAAAGCAGTGCCAGGTAGCTTTATGAGCTTCTGGAAAAGCGCCGAGCGTTGGCTCTAACCGACGTCCTTATCCAACGGAGCAGAGCATAGCATACTGCTAAGTTCGGTTACGCTGTACCAGCTCGGTATCTTATATGTGAGACAGTATTGAGACTGCCAATGCGAGACAGGAAACTATTTCCAGTCCACAGAACCTCTCTAGTTAGCACTCTCGACTCTGATAGCTTCTGAGATGGTCTGTCCTGCTCTTTTCAGCGCATTGCTACTCTGTGGCAGCTGAGGCCGTTTTCGCCGTACACTATACTCATAGTCACGTAGGAAACTGCTGATTCGAGTGGCAGTTCGAACCTCCACACAAGCGATCTACTCCACCGGGAGTGAGATCGCTTTTTTGTTTTGTGCTCCTACTTATCCGCCCGTGCCCTTTTCGGGGTACAACAACGATTCCTTCATTTTAGGGCCATAAGGCCGCTCCCCCTCTATGGAGGTGTCTTTTTGCTACCATTTCAGGGTGACCAAAAACCTTCCTAGCTTTGCTAGAGTTGCCATCGAGAGATTGGAGCATCTAAGGCACGACCAAAAAGTATACTTTTTGGTCGTCTAGTGCTGCCTTTAGTGAGGTTTTACCCAGCGTGTACTGCCAAAATTGCTTGTGGCCCGAAAATGAAGGAATCGTTGTCGTACCCCTTTTAGGGGAACAGTCCAGTTAAAGATTCTGCAAGACACTGACCAAGTCGGCTTTCCGTCATTAAGTTTTTATCATTTTTTTCGCGGTACGGCATTTATTCGAGCAATACACCACCTGATCCCATTGATCACGGGATTTCCATCGCTTTCGATTGGTAAAAGACAGGCCACAAACGGGACAGACTTTAGTTTCTTTGTTCATTAAATATCAAGAGTGATTTTCTGCGTAGCGATCAAAACGATTTGACAAGATTAAGAATGTAGGTGCCCATAATCCAACAAAGATACCGAATCTTTCTCCATGCGCTTGGGTATCAGCCGTTCTACCACCTGTCAGAAACCAGATAGCAATAGAGCCAATAATATAGTCTTCGGCAAAAGCATTGACGAATCGCTAGAGTGACTCGGTTCCTCAGTGGTGATGGGGAGCATTTTTAGGGCCTTGGTGGAGAGCCGTTGAGACTAACTGTCAATGCTTTTGCCGAAGACTATAGATACGAAGCCTAGGACAAAGCAAAGGCTACTGAGTTGGTCTAGTTGGTTTTTTTCATTTTTTCTCACTTTGCCTAACGAGTCTTTGTTTAGTTAGTTCCCATTTTAAAAGTTGACTCACCCAAAAAAGTCAATGATTGTCAAACCTCGAGACCTCTCGTTTTTGGAGTTTTTACAGCACACATAGTCAAACAAATGGTCGTTTAAGTGAACACTCTGAAAAATGATGCTCTCCGACGCAAGCGTCAGGGTATCCATTGGATAGCCTACGGCTTCCCGGAACAACCTAACGCGACCGAGCGGCGCGTAGGTTGTGAAGTCAGGCATTGACATTGTCAAGCCATGCCGAGCATTCCATGCGGATACGACGCAAGCCATTCCATGCGGATACGACGCAAGCGTCGGGGAATTAAACCCGGAGTGAGTAAAATACTCCGGCCTAAAGGCCGGAGCTTTTTATTGAAAGCGGACACCGCAAAAGCCTCAAGAGTTCCCACTTTCTCCTAAACCCAGTTTCAGA
>NZ_JAYVPL010000035.1:0-29399 GCF_043757465.1 Armatimonas sp.
CCCAGTTTTCAGGCGTTTGCCCAAGTTTGCTATGAATGCTGAAAATGCCTTTCCCATCTACGAAATGACTCAGCCCTTGATTATAGGGATTTCCATACATTTAGATGTGTCGCACATATCTTGCCAAATGCGGTTCCCCTGCCGTCCCCGCCAGCCCCACCAGAATTCCATCCGCCGTGAGCACGGCAACGGCTTTCGTGTCCATAAAGCGCGACCACTCATTGACCGACTGAAGCACCTTCCACTGCGTCTCAACTGCCTGCGAATCTTTCTGAGCTTGCATCCCTCAATCCCCCTACTAAAGTCTGGAACACTTCAAACTTCGTGTTTGCTAGCCATCGAGGCAATTATACTTTGATATACTGAAAACGAGGAAAACGAGATGAAAACCGATGAAACCGCCTTGCGTGGGAAGGCTCTCTACCAAGAACAGATTCGCGAAAAAGTGGAAACTCAGGAAAGCCTTGGCAAGATCGTCGCCATTGACATCGAAAGCGGGGACTACGAAGTGGACAGTGATCTTTTAACGGCAAGTCGGCGGCTACGAACGCGCCACTTGTCCGCTGTTATCTGGGCCGAACGCATTGGCTACAATGCTGTCTACGCAGTGGGTGGCACCCGAACCCGAACCAGTACACAATGACGGGCGCAGTTCAAAACCTACAGGCATGCCTAACCGTTATTTTGCGCTTGCCCCAAGAACAACAAGTCGCACTAGAATTTGTTGTAGACACGGGCTTCGAGGGCGCACTAGCTCTCCCCTTGGAAACCATTGGTTACTCCACAGAAGGCGTTTCGGGAGTCGGAGCGGCCTCAGGGACGCGCATGGAGATGCCGCGGCTCACACCGGGCTCCTGCATGGTGACGCCGTACCAGAGCGGGGCGGCTTCCATCGTGGTGGCATTGTGTGTGATGAGGATAAACTGGCTCTCTTGACCAAACTCTCGCACTAAATCGGCGAACTTCTCCACATTGGCGCCATCAAGCGGCGCGTCCACTTCATCGAGAACGCAGAACGGGGCGGGGCGGACTTCTAAAAACGCAAAAAGCAGCGCGGTGGCCGTGAGCGCACGCTCACCGCCCGAGAGCAGCGAGAGGTTCTGACGCTTCTTGCCCGGCGGCTGCGCGAGAATATCAATGCCGGTCTCCAGCACATCGCTCGGATCGGTCATTACCAAATCCGTCGAGCCGCCCCCAAAGAGCCGGGTGAAGAACTTCTGGAACGCGACATTCACTTTATCGAACGTCTCCGCAAACACGCCGCGCGTGGAGTCATCAATTTCGGTGATCGTAGAGAGGAGCTTGGCCTTGGCATTGTCCAGATCGGCTTTTTGCTCCGTGAGGAACCGAAAACGCTCCGAGACCCGCTCGTACTCTTCGATGGCTCCTAAATTAACGGTTCCCAGCGCGCGGATCTCGCGACGCAGGCGAGCGATCTCCTGTGCGACATCTTTTTCAACGGGAGCGCCGCCGGTGAGCGCGACGGCGGAGTCTGGGTGCAGATCGTACTCATCTTGCAGGCGCTGGCCGACCGTCTCTGCCTGCGTTTCGACACGAGCGGCACGCAAGCGGGCCTGCTGGCCGCGCTCTGTCGCAAATCCAATCGTGCGCTGTACTAAGCGAATGCGCTCGGTGAGCTGAAAGTTCTCGTTCACTAACGCCTGGCGCCGCTCGCGCCACTTTTCGACCTCAAGAGCGGCTTCGTCAAGAGATTTTTTCGCGATGTCGCGCTCGCCGGCACGTTGGACCGCTTCGGCATCTTCCGTAGTGATCACTGTCTCCGCTTCAACGGCACGGCGGCGACGCTCTTCGCCCGTGATCGTGGCGCGCAAGGCCCCCTCTTTGGCACGCTTGGCATCGCGCGAGAGCCCTACCACGCGCTCCCGCAGGCTCGCCGCTTCCGTGGCAATCGTCCGTGCCTGATTGCGCGCTTCGTCGCGGCGCACCATGAGCGACGCCTGACGGCGCGTGAGCTCCTCGCGGCTGGCGAGCACCGACTCATCGGTTCGGTCAGCGTCCTCGATGGCAGCAGAGAGCGTCGCTTCCCGGCTCGCATCCGCCTCCCCTGAGGCCGCAAGCTGTCCCGCGCGTGTCTGGAGCTGAAGCGCCTCTTTTTGCAGCCGTTCCGTCTCGGTTTTTTTATTTTGGACACGGCGCTCAGTATCCAAAACTACCTCACGCGCCCGCTGGATCACGCTTTCGGCCTCGCGCACGGCTTGACGAGCGGCCTCACTTGCGGTCCGCGCCTCGGTTTGTTGGGTCGCGATGCGCTCCAGAGCCACTCGCCCCGCCTCGACAGCCTCACCAAGCTCCCCGATCTCCCGTTTGCGCGAGAGTAAGTTTGGCCCCTGCCGCCCGGTACGCCCACCGGTAATTGCGCCCGTGGGCACCACAAGCTCACCACTGAGGGTCACAATCCGTGCCCAGTCCCGCTCGATCTGCCGTGAGACCTCGGTGGCGGTGTCTAGATCCTCAACCACTAAAACACGCGCCAGATGCACGCGAACGGCAAGCGAGACATCGTCGGAGAAACTAATCAGCTCCGCAGCGGAGCCATAGACGCCTTTGAACTTCTTTGCCGCCGCCCGAAGCGCCTGGGGAACCGGCTGGTCGCGTAGCTTATCCAGCGGCAGAAACGTGGCGCGTCCGCCTCGGGTCTCATGGAGAAAGCGAATACCCGCCTTAGCCTGTAGCTCGGTGTCGGTAATAATGTCCTGAAGGCTTCCCCCTAAGGCAACCTCAATGGCGGTTTCAAACGTAGCAGGAACTTTGATGGCATCGGCAAAGAGCGTAAAGCGCCCCGGGATTTTCCCCTCCGCCGCAGCGGTAAGCACCGCACGCACACCCGTGAAGTAGCCTTCCTGCATCGCCTCGGTCTCTTCCAGCACTCTCAGGCGGGACTCGGAACCAGCAAGCTCTCGCTCTTTGCTTCTGCGCAGCTCTTCGAGCTGGGTTACCGCTTCAACCGCAGCTTTGAAAATGGGTTCGGCGACCCTCTCCAGTGCCAATCTAGCATCGGATTGCTCTTGCTTCTGAGTCTCCAGTGCCTCCGCAAGCTGGGATTGCTCCTTGAGAGTGTTCGCGACTTCTGCCGCACGCTGGCAAGCTCGCTCGTTAGCGTCGCGAATCTCCTCTCCACGTCTGAGGATACGCTCCCGAAGACTATCTCGCTCGGCTTTTTGTGCGGCGAGCTTCCGCGCCAAGCTTAGATAGTCCGCCTCCTGGCCGGCGAGCATTCGGGAGAGCTCCCCGAGTGCTTTATCCGCCTCACGCGCAACACTCTCGGCATCGGCGAGGGCTTTCGTCTTTTCGGCCAGCCCTGTCTCGGCGCTCTTCGCCTCCGTTTTGAGTGTCTCGGCCTCGGTGGCAAGGCGCAGCTTATCCGAGTCGAGTGTCTCAAGATCCGTCGCCAGAGACTCCAGTGTCTGCCGGGCACTTCTCTTGCGCTCTTCGGCGAGGGCGATCCGGCTCTCCAGACGCTCCACCTGCGTCATCGTGAGCTGCTGGCGAATACGTGCCGCGTCCATCTGGCTCTCGGCATCCGAGATGCGCTGTCCCAAGCCGAGCGCACTTGCCTCCAGCTCCTCGGCTTCGACACCAAGCGCCTCGGCCTCTTTCTTCGCCGCCTCGACGGCTCTCTCTAGCTCCGCAAGCTCGTCTTTGGCACGCTTGTAGTCCGCCGCAAGCTGCCCGACCTCCACGGCACGCAGCCGTTCGGTGAGCGCATTGTGCGTCCGCGCCACGTCGGCCTGCTGGCGCAGGGGCTCGACTTGGGTGTTCAGCTCCCCGAGAATATCCCGCACTCGGATGAGGTTAATCTCGGTGTTCTCTAGCTTGCGCTGCGCCTCGCGCTTCTTCACCCGGTACTTCTTGATGCCCGCCGCTTCCTCAAAAAGCTCACGCCGATCCTCGGGCTTGGCGGAGAGAATCCCATCAATCTCGCTCTGATTGACAATGGCGTAGGCTCCTCGGCCCACCCCCGTATCGGTAAATAAATCCGCGATGTCTTTGAGCCGACACGCCACTTTATTGAGCAAAAACTCGCTCTCGCCGCTGCGATAGATTCGCCGAGTAACACTGACTTCGGAGAAGTCTAAGGGCAGAAACCGATCTTCGTTGTCTACAGTGAGCGTGACTTCGGCCATGCCCATCGGCTTGCGCTTGGACGAGCCTGCAAAGATCACATCGCGCGCATTCGTTGCACGCAGATTTGAGGCTTTTTGCTCCCCCAAACACCATACCAGCGCGTCGAGCAGATTGGACTTGCCCGACCCATTAGGCCCGACAATACACGTCACGCCGGGGACGAACTCAATCTCCGTCTTATCTGCGAACGTCTTAAAACCATGGAGGGTCAACCGCTTAAGGCGCATAAACGTTGCATTCTATCATCGTCAGACAACAAATGACGGTATAATTTCTTTAATGAGCTAACTATGCGACAACAGGAAAAACAGGCTCTCCCCTTGACTTGGGCACAAAAGACACTTCTGCTCCTGCCTGCGCTGGTGGGAGTCCACATCGCCGACTACTACGAAGACGCCAACTGAGCGCCTAATAAAATTAGGCATGGGCTTTGCGGCGCTTGCGCCACTGTAGACGCTGATTTCAATCGGCGGTCAGACGGTGATCTGTACCCGTTTGCCCGTCGTGGCGGACTCGACTGCACCAAAGACCATTGCGAGGCTCTTGATGTTATCGTGGCACTCGCCCATGGGAGTGGCTCCCGTGTCCAGAGCGTGCAGAAAATCCTCAAGGCTCCCCGCGATGCCGCCGGAGACTTCCTCCGTGATCGGCTCCTCTAGGGCTTCGGTGGCGTGGTGGAACCCCTCCGTCCCCGTGACTTTTGCGCCCTTGAGCGCACTATGCCCATCCCAGAGCGCCGTGCCGTGCGCTCCCACGGTGCGCCAGTCGCACTCCCAGCTAGAGTGCAAGCCCTCTGCACACCACGAGCCACGGTAGGTGAAGCGCAGCCCGTTTGCCATCTCGAATAAGCACGTCGCCGAGGCAGCGCCCTTGTACCAGGACCACGCAGGGTTAAACTCCTCCGCATAGACCGACACGGGATCAGCCCCGGAGAGAAAGCGTGCCTGATCGAAGCTATGAATCGCCATATCAAGAAGCAAGACATGCTCCATCTCGTCGCGAAATCCCCCGAAATGTGCTCCAATATAGAAGTCCGCGTTGAGGATTCCCAGCGGCCCACAGGTCTTTTCGATCAGTCGCCGGTAGGCCATGATGCGATTGTCGTAGCGGCGCGACTGGCTCACCATGTAGAGTTTGCCAGATTTTTCGCTCGCCGCCACCATCGCCCGCGCCGCCTCCATCGAGTGCGCCATCGGTTTCTCGCCAATCACCGGAATGCCGTGTGCCAGCGCCGTAAGCGTTACGTCATGGTGGGCTTCCGGGATGGTGACGTCCACTACAAAGTCGGGCTGAGCCTCGGTGATGGCCCGCTCTAGCTCCATGCCCGTCCACGCTACACTAATGGCGTTCTTCTCAGCGGCGGCGGCGGCGGCCCCTTCTCGAATATCCACCCACCCCACAAGAGTCACTTGATCGGCGTGTGCGGCAAGGTTCTTCGCCCAGCCCTGGCCCATGCCACCCGCGCCCACAAGCAGTGCCTTCCTCAAGACTTCTTCTCCCAACCCAGATTGGGATTTGTCTCAAACCAGCCCTTGACAGCATGGGGACAGCCCCGAATTCCAAAATCTGTGGTAGGAGCCGCCCACTTTGCCGCGTTAGCGATCACACGGCGAATCTCCGGCTGGAAGTAAATCGGATAGGTCTCGTGGCCCGGCGAGAAGTAGAAGACTTTGCCACGCCCACGATTCCAGCAGCAGCCTGAGCGGAACACTTCGCCCCCGCCGTAGCTAGAGATAAAAACCAGCTCATCGGGCTGGGGAATATCGAAGAACTCTCCGTACATCTCGGTCAGTGGAACAGTAAAGACCGGCGGCAACCCCTCAGTGATCGGGTGTCCTGGTCGCACCGTCCAGACCCGCTCCAGATCGTCGTCACGCCAGATCAGGCCACAGGTGGTCCCCATGAGCTTTCGGAAGATCTTAGAGTAGTGCCCCGAGTGCAGCACAATCAGCCCCATCCCCTCTAAAACACGCTTGTGAACCTTCTCAACAATCGCATCCTCAACTTTGTCATGGCCCATGTGCCCCCACCAGGTCAGCACATCTGTGCTATTGAGAATCTCATCGGTCAAGCCATGCTCAGGCTGATCAAGGGTCGCCGTCCGAACAGTTGCATTTTCCGCAAGTAGCTCTCGCAGACCATCCGCAATAGCATTGTGCATCCCATGAGGATAGACCTTTTGCACCGCCTCGTGCTGCTGTTCATGGAGATTCTCTCCCCAAACGGTAACAGTCATTGTTTATTGTCTCCAAATAAAAAGCCCGGCACAAATATGCCGGGCTTAGGTAGTTACGCACTAATAACGAACAAACGGTTTTTCCCAACCTCCCTGGTGCGGGCGATTCTGAGAATCAAGGAAGACACCCGCCATGAGCATCAGCCAGATAAAGCCCAGCATTGCCCAGAGGAAGGTCAGCTTAGTGCTCCCTTTGACATTCATGAAGTTGCGCACAACCAAGTAGGCTTTAGCCGTCGCCACAATCATGGCAATCACAAAGTTCAGTCCTATTAAGCCACTCGCAGCACTCAGATCAAAGTAATAGAGTACCACTGTCACAATTAATAGAACAAACAGTATCGCATAAGTCAGCCAATAAAGCGCGGGCTTGGGATGGTGAATGACCTCAACTGCCGGATGAACCGGGCTGTGTCCGTGTGTATTATCTGCCATCGTCTTTCCTTTACGAGATCAGGTACATCAGCGGGAACAGGAAGATCCACACGATGTCAACAAAGTGCCAGTACAGCCCTATCATCTCCAAGGGCATGTAGTCGTCCACACACGGGTGCTTCTTCCAGTAGAAGAGTATTAGTAGCCCCATCATCACAATTCCCAATGAGACGTGGATTCCGTGGAGCCCGGTCATGGAGAAATAAATGCTCATGAACAGACGTGCATGATTCGACTCAGACAAGTAACGCGTGTAGGCCGCATCAGGCACCGAGAATGCAATCGTGTCGCCAGGTACAGAGGTCAGCCGTTGATCGATCCCCGAAGCAAGCTTCCTGGTCTGTGTCGCAGGAATCTCCAAGCCCTCTTCCGAGAGTTTCGCTCCGGCTTTCTCCGCGTCTTTCATCGCCGTCCAAGCAAAGTTTGCGCGGGGATTTTCGTGACCGCCTCCGTGACCGGCGGCATGCTCCGTCTTGAGAATATACAGCGCACGGGCGTAGTTGAAGTTCCGGTCGGGGTAGAGGCCCTCATGGAGTTTGTTGGTGTACTCAAAGTACTTGACCACCATAAAGATCAGCGCACACCCAACCACTGTAGTCAACCAGAGGATTGTCTTGATCCGCTGCCCGATCTGGGCATTGTAGACTGCCAGCACCATAAAGAGTGAGCTGGTGAGTAGTACGGTGGTATTGATCGTCCCCAGCCACGGAAAACCATTGTGCATCCCAAGCCAATTGTACTGGAGCAGAAACTGATGGGCTTCCAGGTAGGTATTGAAGTACATGACTCGGTAGAGTGAGTAGGCCAGAAACAGTCCCCCAAAGAACATAATCTCTGTTACCAGAAACGACCACATGCCCACCAGGTAGCTCTCATTTTGCTGATCAATGTTCTCGTACTGCATCGAGACGCGCTGACCAGCGCCGTGGGTATGCTCCCCACCCGCGTTGGGCTCTAGAGCGTGCAGACTCATACGTGCGTTTCCTCTCGAACGGGAGCGATCTTCTCTGTGTCGTGATCGTGGGCATGGTCCAGGACATCGTGGGCAGGATGCTCACCGTAGTACTCATACGCTTCCCAGGTCACGATGGGGATCTCCAGGAAGTTGTGCGTGACAGGTGGAGACGGGATAGTCCACTCCAGCCCGACAGCTCCCCAGGGGTTCGCCAGCGCTTTGGGGCCCTTGAACCAGGACCACATCAAGTAGCAAGCCGGCATCATGAAGCCAATACCCAGAACCGTGGAGCCCGCTGTTGAGGCAATGTGCCAGATCTGATACTCAGGGGCGTAGAAGTGGTAGCGGCGCGGCATTCCTAGATATCCCACAATGAACTGCGGGAAGAAAGTCATGTTAAAGCCGACAAACTGAATAATAGCGCTTAGTTTTGCAGGAAACTCGGGATAGAGCCGCCCTGTCATCTTAGGCCACCAGTAGTGCAGCCCGGCCATGAAACCAAGTAGTGCACCTCCCACCATGACATAGTGGAAGTGCGCCACCACAAAATACGTTGCTGTCAGGTGGATATCCATTGCCAGGGCCGCCAGAAACATTCCGGTGAGCCCACCAACAACGAAGAGGCCAATGAAACCCATGGCAAAGATCATGTGGCTGGAGAGTTCAACACTTCCCTTGAAGATTGTCGCAATCCAGTTAAACACTTTCACGGCGGAGGGCACTGCCACTAGGAACGAGATGATCGAGAAGACCATGCTGGAGTACATAGACTGGGCAGTGGCAAACATGTGGTGGCCCCACACGACAAAGCCAAAGGCCGCAATCGCCAGAGATGACATCGCGACAAACTCATAGCCAAAGATACGCTTTTTACAGTTAGCAGCAATAATCTCATTGATGATTCCTAGTGCGGGAAGCATCATGATATAGACCGCAGGATGTGAGTAGAACCAGAACATGTGCTGGAAGAGAACGGGATCACCTCCCAGCTCAGGCGAGAAGAGCCCGAATCCCAGAGTGCGCTCCACAAGAACCATGAGTAGGGTCACCGCCACAACGGGCGTCCCCAGCATAATAATAATCGAGGTCGCGTAGATTGCCCAGACAAACAGTGGCAGACGAAACCAAGTCATACCCGGAGCACGCATCTTGTGCACCGTGACGATAAAGTTTAGCCCCGTGAAGATAGAGGAGAACCCCGCGAAAAAGACCCCCATCAAACACAGCGCCACATTGCCATTAGCATAGATACTAGAGTAAGGCGTGTAAAACGTCCACCCAGTATCCACTCCCCCTGAGAACAGCGAGATCAAGATCATCGTGCCCCCTGTCATGTAGACGTACCATGACAGCAGGTTCAGCCGAGGAAAGGCGAGATCACGCGCTCCGATCATCAGCGGAAGTGCAAAGTTAGCGAGAATCGCGGGCACCGCCGGGACCAGGAAGAGGAACACCATGATTATCCCGTGTGCCGAGAACACCCGATTGTAGGCCTCACTGGAGAGAATCTGCCCCTTCGGAGCGGTCAGCTCGAAGCGTACAAGTCCCGCTGCCAGTCCACCCAACAAAAAGAAGGCGGAGACAGAGAAGAGATAGAGAAGCGCAATGCGCTTGTGGTCTACCGTCAGCAACCAGGATTTGATGGAGTGATCCGTGTTGATGTAGTTCTCATTATCAACTCCATAGGGGCTCTCCCTATGAGCCGCGCGGGCATGATCATGAGATGCTGTCGGGGTATCGTGGCTATCCAGAGTGCTTACGCTCATCTGTATTGTTCTCCTCCGTACATATAGCGGAACTGCTGGTTGTCCGTATCCGCCGGGATAGACTCCTGCGCGGGAGCGCCCGATTGCGGCTCTTCCTTTGTTCCCATTGTCTTAATATAGGCATTGACAGCCAAAACGTCGCCCTCAGAGAGAACCCCTTTGTACGATGGCATCCCCTGCGGCCAACCTGCCAGAGCGAACTCATCAGGGTAGAGAACGGCATTGCGCAAGTAGGCATCGTCTGCGTTCACGACCTTGCCATTAACAAGCTGGCGACTCTTCCCAAATATTCCCATCAGAGACGGGCCACGCTTGGCAGCATCCGAGCCGGATCCTCCGTGACAGCCCAGACACTGGTACTTCTCGTAGAGCCCTTTGCCCTGCTGCGCCAGTGACAGAGCGCCGCGTTTGGACTCGATACCACCAGGACTGACAGCGCGCGTCCCGCCACTGGCGGCCCACTTGTCGTAATCTGCACGGCTCATCACGTAGACCCAGCCCCCCATCTCGGAGTGCTGCGTGCCACAGTACATGTTACAGTAGATATGGTACTTTCCAACTTTGGTAGGCTTTACCCACATCTGAGTGTACTCACCAGGCTGTACCTGCCGCTGCATCCGAAACTCGGGCACGTAGAAGGCATGAATGACATCCTGTGAGATCATGGTGAACTTCACGGGTTCGTCCACAGGAATATGGAGCTCGTTGTTCTCCCGAATCCCGTTCGCGTGCTGCATGTGCCACATCCACTGTTTGCCAACCACAAAGATCTCCTTGGCGTTCTTTGGCGGCTGGTAGACCTCGCCAAAGAGCTTAGCCGCCCAGACAAAGATCCCCAAGCCCAGCACAAGCGCAGGCAGAGACCAGGCGATCTCAAGCCCCGTATGGTGATCCACAGGATTTGAGCGATCGACATTGTTTCCTCGCTGGTAACGTGCTACCAGGAAGATCAGCAGCCCCATCACCAGAACGGTAAAAATCACCGTTATAGCGACGAGCACAAAATAGAGCACATCCACATTATTTGCGAACTCCGATGCTGCCGGAGGACGCATAGGCATTTCACCCATCGGTAATCAAGCCTCTCTGTTGGACGCCTTTGTTGCGGCGTCTCCACCCGAAGTTCGGGTCAACTGTTGCTCCCGGGCATCTCGCCGGAAGTTGATAATCATAAACGATCCCAGTGCTAAGACGGTCAGGGTTCCCAGAACCTGGACAATCCGAAATGCTGCTAGACCGTACGTATTTCGCTGTGGGTCGTAGAAGTAGCAGAAGAGAAGGATCTTTTCTGAGACATTTCCGATATGCCCTCTTCCCGCTTCTGTAAGCGAGAGTCGAACATCCTTTGCCAAGTAACTCACACCGAAGTGATAACGCGAGATTTTGCCCTGAGGCGTCGCCACAAATGTCGCACTCGCGTGGGCATACTGATCCGTCTTGGCATCGTAAACATATTTATAGCCTAACACATCTGCCACTGCCCGGATATTTTTTTCATCGCCGGTCAGGAAATGAAACGACTTCTCCGCACCCGCAAGACCCAGTTTACTAATGTACTCTTGTTTCTTGGCGGACGCGATCTGTGGCGTCTCCCGAGGATTGATAGAGATGACAACGATCTCAAAGTCGCGCCCGATCTGGTACCCCAGTCCCGGCTCGTGCATCACGGAGATCATGCCATCCACCATCATCGGACAGGTTCCCGTGCACTTGAAGAACGGCAGCACTAACCAGACTGGCTTCTTGCCAAAGAATTCTTTTAGTGCAACGGTTCGCCCCAGCTCATCGTGGAATGTAGCCGTCAGCGGAAGTGCTTTATCCAGGTTCTGGTCAATAGCGACATCACGCGCCGCATTGATGCTCGTGTCAAAACGTGGCTGTGAGCCAGACGGTGCCTGCTGCGACTGCCCTTGAGCAAATGCAGATGGCACGAGCGTTCCCGACGCCGCTAGCAGGGCCAGCAAATTGCGCCGTGACATTAGTGTTCGCCTCCGACGTGCTTCGTGGCTCCCGTATAGTCCCCACTTCCAGGAAAGGAATGGCCTTCCTCTTTTGGGGCTTCACCGGTCACGCCCGAGATCCCTCGTGCCGCCAGTGTTGCCTTTGCCTTCCTTAACCCCTCGTGCTTCCCCTCCTCGGAGGCCTTGAAGATTTCCATATCGAGCTTCGGATCCGCTTGCACCTGAGGGTACGGGGGAGTGCGCGGCGCGGTGACGAAGGCAGGAACATCGCGCTCTAGCTTCTTCCAGTCCGGCGTGAAGAGCGGGTAGAAAACAAACTGGATCAGGATGATCGAGACAACGACAAACATTGCAAAGATGGACATCCAGCGGACAATGGCAGATAGGTTTACATCCCGGTGGTCGTAGCCTAGCTCAGGAATCGTGCCCTCGTTAATATCGTTTGAGCCATGCATAGTTAGTGCGCCTCCAGAGCGAGCTTAGTGTCCTGAAGCCGAGTGTCGTGCAGCGGCAAGAGCTCATTTTGTTTCAAGTTTCGAACAAAAAATATCAGCCAGACACCGCCGAGGAAAAGCAAGGCGGCAAGATCAATCCAGATTGTCGAGAGAACCACAGAGGGGCCCTTGAAGAACGGCACGACTTGCCACCAGACATCCACGATGCGGAAGCAGAAGATCCAGCCCGCGACCCAAATCAGAAGCTCGGGAGTGCGCTTGGCCTTGCCAGAGAGCAGGGCGAGAAACGGGCCAAAGAACTGGAACACGACAATTGCCAGCCCAACAAAGACCAAGGGGCCTTCAAAACGCTGGACGAAGAAGACGATCTCCTCGGGCAGGTTCCCCGACCAGATGATCAGGAACTGCGAGAGCGTAAAGTAGCCAAAGATCATCGTGAAGCCAAGCATCATGTTGCCCAGGTCTTTGGTCAGTACCGGATTCACCGCAGCAGCGTAGGGGCGCTTGGTGCGCATCAGTAGTGTCAGGAATGTCCCGAAGGCGATCGCCATTAGAATCCCGGTTGCCATGTGCCAAGCCCCATAGAGCGTGGAGAAGAACATCGGGTTTAATGACATTAGCCAGTCCGTGAAGGCGAATGTCAATAAGATGACGTGCAGGACTCCCATCGGGGGAGCAAAGCTACGGCGTGCTTCCGCCAGGCTCTCGTCCCGACTTGCATCTTGTGCCTTCGAAGAGGCGTTTAGTCGGCTTAATGTCCATATCCAAAAGGTAAAGTAGACAATGGCGCGAATGAGCCACGCGGTCGGGTTCAGCCACTGCTGCTTCTGAATAGGTAGTTTCTCTAAGAACGCGGGATCGGCCCAAGGGAAGTAGGACTTATTCACCACAGTCGCAATCGCAATGGGAATAAAGAAAGCGGCCATAAGTAGCAGGTTTTTGTTGCCCGCCTCCATTACCTTCAGGATAGAGAGACTCCACTGTGACCGAATCGTGTGGTGCAGATAGGTCATGGTCGCACAGCCCAGAGTCAGTGTGAGCCAAAAGATAAATCCGAAGTGGTAGGCTCCCGCAAAAACCTTGTGCCCCGCGCTCTGATCCGAGAAGTAGCCTGCCGCGAGAGCCGCTCCTCCCAGTATAAACATTCCCGTCGCGATATTTCCTAGTTTAGTCAGCGTGGGAAGCGCCGAGGGAGCTTCTGTTGTTTGGTGTTCGCTCATTTAGTTTGCGCCTCCCTGAACCGTATCCGCTTGCTCCTGCATTATGGCCTCTTTGGTCGGAGCCTTAGCCACAGCCCCCCCCTTCGAGGGCTTAGGAGCCTCGGCAACGGGTACGGACTCGGGAATCGTGCCACCAGCGAGTTGGAGCGCACGAACATAAGCGACAACCGCCCAGCGGTCGTTGTAGTCCTGGATGCGCGATGCGTAGCCGTACATCGCCCCTTTACCGTGGGTCAGCACATCGTAGATGTGGCCATCCTCCACTTTCAAGAGGCGCGGCTGGAGGAGAGTTGAGGGAAGTTTCTGCCAAAAACCCAGACCACGCTGCGCAATAAAGCCGTTGCCATTGCCTGTCGTGCCATGGCACGGAGAACAGTACACGATATAGCGCTGTTCGCCACGATCCAGCATTGCCTTCGGGCCACCGAAGCTCTTAACTGCCTCAGCGGGGATACGCGCGATAAGCTTCGTCCCCTCTTTGCCTGTAGTATAAGCATCGTCGGTGCGCAGCTTGCCCCGGGCAATTGTCCCCTCGGGCATCGCGCGGCTCGCCTGGCGATCCGTGTAGAAATCGCTCTCGTAGTAGGCCTTCATCTTGGGCTGCTCCCACATATCAATATGACAGCCGGAGAGTAGCACACTCCCTCCCAAGATCATCAGCCCCAGTGTGTATCGCATGCTTAGTCTCACTAGCGTGCTACCTCCGCAACATTCAGGGCACCCAGGCCGTTGAGAAATGCCGCTGTCTCATTGGGTTCGTACTTCGGGTCTTTCGTCTCGATGCACAAGAAAAAGCGATCCTGGCTTGCCCGGTCAAAGTTCGGGGCGTTGAAGATCGGGTGGTGCAGCCGTGGAAGCCCATTGAGCGCCCACTGCGAGATAAATGTCGTCAAGCCCGTACACAGAACCGTGCACTCAAATGTAACGGGGAGGAACTGTGGCCACGTGTTGAGTGGCTTGCCCCCAACATTGAGCGGATAGTCAATCACCGCAATATAGTACTGGAGCCCAAAGCCCAGTAGGCAGCCCGTAATTCCCCCAAAGAAGGCAAACCAAGGAACACGATCGTCGGTGCCATTGGGGAGCGACTCCGCCAGTCCATGAATCGGAAAGGGTGAGTAGGCATCGGACTTAGAGTATCCCGCCGCCGTCGCTCGTTTCGTTGCCGCCAAGAGTTCATCGGCGGAGTCGAACTCCGCCACCATCCCATAGATAGGGTTCTCTACTGGCCCATGACCGTGTCCTGCCATTAGTGGACCTCCTCCACATCATGCGTATGCTCATCAGAAGCGTCATGACCGAATGTATGTTGATTCTTGTGCAACAAGTCGCGCATCTCAACGATATTGATGAAGGGCAGTACCTTGATGAACATAAAGAGCAAGAAGGTAAAGAAACCCATTGTCCCCAGGAACAGTAGCCAGTCCCAGATGGTTGGCGAGTAGTAGCCCCAGGAGCTAGTCATGAAGTCACGTGTGAGCGACATCGGGATAATCACGAAGCGCTCCAGCCACATCCCCACACCAATTACCAGTGAGGTAACAAAGAGGAAGGGGACATTCTTGCGTAGCTTATGGCTCCAGAGCGCCTGCGGCCAGATGCCGTTGCAGAAGATCAGTGCCCAGTAGAACGGGGCGTACGGGCCGGCAAATCTATGGTTGACGAGCGCCAGCTCATAGACATTGCCTGAGTACCAGCCGTAGAAGATCTCCAGAACATAACCGTAGAAGACGATCAGGCCCGTTGCCAGCGTGATCTTTGCCATCCAGTCGAGGTGCTTCTCGGTGATGAAGTCCTTCAGACCGTAGAGAGCACGCAGCGGCAGACCGAATGTCAACACCATCGCGAATCCTGCAAAGACGGCTCCCGCGACGAAGTACGGCGGGAAGATAGTCGTGTGCCAGCCGGGGACGATACTCACGGCGAAGTCGTAGGAAACGATGGTGTGTACCGAAAGAACCAGCGGCGCGGAGATTCCCGCGAGGATGTTGGTCGCCTGCTCGTAGCGGAACCAGTGCTTCGCACTTCCTCGCCAGCCCAGCGACGCAACCCCATAGAGTACTTTGGCCCAGAGGCTCTGGGAGCGATCACGCAGGGTCGCAATATCAGGTACCAGCCCAAGGAACCAGAACAGTACGGAGATGGTGAAGTAAGTAGACACCGCAAAGACGTCCCACTCCAGCGGCGAGCGCGTCTGCGGCCACATCCCGAGGATATTCGGGTACGGGAAGAGCCAGTAGTCGCACCAGGGACGACCGGTGTGCAGTAGCGGGAAAAGCCCCGCACACATCACAGCGAAGATCGTCATTGCCTCGGCGAAACGGTTGATGGAGTTACGCCAGGACTGACGCATCAGCAAGAGAATCGCTGAGATCAGGGTTCCGGCGTGACCAATACCAATCCACCACACGAAGTTAATAATGTCCCAGGCCCAGCCCGTCGGCTGGTTGTTTCCCCAAATACCTGTTCCTCGCAAAATTAGCCAGGTGATCGCCATCAGCATGACGTTCAGCCCGACAAAGCCGATGGCGGTTACAATAAACCAGACCAACGGCGGACGCGGGTTCAGGACAACGCGTGCAATGATATCTGTGACAGACTCATAGTCGTGCTCGTTGTCAATAAAGTTTTCGGGGATGAGCTGAGTGCGCTTCCCGCCCATCGGTTCCGTTGCCATCTAGTGCCCTCCCTCCGCCGCCACTGTTTTTACCAGCGCGGGGTTCGGGTTCTTGATCTTCGCCAGATATGTCGTTCGTGGCCGGGTATTGAGCTCGGCTAGGAGCGAGTAGTCATGTGGCTGTTTTTTGAGTAGGCTCACCTTGCTCTTGGGATTATTAATATCTCCAAAAACAATCGCCTGAGTGGGACAGACCTGCTGACAGGCCGTGATAATCTCACCGTCCTGAATCTCACGCCCCTCTTTTTTAGCGTCAATACGGACATCGTTGATGCGCTGGACACAGTAAGTACACTTTTCCATCACACCACGACCTCGTACGGTCACATCGGGGTTCGGGAGCATCTTCAGAACGGGCTTCTCAAAGAAGTTAAGCGTCGTCGGCCCGCCCGCTCCCTGCGTCCACTTCAGGAAATTGAAGCGTCGCACTTTATAGGGGCAGTTATTTGAGCAGTAGCGGGTTCCCACACAGCGGTTGTAGACCATCTGGTTGAGGCCTTCGTGGCTGTGCACGGTTGCGGCCACGGGGCAGACCGGCTCACAGGGGGCTTTCTCGCACTGCATACAGGGAATCGGCATGAAGTGGCTCTGGACATTCTCCAGATCCGCCGACTCAAAGTAGTGGTCAATGCGAATCCAGTGCATCTCGCGGCCCGCCGCCACCTGATCTTTTCCGACCGTCGGGATGTTATTCTCCGCCTGACACGCAATCGTACAGGCATTGCAGCCAATACAGGTGGTCAGGTCAATACTCATCGCCCAGGCATTGAAGCCTTTACGCGAGTACTCGGGATACATCGAATCCAAGCCCTCTTTGTTGACCTCGGTCTTGACATTTGGGTTTTGATCCACGTACTTCCAGTGGTTGCGGCCCAGCCCAAAAGCATGGTCAGCGGGAATCGTCGGCAAGTCAACGGCATTAACCGTATGCTCCCCACCGTGCTCTTCCTCATGGGCAGCTTCCCCAGCACGCTCGGGCTCTGCATGATGCTGCTCATGCATCCGCCCCTTGGTCTCGACAAAGTGTGCGAGGGTTCCCGAGCGGACAATATCGCGGTTCTGGTGCTCCGTCACATGAAGCGCCTCGGTGACACCAAACGGATCGCTTGTCTCGGAGCGCATCAGGTGGTGCGGCTGCGTGTAGGCAAGCTGGTAGCTCTCGTTGGTGACCTTCACCGTTGCCCCGACCGCATGATTCAGTGCTCCACTGCGGCGAAGTGGGTAGACATCGAAGCCCTGTTTCTCGCAGACCACGCCACCACGAGTCCGTCCATAGCCCAAGTACAGTGTGACGGTATCGTCGGGCTGTCCGGGCTGAATCCAGGCTGCGACTTTTATCGTCGCCCCCCCGACCGTTACCTCGATGAGCTTTCTGCCAGAGTACTGCGCGATATTGACCGCATCGTTGTTGCCTTCCGCGCTGATCAATCCGAGTTTCTTGGCAGTTCGTGGGGAAACAAGAGCCGCATTGTCCCAGACAATAGTGGTCAGGGGCTTGGGCAGCTCTTGTAGCCAGGTATTATTCGCATAGCGTCCGTCCCAGATTGTCGGATCAGGGCGGAAGTTCACTTCCAGGCCAGGCGATGCGGGTGGCCCTGGCAGGCTGGCGAGCAAACCCGCTGCCGCTGTTACGGTAATCGCCGGGCTGGCACTTCCTGCAACCACCCCATCGTGCACGGCCTTGCGCCAGCTGGCTTCGCTCATCGTGGCGTAGTGCTGACGCAGCAACTCCATACCCGTGATCGGCTGCTCCAGGAGCAGCGCGAGCACTTCCATAGCCGTTTGGGTGGCATAGAGCGGCTCGACCAGCGGCTGCTGGAGGCCGACCGTACCATCGTGGGCCTTGAGATCCCCCCAGGCTTCCAGACCATGCGACTCGGGCAGAGTCCAGTGCGAGATCTCTGCTGTCTCATCCAAGTAACGAGAAAGATGGGCACGCAGAGGACACTTCTCCGAAATATAGGCATCACGAAGCTTCAGATCAGCGGGCGCATCGTAGACGGGGTTGCCGCCTAGCGTGAGAAGGAATGTCACCTTGCCGGCAGCTAGATCGTCAGCCAGAGCCTTAATATCACTGGCCTGATCGGTGACCTTTGCCTCAATCGGCGCATGGTAGGTCACGCTCTTGCCGCTTGCCCCAATAGCTACATTGAGCGCGTGGGCGATAGCGTGAACTGCGGGCGACTGCTCGTCTCCGGGAATCACGACTCCCCCGCTCTTAAGATCATCAGTCAGCGCACTAAGAAATGCTTCGTCCACGCCTGCCGGGAGCTGTCCCGCTCCACTGCCGGTTACTTTTCCGTAGAGAGTACGAGCAAAGCGCTCAATATCCGTGGGTTTTACCGCCGCGCGATGGTCCGATGACGCGCCCGTGACGGTGGAGCTACTCTCCACCGTATAGAGGCGGTTCATCTCTGTTTTACCATCACGCACACGGCGCCCATCGGCAAACTCACGGGCGTAGCGGACGGAACCGGGCAGCGTTACCAGAAAATCAGCATCCAATGAGAGGACGGTTTTGGCCTGGTCCAGGTGGTAGACCGGGCTGAGCGGCTTACCAAACGCAAGCTGCGTCCCCTGACGGACATTGTTCTGCGAGAGCGGCTCCCACTGAACCCACTTCGCGCTGGGGTACTTGCTCAGGAACTTACCGATCTGCGCGGCATACGTCGGACTCACGACCGTCGGAGTTACCAGGCGAATTCCCGCTCCGCCGCTCCCTGCCTCTTTCTTGAGAACAGGCCGTGCGGTGGCAAAGAACTGATCCCAGCTACGAACTTCCCCGCGCTCGATCACGGACTGTGAGCGCTCCGGGTCGTAGAGGCTGAGGAGCTCCGCTTGTGTCCAGATATCGGTGGCACCCAGGCTTGAAGGATGTTCGGGGTTGCCCTCGATCTTGACGGGGCGGCCTTCGTAGGAGCGCACGAGCACCCCGACTCCCAGCCCACGGCTCTCTAGCGTGGTGGCATAGTAGAGCGACTGTCCGGGCACAAGCTGTTCTGGAGCGCGGACATAGGGCACGGACTTGACATGAGGCATGATCCGGCATCCGGTGAGCCCAGCCAGCGCCATTCCGGCACCCGTGAGCTTAAGAAAGTCCCGGCGATCCAGATCCAGTAGCGTGGAGCGGTTTGGAAACTCTTCGTCCACCCACTGCGCGTACTCTTGCGTCTCCGCCAGCTCGGCGTAGGATTTCCACTGTTTGGTCTTCATAGTGTTTACTTAGTGATGGCAAACGGCGCAGTCGGAGAGCTGCTCCTTCTTGATATTGTATTCCTTGACGAGCTTCTCGCCCTCAGCGAGCTCCTTGGCGTTGCGGACATACTGATCACCCACCATCAGCGACTGCTCTTCTTCCGTCAGTCCCGCAATGGTCTCGTGGCCTTCACCCTTGGTCCCCGTCTTGCCCTTGCGAATTTTCTCGTAGAGGCCAAAGACAAACTCAGGCTTGTTGACGTACTTCTCGGGGTGGCGGTGGCAGTCAAGACACCAAGTCATCTGGAACGGACGACCTTTGTAGGCCATCTGCATCGCCTGAACGGGGCCGTGGCAGTTGTTACAGTTGACGCCACGCTTTAGGTGGATTGAGTGATTAAAGTAAACAAACTCAGGCACCTTATTCAGGGTGATCCACTTCAGGGGGACGTTCTTTTCGTAGCTCTCACGCACCGGCTCAAGCAATGGGCTGTTGGACCAGACCTGTGAGTGACACGACATACAGGTGTGGGTGGCAGGGTAGCCAGCCTTGGCGGATTTTTCCACCGACGTATGACAGTAGCGACAGTCCAACCCCAGCTCCGTAACATGGTGCTCGTGCGAGAACGGCACCGGTTGCTCGTAGGGGATCCCCACCTTAGTCACGTAGGGGGAGCGTGTGAACTGCGAAATAGTGATCATGATCGCCAGCGGAGAAGCTGCGAGGCCCATAACGGCCATTTTGACGATCACATTACTGCTAGGTGCGAAAATATTTGGCATGGATACTCAGTCCCGACCGGCTAGAACTACCGGCATAACTGCGAGGCATAAAATGCCCGGCACTTTGTACACGATTTCACGAATTTCGTCAAGCATTTTAACTCTGTCCAAACCGGGCATCTACTGCCAGTGCGAGGAAAAGTAAAGCGAGATAAAGCATGGAATATTTATAGGCTTTCAGTGCCGAGAGGCGATCTGCCCCGCGACGCAGCTTCCAGCTCTGCTGTACAAGCATTGCGCCCAGCGCCACCGCAGGGATCGCGTAGAGCCACCCTGCCAGACCTTGAGCCACCGGCATCAACGACACACCGACGGTGATAACTGCATAAAGAATAATCTGGGTGACGGTCTTTTTATCGCCCACCACCGCGGGTAGCATCGGCACCCCGACAGCGGCGTACTGGTCTTTGATCAGCAACGCAAGTGCCCAGAAGTGCGCCGGAGTCCAGACAAAAATAATGGCAAAAAGATACCAGGCCAGCGCTCCCTTTAAGTCACCCGTCACGGCGGCCCAGCCCACCAGGGGTGGGAAGCAACCTGCCGCTCCTCCAATAACGATATTTTGCACGGTGCGCCGCTTGAGCAAGAGCGTATAGACCACCACGTAGAACACGAGCCCGCTCAGGCTCAGCATCGCCGTGAGCAAGTTCGCCCCCAGCCAGAGAGTGACAAACGAGGCAATCCCCATGCACAGCGCGAAGGCCAGCGCCTTGTCCGCAGGAATTGTGGCTGTTACCGTGGGACGCTTGGCAGTGCGGGTCATCTTGGCATCTATGTCGCGGTCAATCACCATATTAAAGGCATTCGCCGCGCCCGCCGAGCAGTATCCCCCAACAAACAGCACGAGAAACAAGCCCAGCCCCGGCCAGCCCCTAGCCGCCACAAAGGCCGCGGTGAGTGTTGTAAAGAGCAGAAGAGAGATCACACGCGGCTTGGTGAGATTTAGATAGTTCCGCCACGCAGGTAGAGCCGTAGCCTGCGCGACAGGCTGTGGCTCGGGAATGTCTTTACCGGCGGAGAAGATAATGTCCTCGACATGCACAACCCCATCCACACTAGCGGAAAAAGCTAGAAGTGTCAGGGTCACCCAGATCAAGTCAGCAAACATCAGGTGGATCACCTGCATCGCCACGGGGGCACGAAACCAGACATTGGTCAGTCCAACCAGAATCTCCGCCAAAAAGAGCCAGCCCAGCGCCCCCGCCCAGCGCCGTGACTCCGACGAGGGCCGCAGGTGCGCAACCAGCCCCGCGATCAGTATCAAGTAGAGCCCCACGGAGCCCGCAATGTAGGGATGCCAAACACGCAGCTTCAGTAAAAACGGAGCGTTGGCGGCCGCAGCGAGGCGCATCACTTCTTCATGGCTACGTGCCGGAAAGAGCGTGTCTCCCAGTGCCGTGATCGCTCCCGAAACCCCCAGCACCAGCATCGCTAGAAACGCCAGCCCGAGCGCCCCACTCACTGAGCCTTGAGCAAAAAGCCGTACACGCGCTTTGCCGCTCGCGTACCAGGCCGTCAGGGTAAGAGACGCGAGCAAGAAAAATGTTGTGCAGAGGTGCACCGACATCGCCACCGCACGCCCCACGGAAGCGTCTTTTTCGACATAGCCACGCTTGACCAACACAGCCCCGAGCAGTGCTTCGACAATAGTGAGTACGAGGACGACGGGCGCGGCGCGGCGAATGTAGTGGCCACGCGGATAGAGCAGAAACGCTCCCACAACAAGCGCCAGCACCAACAAGCCGTCTAAAGCGGAGACGGCGCGGTGCGTAAACTCAATGATCGTATGCAGACTTGGTGCGACAGGGATGATCTCCCCCTTGCAGGTCGGCCAGTGCTGGCCACAGCCCGCACCAGAGCCCGTTGCCCGCACGACGGTTCCCACCAAGATCACCAGAAGGTTAAAAACCAACACCACCCACGCATAGCGGGCAAAGGCTGGGTTCTTATGGGAGGTGTTCTTCTGGGTGTCCATTTCGCTTCAGAGAGTATAATACCGCACACTTTTGGTCATCCCCCATTCGACAGAGCCGAGTTCGTGAAAAAAATCACGAATTTTTTTGGACTTATAAATAAGAAACACTTATGTTGAAAAGCTAACCACGCCAGCCTTTACGCAAGAGTTCTTCCAGGCCTGCTGCATCTTCCGCATCCAGCGCCTTGAGCATGCCGTCCAGCGCCCCGATACAGCGGTCCAGTGCATCGCCCAGCGCCTTGCGGTTCATCAGGCAGATTTCCCGCCAGAGCTCCGGGTCGCTGCTGGCCACGCGCAGAGCCTCTTTCAGTGAAGGCCCCTCCAGCTTAGGGCTCGCTCCCACGGTGGACGAGAGTGCGTAGGCCAGCAGGTGCGGCAAGTGGCTGGTCGCAGCCACGGCTGTATCATGCTCCTCGGGCGACATTGTTACGACACGTGCGCCTAGCCCCACCACAAGTGACTTCACTTTCTCTAGCGCCTCGGGGCGCGTGGAGCCATCGGGAGTCAGCGCCCAGCTCGCGCCCTCAAAGAGATCGGCGCGGGCAAACTCCATGCCGCCCCGCTCCCCCCCCGCCATCGGGTGCCCGGGCACGAACATGCCCCTGAGCGCCTGACCCGCCAGCGCAATGGGTCCCTTGACCGACCCGACATCGGTGACGACGGCTTTCTCCGAGAGTGAGGGGCCCAGACGCGCGAGCTCGGTGAGAATGGCATTGACGGGACAGGCGAGAATCACCAGGTCGGCACCCGCAATCCCCATCCCGAGCGTGTCGGTACACTTCTCCACGGCACGCCGCGTGGTCGCCTCGGCACGCGTGTGAGGGTTAGTCTCGACTCCCACCACTTCCCTGGCAAGCTTGCGCTCGCGTGCCGCCAGACCAATGGAGCCGCCAAGCAGCCCGACGCCAACAATCGTTATTTTCTGAAACATAGCTGTTCTACATTCTGGCAAAAAATAAGGGCGCTGCATAGTGCAGCGCCCTTATCTTTTTTTATGGGCCGAGCAGGATTCGAACCTGCGTAGCTCGCGCGACGATTTTACAGACCGCCTCCTTTAACCACTCGGACATCGACCCAAACTCTGTCCATTTCCCTAAAACGAAGCCGACGACAGGACTCGAACCCGCGACCCGCTGTTTACAAAACAGCCGCTCTACCACTGAGCTACATCGGCAAGCTCGCCCCTATCTTACACGGCGACGCGGGTTGAATATTATCACGCTTCCCTAAGCCCCGCAAGCGATTTTCGCGTATACTTGAGAGAATTGTGAGAGCCTATTTCCCCCATCTCGATGGCCTGCGCGGCCTGGCAGCGCTGTATGTGGTCGTCCACCATGCGTTTCTTCTTTGCGCCCAGGTATTCCCGATCCGTGCCAAGAACAACCTAGCCGATGGCCTGCTCTATGGTCACTTAGCCGTGGATGTGTTTATCGTGCTCTCAGGGTTCTGTCTGGCGCTCCCGGAAAAGGCCACTGATGCAAAAGTGTTCTACCTCAAGCGAGCCAAGCGCATCTTGCCCGCCTACTTTGCCGTTCTGGCCGCCTCGGTGGCGCACGCGCTCTACTGGAACGGTGGGCCGCTAGATTTTCGCGCTCTCGGGCTGCATGGGCTACTTCTGCAAGATGTCTTCCCCGAGACCATCGTCGCCTTCAACCAGCCGCTCTGGAGCGTCGCGGTGGAGTGGAAGATCTATTTTTTGTTCCCCACCCTGCTCTGGCTCCTCGCCAAGCCACGCGGAGTATTTCTAACGCTGCTCGCCACGGCGCTACTGGGCTACGGCCTCACGCGCGTCTTTATGCTTCAGGGAAGAACTACTGCTGAGCTGGGCCACACTTGCCCCTGGTATGTGTTTCTCTTTGGCATGGGAGTCTGCTCGGGGTATCTCACGACGCGCTGGGACGGCGAGAAAAAGCGCCTCGCGGTGGTGGTTTTCGCGCTGGTTTCTAGCGTTCTGCTGCTGGGCCTGCTCTTTATCTTCCCGATGGAGCACGCGGAGGCTGATCTTGCCCGTGCGTTTCCGGTGATTGACCCGGTGATGGGCGCTCTCACGGCGGCCTGTCTGGCACTGTGGCACGCACGGCCCCCGAAATTGCTCACCCTGCGCCCCGTGGTCTTCTGCGGCACCTTCGCCTACTCGATCTACCTGATCCACTTCCCCGTTTTAGAGATGCTCGCCAAGAAAGTGATCAAGTCGCTCTTGCCTGCCGCAGCGCAGGAGCTTCAGACACTCGCGTTGCTCGGGCTAGGACTGCCGCTAGTGCTGGGGGCGGCGTGGGTCTCGTGGCGGCTCTTTGAAAAACCGTTTCAGCGCAGTGCTTCTGCAACCACGTCGTCAAGAGAGAGCTGAGAGCCTCTCTGCAGGGCCGCTTCAATCGCCAGCAGTCTGCGTGTGAGTAGTCGGCCTGAGGATTGGCCAGAATTCCTGCCCCCAGAAGCGCACGAGCACGCTAGCCAGAGGAACTCGATGAGAAGACTGTGAGTTTTCCGAGGAGCTGCACCTCGCCTTGCGTCATGTGTCCTTCAGGCCCCTATTGTACCGGCGTCTTCTTGCTCTTCCGCAATGACGCGTTGGAGTGCCTGGAGCTCATAGAGATGGAGCTGATCTTTGGGGCGATTGGCAGCACGCTTCATGGCAATCAGATCGTCAATGGAGGCAACCCGCACCGTAAAATCCCCCATGTCCATCACCACGGAGCGCTCCCAGAGCCCGTCAAAAGAGTCAACTCCGTCGGGAAGCGGTAGAAGGTCAATATCTCCCAGGCTGGTCTTGAGGTTCAGAAACCGCACGCGCTTGAGCTGTGGGACGGTCACTTGAAAGGGATTATGAACCGGCCAGCCCAGAGGACGCGGCTTGAGCTGGTTCATCGCCTCCGCCACTCGCTCACAGTTATCTTCGTCACGGGCGTAGCTAAAATCGAAGTCTTTGGTGACGTTGCGCCCCCCGTGCAGGTTTAATGCAACGCCTCCCACAATCACAAACTGGATACCGGCTTCTTGGAGCATCTTGGCTGCTTCGACAAAACGAGGATCAAGCACGGCGTTGGGCACGTCTGACCTCCTGGTTCTTTTGGGCAATCTCTTGCAACCAGAGCATGCCAGCAGCATTGCGTTCCGCTTCTTCTAGGCGCTGGCGAGGTGTCAGGCGGCGGTTTTCTCGGAGAGCATCGAGGGGAATCCCGTTCTCATCGGGGTCGCCGTTGCCACGGGCATTGAGCCAGTCAATAATCTCATCATCGGTTTGGGGAAAGGAGGCTTCCATACGGCTATTTTATCTTGCTTGGCTCCCTTACACCGCCCTACTGCCAGATTAGGCTCTGCTGGGCAGAGTCCTGGATATACTTGACCGCACGACGGAAGGAGCTAGCCCAGAGCCGGAGATCCTTGAAAGTGCAGATCAATCTCAAATAAGTACGCCTGGCTCTGAATAACTGCCACCTGCTTTCGATAGATTAGCGAGTCATAGAACTCATGATTCGTCGGTATCGGAGACGATGTAGGCGCGCCCTGAACCCGCTGGGGCGATGCGCTGCCACTTCTTCTGGGTCGGGTTGCCCGTGTAGAACTGACGCACCAAGCTCGTGGTGTGCAGGCTCGCCAGAAAGAGCGCCAGCGCCGCAATTCCCCCGACAGTGAGCTTGGCCGACGGCGGGAGCTTGCGCGTGACCGCCTCCAGCGCCGTGAGTAGCAGGAGCACGAGCAAGGGCGCGGCGGCGGTGAAGTAGCGCCCACACGACTGCAAGACGTTCCAGTCCACGAAGAGCATCTGCTGGAGCACCACCGCGACCAGAAAGAACAAGACACTTCCCGCCGCCCAGAGCGCGGCTCGGATCACAGGATCACTCGGGGCGAGCTTGCGGCGCACTTGCGACGCGTTCCAGAAGAGCGTGAGGCCAATTGCCAAGTCCACCAAGAGCAAGTACGCCGCGTTCTGCACCATGCCGTCGTAGCTGCCTGGAAGCAGGCTCCCGATCAGCCAGAACGGTGTCCAGCCCGTCGCCGCCCAGAAAAGCACCGTGATCAGTGGCGTGAACTGGGTCGGGGAGCCGCTTGGCCGAATCCCCGCGCCGAAAAAATCTGCAAGAGTCGCGCCGTTTGCTAAGAGCGGGTTATCGAAAGGCCGGATTAGGGGCTTACCGTAGCTGGTGACGTTGTACAAGAGCCACGGTGCAAGCATCAGCATCGCAAGCCCCAACGCGATTGCCAGCGGCTTGAGCGACCGCTTCTTAAACACCATCCCCAGCGCCACGATCGCCGCCAAGCACCAGATCGCCGATGTCAGCCTGGTCAGAAGCGCCAGTCCTAGGGCAAGCCCCAGCCAGAGACTTTGCTTGGTAGTTGGCACACGCCCCTCGCGGCAAATGCGCACGACTTGCAGCCAGCTCCACGCCCCCAAAACCATCGCCAGTGGCTCGTTGGAGACATGGCCCATCAAGTGCCCGAAGATCGGGACAAAGGCCATGAGCGGCGGTACGCTCAGTGCCACCAGCTTACTCTCCGGGAAGACCAGCCGCGCCGCTTTTGCGGCCAGCGCAATGGCAATTGCACCGAGCAGGACACAAAGCCCGCGCCAGAGGGTCCAGAAAAGCACGCCCTGACTGCCAAAAATCTTCCAGAGCGGCACGGAGAGAAGAAAAAACAGCGGCGGGTGCTGCGCCTGATAACACACAAACTCGGCTTCGCTCTTGCGCTGCTCCGGTGTGGGGCGGGGCAGCTTGCCGGTCTCCGCCAGTGAGCGCACGTAGATCAAGTACTCTTTCTCATCTGGCCCCAGCCCCGCAACGACGGGCGTGCTCCGCTGTGCCTGGGGCACGGAGTCGGGGAGGGAGAGCTCTTGGACGGGCGTGCCAGCAACATAGGTCCAGGAGAGAAGAAAATAGAGAAGTAGAGTGCCAAGCAGGCTCACACGGGCCAGATTCATAGGGTTTCATTCCCCACGCTCTGGCCGAATCCCTTGTTGAGGCAACTCACGGGAGGAAATCCCCCTTCACGCCCCGAACCAAAGGGCGTTATGCCAAAGACGACAGCCGTGACTTCTCCCCACTATAAGTGGGCGGTGGTCGGCATGCTCTGGTTCATCTGCTTCTTCAACTACGCAGACCGCCTGGCGATCTTCTCCGTATTCCCACTTCTCCAGAAAGACCTGGGCTTCTCCAAGACCGAGCTTGGAGTAATTGGAGCGGCGTTTACCTGGGTCTACGCGATCACGGCCCCGTTTGCCGGTCATGTCGGGGATCGGATGCCGCGCAAGTGGGTGATCCTCGGAGGGCTCTATGTCTGGAGCCTGGTGACCGGGCTGACGGCTCACTGCACGCGGGTGATCCACTTTATCCTGGTGCGCGGTGCCGAGGGTCTGGGCGAGACATTCTACTTCCCCGCCTCCATGGCACTCATCAGCGACTACCATAGCCCCAGGACCCGCTCCCGCGCCATCGGCCTACACCAGACCAGCATCTACGCCGGGACAATTGGTGGCGGCGCTCTGGCCGGATGGATGGGCGAGAAGTACGGCTGGTACTCGCCGTTCTGGGTGCTGGCCGGCGCAGGAATTGTCTTGGGGTTTGTGCTGCAGCGCTTCATTCGCGAGCCGCAGCGCAACCAGGCCGAGCGTGAAGAGGCTACTACGGACACCAAAGAGGTGCACCACTTGCCCCTCGGGCAGTTTTTGCGAGAGTTTGCGAGAACCAAAACGGCGGTTCTGCTGATTGTCGCCTACTTTGGGGCGAATCTCGTGGGGCTGGTCTTCCTGACCTGGATGCCCACTTTTCTCACCGAGAAGTTCCACCTGAAGCTTGCTGTGGCGGGGCTGGGGGCGACCCTGTTTATTCAGCTTGCCAGCATGGTCGGCTCAGTGCTGGGCGGGGTGATCGCGGACCGCTGGAGCCAGAGCCAGGTGTCGGGGCGCATTCTCGTGCAAGCCGTCGCCGCCCTGGTTGGTGCCCCGTTTATCGTGCTCTGTGGCTGGACACGCGACCCTTGGATGCTGATTCTGGCCATGTCCTGCTTCGGGCTCTGCAAGGGCATGTACGACTCCAACCTCACCGCCGCCTTCTACGATGTGATTAGCCCCGCGCGGCGCAGCACCGCGACCGGGCTGATGAATCTCTTAGGCTGGCTCGGGGCGGGTCTGGGCTCTCTGGTGATTGGGGTCGCGGTGGATCACGGGATCACCATGAGCGTCGCGATCTCCTCAACGGGTGGCGTCTACCTCGCCGTGGCAGCGACACTTTTCGCTGCCGCCCGGTGGACAGCAGCCAAAGATATTGCCGCCGCCCGCTAGCGCATCACCTCTTTCCAGTGCGCGGGTGTTGCCAGCGGCTTGTAGGCAATATTAAGGTCTGGCGTCTCTAATTTCACGCCTTTCTGGTAGTGGCTCTCGATCCCGTAGGCCAGAATCCCCGTGGTGAGGTAGGTACGAGCACTGGGAGCCGTGGGTTTGCCCGAAAGATACATCTCCTCCAGCGCACGTACCGTCGCGGAGAAGTGCTTCAGGCGCGGTACCTCGTCTAAGAAATACGATGCCGCCACGATCTCTTTCTTTCCCCTCTCCCGGTAGCCAAAGGCAAACTCCTGGGAGTAGCCATTTGCCATTAGAACCGTCATGCGCTGGCCATCACGGTAGGTAATGTCGAAGGCATGGACATCGCTCACGAAGTCCTGCGGCTTTCGATTGGGCTTTTTTAGCGACGCTAGAGCGGCATCAGCAATCTCCTTGGGCCACCGTCCGTTATTGTGCGCCTCCCAGACCGCTGCGCCACTGAGCACCTGGACACTCTGAACTCCCTTTTCACCCCCTGCTCGGCTCTCGACAATATGCTGCCCCGTCTCAATCGCATGAAAGCCATAGGACTCCAGCCCCCCGTAACCCACCGCGATCACATGATCCAGGCGCTTGCCACGTGGTAGAGGCACCAGCGGCTCGTACTTGGCAAAGGGCAGACTACTTCCCGCCATCCAGGGAATCTTCAGCTCCTGAATGGTCTGCCACATGTACTTGGCCCAGGTCCAGTTCCACGAGAGATGCTTATCGTTGAAGATCGGCACCACCCGCCCCGACTGCCGGAAGACATTGACCACCTGATCGAAGAGCTCACGGCGCGGGTAGAGCTGCTGGCCTTTCTCGTTGAGCGGGTAGGTTCCGTGCTCCCCAATAATCACCACCCCATCCACCGCCAGCGTGTCGCCGCCCAGACAGAGCGCCGTCGCCACCGACGGCGAGAGTGTGATGCCATGCTTCTTGGCGGTAGCGAGTCCAATGTCGTTGGGGGCGATCTCCATCAGGTGCATTGAGGCAACCTCGCACAGCGGCGGCTCGTAGTGATCGTCGAACTGCTTGCCCTCTAAGAACTTGGTGCAGTAGCAGATCCCGTGACTGGTCGCGCCGTACTGGGTCAACAAAACCGCAAGTCTAGGCTTCTTTACCTGGGAGGAACTCGAAATATTCATGATGCTCTCTGATTCTCGCCCCTCAACAAACAATCCTCCTCAGTTTCATCCGATACACGGTCATTCAGTTTTAACCTCCCCCTGCCTCGTTCCTCGGCTTCCCCCTCCGGCTCTCGGTCGTTCCTCCCTGCGAAGGGGGACAAAATAGGAAT
>NZ_JAYVPL010000036.1:0-7974 GCF_043757465.1 Armatimonas sp.
GCCGAAGCCACAGAAGAAGTGGGCATCCTAAGAGATGCCCACGTATCCCAAGCGGTCACGGAGCAAGCTCCGGGGAATGTACCCGTATGCGATTCATAACTTCCTCTCCCCGCCACCTCTCCCCGCGAGAGAAAGCAGGAGGGTGGAAGCATCCCAGAAAGCAAGGCGTACCGTGACTGTACGCTCGCAAGGGTTGTGCGTGTAGTGTGCCTGGGGACTTAAATGGCTATCGAAGATCGCGATGATTATGTAGATATGGTTGCTCAAGCGGTGATAGACCGAATTGAGGGAAGTCAGCGTATAAACAGCCTTGTCGAACAAGTTGTCGCTCGTGTTATCGAGATTCAGAAGAAAGAAGCGGCGCTTAAAGCTCAAAACGAAGCGGTGTCTTCTCCAAAGGATGAGGTAGAAAATGGATAACGTTGAGAATACGGTTGAACTGACTGCGGCAGAGAAGCTCGCACAATTCGAAAAAGAGAAACTTAGTCGTCGGCAAGCCCTGGCAAGATTCGGTTTCCAAGCCGGAGCCGCCGCCGTAGCTGCACTCACCGCGGATGATCTCCTGCGTAAAGTCGGCAAAGAAATGCAACGCCGAGCAGGGGATAATAAAATTGCTCTGCAAGTAGCAAAAGAATTTCAGGAAGCTGGTATCGCTTTTGCAACACCACCAACATGCGAAGATTGTTGTACCAAGTATTGGTCCGATTATCTTGCTTGTACTCAGGCGCTTACAACTTGTCTGGCAAATGCAGGATCAAATACTACTGCTGTCGATGCGTGTATCGCTGCTGACATAGCATGTAGGCGTACAGCATACTCAGTATTCACCGATTGTTATCATTCTCGTTGTCCTGCTGGTTATCAATGTCAAGCTGGACAACCTCAAAATCCAGGATGATTTGATTCAAAGTAGTAAATTGCTGCTGTGTTCAGGATGTTTTAGTATTATAGTCTTCGGCAAAAGCATTGACGAAGCGCTAGAGTGACTCGGTTCCTCAGTGGTGATGGGGAGCATTTTTATGGCCTTGGTGGAGAGCCGTTGAGACTAACTGTCAATGCTTTTGCCGAAGACTATACTTAGTTGGGAAATCTAAAACATGGCAGCACTGTGTTTATGGAAAGTGTTTTGTTATGAACTTGAAGTTTCTGACGTTGATTTTTTTAATGCTGAGTTTGTTAGGATGTAATTCGGAAAAACATAGAGCTAATGGGGAAACTAAAGAAGAATATACCGAAAAAGAGAAATACCTCAAAAAAGAGCATTCATCTAGGCTGAAAAAGGATGAGATACTTAGGGATAGACTAGTGAAATTGAGTATTGAATTACATAAAAAGGGATTGTCTGCATCAGAAGTTAAAGCAAAACTTGATGAAGAAGCGGCTACCATAGAGAAAGAGTTTGCCTCTGCACCCAAATAATGATTGCATTTTCTGATTTGTTAAGAGGATTTTATATTAAAATGTTAATTGGCATAATCAAGGAAATATATGGTTATGTGATCTTAATGTACTTCTGGTCGTCTTCTTGTCCATCTTGTCATGCAAATATGCCGCACTTGCAAAAGATTCGTGATGAGTATGGCCCGAAAGGTTTGCAAATAGTTGCGGTGCATCGGCCAATGGGAGAGTTTGATCTTGACGAGGCCAAAGTGCTGGAAGTGGCAAAAGAGCTTGGCATTACCGAGAAGCTGATCTTTGACAATGACCACTCTATCGGGGATGAGCTGAAGGTAGATGCTTGGCCGACGTACTTTCTGTTTGACAAAGAGGGCAAGGTGCGCCGACACGCCAAAGGGCAGTTTGGGGTTCGCATGATCGAGCAGGCGCTGATTCGGCTCTTTGATGAAGACGAGGCGCAGGTTAAAGAAAAATCCGATGAGGCCGTAACCGAATCCTTTCCGCTGTCCTTTGCGCTCTAGCTTTGCATTGCCCTGTGAGGAGATTAATAGAACATGTCCCACCCCCTCTCGACACTGCCAGAGCGGGCGCAGGTCTCCCAACCCACGCCACCGTTTCAAGCGCCTGCCGCCTTCCCCGGAGAGAGTATTGCTCAGCCTGTCAAGACTCTTAGCCTCGCCGACTACCAAAAGCGCTGGCTCCTCTTTTTCTGGTACCCGCTCGACTTCACCTTTGTCTGTCCCACCGAGCTGCTCGCCCTCTCCGACCGACTCGCCGAGTTCGAGGCGCTGGACTGCGCGGTTCTGGGAGCCTCGACCGATAGTGTCTACAGCCACCGTGCCTGGATGCAGACTCCACGCGAAGCAAATGGGCTGGCAGGGCTGGCCTTCCCTTTGCTGGCAGACAAGACCCTCACCATCGCACGGCGCTATGGAGTGCTTCTGGAAGCACAGGGCCATAGCCTGCGTGGGGCGTTTCTGATTGACCCCGAGGGCATTCTTCAGTTCTCCACACTCTATGCCACCAATATCGGACGGAGTGTAGACGAGCTTCTGCGTACCCTCGCTGCCCTTCAGGCAGGAGGACTCTGTGGCTCGGACTGGAAGCCCGGTCAGCCGACCTTGCAACCCGGAAAAAGCTCATGAGAAAATCTTCGGAAGCCGTAACCAAATCGCTTCCGGTAACGTATTTGTAGCTATGAACACACGCCGTCCCTTTACGCTCATCGAGCTTCTTGTCGTGATCGCGATTATCGCGATTCTGGCCGCGATTCTCTTTCCGGTCTTCGCGACAGCACGGGGCAATGCGCGTAAGATGGCGTGTCTGTCCAATCTGAGGCAGATCGGGATGGCGAACCTGATGTACTCCCAGGACTACGACGACTATCCCGTGTGGGGCGGCGATCCTCCGGACCTCAACGCCAATGCCTGGGGGGGAAATACCGATGTGGCGAGCATGCGGCCCCAGTACGAAGTTCTGATGCCCTACATGAAAAGCCGCGACATCTGGCGCTGTCCTGCCGATGGGGGCTTTGACAACTGCGGGCCGTTTGAGGGGACGTATCTACCGTCGCGCCCGAGCAGCTACCAGAAGTGGGGATCGAGCTACATCACGCGCACCGAGATTATTTTACTGAAGCGTCCGATCTCTAGCCTGGAAGCGACGGATTTTAACACGAGCCAGAGCGTCGGGCCTGCGGGAATCGGGCTGTTTTTCGATGCGGTGGGGTACTGGCACGGGAGCAAGGGGCTTTTCTCGGGTAGTCGCGAGGCGTATCGTAACAACGTCTCTTTCTTAGACGGGCACGCCAAGAGCCTGGTCAATGCGGACTACCTCAAGCTCTGGAGCCTGAGCTTTCGGTAAAGTCCCATCAAAAATAGGCCTGTTATTGTGACCTCTGGCCCCTTGTCAGATGGCAAGACTCCGCCTAAAATCTAGCGTATGGGATACTTTCTTCTGCGGACAATCTGTATCGCGATTGTGCGCCTTCTCCTGGCGTTGCACGGTGGGAGCCGGGTGGAGGGGAGCGCTCACGTGCCACGTACCGGCGGGGTACTGCTCTGTCCCAACCATATCAGCGACTTTGATCCCCCCGCCGTAGGAGCGCTTGTACCCCGCATCGTGTGGTTCATGGCAAAGTCCGAGCTCTTCTCGATGCGCTTTCTCTCCTGGCTGCTTCCCCGTGTCCGCGCCTTTCCCATTAGGCGGGACTCCGCAGACAGAACAGCGCTCTCCAAGGCGGAGGAGCTGCTCAAGGCGGGTGAGGCCGTGATTATCTTCCCCGAGGGTGGTGGCAACGCGGAAGGGACTCTCCAGCCGCTCCATCCGGGGGCACTGCTTATCGCACTGCGGGCGAAAGTGCCGGTCGTGCCCGTGGCGCTGATCAATACCAATAAAGTGCTCCCGTACGGTGCGATAAAGCTCCAGCGATCCCCTAAGCCCGTCACCGTGATCTTTGGTGAGCCACTAGACTTCTCGGATCTCTACGGCAAGAAAGGCGCGGTCGAAGAAGCCACCCGCCGCCTCACCGAGCGCCTCGCCCAGATGCTCAATCAGCCCATCCCTGAAGGCAAGCCCCAAAAGCACGACTGACTTTTTAGGGAGGCGTGCAACTTTTCCGGGTAAACTGGTTCTTATCTAACATGAGGTTTTACAAGATGACAAATACAATGCGTTTTGGAGTTTTAGGGCTTGCCACAGTGGGGTTGGCAGGCTGTATGCAGCCGCGTCCCGTGACCATGGCACCGCCGGTCGCTCCTCCGCCTCCCGCAATGACTGCGCCGGGTTCCGGGGAAGCCTACAACTACAAGGATGTACCGTCGGGCCAGCAAGTACCCATCACCCGCGCCGTCTTTGATCAGGGGGGCTACCAGCTCTACGCTGCCTCGGGCGAGACTATTATCGTCCCGTTTGAAAACCAGAACATGTATGTCATGAAGTTCGGCAGAACCAGTGGCGACATGTATTTTGTGAACGATGCCAACATCCCAACACTCTATGTTCGTGCGGGAGAGGGCCTACAAAACGCGGCGGCGCAGGGAGCGATCTGGTATCCCTTCCCACAAAACTATGCCTACACTCGCCCTATGTATGTTGGTATTGCACCGTCGTGGTCCGCGTACACAGGAATGGGATGGTATCCGGGGATGCACTACTACGGCGGCTACTCCAGCTACAATCCCTGGGTCTCCGGTGCCGTCTTTGGTGCGATGGCGGGGATGATGATCAATGTGGGGGGGCGGCCTTACTACGGCTGGAACAGCTACTCCAACTACTACCGCTCTAATCCCGTGAACCGTGTGCTCGTCACGAGCAACCGTAATAGCTTTAACTACTCCTCCGTGGGCCGTCGGAGTGCCTCCACAGGCTCCTTTAGTCGCTCCTCGGGCGGCTCGGGCTCGTTTGGGCGGACATCGGGCACTCGAACCAGTGGCGGGGGCGTGAGTGCTTCGCGCCCGAGCTTCGGCAGTGGCTCAAAAAGTACGGGCAGTTTTGGCAGTGGCAGCTCTAGCGCTTCCCGCCCTAGTTTTGGCTCAGGGAGCTCCAGTAGCCGTCCTAGCTTTGGTTCTGGCAGCTCGGGCTTCTCCAGTAGCCGCCCCTCGGGTGGCAGCTCTTTTGGCGGCGGACGCAGCTTTGGTGGAGGTCGCCGCCGTTGAGAAACGAGATTATCTTTAGTACGGGTGGCGATTGGGACACAACGAGCCTGATGAGTAACGGCTATGCCATCGAGGCGGCCCAGCTCTACATCGAGCTGCGTGCCGGACGCGATGACTGGGGAGATGAGGTGCAGGGGGGAATCTGGGAAGGGGCGGATCTGACTGCGATGATCCGGCCCGCCGAAGACCCACTGGCTCCTTTTGATATCTTCCCCGGACGAATCTCATTGGAGTTTCCCGGCTACACGATCGTCCTGGAGAACCAGCACCCGATGGGGGACATGCGTCACTTGCGAGTCTGGCTGAATGGCGAGGACATCACCGACCGTGTGGTGGATGTTGTTGTGGATATCAATGCCGTGGATAGCTTTGTTCAGGCCTATGTGACTGTCTATAAATCGCGTTTTCTGTTGCGCGATGAAGTGATTACGCACACGATTATATAACCGCCCCAATTCATGGGAGCGAGAAGAAGGAAACACGACATGTCAAACCGACCTGCTGCCGCCCAAGTCGCGGGGCTGGATACGAGTCTTACCTGGATCGCCTATGAGTCGGATAGTGCGGATGGGCTCCATGTTCTGCATAACGGGCAGTCTGTTCTCACGGGCTCTATTGAGAGTATCTCCGTGGACATTGATAGTGAAAAAGGGATGGTCACGGCAATTCTCGTGCGTAGAGAAGGCGGCAATATCAACCTATTCCCGGGCTCCGTCGAGATTATCGCCAAAGGAAAACGCATCTCACTCTCCGCAGTGGAGGCCAATAACCTAGACGGCCTCTACTTAGGTTTGGGGGTGCGCGAGGACGGCACCAGTGATCAGGTGCAGGGAGTCAAGAGTCTGCGCATTGTGCTGACGCCAGGGCTTGCGAGCGCCAAGCTAGCCTGGAGTGACGCCGCAGCAGACGAAGTGATCTTCTAGGTTTTAGGTTTCCTGCCCGCAAAGCTCTTCCAAGCAAAGCTTAGCGGCATCACGAATGCGCTGACTTGATGAGGACACAGCCAGTTTTCGGGCAATGGGGATGGCCATAAGGTCGGCAGTGCTGCTTAAAATAAGCAGCGCCGCGACCGTCAGTTCTACCGTTGGCTCCTGGTTCTCCGCGCAGTGGCGTAGGTAGGCACGCTGGGGACCACTGAGGCACAGGGCACGGGAAGTGTCCAGTCGAGGAAGGAGCCGCGCTAGCGCTTCATGGCAGGCAGTGGCTTCTTTTCCCTGCCAGCGTGCAAAGTCCAGCGTGCCAACTGTGCCTGGCACGGCGCCACTTCGTCCCGAACGAGGGTGAGCTGCTCTTCCGGCGCACGTGAGGTTCGTGTGAGAGCGGGGGCTTCTTTGTAACGAATCATCCTAAGCTCTGTACGCGCAGGGAGTGACTTTGCGGGACGGCATTGACAACCGGTTTAGGCTAGGTTACGATACAGACGTAAGGGGTAATTTACAATGAGTCTTTATCGTTTTGGTACAGCATTAGCAGTGGGTGCATTGGTGAGCACGACGGCGTTTGCTCAGCCACCGGGTGGTGGTTTTGGCTTCGGGCGTGGCAATCAGCCACTCACCGTGGCGACGGTGCCTGCGGATGCGCTGGGAAAAGAGCTGCAGCTCTCGGAAGAAGTCCAGAAGAAAGTGGCTGCAATCCAGAAGGGCGTCCAGGACAAGATGCAGGCCGCTATGCAGGAGCTTCGTGACAGTGGTGGCTTCAATCAAGAAGCGATGCAGGAGCTACAAAAGACAAACCTGGCAAACGGAAAAAAAGCGGAGATGGAGATTCTTGCTCTGCTGACCGATGATCAGAAAAAAGCGCTTCCTGAGATGCTCAAGACGCTGCAATTGCTCCAGACACTGGGAATCCCCGTTCAGCTTAATGGTGATCTGAAGCTGACGGCGGAGCAGACCAAAGCACTGGCAGAGCGGGCAGCAGTGGTTCAAAAAGAGCGCGCTGCGGTTACCAAGCAGATTCAGGAGGCAATGGCCAGCCAGGATATGGACCGTGTTCGTGAACTCTCTCAAGGGATGCGTGGCACGGGGGGCGCAGATGCCAAGGCGCTGGCTATTCTGACACCCGAGCAAAAAGCCATGGTTGAGAAGTACATCAAAGACCATCCACGACCTCAGGGCCGTCGTGGCGGTGGTAACTAAACTGTAAAAGGCCAGGAAGTGGTCAGTGCGTGGAGATACTCACTGGCCGCTTCTCGGATTCGCTCTGAGGGATGGTGTGCTGCCAGATCCTCAGCGTGTGTGCGTAGCTGCGAGTCTTGCAGTGTGGCAAGGACCAGAAAGGCACATGCGATAAAGCTGGCATCAGCGGTGCGGAAGATTGCACGGCGTAGGAAAGCGCGCTGGGATTCGTCGAGCTGCATGAGCTCCGAGGGAGTGCGGCAGGCAAGCAGGTGTGTTAGGGTTACAAAGAGCGCTTCCTGGATCTCAAAGACAAGTCGGTTTGCTCGGCTGACATTGGGATCGGTGTGGCTGCGGCTCTCCCGAAGCCGGGGGAGTGTCTCCAGAGTTCGCCCAAGCTCAAACAGTTCTGAGAGTAGCTCCTTGGGAACTTTACTAAGCTCCGCCTGAACCTGAGCACCGTTGCGTACCCACTCCGGCGTGACTTTCGTCCTCGTTGCCGCAAAGTTCAGAGCGGCAGCCAGGAAGAAGAGCAGAACAATCACGAACACTGGCCAGAAAATCGTGGCGGTCAGCAGGAGCAGGAGCAGGAGAACCCTCCAGGGCAGGGAGTGATAACGGCGCCGGTGGCCTTCCTGTTTGGTGACACGGATGTAGTGACGCAGATGCTCTCGGAGCGGCTCCACTGCTGCCGTCTGTTGCTGCTTCATCAAAAAGGCGCGTGGAAACCCCGGCCTTCAGGCCGGGTGAGGAAACGTGATGCCATCCGTCCCTTGGGACGGATGGCCGGACAGGTATCCGATCGG
>NZ_JAYVPL010000037.1:0-7887 GCF_043757465.1 Armatimonas sp.
CATGGCCGAAATTACTTTTGAAATCCCGGCGCGGAACTCCTCCCTCGACAACGCCTCTTTTCAGCGCGGTTTCCACCGCCAAATTAGTCTAAACGCGAAAGGTTGAGCGATCATGGTAAATTCCTTTGGTTTCGTCACCTAAGAAGATACCCGCTCCGCCTGCCGAACCCGCTGCACAAACTAGCACACTCCGTTATCAACGAATCCTGCGATCAGCGGCGGTTATGGCTCGGTGCTGAACAGGGCATCAGGCATAGCTCATTGTATCGCGATATAGCGGTGGGCTATGGCGTGCCGAGCTGTTCAGAGGCCCTGTCCAAGCCCGGAGTGAGCACCTCGGTCAACGGGAGCTCGCCGCGCCAGAAGGGGAAGGGACCCAGTCGGTGCAGGAGCGGAGCGGAGGTGGCGGGGGGGCGCAAGGTACCCAGCGCTGGCAGCGAGGTAATCCCTCCTTCCCAGAAAGCAAGCGCATCGCTGGGGAGTGGCTCGGGCAGCAGCGGCTTGGCTTCTTCTGCCTCCACCACGCCCCCGGTGAGCTTGCCCAGGAGTGCCTCTCGACCCCGACCACGCAGAGCAAAGATCAGGAAGGGGTTCCGGTCTAGCTCCTCGGCCAAGAGGCAGAAAACCGCCGCCGTATGCTTGCAGGGATCACCCCAGTCCGGACAGGAGCACGCCGCGACGAGCTCTTTCTGGCGTGTGGGAAACAGCGAGAGCCTGGCCTCTGTGAAGACCGCCTCTATCTCCTCGGGAAGCTCTCCCCCCAGAAGGCGGGCTACCAGCGCGGGCTCGCTCTTGAGCTGCTCGATAACCCGCTCCCACTCCGTGTCGGTTAAGTCTTTGAGGGCGATGGAAATATCGTAGGGGCGCGGGCGGGAGCCCTGCACAGTGGCGACAACACTGCCAGAAGCGCACTCCAGGGTCAGCACCTGCCCACTGCGAGCGTAGGAGCGTCCCCGCGCCAGCCGCGACTCCATTCCAAATGACTCAAGGGTCTGCATCCAGCGGCGGCCCCACCAGGTCTCTCCAAACGCCCCCCGCTTAGAGCGCGCCTGAATCCCGCCTTTTGCCTCTTTACGCCGCGTTGGCTCGAAGTATCTCCAGGACATAATCGCTACTAACCCTCTCCCTCTTTAATGGCACGTTCGCGGGAGAGCGCAAAGAGGCTCTTGAGCTCACCGGTCGAGAGCTCCGTCAGCCACTGCTCGCCGCTACCCACCACACTCCCGGCGACTTCTCGCTTGCTGGCGATGAGCGCCGCAATGCGCTCCTCCATCGTTCCCTGGCAGACGAACTTATGCACCAAGACATTGCGTACCTGCCCGATCCGAAAGGCTCTATCCGTTGCCTGATCCTCGACGGCAGGGTTCCACCAGCGGTCAAAGTGGATCACTTGTGAGGCCGCTGTTAAGTTCAGCCCCACCCCACCCGCCTTGAGCGAGAGCACGAAAAACGGTGTACGCCCCTCGCTTTGGAAGCGCTCCACTAATCTGTCGCGCTCTTTCTTCTGCACCCCGCCATGAAGTAGCAAGACCTCGCGGCCAAATGTCTCCCGCAGGTACTTCTGCAAGAGCATGCCCATCTCGGCAAACTGGGTGAAGATCAGGGCTTTCTCGCCCGAGGCCAGTAGCGCCTCGCACAGCTCCGTCAGGCGCTCCAGCTTGCCGGAGCGGTTTGCCAGCGCGGAGCCGTCGGAGAGAAACTGCGCCGGGTGATTACAGAGCTGCTTGAGCTTCATCAAGGTCGAGAGGATTAGCCCTCGCCGCCCCATGCCCTCCGCATCCTCCAGGCGCTCCTCAAGATCGCGTAGCACGGCTTCGTAGAGGCTCGCTTGCTCAGCGGTGAGAGGGCAGAACTCGTCTTGCTCGATCTTATCGGGCAGGTCAGAGATAATGCTCTTGTCGGTCTTCATGCGCCGCAGGATCAGCGGCCCCGTGCGTTTTTTGAGCTTTGCGGCTGCGTCTTCGTCACGCTCTTGCTGAATCGGGACATAGAACTCTTTCTTGAATGTCCGCTCCGAGCCAAGTAGCCCTGGATTGAGGAACTCAAAGAGTGCCCAGAGATCCCCGACATGGTTTTCGACAGGGGTTCCCGAGAGCGCTACCCGCCACTGGGAGTTCAGGGCGCGTGCTGCCTTGCTCTGACGCGTCTCCGGGTTTTTGATATTCTGCGCCTCGTCCAAAACGACTCCGGTGAACGTATATTTCGCCAGCTCCTCGCCATCTCGGTGAAGCAAGGCGTAGCTGGTGAGCAGGATATCACTCTCGTGGAGTGCCTTCTCCAGCGCCTTGCCGTGTGCTCTCTCCGGGCCGTGATGCGCCAGAACCGAGAGCGAGGGCGCAAAGCGGGTGAGCTCTCGTTGCCAGTTGCCCACCACCGACGTTGGGCAGACGATGAGATTTGGTTTGGGCGAGTCGAGCAGCAACGCGATGGTCTGGGCGCTCTTTCCCAGCCCCATGTCGTCGGCGAGGCACGCGCCCAGCCCCAGATCGGTGAGGAAGCGTAGCCAGGCATAGCCGCGCTCTTGATAGGGGCGGAGAACTCCCGTAAACCCCGTCGGTGTGGGGCGCGGCTCCAGCGCTTGCTCGCCTGTAAGCCGTGCCAGAAGTGCCCCAAGTTCGCCGTCGCCGCTGACACTCTCTACCCCAATGGGCATTTCCCCCACACCCAGGCTCAGGCGGATCAAGTCTTTCAGCGAGAGCGCCTTGCCATCCTGCTTTTTCCAGAAGGCCAGGGCTTTTTGCAGCTCTTCCTGATCGAGCTGAACCCACTTTCCACGAAGACGTACCAGGGGCTGCTTGGCTTTTGCCAGGCGCTCTAGCTCCTTGAGCGTGAGCGGCTCGCCCTCCAGTGCAACCTCGTAGTCGAACTCAACCAGGCTCTCCAGAGTGAGGCCACTCTTGCTTCCCTGCATCTTGGGATTCTTAGCCGTGACCCGGCTGGCGAGTTTGGGGCGGCTCTTGCCTGTCCACCAGCCAGGAAGCTGCACCACAAACCCTGTCTGCTCTAAGAGCGCGGCCCGCTCGGTGAGAAACACATGCACCCCGGCCAACGAGAGCATAAAGCCCGTTGCGGTCGGTGCCTTGAGGCTCTGGCTGACCTCGGGGCAGATGCGCGATGCTTCCCCCAATGCCGTAAGCAAAAACTCTCTGGGACGGAACCCTGGCACACGCAGCAGTGAGGCAAGTGCGCCTTTTCCACTCCATGCGGCTTCGGCGGGGACAAAGAGGCTGGGGTCTGCGGCGGACTGCAAAAGATAGTGCACCTGCCAGGCCGTGCTCTCCGGCATGTCGGTGGCAGGCTCCTCCAAGCGCAGGCACAGGCGAAAGGGAGCGGCCAGTGAGAGAAAGAGCGGACGCTGCCAGGAGTGGATAGTCGCCGCAAACTCGCTCAAGGCTTTCGTCTCGGCTTTAAGCTGGCTGTCGCTGGCTTGCAGAGCGTGGAGCCACTGGTGGTGCAGGCTGGCAAACTCCCGTGGCTTTTTCGGGGAAGACGTAGGGCGAACCAGCGTGTCACAGAGACGTGTCAGGACTCTCTCCAATACAGCGCTTGCCGGTTTTTGTGGCGGCTCGCTGCTCTGGGTGATTTGAGTGAGCGCACGGCAGACTCCCGGCATGGCTTTGGCAAGAGCCGCAAAGCGCCGAGCGTCTTCTCCGGCAAAGACAGGTTGCCACTGGGCAAACCACTCGCCCTTATCCTCCACAATACCGGGGATGAGCTGCTGCCTGAGGGTAAGTGCCGTGGCGAAGCGGAAGACAGCGGCCCAGTAGGCCAGCGATGCCCCCAGCCGCACCCCCGGCTCCAGCGCTTCTTTATCCTGGCAGGCGGCAAGCACCCCCACCATTTCGGCTTCGTCGAGAGGAAGCGCGGTGACTTGCCAGCGAGCCAGTGTCGGCAGGCCCTCGGGTGCCTCTCCCAGAAGCGGGCTGCTTGGCAGAGGTCGTCCGTTTACCGTTGGCAGGAAGGCGTGTGCTGTCCAGGCACTGCGCACCAGCGAGGCAGACGTGTAGGGGCGAAGCACCTCCGCGAGTCGCTTTGCTCCCGGATCGTAGGGCGAGAGTGGCGCTTTGGCTGTCGCCTCGGACTGCTCTCCCCAGATCAGGAGGGAGCCTTGTTCTTCACTTGCATGTAAAATGAGCATGGATTTGATTGTATTATAAGGCTAGAGAAGCTCTCTCGCTCCAACAAGCTGTAAGGCAGCGGTAGGATCGGCGGCAAGCGCTTCTAATTCGGGCGTGAAGCCGCTACCCGAAAAGAGCACGTAGCGTGGATGCTCTCGCCAGCTTACCTCCGGGAGCTGCATAACTTTCCCCACCAGAGTTGTGTACACATCTACCCCGACCGGGCCAGCCTGCGCCCACTTACACTCCCCAAACAGAAATGTCCCCGAGTCCAGCCGCGCCACCACGTCAAGCTCGATCTGTCCGTTGCGGCTCCACCAGCGGCCCGCCTCCAGAATCGTGACACCGAGGTGCGCTCGTCCCTGCTTGCGGAGCCACTGGTGACAGATTTTCTCAAAGACATACTGTCCCATGTAGACCGAGAGTTGAGGAGCAAGCTGCTCCGTCCACACGAACTCCACGGGAGTAAAGGCGAGAGCGCTTTGCCTTGGATGAACCAATCGGTACCAGAACGTGAGGAACGGATCACGAATCTCCCAGAGGGCGCGGCGGTCGCTGCGTTCGTCAAAGGGGCGGGAGCGCTGAATCCAGTCCAGCTCCACCAGACGATTAAGGTAGTAGGAGAGGCCGCTGACCTCAATGCCAGTAACATCGGCGATCTGACCTGCCTGAGTTCGTCCCCGCGCAATGGCTGTGAGGGTGGCGTGGTAGGGGGCGGGGTCGCGAATCTGCTCGCTTCCTAGAAGAAACTGTACCTCGGACTCTAGAGGTGAACCAGGCCGTAAGATCAGGTCACATATCGCCGATGACAGAGGCTGCGAGCGATCTAGCAGTGCATGATAGCGCGGTGTCCCTCCCAGCATTCCATAGAGAGTAAGCTTCTCGGCAGTGGTATAGCTGGCTTCCTCGTAGAACAGAGTGCTATCGCCGTAAGTCAGGGGCTCCAGCTTCAGAACTCCTGCGTTGAATCGCCCAAAGAGTGGGGCAGTCTGGGCTCCCAGTGCCATCATCGTGGAGAGCTGCGAGCCGCAGAGCACCAGAAAGAGCGGCAGTTGCCCACCTTCCTTATCCCACCAGGCTTGTAGAATGCTGGGTAGCTCGGGGGTCTGCTGAATCAGGTAGGGAAACTCGTCGAGAATCAGCCCGAAGTGCTCCTGACGGCCTCGGAGCGAGTGCGTCAGAAATCTGAGTAGTGTATTCCAGGTCTGGGCGATCTCTTCGGGAGTAATGCCTTCATCGGGGAGGGCTTCCAGGAGTGTCTGGGCGAGGGCGAGCCGCTGGAGGGCAGGCGTACTCTGATCGGCCAGGTGGTAAGCATGTGGCTTGTCAGCAAAAAAGTGCTGGAGTAAGTAGGTCTTGCCCAGTCGTCGTCGTCCGTAGAGGAGAGCAAACTGTCCTCCTGGGAGAGGTCGAGTCCATGCCCTTTCCAGTGCGTCCAGTTCATCGGTGCGGTTATGAAAAGTGAGGCTCATAGTTAGTACATCTTGCTCAAGTGTAGTTTAGTAAAGTATACTTGAGCAAATTGCGGGCTGTCAAGATTAAAGATAAAGGGAAGGTATTTGGGCACCTTTTAAAGGAGTCAGCAGATCTTCTAGAAACGAGAGGATCACTTGATATTTTTGGAATTTTTTATGTTGATAAATACCAATAAATTGTATTTATTATTAAGTCAGCATATTTAGGGTCGGCAAAAATTGCAAAATGTGGTACTCTAATCTTGGCCGTTTTGATAGCAAAACGGCCAAGATTCGTAAACAGCAGGTCACCGGTTCGAACCCGGTCGTCGGCTTTCTCCTGTAGAGTGTCTGTACTTGATTCTTATTGACACTTCCTGTTAACCTGGAAGTGTCTGAGAATTAAGAAGGGCACAGCAGATGTCTGTTTCATCCCCAACTCAACCCGCTACCTGGAGCATCGCGCTCCGAGAGTTTCTGCTCCACAAAGAGGCAAACTACGCCTCGAAAACCGTCCGCTACTACAAGGTTCAGCTCAACGGGCTTATCGCTTGGGCGGAAAAGAACGACATTGCCTTCGAGTCGTTCGGCAAGCGAAATCTCGATGGCTACCTCGTAGAGCGCCAGCGTGACGGCAAGTCGCAGCTCACCATCCACCACGACGCTATCTGCGCCAAAGCCTTCATGTCCTGGTGCCAGAAGAACGACCTGCTGGATCGCTCCCTGCTCTCGGAGTACATGATCCGCAAGGCTCCCACCCCTCCCAAGTACATGCCTACCCAGGAAGACATGTCGGCACTAATTCGGGCGGCACACGACATCTGGAACGTCGAGAAGAACCCCGGCGTTCGCTACGAAGATCCCGTCAGCCGGGCGTTTCACCGGGACCGCAACTACGCCGTCATCATCGGCCTTCTTGACTCCGCCTGCCGTATCAGCGAGATGCTCTCCCTCAAGCTCTCCGACTATGATCGAACAGGGCGGCAGATCACGATCCGCGAGAGCAAGAGGCGAGAGTCACGCAACATTCCGGTCTCCCGAGACTTTGAGAAGGCGCTGGAGCCCTGGATGAAGCTACGCAGTCGCCTTACCAAGAACATGAAGCCGGGTGAAGACGAGGGCTGGATCTTCCTTACGGAGTTCGGCGGACGTTTGAATGAGACTCAGTTCCTCAAGTCGCTGCGGCGCTACACCACGTTCGCCAATCTTCCTCGGGAGATCACGCTCCACTCACTTCGCCGCTACAGCCTCAACAAGCTCTCCAAGACTGACCTGCTCGGTGCTCAGCGCATTGCAGGGCACAAGGAGACCTCAACGACACTTCTCTATACCAAGATCGATGCGGATCATGTCCGCAGCGTCCACGAGCAGGCGAGCGTCGTGGCGGGGATCGTCGCCAACAAGCGCGAGGTCAAGAAGGAGCGTCGCCGACTGATTTAGCTGGCTCTTCACCCGTGAGCAGCCAGCAAGGGGAGCACTCTAGAGCCTGGGCGAGAACAGAGAGTTCGATGTCCGAAACGATACGTCGCCCTCCTTCGATTCGGGAAAGGTCGTAGATGGTCGGATTCCAGGAACCGTCCGTTGCCGCAAGCAGCCGCTCGCACAGCTTGGGCTGGCTGAGCTTCAGGGCTTTGCGTCCCTCTCGGACACGCTGTCCGGAGAGATTCTGACGAGCATCGGTGGTTCTTAGACGAGCGGAGCCTCGTGGCATAGCTGCCATTGTCTCGCCCTTGCGACTGGATAATATTGCCTAAGTAAGCAATAATGGCCTACTTAGGCAACTTTGAAAGGAGATTTGAGATGAGAGTAGAGACCTGTGCCAGTGCGGAAACCGTCGAAGCGGTGGTCCGCCTCTTTGAGCGGCTCGCCCATGAGGAGGGCTGGCAGCCCGGCGACCAGCTCCGTGCCCATGTCGGGCGCTCGGTATTCTTTGGCGTGTGGGACGAGGACAACCTCGTGGGTGCCCTCCAACTCATCTCGCCCGATGAAGCGGGAGAGGTTCCCACTCACCTCGTCTGGCCCGAGCTACCGATCATCGAGGCATCGCCGCTCGTTCTGCACGCCGCCGTTCTAGCGGTTCTTCCGGAGTATCGGGGACAGGACGGCGGGGCAGCGTTCTGGCAACTCAGTTCGGCTCTGTGGCGCTACTGTGTCGAGCATCAGGTCAAGACGGTCTGGCTGGAGGCGACTCCCAAGATGCTACGCGCGTATCGCCTTCTATAGCATTCCCAATTGATTTGTAAAAATACTATTCTCTGGTATACTCTCTTCATCTTTTTCCATGAGGTAATTTCCCAGAATGGCTTCCCAAGACA
>NZ_JAYVPL010000038.1:0-28900 GCF_043757465.1 Armatimonas sp.
TGCGGTGGTGTGAACGTGAAAGAGGACGATGCCTTGTACAATCTCGATAGCCTCCAGGGAAATTGCTTCTGGATCTGGTAGAAAGGTGTGAGCCATGCTGTACAGTACCCGTCTCTGTCCTCCGGCAACGCCACTGCATCCCACCCCTCTTTCACCTAATTTGCGTAAGATCCTAAAATCGGGCATCTTTTTAGCCAAATGACATCGGGCCCGCTCTCGGGTACAGTTGAGTTGGAAAACAAAAACACACCCGAAGGAACCCGATGTCACAGACAGTTTACAACACAGAAGCCACTCAGCGCATTTGCAGCCATTTAGAAAAAATGCTCGCTCGCGTCCCCATGGGAACCAACAAAGGCATCTACCAACTTATGATGGCAATGGTTTCAGGCAGATTTTTAGAATCCCGAAGAGCCGTCTTTCCTGCCTTAGCAGATATGGGACTCACGCCCGATGCAATTCGTCGCTCAAGTGCGGCTCTAAGAAAGGGAAGATGCAAAACGCAGGATTTGCTTCAGGCTTGGCAACAAAGCGTCCAGAAAGAGGGCTACTTTACCCCCAATTGCTATGGCGGATTCTGTCCGGTTCCTTGTGATATGACCGGTTTCCGAAGACCACAGTAGTTGAAGGATAACCCTGCAAAACACTACGTCGCCGAGGCAGGAAAAGCCTTACCCGCAATCGTCGTAGGAATCGCAGTCGCCGTAGGGAACCTAAAAAATGGAGCCGTAGGCAGCTCAGATAAGGTTGGCACTTCGCGTTTTGCTTTGCCCAGGCTTCTGGTGAGATGGGAACCAGGCTATAGAAATAATTTTGTGATTTTATAAGATTCGAGGTTTCCCACCCGTTATAGGGGTGAAGCGGAGGAGACACTTCCGCAACCAAGAGGAAACCAAAAACTATGTTTACGACGTTCACGAAAATTGTTATCTGCATCGCTGCTCTAACGAGCCTGACCTGCCCGAGCTTTGCGCAGGAGAAGTCCAGCAAGCCCGCCACTTTCAAGGCCGCCCCGGCGATGCCCAAAAAGAAGACGGAAGCGAAAAAGTCGGAGAAGGCTGTTGTTGTTCCGGTCTCGCTGAACAAAGCGAGTGCGAAAGAGCTAGAGAGCCTGCCTGGGATCGGGCCCGCCATTGCGGAGCGCATTGTGACGTACCGCACCGAGCAGGGCAAGTTCACCGAGCTTTCGCAGCTTATGGAAGTGAAGGGGATCGGGGAGAAGAAGCTGGCACAGCTTCGGCCGCATCTTACTCTGGACTAAGAGCGGCGTGATACGATGGGAGCGTGCTAGATCATTTGATTTCGATGCCGCTCCCTTTTACGCCTGGGGGCCTGATCTTCGACTGCGACGGAACCCTCGCGGACACGATGCCGCTGCATTATCAGGCGTGGCGAGCGACACTAGACCGTGCGGGGCATCCAGCGCTCTTTACCGAGGAGCAGTTCTACGCTTGGGCAGGCGCACCGGCCTATGAGATTCTTGAGCGCCTCGCACTGCAACACGGAGTCACGCTGGCGCTGGCAGATCTCACCCATGAAAAAGAGATGACCTACCAGAAGCTGATTCCTCAGCTCACGCCTATCGAGCCCGTTCTGGCAGAGCTACGGCGCTTCTATGGCACTGTCCCGATGGCAGTTGTCTCGGGGGGCATGAAGGTACTCGTTGACGAAACCCTGGATATTCTGGGCATTCGTGAGTGCTTCGAAATTGTGGTAGGCTCGGGCGAAGTGACCAAGGGGAAGCCCGATCCCGAGGGCATGCTTCTGGCGGCAAAGACCCTGGGAGTCGCCCCCGAAAACTGTATCGTCTACGAGGACGGTCCCGCTGGGATTGAGGCGGCGCGGCGCGCTGGCATGCGTGCCGTGGACATTACGAAGTTTATCGGCTAGAATTACCGGAGCAATGGCGATACTACCCCCCCAAAACAGTCCTCAAGAAAATCATCTGGCCACGCGTCTTCTGGCACTGGTCCTGATCCTGATCGGGATTGGGATGGTGGTCTGGGTCTTTTTCTCCGCCAAGCAGCTTCTTGAAGCGCAGTCCGTACCCCTCCCGGCTCCCACACCGGCTCCCAAGCCGCTACCCGGGGCGACGCCTGCGCCGGACAATACGGCGGGAGATCTGGTGGTTCGTGGGGTGGTGGCTCCCCTGGCTAGCCTTGTCCGCAGCCTGCTCACCTTGCTGGTGATGTGTGTCGCCGGGAGCCTCGTCGCCGCCTTGGGCATCCGCTGGTGGGGCAAGCGCTAGAGCGCTGCCGTCGGGGAACGTTACCGTATCGCCGGGGCGTAGCTTACGCCCGCGCCGTGTCTCTGGCTCCGCGTTGACCTGGAACTCGCCCTCCTCAAGCTGAAGCTTTGCTTCCCCGCCTGTCAGCGCGATTCCCAGAACTTTTAAGAGCTGACCGAGGGTGATAAACTCCCCGCGAACTTCAAAACCTTCGTCCATACTAGAGATTTTCCCGGTAGAGCGCCAGTGCCGCCCGCATGGAGGGAAACGCAATCTCGTCTAAGTCCACGGCTTGGGGGGCCAACCAGATCGTGCTTTCCACTTCACGCGGCGCGAGGGTGAAGCTCTGCTCCGTCAGCTCCGCCACAAAGAAGAGATCGCAGACCGTGTAGATAATCCCACGATAGGGGTAGACATTGGGAGCAGTGCACAGGAAACGCAGAGCGCTCACTTCCACGCCCAGCTCCTCCATCACCTCACGGCGAGTCGCGTCCTCCGCCGTCTCGCCCGCATCCACAAAGCCCCCCGGCAAGGCCAGCTTGCTCTTACCCGGATCGCGTGCCCGGCGAATAAAGAGCAGCTCGCCTTTTGAGTTGACCGCGAGAACAGCAACAGCGACCGTGTTGTTAAAATGCAGGCGGTAGCCACACGCGGCGCACGCAAAGTAGCGCTCCGAAGACGGTGCACTGGGGGCACCACAGTGCGGGCAGAAGTGCACTGTCTGATGGGCGGGAAGAAACTCACTCATAGTGTATCCATCCTATCGTACTTTTTCTGTGATTCAGATCATAGCTTGTGAACCTTTTTACCCTTAGAATGCACCAAACAGCCGGAGATTAAATCATGCGACTCACTGCCCTTGCTCTGTCCCTCTGTGCCCTCGTGGCCTGTCCCCCCCGTACGCCTCTGCGGGCGGCCTCACCGAAAACAGACTCCGCTCCCCGTGTCGTTGCCACGCCGCAGGAACGAAATTTTCCGTCGCTGCAACTGACCGTGAGCGATGAGGAAAAAGACGCGCCGGTGCGGCTGGAGCATGCAGACATTCAGATCACGGTCGCGGGGCCACTGGCACAAGTTACCCAGACACTGGTTTTTCATAACCCGTCGAAGCGGGTGCTGGAAGGCGAGCTGACATTTCCTCTGCCGGAGGGCGCGGCGGTTTCAGGGTTTGCGCTGGATGTGAAGGGCGAGCTGGTAGACGCCGTGCCGGTGGAAAAAGAAAAAGCACGCGTGGTGTTTGAGAAAGAGGTGCGCAAGGGAGTGGATCCCGGCCTCCTGGAGAGGCTGGAGGGCAATGTTTTTCGTACCCGTGTCTACCCGCTTCCGGCAGGCGGCACCCGCACCGTGCGCATTACCTACAGCACGGACAAGCGCACGATTCCGGTTCGCTTTGGTGGCCCGATCCCCGAGGGCAAGATCACGGTGGACGTGCTCGGTGCGACCAAGGCCAGCATCTTAGTGGGCAAGCGCCCTTTTACCCTGGCTCACTTCGACGACCGCCTGAGAGCGGAGGTCGTACTGGAAAATAGTGCCGAGCAGGACGTGACGATCACGGTTCCCCACACGGACAGCCCGACGGTGCTGACGGAGAGCTTCACCCGTGCGAGTGGCCCGCGTCCGGAGCGGTTTTTCTGTATCACGGACACGCCGCCTCTTGTCAAGATCGAGCGCGTTGCCGCGCACCAGATTGGAATTGTCTGGGATGCGAGCCTGAGCCGCCGCAAGGCAGAGATCGGCAAGGAGCTGGCACTGCTGAGCGAGCATCTTTCTGGGAAAACTCTTGAGGTTGAGGTGGTCGTGCTGCGTGAGCGGGCGGAGAAGCCGCGCAAGTTTCGGGTGACGAGTGGCAATGCCAGTGAGCTCATCGCGTTTCTTAAAGCACAGCCCTTCGACGGTGGAACGGCGCTTGGCGCACTGAACTTGCAACGCCGCGACTACTGGCTCTGGTTCACCGATGGCTTCTCCAACCTCGGGCACGGCTTGCCAAAAGTGGCGGCTCAGACCCCGATCTATGCTATCGCCACCGCGCCGGGAACGAACTTTGGCCTCCTGCGCTACTTCTGCGAGCAGACAGGGGGCGCTCTGAGTGACGGCACGAACCCCGATGCCTTGGGCCGCCCGAGTGTCGCGCTTCTTGGTGTGGAGGGGCAGGGGACAGCCGATCTGCAGTGGCAAGACGGCCTCATCACGGGCCGCCTGCTCACCGAGGAAGCGAAGTTGACCCTTGTCTATGGCCTGCCTGGTGGACAGGTTATCGCACGCCATACCGTCACTGTTTCGCGCACGGGAAGCTCTGCCCAGGGCCTCATCGCCCGCCAGTGGGCCGCCCAGCGGGTCGAGCGCCTTGCGCTCCTGCCCGACGAAAACCACGAGGCGCTGCTGGCCCTGGGCCGGGATTTTAATTTAGTCACGCCGGGCACGTCGCTGATCGTCCTTGAAACGCTAGAGCAGTACGTCGAGCACAATATCGCCCCGCCACGCACCCGCCCCGCGCTCTACGATGCCTGGCTGGGCCGCGAGAAAACGGAGAAGAACACCCAGCGGATCAAGGACGACCTACAGCTCCAGAGCGTGCTGAATCAGTGGAATGAGCGCTCCACCTGGTGGAAGAAAGACTTCCCCAAGTTCGCCAAAAAGAGCGACGCGGAGAAAAAACGCGAGCGCTTCTCCTCCGAAATGCGCCCAGTGCCTCGTATTGCGGGAGAGCACCGCCAGGAACTACCTGCCAGCACGAACCGGGATCAGGGCCGAGCAGTAATGCTCCGTGGCGCACAACCGGCTGTGGCGGCATCGGGGCGGGCTAATTCCGATCCTTTGGCGGAGCTATATAAACTGAATTCTCCTGTCAGCACCTACAAACCTACTGCACTGGAACCAGACGCGATGCGCCTGGGAATCGCGATCAAGGCGTGGACTCCGGATGCGCCGTATCTGAAGACGCTCAAGGCTGCCGGGCCAGCGGGCGCTTACGCGGCGTACTTAAAAGAGCGCGAGAGCTACGCCGACACGCCCGCGTTCTATCTGGACTGCGCGGAGCTGCTGCTCCAGCTTGGTCGTCAGAGCGAAGGCTTGCGCATCTTGACGTCTCTTGCGGACTTGCAGATCGAGGACGCGGCGCTACTGCGCGTGCTGGCGCACCGACTGGCACAGCTTGGAGAAAAGCAAATTGCCGCCACGCTCTTTGAGAAGATTCTGTATCTGCGCCCCGAGGAGCCCCAGAGCTACCGCGATCTTGCGCTGGTGTGCGCCGACTTAAATCAGCCGGAGCGGGCGCTGGAGCTACTGCACACCGTTGTGATGCGCCACTGGGAGCGCTTCGACGGCATCGAAGTCATTGCGCTCACCGAGGCCAATGCGATTCTGGCAAAGCACCCGACTGCACGCCATAACTTTGACCGCCGCCTGATCCAGAACCTCACGTGCGACGTGCGGATCGTGATGACCTGGGACTCGGATAGCTCCGACATGGATCTGCACGTGATCGAGCCCACGGGCGAGGAGTGCTTCTACAGCCATAACTTAACCCAAGTGGGCGGCAAGCTCTCCAAAGACTTCACGAGTGGCTACGGCCCCGAGGACTACATGATCCGCCGTGCCGTGCCGGGCGTCTATAAAATTCAGACCAACTACTTTGGCAGCGGCGAGCAGAAACTCACCGGCGGCACGACCGTGCAGGCCACGATAATCACAAACTTCGGGCGCGGCAATGAGAAGCGCCAGCATCTGACGCTACGCCTCACGCAGAACAAAGAAACCGTGACGATTGGCGCCGTGACTCTAGGGCGGTAGTTCATCGGGGCGACTCAACGCGGCTACAGCGCGTCGGCGATGATCTTGCGGATCGTGCTCTCTTGCGCCTCGATACTCTGGCACAGTGCGAACTGCACCAGTGCTCGCTCCAGATTGTGGCCCCGGTGATCCGCGAGGAAGTAGACATCGCCCGCGAGGTGGTCCGTGAAGAAGCGCAGGCCCAGCTCGAAGGCAATTAAGCGAATCGCATCGAAGAGGTGCTCGTAGTCGGCGGGGGTGAGAAAGTGGTGGGCCTGCTCCAAGTAGCCGCTCAGAATCGCCTTGGCAAGCTCTGGCTCGAAGCACACGGCGTCGAAGTCTTTGGTCTCCTCGCCCAGTGCATTACACGCCGAGCGCAGCCCATCGCCGATATCGTAGTGCACTAGGCCGGGCTTGACAGTATCTAGGTCAATAATACTAATGGCTTGTCCGGTGACAGTGTCCATCATCACGTTATTGATCTTTGGATCACCATGAATCGGGCGCAGCGGGAGCTTGCCCGACGCCTTGGCATCCTCTAAAACGCTGATAAATCCGCGTCGCGCTTCCACAAACGCCAGTCCGTGGCGCACTTCGGCTGTGATCTCCGTACTATGGTTGGCGGCGACTTTATCGAAGTGTGCCAGATAACCGGGTGCGATATGAAAGCCTGGCAGCGTGTCGGCGAGCTGATCGGCCTTCATGTCGCTGATCAGGTTGTGAAACGCACCCAGCCCGAAGCCCACCTCGTAGGCATGCGCCTCATTCTGGGCAGTGTTGTAGGAGCGGGAGCGGGGAATAAAGCTCAGGGCGCGCCAGTACTCGCCTTCGGCATCAATCCAGAAATCCTTGCCATCGCGTGCGGCCAGAACCTGCGGTGTCTCCCAGCGACGGCCCTTATCAATCGGGGCAACGGCAAGCTTACGGGCGACGTGCTCCGAAAACCGGCGGATGTTGCGCATCACCAGCTCGGGCTGGGTGAAAACCCTCTTGTTGATCCGCTGAAGGATAAACCGCTCGCTATCTGTCAGGGTGACAAGATAGGTTTTATTGATATTGCCGGTGGTGTCCTGCTTGATCTCGATGATCTCATTGCCTACCGGAAACTGAAGCGCCGCCTGTTCTTCCAAAGTAAATGCCTTTAATTATTGCGAACTCATGGGGATTTTACCACACGTGAGCCGTGGTCGTTTACCAGCCGATGTAACCCATCATAGGCGGGGCAGTTTGGTAGTGCGAACCAGATTCTGAGGACGGGTTGGTAGAGAGACCATATCCATTCTTGCCCCGTGTAGTCGCAGAAAAAGAGGAAGCAGGGGCCTTCAGGTTTACAGAGCAGGCGGCCCGTCCAGGTAATCTGTGGGCCAATTGCGGGAGGTCGGTTTTGCCTATCGGGTGTCTCCTGGTCGTAGCAGAGCTCGGGGTGTAGGAAGTCAAAAGTGAGGAGCGCGGAACCAAGATAGAGAAGCGGAAGGAGCCCTAGTGCCGCTAGAGTGCTCCGTCGCCAGGAGTGTTTGCGCCACTCGATAAAGGCGAGGGGAAGCGAGAACAAGAGAAACCAGGGAAGCCAGACGAGGGTGAGGAGGCTCATGCCTCCCGCGCCGAAGACCAGCATCGTGAGAAAGAGAGTCAAGGTGGCAATGCTGCTGAGGCTTGCTCCCCACTTCAGACGTTCACAGCGCGGAAGTGAGGAGAGCGCACAGGTACTGACGACTGCCAGAAGCACCGGCCCGACGAACCCCACAAACGGCTCTTTTAGGACAAGCGGGAGCAGTCCGGCAAGTGCGGCGAGGAGTCCGAGGGGCCAGTGCTTCACCTCACTACCGGATCACTTTCCCCTTGATATCCAAGAACCACGACGCGCACAGATCGTTGCCGAAGGTCTTCCAGTCATCCAGCATCCAGACGACTTTTTTGTCACGGGTGACTTCGATGATCTGCGGGTTCTCCGGGCCGGAGTGGGTGTTGCCAAAGGCAACATTGCCATTGGGGAGCACTTGCACTGTGGTGACCCAGCACAGGTGAATCGGGCGGCCATCAGGGCGCTTGAGCTCGTCGCGCTCGATGCTCCAGACCACTTTCCCCGCTTTATTCACTTCAAAGACCCGGTTGTTGTTGCCGCCGCCGATCAGTGTATTGCCGTTCTTGAGGCGCAGGGCATTAAAAACACTGGTTCCATGACCATCGTGGCCGCCCGTGGCAGGTTGGTTATTAAGATCAATCTTGTACTCCCAGACAACCTTGCCCTTGCCATCGTACTCGCGGACGCAGCCCATACCCTCGTGTGCGACGAGGTAGTTGCCATTGTCTAGCTTGCGGACACGGCGGGTGTCTCGATGCGAGTCCGGAGCTTCGACGGTGAGAGGGACTTCCTTGACGATCTTGCCGTCTTTATCCACCTCGATAATGCGCTTATTGCCCGTCTCGGCGATCATGGTCAGGCCGTTTTTGAGACGTTGGAACCCGTGGATCTCGATGCGACCTGTGTAGGGAGCGACGGGCTTGCTCTGCCACTCCCAGACCACTTGCTTGTCCTTGGTCATCTCGACGATCTTCGCGGGGCCCAGATGAATCAAGAAGTTGCCATTGGGCAGCACTGAGAGATCGTGCGAGTTGAAGCCGCAAGCAACCTCCCACTCCACCTCGCCTTTTTCATTGAGAATAACGACATGCCCTTTGTCTTGTGCGATCAGTCTGTGAGTCACGGGCTTCTGTGCGTACACGGGAGCCACTGCGGCGGCGATCACTGCCGCGAATAAATACCGTCGGGTTATGTTTTGCATGGGGGATTATTCGTTGCCGAGGGGGAAGAATCCTTGTTGGTTTGTGTTCGAGGCAATGGTTTGTGTTCGAGGCAACAAGTTGCTCTCGCTTAGGGCTTCGTTCGTTCCTCTCTGCGCCGGGCACCCTCCGGGTGCAATTAACCCGATGGCGGGCATTGATCTGGAAAGCAAAAGCCCCGTAGCCTTCTTGCCAGAAAACAGTTCTACCCAGAAGAGCTTCCGATGCTAAGTTTTGTGAGGCACCCTTGAGTTGCTTGACCAGAGCGGCTACCGTAATAGTACTGGGAAGAAGAACGGCGATATGGATATGATCAGGCATTGCCCCAATTGCCAGTACTTTTGCTTTTAGTTCTTCCGCCTTGGCGAAGAGGGTACGGTACAAGCGCTCCTCGATCTCTGCCGATATCCAACCCTCTCGATTCTTGGTTGTCCAGACCAAGTGGAGAGGCATCACAATCTTACTGCGTTTCACACCCATAAAACGGTCGTCAAACCCCAAATCTAACAAAACCCTGAAAATTAGTTTTCCGCACCCGGAGGGTGCCCGGCGCAGTGAGAAACGAACGAAGCCCTAAGCGAGAGGATATTTATCCCTCGATATTGAACCAACACCCATGTCCGACCGATGTATTCGCCGTGTGCGTGCGACGCCCGTTGTGGTGCCCGCGAAGCCCGATAGCCTTAACTCCCCTGGAATCGCCGATGAGGACGCGGGGTTTCTCCAGAAATTTAAGCTGGGGGGGTACTGGTCTGATTTTGTGCACATGCCCAAGTGGATTATCGAGCTCGAAACGGGCGAGGGCGCGATTGGCATTGGGGAGAGCTACCGAACCGTGAGCGAGGCCGAGCTGGAGCCAACTCTCGCGGTGCTTCTGGGAGCCGATCCGCTGGCGCTGAACTGGCGGGATCTGCCTATTGCCAACAGGCGGCTCTACGATGCCTACGAGTCGGCGGTGCTGGACTTGGCAGGGAAGTATCTGGGGGTGCCGGTCTATCAGCTACTTGGGGGGAAAGTGCGCGACTCCATCGAGTGCCTCGGCTGGACGGCGCGACGCACCCCTGCCGACGCGGCACGTAAGGCTCATGAGGCAATGGAGCAGGGGCATCGTGTCTTTAAGTTCAAGATCGCCGAGAGCGACTCGCCACGGGAGTGGTGCGCGGCCATTAAAGAGCGCTGCGGCGAGGGGATGAAAGTCTTGCTCGATCCCAACCAGCGCTGGGGGAGTGTCAAAAACACGCTGGAACTGATGCGCGGCGTGGATCTCTCGGTGATGTATGGTCTGGAGGATCCGATTGAGCGGCAGGACTACGCGGGCTTCCAGACACTGAAGGCGGAGCTAGGAATCCCTATTTTTATTCATATCTCGCTGCCGTATCTGCATCAAGGGCAGCGTGTGGAAGATATTCTCCCTGCGATTCGCACCAACTGCGCCGATGGCTACAACTTCAACGGCCCGATGTTCGCCTTTGTCGAGCTGTGTAAAGTGGCGCAATGGGAAGGAAAGCCCGTCTGGCATGGCTCCGAGGTAGACCTAGGAATTCTGGAGACGAGCTACCTGCACGCCTGCGCCGCTGCGGAGTCCTGCACGATCCCGTCGGATATTTTTGGCGAGCGTGTGCGTGAGGATGACTTGGTACGGGGGGGAGTCACGATGGAAAACGGCCACGCGGCTGTCCCCGATGCGCCCGGCCTCGGGATTGAGCTGGATCGCACGGCGCTCGAGCGCTACCGAGTGGGGGCGACGATCAGCCGCGACTTAGGGTGATCACGCGGTCGCCTATTTGGATCACCACTGCCCCTCCCTGGAGCTGGTAGGTGCCCAACAAGTAGAGCCCATTGTCGTCACTGAAGGCGATCTTCCCGTTGCTGGCGGCCCACTGCCCTTGCGTGCGCTCCACGGTGTCACCACTGTCTAAAGAGACGCCGCCGGGGCCGAGGGCAATCGTGCGCGAGTGGCGGCTCTCAACAAAACGGCCCTCGCCGGTGAGCTGGTAGGTGGTGCTGCTATCACTCACACTGGAGGCTTTCAGACGGCCCACGGCATCACGAGCGTCTCTGGAATTGGTTCGTGTCGTTCCCTTCCAGCTTCCCAAAAGACGGCTATCGTGCTCCGGGGAGGTGCCCTTCACCGATGCCATTGAACTCTGGAGAGCTGCTTCGCGGGCAGTGATCTTTGTCTTAAGGCCCACAGCTAGAATGGCGGCGATTCGGCCTTGCGGCTCGGAGAAGATGCAGCGGACGTACACCGAGCTGCCACGCCCGTTGGAGCCCGTGAAGGTCAGGTCGCCCTTTTCACTGCCCGTGCGCTGGAACGTGATACCCGGCCCCAGAATCAGGCCACCCGTGCCCTTTGCCCCATTGAGGATCAGCTCCATAAACTGCCCTAAGCGCGGGTCGCTCTTGCTCTGAATACCGTTCGCATCACCTACCAGCAGAAGATAGATTTCATCGCCATCCGCTTTGCTGGCTCCGGGAGGGAGTAGGGTTGTCAGGACGCTGCTCTGCTGCACTTTCCAGCCCTTGGGCAGGTTGAGAGCGAGCCCCGCGGGGTGCGTAAAGCCACTACCCGTCGCCGCCGCCGTTTTTGGAACCTTGGTTGGAGGCTCTTCCGGCGCGGCTCCGCCACTGCGAGTGAGCGTCATCACCTCCTCTTCGTTACCCAGTTTCATGACGAACTCGATCTGCCCGCCCTTGCGGCGGATCTCGAAGGGGAGATTGATGCCCTGATAGGTAAACTGCCCGGTGATTTTTTTACTGTCGTCGCTGATCTTACCCGCCAGAGTGGCGCTTGAGGAACCATCGTTAAACGTCCCGGTCACTACGCCGTCGCTGGCCTGTTTGATCAAGAGCTTGATCGTACCCCCGTCTTGTTTGCCGGTGTAGTCGCCGGAAAAACTCTGGAACGGAGCAGGAGCAGTGTGAGCCGGGGGAGTAAAAATGTGAGCCGGGGGTGTAAAAGAGAGAAGCATAGTCAGTTCCTTTGCGGTGTTTTAGTAGCCCTTCCAGCTTCCGCCACCACCACCGACCATGATACGCACCTCGAAGCTGTGTTTCCACCAGCCGGTGCGCAAATCCTCGGCGTTGGGGCCAGGGGCGTTCGATGAGAGATAGACGGCGCTACGGTACTCGCCGCCCGCCAGGCGTGCCGCAGAGACCACGAAGCCGATCTTGACGGAGGCCCCCGGCGGCAGAACAAGGGGGAGGTTGGTCGGACGCACATTGAGCCAGGCGTGCTGGGTGGCTACCATACGGATGAGCAGAGTCGCGTCGCCGTCGTTCTTGGCCTCGATGGCGAGTAGGCCACCGCCACCCTGCGGCACCAGGGGGCGGTCGGGCTGGCTACAGACAAGCTTGGCGACGCCTTTTGTGGGGGCGGGGGCGTTTTGCTCCGTGAGAGCGGGTGCGATGCTCGTGGGAAGGTTCCCAAAGAGGGGGGGAGGGATCCCAGGCTGTCCGGGGGTCTGGGACGAGACCGTGGCGACTGCCGTGGAAGTGGGGCGAGGCAGGGGAGCCGTGGCGAGCTTCTCCAGGCTTGCCAACACCTCCCTGAGGCTACCAAGAGTCTCACAACGCAACGTCACTCCCTCCACACGGCTGCGCACGGTGGGGGTGGCGAAGGGGCCTGTGGTAGGCAGAAGCGCTGCGATGAGCTTCGCCATCGCCTGGATATCGTTCTCGACAGTCAGCGAGCCATTGTAGAGTGCCCGGTGGTGCGATGCCGCGGGGTCGGTAGCACCAAAGTCGGTGAGCATCACGGCCCCATCATCGGCAATGAGGATATTCTCGTAGGAGAGCCCGCCGTGGGGAAGCTGGCGACCGTGGGCGTACTCAAGCGCCTCTAAAACGGGCAGTAGGAACTTGCGCAGAGTCTCCGTGTCAGGTCGCCCTCCCTGGGCCGACAGCCGCTGCCGAAGATTCTTTCCGCGTGCCACATCGCGCACCACGTAGAGCTCGTTCTCATCCAGTAGCCAGCGACGTGTACGGGCAATGGCGGGATGATCCAGCGTGAGTGCCTCAGTCAGGCGGGAGCGATTGGCACTGGTGGGAAGGCGCTTGAGCAAGACGGGGCGCTGCATCACGGGGTCGCGTGCAAGCCAGACCGTGCCGCCCGGGGTGGGACTGTCTACGGTACTGGGACTCTCAAACATACTCAGGATTGTGCTCTGGGCCATGATAAAACTTTAGCGATCTATTATACGGCTAGCTGAGGGCCAGACTGTAGAGAACACCGTTGGTGGAGGTGAGAAATAATGCACCATCGGCCAGTGCGGGGGCGGTGATAATCTGGGAGCTGATTGTCCCGGTCTCGTACAGACGCTCCATGGTGCGGCCCGGTGCCGCGCCGTAGATATCCCCATCTGTGACCCCAAACAGGAGGGAGCCTGCAATCACCACGGGGGAGGAGCGCACGGGGCGGCGGGTAGGGTAGCGACGGACAGCCCGTCCCAGGGCGGCACTGACCAGGTGCACTCCATCCTCGCCCGGCAGATAGAGCAAGCTGCCGTCGCAGGCGGGCGTCCCCGAGAGCGCCACGCTGGTGACTTCTACCTGCCAGAGCTCCTTGCCTGTCTGAATCTCGTGCGCAAAAACCTTTCCCGTGTCGGTGGCGGAGTAAACACGGCCATCGTAGGCGATCGGGGACGCCTGAAACTTGCCCAGTCCATTGGAGCGCCAGAGGAGCTTGCCGGTAGTCAGCTCGATACAGCTCAGTACCCCGCTGTCATCATGAACCAGCACCCGTCCGTCAAAGAACGCCGGGGCGGTCATAACGGGGCCTTCCAGCGGCGTCATGCAGATTCCATCCCCTAGCTCCACACCCACCTGCGCCAGTGCACCTCCCTCCGCCGTGACCAGAGGAACCAGGAGCGGTGAGCCGGGTGTGGAGGGAACCGGAGCGCCGTAGACCTTCCCCGCTAGTGTCCGTTCCCAGAGGCGGGTGCCACGGAGCGCATCGGCGCAGACCAGCAGGCCCTCGACCGTGGCGGCGTAGAGCTTCCCCTCGTTGAGGGTTACCCCGCCGCGCTCGGGATAGACCGGGTCGGCGAGAGGATACGGGTCCCAGAGCGGAGCGCCGGTGTCGCTCTGAAAGGCGTAGATATGGGCATCCCCCTCGGACGTGGCGGCAGCGGCGGCGACCATGCCGTAGGCCGCGATTGGGGCGCTCCAGTAGAGAGTCTGCTCGCTGCGGCTGGGCGGCACCGACGGAAACGACCAGCGACGGGTCAGGGAAAACCCCGCCCCCTCACGCAGAGGCGCAACTCCCAGATCCACGGGGTCGCGTAGGCCAAAGTGGCCTGGGCCGCCCCCAAGAACAGTCCAGTCCAGCAGGCCACGGACGGTGTGCGACGAATCCGCGATGCACTGACGAGCACGCCACGTGTTAGGCGTTGAGCAGATCGGGCAGGGGCGCAGGCGCTCGAAACAGAACGGACAGAACGCGGGAATCGTCGCACCATCGGAGAGGTCCGCATCTAGCGTCTTTTCGCACGACGGGCAGATCGCCACTGGGAGGCGCACGTAGACTGTCGCACTCATCGTGGGCAGGGGAGACAAGCCTGCTCCTCCGAGGCGCTGGCTCAGGAGCGCGATGGGCGTTGCGGGCGGGCCACCCGCCTGAAGCTGCGCCCGCGCCGTGTCCACTTTGACCGTTACCGCCACCGCCTGCTTCTCGCCAGGCCCCAGAGCGGCCTCCTGCGGTGATAGGCTGACCCAGTCGGCCTCAGACGACAGCTTGACATACAGAGCAGTCTGGGGGTCGCTGTTGGTCAGGTGAAAGCGTAGGCTACGAACACCACCTGCAAGGTAGTCCGTGGGGGAGAGGATCAAAGTCCTCAGGTCTGCCGGGAAATCTGTTTCGTTGGAAGTCACTGCCAAGTCCTGCGCATTCTAGCACATTTTTCCACTTCGGCCCCGATTTTGGATGAGAAACAGGAGAACTTGGCTCTACCGCTTATACTTTTTGAAAAACGCGATCAGCTTCTCCGGGGCGCTGCTGGGGTAGCTGTGGCCGCCTTCGTGGAGTACCACCTCAACGGGCACTTTGTCGCCATTGATTTTCTTGGCCGCGTCTATGGCCGCTTGTTGCTGATCCCACTTCACAATTGGGTCGTTCTTGGCCCCGATGTGCATCAATGGACAGGGTTTAGCACTGCGAATCAGCCGCTCGCCCGCGCCCGCTACCACGCCCAGCGCGGCGAAAAGCTCGGGCTTCTGGCCCCAGAGGTAGTAGGTAAAGCCGCCACCGTTGGAGTGCCCGGTGCAGTAGAGCTGCTTCTCGTCCACCTTCCATTCTTTGTGCGCTGTCTCTAGCATCGCGTTGAAGAAATCAAGATCCCGGTTGGGGAGCAGGCCACCGCCAAACATCTGCCAGCCCGGCTTGCCGCCCTCGGGATCGCGTGAAGTCTTGGTGGGTAGGCCATTGGGATAGACAAAGATCGCCTCAGGCCAGAGCGCCTGCAAGTTCCAGCGGTTTGCGCTATTGCGTCCGTTGCCCCCGTGCCCGTGGAACCCGAAAACAATCGGCGCTCCCTCGGTCTTTGCCGGAAGCACCACAACGGCGGTGCGCTTGGCACCCTTCACACTCCACTCTTTTTGCGTCTCTCTCATGCGGCTACCGACGCAGGCGGGATCTGGGAGTTCACTGGTTTTCCGGATAGTTTACCAACATGAGGTACTTCGTGGTGTACAATCCAGGTATGAAGAAAATGTTGGCAATAGTTGGGCTGGCAGTGATTGCTTTGCCAGCGCTGTGCAAAGATTTCTCGATCCATCAAGTGATGGGCAAGGAACCTCGCCAGGTGGATGCCGCGATTGGCAAGCCGCTGAGTATTGGCGAAAAAGGGGCGTTTCGTGAGTACGGCACCAAGCGCTCGGGCTGGTACGTGCGCTTCGCGGGCGGCAAGTCCGTACTGGCGACGGTGACATTCCGCACGGCATTTGCAAAGCCCGAAATAGCACTGGAGGCAATTGACCTGAAGGTGGGTAAGCTCAAGCCGGTAAAGTCCATGCTCCTCTCGCACCGCTGGGAGAAGCTGGAAGGGCTGAAGAGTGTTACGGTTCGCAGCCTCGATGGCAAGCGCTGGGACACGATCGAGATCGAGAAGTAGCCGGTACGCCTTGGCAGTTGTGGCGTACGTCTCGGGGCACGGGCTGGGGCACTCGGCGCGGGAGGTGACGGTTCTGCGGGACTTGCCACCGGAAATTCCGCTTTTTGTAAAGACGGTGGCTCCTGAGTGGTTCTGGCGTGCGGAAGTGAAGCGTCCCTTCACCCTAATCCCCGAGAGCTTTGATGTCGGTTGCCTCCAGACCGATTCTGTGACGGTGGATATTGCGGCGACGAGGGCCGCGTGGGAGGAACAGAACCAGCGCAACAAAGCGTGTCGCGCCGACGAAATCGCCTGGCTACGCTTCGTTAATGCCCGGCTTGTCCTCACCGATGTGGCCTCGTTTCCCCTGACACTTGGCTTGCCGTCGGTATGCGTTGCAAACTTTACCTGGGCCGATATCTACGCGGATTACGCAGGGTTCGAGGGAATCGTCGCACAGCTCGAGGCGGAGTACGCACAAGCAACCCTGCTACTGGAAGCGGGGCTCGCACTCCCGATGCCGTATTTCCCGAGCCGCGAGTCCGTGGGATTGGTGGCGCGGGTGGGAAGCTCGCACACGCTCTGTTCTGGCCGAAGTGCGCTGATCTACGCGGGGAGCTGGGGGATGCCGTTTCCGTGGGAGAGCCTGGAGCGCTTTATGGGCTGGACGTTCTACACACTCACGCCGCCGCCGAGGCCCTGGCCCGGGAACTTAATCGTGCTTTCGCGTGAGACGATGCCCCATGAGGACTTGGTGGCGAGCGTGGACTGCGTGATCTCCAAGGCGGGCTATGGCCTGGTGGGCGAGTGTATGGCAGCGGGGACACCGCTCGTCTACGGCCCTCGTGAGGGCTTCGCGGAGTTCGCCGTCCTCGATGCCGCCCTGCAAGCCTGGAACGGTGGCATGCGCTTAGAGAGTGAAGCGTTTCTCAGAGCCCAGTGGCCGCTGGAGGGGATTCCTACGAAAGGAAGTGTCTCGCGGCTTCCCCCTCCTGGTGCCGCAGCCACTATCGAAACACTGGTGAAACTCTGGAGTGCTCACTAAGCCGATTCCGCTGCATCCGACGTATCGGGATGAAGGGCCTCGGCGACCACGCGCTGGGTGACTTCGGTAAGGTGCTCCTCCAGGGTGGTGTGCAGCGCCTCGAACTCCGGCCAGAGGGTTTCCTGAACAAACGAGCGGGTGACTTTGACCATGACCGTGGTGCGTTTCTGTCCACGGTAGCGGTAGGGCTTGAGGTTGTAGCGTCGGAGCAAGGCCATGAAGAGCTGCTGCGCCCAGCGATCCGACATCGTGAACTTGTACTCCACGGTCGGCTCGACTTTTTCGACTTCTTTCAGCCGCGCTAAAATGCGCTCACGGGCACCGGCGGCGGCCTCGCGCTCGCCCAGTGTCCCAGGCCGAGCATAGAGCGCCTCGATCCTGCGTAGCTTCTCAATGAGCTTCTCTTCATCTGTCATAGGGGCTTAGTGTATCAGCACCAGAGAGACTTGCGAAGCGTGGAGAAAGCGATACTATACTTGTGAGCTTGCCGTGTTCGGCACGGAGACGACAGACACTTTGCAGCCTGCCGCCCTGTGGCGACGAGGTCAAATGGGAGCCGACACCGGGTAGGGACGATGACGTCTCGTTTCGACCCGTTCGGCACGCGCTGCGCGAAACGCCGGAGACCCTCCGCACCAACTTCCAGCCCGACACGGCAAGCTCAACTTTACCCCAAACTTTAGTCGGGGCCGAAGGGGCCATCGTCGTCGTCGGCGACTTTCTCGATGTCTTTGTCTTCGTCGTAGCTGAGCGTGACGGCTTCGGTGACGGTTTCCCCCACGTAGCCGTAGAGACGCCGCAAGTCCCAGAGCGTGATCCAGGCGCGGACATACTGCCGCATGCGTGTGCTGCCCGCGTACTCCAGCGTGTCCGCCAGCGACGGTGGCTGCCAGTCGTAGGCGGCGGCGTAGACAGCCTGGAGCGTGTCGTGAGTCTGGCGTACTTGCTCGCGACCCGGGACTTGGACGCTGAGGTTGGTTGTCTCAATGGCCGCAATGCCGCGCTTGGCATCCTCGATCTTACTGGGCAGATCGCCCGCTAGCTCCATCTTATCGGGCACTTTGAGGCGATCCCCGCGCCGGTGCAGCACCTCACCCGCGTAGTCATCCGTGATGGCGGCGACCACGAGTAAGCCTGGAATTCGGGTGTCCTCAGCGAGCCCTAAGAGCTGCGAGAGATGCGCGTAGGCTTTCCCGCGCGCCCGCAGGCCGTAGCGAGAGATGAGCTCAGCCTCGTCCAGCAAGATCACCCAGCCGGTGTAGCCCAGCGCCTTAAAGAAGCGCGTGAGAAAGGCAAAGCGTAGCAGCTCTTGATTTTTCTGAGGCCGACCCAGGGTGTAGTCCGCGTCCGAGCCCAGCGACTTCAGCGAGGCACGGAACTCACTCAGCTTGATGGGGTAACCCTGCCACTCCGCTAAGAGCTTTTCGGAGAGTTCTTCGTCGCTGCTGGCAAGCCGCTCAAAGAGGGTGAGAGACGCCCCAAAGCGTGGATCCAGCTCGGGCGTGCGGTGCACCCACTGGAAAAACTCCGCCCAGCCCGGCGCTTTATCAGCAGAAAAGCCCTCCGCGAGCTCGGCGAGCGCGGGGCCGACTCTATCGGGCAAAGTGGCACTGTCAACGGCGCTCCGCAGCACCTTGGTGAGATCCGAGAGAGGCGTCTCCTTGGAGAGCGTGACACGGGAGCAGACGAAGTGACTCTCGATCCCTAGATGGCGCAAGTACTCCAAGAGATGCGACTTGCCGCTCCCAAAGCCGCCTGTGATCACCATTCCCCGCGCTTTACTGTCCTCCTCGATACCGCGCAAGGCTTTCTCGAACTCCTCACTGGTGCGCTTGTGCAGCGGCGTGAGAAGCCGAACGGCATCGCGGTTGGGGACGCCTGCGCGAAGTGCCTCTAAAGCGCGGCGACAGAGCTGCGGCTCCAGAGTGGTAGGGATTATCTCGCTCACGAGGTGGGCACTCCTTCCAGATGAACCAGCATTCCCAGCGGGTTGCTGCGGTCTTTGTCACGAACATCCTCGATAGTGCGCAGCTTCAGCGCCGTGTAGCTGTTTAGCCCGCGTCGCTCGTTCTCGATCAGTCCTGGCCCGGCGGCGGCAACCAGCAGGAAATGGCGCAGCTCATCCGTGCTGTCAATGCACTGGCGTAGCACTTCGTAGAAATCCTGGATCGCGGCGCGGGTGTAGCGCAGGCCACCGGGAATCTCAGAGACCACGGGGCGGATGTCGAGGAGAACGACGAGTCCCTTGAGGCCGAGCTTTGGCAGAAACGCTGCTAGAGACGACAGCATGAGCCGCCCGTTGTGCCGCCCGATACGCTGAAAGAGCCGCAGGCGCTTGAGCACGGAGAGGGAACATTTTTCGCCACGCAGCCACTGGTAAACCACTTCGGAATCGGAGGGAGTGACACTCTGCGGGTTGAGCTGACCGAGAACCAGCATCGCCATCGCATTGCGAAACTCCCGGTAGAGGCTATGGTCGCTGCTGATTGTGTGGGCAACCCAGCGGCGCGCCTCGGCGAGCAGTTCTGCGCGGGTGATATCGTTGCAAACCGTCAGGGAGTCCACATCGAGCGCACCAGACTCGGGAACCGTATAGCCGCTTTTCTCCAGTTGCCCCCGGAGCCAGTGCTTGACTCCCGTCTCCCAGTCAATCTGGCGAGCAATGGCATGAAAGAGCTGCTCGATGAGCTGGACTTTTGTCTGCCCGGCATCCACCCAGGCCAGCCCGTAGCCCCACTCTAACGCCACGCCCGCAAGAGTCGCCAGCGCGGTGTCTACGGCATCCACATTCGGGGCAACAATCAAGCGGACGGCGGAGCCACCGTCGGCGATAAACTCCGCCAGGTACTCGTTGTCTAGGCAGCGTACCCACTCGTCCAGTGCAACAGCCATATTTTTAGCCCTAGTCTCCCGGCGGGGTGAATTTCACTGTGGCGTAGAGCTTCTCGCGACCTTGCCGGTCCACAAACGGCAGGAGCTTGGCCTTGCGCTCGCGGGACGCTGTGCTGGCGGGTAGGCTTAGCTCGTAGCCTTTTTTTGTCTCTGTGATGCCGCTGGTATCTAGGAAATACACATCGCGGGTGAAGTCCAGGAGCGTGTACTCTTTCTCGCTGCCGGGCAGGAGTGTTAAAATCTCATACACTTGTGACAGCGGCAGATCAATCCAGCTCGCGAGATTTTCTTTAGCGCGCAGCAGCTCGTAGGCCGTGAAGAGTGTCTCGATAAAGCGCTCGGGACGTGCCTTAGCCTCGCGTGCCTGGATTTTTTTCAGCGCCGCCGCAATAACACTGGGACGCAGTGTAAAGTGCAGTACTTTATCCACGCGCACTGCCGCCAAATCCGGTTCGCGGCGCACTAGAACGGGGTAGGAGAAGATTGTCCCGTCGCGCTCGTGCACCGTCAGCCCAATACGCTCTGCTTCAGCGCGTAGCTCGCTCAGAAACTCGCCGTCGCTCTGGAGGTAGGCGTTTGCATCGAAGTCGAACTCCGGGCAAGCACTCGCCCGCTCCGCCAGCGTCTCCGCCGAGGCTTGCGCCGCCAGCCGCAACCTCTCTAAGTCGCGCACAATGCCATCCTCGGTGGCTTTCTGGAGCTTCTGCACCGCCGCGACGTGTTTTTTTGCCGCATCGAGCCACTCACGAATGGGCTTTTCCTGGGCGTTTAATAAGTCCGCTAAGGCCATAATTTTCTTTCTATCCCTCTAAAAGAAGCGTCTCAGGATCCTCAATCAGCTCTTTGACTTTGACGAGGAAGCGGACGGCGGTGCTGCCATCAATAATGCGATGATCGTAGCTGAGTGCGAGATACATAATCGGGCGGATCACAATCTCATCACCGACTACCACGGGGCGCTTGATGATATTGTGCATTCCTAGGATTCCAACTTGCGGGTAGTTGAGGATAGGGGTGGAGAGCATCGAGCCGAACGTGCCGCCATTGGTAATGGAGAACGAGCCGCCCGTCAGATCGGAGAGGCCGAGCTTACCCTCTTTGGCTTTGCTTGCCACTTCCTTGATTTTCTTCTCAATCGCCGCAAAACTTAACTTGTCGGCATCACGGATAATCGGTACGACTAAGCCGTCTTCCAGCCCGACTGCGATTCCAATATCGTAGTATTTCTTGAGGATAATCTCGCCGCGTGCATCGTCAATTTCGGCGTTGACCATGGGGAACTGCTTAAGCGCCCCGACGGTGGCCTTGGTGAAGAAACTCATGAAACCCAGCCCGACGCCAAAGCGCCCCTCAAAGTCCACCTTGCGCCGCGCCCGAAGCTCCATGACTTTGCTCATGTCCACTTCATTGAACGTCGTGAGCATCGCCGCCGTATTCTGTGCGTTCTTGAGGTTTGTTGCAATCGCCTTGCGCTTGCGCGAGAGGGGGATGCGCTCAACGGGCCTGCCCCCCCCGCCCCCGTCCGACGGGGGAGCTAGAACCACAACGGGCGGCGGTGCAGGAGCGGTGAGTTTGGCTGCAACATCGGCTTTACCGATCTTGCCCGCCGGGCCGGTGCCCGCGACGCCCTCAAGCGGAACATTGTTCGCTGCTGCCATCGCCGCCGCAACCGGCGTCGCATCGGCACTTTCCCCCTTGGCAGATTCCCCCGTCGGACGGGGGCTAGGGGGTTGGCTGGTTGACGCCGCTGCACCCGCCTCGATCAGACCGATGGCCTGGCCCACGGCGACCGTGGCTCCGACTTCGGCCAGGATCTGGGTGAGTACGCCATCGGTATCGGCCTCGATCACTTGATTGACTTTATCGGTCTCTAGCTCGACCAGTGCCTCACGTGCTTTTACGGCCTCACCGGGCTTCTTCAGCCACTGCGCCACCGTCGCCTCGACGATGGACTCGCCCATCTGGGGAACTACTATCTCAAGCGGCATTTGCTACTTCGCTCTCTTTCTTGCGGGGACGTTCAGAAACGCCTCTGTGACAATCCGATGCTGTTCGGTGTTGTGGGTCGTCTGGGAACCTTCGGCGGGGCTCGCTTCCTCAGGACGACCGATGTAGATCGGCTTGAAGCCCAACAGCTTCTCTAGGCGAGGTGCCATAAAGACCCAAGCCCCCATATTTTGGGGCTCTTCCTGTAGCCAGATCACTTCCTGCACCGACGGATAGCTGGCGATCAGTGCCTCTAGATCACCCGAGGGGAAGGGGTAGAGCTGCTCTACGCGGGCCACGGCAACGCCATCCGCGGCGAGATAGTCGGGGCGCTCGGTGTACTGTGGGGCCGCGCCGTAGACCATGTCGTAGTAGACTTTTCCGCTACAGAGGACCAGGCGTGTGACGTTTTTCTTACGGCTGGCGTCGCGCGTGTCGTCGAGAACAGCCTGGAAGCCACCTGCCGAGAGCTCGGAGAGAGTGGCAGCGGCGCGGGCATGGCGCAGGAGGCTCTTGGGGGTCATGACGACCAGCGGGCGCGGGTCGGTCTTGAGAGTGGCACTCTGGCGGCGAAGCAAGTGGAAGTACTGGGCCGCGGTCGAGCAGTTCGCCACGCGCAGGTTGCTACCCGCACACTGGAGCAAGAATCTCTCCAGGCGCGCTGACGAGTGCTCGGGCCCCGCACCCTCGTAGCCGTGGGGCAGGAGCATCACGACCGTGGGGTGCTGCTCCCACTTGGCTTTTCCACTGACAATAAACTGATCAATGATCACCTGCGCCCCATTAATAAAGTCGCCGAACTGTGCCTCCCAGAGCACCAGCGTTCCTTCGGCGTGTACCGAGTAGCCGTACTCAAAGCCCAGCGCCGCTGTCTCCGAGAGCGGGCTGTTGATCACCGCCAGCGAGGCTTTGGCATCGGGAAGGTGCTGATGGGCGCAGTAGCTCTTGCCATTCTTGATGTCGTGCCAGACCATCTGCCGCTGGGTGAACGTGCCGCGCTGCGTGTCTTGCCCCGTCAGGCGAATCGGAGTGCCGTCTTCCAGGATGGAGGCATAGGCCAGTGCCTCGGCATGGGCCCAGACAATCTTGCGCTCGCCGTCAAGTGCGGCCCGTCGTCCGCCCAGGAAGGCTTTTTCCAGCTTGCTATCAATCGCGAAGTTCTCAGGGACGGCGTTCAGGAAGGCATTGGTGGTCTGAAGCTGCTCCGCAGGCACCGCTGTCGCGACTTGCCACGGGTCGCTCTCGGTGTGGGGATGGTCTTCGTGTTTGGGGTAGCCTGTCTTGAGTGCCAGCTCTTTGGCGTCTTCCAGACGTTTCCAAGCGGCATCGGTGAGAGCCTTTGTCTCCGCTTCGGTGAGCAGCCCGCGCTTGACCAGCTCATTGCCCCACTTGACGGCCAAGCGCGGGAACTGGCGGATCTTTTCGTACATCTGGGGCTGCGTGAAGGAGGGCTCCTCTTGCTCGTTATGGCCCAGCCGTCGGTAGCCGACCAGATCAATCAGAAAGTCCTTGCCAAACTTTTGCCGATAGGCTACCGCGAGCCGCGTCACAGCCAGACACGCCTCGGGATCGTCGGCGTTCACATGCACAATCGGGATCTCAAAGCCCTTGGCCAGATCACTTGCGTACATCGTCGAGCGACCGTCCAGCGGGTTGGTGGTGAAGCCGATTTGATTATTGGCGATGATATGAATTGTCCCCCCCACGCGGTAGCCCGAGAGCTGGGAGAGATTCAGTGTCTCCGCCACCACGCCCTGGCCGGGAAACGACGCATCCCCGTGCACTTGCACAGCTAGCGAGGCCAAAATATCGCGCTTAGGGAGCCCTGCACGGTCGCGGCTCTCTTGCGCCGCCCGTGCTCGCCCAACCACGGCGGGGTTGACGAACTCTAGGTGACTGGGGTTGGGTGCCAGTGTGATGGGCATCGAGACCGAGCCGCCGTTTTTGTAGGTCAGCCGGAAGCCTTTATGGTACTTCACATCGCCCGTGTAGGCATGGGTCTCGCCGCCGGAGCCCTCCAGCGCATCAATGGCACGCGGATCGCTGGGGAACTCAGCGAGGACATCCTCGTAGGATTTCCCTAAAACATGGGTTAGTACACTGAGGCGCCCTCGGTGTGCCATCCCCATTACCAGCTCACGGGTCCCAGCCTTCGCCGCCTCGTTGATAAGTGTGTTGAGCACGGGCACGAGCATGTCAATGCCCTCGATGGAGAAGCGTTTTTGTCCTTTGTAGGGCTGGACACGCTCTAGGAACTGCTCGAAGCTGTCCACGGCGGTGAGCTGCTCGAAAAGTGTCCTGCGGTCCTCGTCGGTGACCGTGGCAAAGAACCGGCGACTCTCCACCGCTTCTCTAAACCAGTGACGCTCCTCCGCAATTTGGATGTGGTCGTCTTCGTAGCCCACGGTTCCCGAGTAGACCGTACGGAGGCGGCTGAGGGCTTCCAGAGCGCTGGCCGCCCCTTCGGCACACGGGCCACCGACCACGCTGGCGGGGAGCGATGCCACAGCGGCCTCGGTCAGCCCGTGGTAGTTCAGAGACAGCTCCGGATCGCCGGGAGGAGGATTCACGCCAAGTGGGTCGAGCTGTGCGTCCGCATGACCCATCTCACGAACCAGTCGTACGACACGGCTGACGCGTACAATGACGTCCACTTGGCTGGCCGTGAGTGCTCCCATTGAGTCCGACGACAGAGCCGCAGCCATGGGGCCGGTGTCGGGGGAGAAACCTTGGCTAAAGAAAGCGCGTGTCTCGGCATCTACGGAGTGAGGGTCTCGTTGATACTGTTCGTATAGTTCAAGTGCGTACCCGGCATTGGGGCCGTGGAAATCCAGCAGTGTATTCATTCGTTTACCGATTTATTATTGTACCGTGTTGTCGTTCTCGATAGATACAGATTAATTAAAGAACTTATCCAGGCGAGCCTGTGTTTCGCTTTTTTCCGCACCGCGCTCCGGCAAGTGGCTCATGGCCGTTTCAAAGAGTGTGATCAGCTCCGCATGGCGCGTACGTGCTTTTTCAAGGTTGCCGTCCACGACATTATACGCCTGGAGCTGATAGATCGGCTCCGTATGCGAGTGAGCGATGATCAGAGCGGCGCACTGTTCCCACTGCCCGAGTGCGGCATAGGCATAGGCAGGTGCAAGCTCGGTGGTTTCAGAGATCGCACGGTACTTACCAGCAGGCCCTTCCGAGACCAAGATTAGCTGTCGCCAGGTTGCCTGTGCGCCGTCACTGTCTCCGGCTTTTGCTTTTGTCTCGGCAAGCGCCCGGAGCGTCGCCAGGTCGTTGGGGTCGGCCTCGCGTGCTTTCTCAAACGCGGCAACTGCCTCTGCAAAGCGTCCTTGTTGCTCAGCAAGCCGCGCAATGCGGAAGTGCCAGCGTGGGGTTGGCTCTAGTTCGGCGGCCTCCACAAACTTCCCAGCCTCGGCGAGGGGGCGCGGCTGGGGCGGATAGATCCCTGTTTGATTGAGTAGAGCGAAGAGCAGACCGAGTGCTGCGGGAAGCGCATGCCATCTCCCCCTCGCCTTCGCTACCGCTCGGCTTGCCCCCTCTTCCCCTCTTGCTCGCAGGCTCGCGGGAAGAGGGGCAGCGAAGCGGGGAGATGCCAGCCCGAGAACGGTCCAGAAGGGCAGGGCGTTGCCGAGGATGGCCCACTCGGAGTCGAAGAAGCCACGGATCAGTGCGGCGAGGATGCCACCAAGCAGGGCACCGGTGAGCAACCTCCCCCCCAGCCCCCCTCCGGCGTCGCGAAGGGGGGAGCTGAAAACCGTGGCGACGATGGCGACGAGTGCACCAAGCAGCGTCGGGATGCCGCTCTCGGCGGCGAGCTGTAAGTACGACTGGTGGGCGTGACCCGTGAGCTTCACGTCGGCGTAGCGAGGGTAGAGCGCCGAGAATGTCCCCGGCCCGGTGCCAAAGACGGGATTGGCCGCCGCCATCCTCGCCGTGCCACGCCATGTCCAGAGCCGGAAGTCATCCACAAACGGCAGAGTGCGTGTCGTCGGCGCTTTGTCGCGTGATACCAGTGCGCCCTTGAACCCGAAACCAAGTGCGAGGCAGGCCAACAATAAAATCCCAAGACGTTTCACATCGAATTTCCCCCGCCGGGTGCCCTCTGGGTGGGGGGCTAGGGGGTTGGCCAGCACCAAAGCCACCAGCAAGCCCAGCACGGCTGCGGCGATTCCCACGCGCGAGCCGCTGGCGATGAGCGCTCCGAAGCCAAGAGCGCTGGCGAGACCAAAGCCGAGCGCGGCGAGGCGATCCTTGGCTTGCAGGCACAGCGCAAAAGCAAGTGGCAGCAGTAGCGCGATAAAGCCCGCCGAGAAGTTGGGGGAGAAAAAGAGCCCCGTGGCGCGGAACCAGTCTTGGCCGGCTTGCTTCGCCGTGCCGTACTGCTGCGCCGCCATTAGGGCATGAATCCCGAGCCCAAATACCAAGGCAATGCTGATTTTTTGCCGCTGGCTCTCATCGGACTTTGCCGCGAGCGAGAAGACAAGCGCAACACAGAGCAGATCAAGCACGGCGGGAATCTGAGCAAAGAGAAGAACGGGTGAGCTGAAAAACTTTGAGTGCACGAGTAGCGAGAGCGCCGACCAAGCTACCATCAGCCGCAATGCCAGAGAACTCACCCCCTTCGCGAAGCCGGAGGGGGTCGCGAGGGATGAGCGGGGGGAGGCAAGCGCCGCGACCAGCACCAGAATTCGTAGCGCTCCTAAGTGCGGATCACTGCCGTATTGATCGCCTGCCGGGTTGCCGCCTAGGAACGGGGCGAGTGTGAGGGCAAGTAAAAGCGCACCAAAACCAAGTTTTTGCATCACTTGCGCTTCCTCCAGTCGCGCTTTCCTGCTCCTGTGAGGCGACGCTTGCCGATTCTCACGTAGGCACGGAGCCAGATTCCGGACCAGACAAAAGGCTGGAGAGCCGCAGGGACTTTGTCCGCGAAGAACGCACGATGCTTCTGCCAGAAGCGCCACATCGAGCGGGAGTGCTCTTTAATCATGCGCTCCGCCGCATTGTCTGACGACTTACCGATGGCGTGCGTGACGACGCAGCCGGGGAAGTACACGACGCGCCAGTTCTTTTGATGCGCCCGCAAAGACCAGTCCATGTCCTCACAGTACATGAAGAATGTTTCCGCATCAAGCAAGCCGATGTGGTCTAGGCACTCTTTTCGGATGAGCAAGGCGCAGCCCGAGACCCAGTCTACGTCCAGTACACTCGCGTGATCAAAGTCCTGCATGAGATAGTCCGACGCGGGTTTATTGCCGGGAAAGAGCCTCCCCAGCCAGACATTGCGAAACATTCCGGCAGCAAATGTCGGCCAGCGGCGGCAGGAGTACTGAATGGAGCCGTCGGGGTTGACGACCTTAGGCCCGATAATTCCCGCGTCGGGCGTGGCATCGGCAAAGGCTAGGAGCCGCTCTAGCCCACTCAGCTCGACGGTCGCATCGGAGTTGAGGAGCAGGGCGTAGTCGGCGTCCAAGCCCTCCAGCGCGACATTGTTGCCACCCGAGAAGCCCGTGTTCTCATCCAGCGCAATGAGTCGCACCTCGGGGAACTCGCTCGCCACCAGCTCGGCGCTGCCATCGCCCGACGCATTGTCCACCACAACGGTGTCCCAGCCGACAACACTTCTTAAGCACTCACGAAGGTCGTCCTTCGCTTTCCAGCTCACGACGCAAACTCTCAGGCGTCGCCCTGCCCCCGTCTCTTCCAAGCGATTTCCCCCAGCGCCCGGTTCGTCGCCAGGCGTCCAGCGTGACCGCCACTATCGCCAGAGGCCGTAGCGGGTCACGCGCAAAGTGTTTCTTTAAAAAGCGCAGCCAAGCCCGCCGCGACTCCCAGACAGCAGACCGCCGAACGCGCTTCGTGGTTCCCCCGTGCCCGTGTCGGACGACTGCCTCCGGGATATACCACGTTTCCAGCCCCGCTCGTTCCGCCCGAAAGCTCCAGTCTACATCATTAAAATACAGCGGAAAGCGCTCGTCCAGCCCGCCTATTTTCTCGTAGACCTCCCGCGTGAAGCACAGGCACGACATCATCGGCTGTGGCGCAGGCCCGGCCCTCTCGTAGTCAAACGCCAGCCGCGTCCAGCTTCCCGTGATCGTCGCCAGCGGCGTCGGAAACGCCCGCACCGACTTCTGCACCGAGCCATCGTCCGAAACTAATTTCGCCGCCACAATCGCTTTTTGCGCCCTGATTAGTTTGTCAATCGCGCCTTCGGTGACACGCGCATCGGGGTTGAGGAGCAGAATATAGTCACCCGTCGCCCGCGTCAGCGCCTGGTTGGTCGCCGCCGCATAAATCAGGTTCTCGGCGTTGGCAATCACCCGCGCCTCGGGAAACTCCGCCGTCAGCATCGCCACGGCCCTATCGCTCGACGCATTATCCACCACAATAATCTCCGTCTCGCCGCCCGATTGACTCCACGGAAACTCCCGAAGCGCCGTGAGGCACTCCCTCAGATCAGGAGCCGTGTTCCAGTGGACAATAATCACCGAGAGACGCATTACTCGGCTATTATAGCCGCCGTAACCAAACGCAGCCGATTTACGTTCTGACCAGCATGAAACTCATCTTCAAGCTTCTCATCGGTGCGGGGGCACTGCCTTTGCTCTATGTCTGCGGCTCCTTTGCCTATCTCACGGCCAAAACCGGCAAGACCCCTTTTCAAACCGCCCACGCCGCTGAGTTCGCCGCCGCCGGGACGCTCTCCGAAAGCGACGTTGCGACGCGTCTGGCAAAAGACTCTGGGGATCCGGTGGCGCACTGTGCTCTGGCGGAAAAAGCACACAAGCGAAAAGACTTCGCGAAAGCGATTGCAGAGCGTAAGCTGGCTCTGCTCCGTGAGCCCGAGAACCCTCAGATTTTATTCGACACAGCACTGGATCTAATGCTCGCAAAAAGCAATGACGAAGCAAAAATCTACTGTCAGAAGATTATTGAGACGCGAGATCCCAATCTCACCTCCATAGCCCAGAAAATGCTGGCGAAGCTGGAAAAAGTCAGCCCGAAATAACCATCCGACCGGAGCAAGCTCCGGGGTATTTATCCGAAGGCTTCGGCCTGAGAGCCGAAGCCACAGAAGAAGTGGGCATCCTAAGAGATGCC
>NZ_JAYVPL010000039.1:0-7803 GCF_043757465.1 Armatimonas sp.
TTTTCTATGCGGCATGGTGCGCAGCGCACCTGTGCCGTGCGGTTGCCGATTCCCCTGTCAGCTAAAGCAGACAGTCCCCTCGGTCGTTTAATTATGGATAGAGGCGAACAAGGCCATCGTTGGATTATGGGAAACTGGTATAAGAATGACCCTGTTGTTGACGGAGCACGCCAACGGATTGACAAGATGGAAGCGCTGGCACTAGCGGCAGGCATTCATGAGGTGCCCACTCTCTGGCTTCGGGAGAAAGGTGGTGGGAGCCGAGTGACGACTCCCTCCGCTAAAGCAGAGAGCTTCTGAAATTATGTCCAAGACACAATCACAAAAACAAACGGCTTCAAGCCTCAGGCTTCTTGCAGAACGCTCGGCGCTTCCGCCCACGTTAGCCTGCAAAGGCACCGTCCGTGCCCCAAGTGCAACTCGAAAGTTGCACCAACACTACAAGACGCGAAGATTTTACCTGGCAAACGAGATGTCATACTTAAATGTAGTTCCTTGCCAGAACCCCCTGGAATCTTCTGTAAACAAGGTGTGACGGCTAGATACTCCGACAAAAGTGGGAACCCGGAAAGCTAAAAAATAAAAATAAAAAAGAAAGTTGAGGGGCAAGGATTTTGCATAAGCTTTTTCCAAGCGGATGCCGATTCCCCTGTCAGCTAAAGCAGACAGTCCCCTCGGTCGTTTAACTATGGAAGTGACAGGAGTAAAGAATATACAGACGGTGCTGGAGAAGCTTCCGTAATATCTCTTGCACCCAAAACTGGATCGGGATAAACTCGCGACAGGTGTGAAATGAACATTCGACCTATCCACGACGACACCATCTACTGCGAGACCCTCACTGAGATTGAGGGGCTCTTCGACGCTGCGTCTGGCACGCCGGAAGGAGATCGCCTAGAGGTGCTGGTGACGCTCGTAGAAGCCTACGAGCGCAAGCATTTTCCCATTCTGCCGCCCGACCCGGTAGAGGCGATTGAGTACTGGATGGAGAGCCGGGGGCTGACGCGTCGTGATCTGGAGCCGTTTATCGGAGCACGAGGGCGGGTGGCGGAAGTGCTCAACCGCCGCCGTCCGCTGAGCGTGGAGATGATCCGTCGCTTACACACGGGCCTCGGACTTCCGGCGGAAATTCTGATCCAACCCTACGCTTTGCAGCGGGCGGCCTAGCCGTCGTGTATGCTTCTCTTGTGGTGAATGTCGAAGCGCCGGGTATCAAGCAGCCGCTGACCTACCGGGTTCCTGAGGATCTGGACGAGCTGACGGTGGGGGACTGCGTGGTCGTCCCCTTTGGGCGGCAGGAGGCGATTGGCTACGTCATGAGCCGCGAGGACGTGCCGCCGACTGATATTGACCCGAGTATTATCAAACCCATCAAGGCCAAGGTGCTGGGCGACGGGGCGAGCCTTCCCAAGGCCGTTCTCCAGACCGCGCAGTGGATGGCGCGGGAGTATCTCTGTGATTTGGCCACCGCCGTCCGTTCTGTGATTCCCGATGCCCAGGCGGCGCATCTCATTCGCCGCGTGCAGCTGGTGCCCGGCTGGGAAGAGAAGCTCACGGAGATCACGACGGCATCGCATAGGCTAGTCATCGAGACGCTCGCCGGTTGCCCGAGTGAGGCGGCGACCCTGGAGGAATTGGCGGAGCTGGTGGCGAGCCGCGTGGACTCGCCAGTGAAGCTGCTGCGTGAGCGCGGGCTGCTGCGGGACATCTGGACGGTCGAGCCGCCGCGCACGGGCGCACGCCGCGTGAAAGCCGCCCGGCTACTCGTGGTCTGGGACGATGCCGAGGACGCTGCTAAGGCCCGCGAGGCGAAAGCTCCGGCGCAGGCCAAGCTCCTGCGGGCGCTCTCCAGCGCGGGAGGCGGGCCACTTCCTGTGAGCAAGCTCATTGCGGAGGCCGGTGTCTCCCCTGCGGCGCTGAAAAAACTCGAAGCCGACGAGCTGATCATGATCGAAGTGCTTACCGAGCGGCGGCGGCCCTACTCGCTCAGCACCAGCGCCGTGGTAGCGCCCGAGCTCATGCCCGAGCAGAAGATCGCCCTGGAGGAGATCAAGCGGCGCTTGGACTCGCGGACGCATAACGTGGCACTGCTCTACGGGGTGACGGGCTCGGGCAAGACTGAGGTGTACCTGCGTGCCATTGCCGAGACGCGGCGGCGGGGCCGGACGGCGCTGGTGCTCGTGCCGGAGATCGCGCTCACGGCGCAGGTGGTGGATAGCTTCCGTAGCCGCATTGGGGACCGGGTGGCGGTGCTACACTCCCAGCTCTCTCTGGGCGAGCGGCGCGATGAGTGGCAGCGGATCGCACGCGGCGAGGCGGATGTGGTGGTCGGGGCGCGCTCGGCGATCTTCTGCCCGCTCCCCAATGTGGGTTTAGTGGTGGTGGACGAGGAGCACGAGGGCAGCTACAAACAAGACCAGCCCGCCCCGCGCTACCACGCCCGCGAAGTGGCGATTGCACGCGCCAGAGCCACCGGCGCAACCGTGATTCTCGGCTCCGCGACACCGTCGGTGGAGACATTCTACAAGGCCGAAAAAGGTGAGTATGGGTTTCTGCCGCTCCGCGAGCGTGCTCTCTCCCGCCCGCTGCCCAGTGTCGAGATCGTTGATCTGCGCGAGGGCTTCAAGAAAAACCAGCCCGCGCTCTTCGCCCCGCAGCTTCTGGAGGGGATCACCCAGTGCCTGGAAAAACGGGAGCAGACCATTCTCTTTCTGAACCGGCGCGGTTTCTCGATGTTCTTACTCTGCCGGGACTGTGGCTACACCACGCGCTGCCCAAACTGCGAGGTCTCGCTGACCTACCACCAGCGCTCGGCACGGCTTGTCTGCCACCACTGCAACTACGAGCACCCCGCTCCCGACATGTGCCCCAAGTGCGGCGGCAATCGCCTGCGCCCATTTGGGATCGGCACCGAGAAGATCGAGGAGGAGATCAAGAAAGCCTTCCCCACGGCCCGTGTGATTCGTATGGATCGGGACACGACCCAGGAGAAGAACGCCCACATGAAGATGCTGCGGCAGTTTCGCTCGGGCGAGGCGGATATCCTGATCGGGACGCAAATGGTCGCTAAGGGCCTGGATTTTGCAGGTGTCACGCTGGTGGGCGTGATCTCCGCCGATACCGCACTCAACCTGCCGGATTTTAGAGCCAGCGAGCGCGCCTTTCAGCTTCTCACCCAGGTGGCGGGCCGGGCCGGGCGTGGGCGCAAACCGGGCCATGTAGTTGTTCAGAGCTTTAATCCCGAGCACGAGTCCATCACTGCCGCCGCCGAGCACGACTACGAGCTGTTCTACAAGCGTGAGATCGCATTTCGTGAGGAGCTAGGCTACCCCCCGTTTGCAAGGCTCGCCAATATTATTGCCCAGGACGAAGATGAGCGGCTCCCCGAGGTCCGTCTGCGTGCTCTCGCCAATCGTCTCGAGGACTGCGACGGTCTCAAAGTCCTCGGCCCCGCCCCGTGCCCTCTCTCAAGACTGCGTGGTAAGTTCCGCTGGCATCTTCTGCTCAAGTGCGCCGACGGCGACGCGCTTCGTGCCCACGTCCGCCGAGGAATGCTCTCGCTCACTTCGTCGGATCGCTCGGGAATGACCATTGACCTCGACCCGATGAGCCTGCTGTGATTGCTCCTGTGTTTTGGTCTGCCTCTGGGAGCGATGACTCTAACATCGGGTAAAATAGTGACCACATGAGGCTCAATCAGGCGGAAGTCAGCGCCAGTAGTGCAAATTCTATCCGGCAGGGGCGCTCAGAGTGGCCCGATGCGGTCGCGTACCGGGAGGCGATCCAGAGTCCGGGCCTCACCCTGGGCGACCCGCTGCTCACGGGGGCAAAAGTCGCGGAGAACCGGCAAGGGCTGCCGATTGCCTACACGGGGCGCTTTGCTGTGGTCTTTCGCTTGCGCGGCCACGATGGCACGGACTGGGCGCTCCGCTGCTTTACGGCTCCACAAGACAGCTACGGAATCACACGAGGCACCCGCTACCGGCTGCTCGCCACACAGATCGCTACTTTAGACGATGTCTTCGTGCCCTTTCGCTTTGTGGAGGGCGGAATGCGGATTGCGGGCAAGTGGTACCCGACCATTGCGATGCGCTGGGCGCAAGGCGTGACACTAGGGCGCTGGGTGGAGCAAAACCGCGATAATCCCGAGCGGCTGCGGCGACTGATCGGAACACTGGGGACACTGCTCACGCGCTTGGAGGCGGCAGGAATGGCGCACGGCGACTGGCAGCACGATAACCTCCTGATCTCTGAGGACGGTAGCCAGGTGACACTCGTAGACTACGATGGCATGTTTGTCCCCGGGCTGGAAGGCTACCCGTCGCCGGAGCTGGGGCATGCGAACTACCAGCACCCGGAGCGCCAGGTACAGCACTTTGGGGTAGGGTTGGATCGCTTTGCGTGTCTGGTGATGCAGACCGCCTTGCTCGCGATTGCCCGCGATCCGAGTCTGTGTGTTAAGTTTGGCGATGGCGAGAGCCTACTCTTCAAGGCTGCGGACCTGCGCGACCCGGCGGGCTCGCCCGTGTTCGCTGCACTACGGGCGCAGGCGGAGCTAGATCGCGACGAAGCGCTTGCGGAGTCTCTGGCACGGCTTCAGGATGCACTGGAGCACGGCCCTGACTCCGCCCTGCTGCCGGTCATCTCCACCGATGAGCCCAAGCCGCTGCCCGTTGAACTGGTAGGCCCTCCGGAGCCGACCGTCCAGGAACGCCATGAGAAAGCTGATAATATTGACTGGATCAAGACCTACAGCGAAGTGGTCACTCACGACAAGTGGTGGCAGGCGGGGACGAGCTACCGCGCTGCCGGTCAGCGCCAGGCGGCCCGGGATGTCTTCCGCTACCTCATTCAGCTCAATGAGCGCGCCTTTGCCGAGAAAGAGCGGCAGAATATTCTCCTGGTGCGTGCTGCTCTGGCGGCGGTTGTTGTTCTTGCTGCCTTGCTCGCTCAGGCGATCGGGGGGACGTTCCTGCCGCTCTTTATTCTCCTCTGGTTGGTCAACGCCATTGGGATTGGCTATGCGAACTGGCCTCGCCGGAAGCTGCTGGATGAGCTGATGGCGGAGATGGCCAAGATGACCCAGCTTGCTGCGGAGCGCAAAGTCCGGGTGGCCACCCGTAGCGGGGGGACGTCCCCGCAAGCGCTGCAAGCCGCGCAGGGGGCGCAGGCCGACTATGTGGCGGAGAAGCTACGGCAGGTTCCTATCAATCGAGTCATTACAATAGATGGAATGCCAGTTCATACGAAGCGTGAGCTGGCGGTGGCGGGAATCACTAATGCACTAGATCTCTCACGCCGAACAACCCTGCCAGGAGTTCCCCAGCACCAGATCACTCTCTTGCAGACTTGGTGCCGGGAGATGGAGAAAGAGTTTGAGGACGAGTGGCGCAAGTACAGTGCCTCAGCTAAGAATGTCTCTGTGGATGTGCAGCGCCTGGAGATGGAGGTCGCCGAGTTTGATCGCGAATCAAACCGCCTCCAGCGTGAGCGAGAGCAGTTCCCCGAGACCAGCCTGCGCGGCTATGTCAAGAAGCTATTTCCCTTCCTGAAGATTTGATTCCAAGTGAGCATTGAGGCGTTTCTGACCCACTTGCGTGCCGAACGTGGCCTTGCGCACAACACAGCGCTGGCGTACCAGCGCGATCTGGTTCAGTGGGAGCAAAGCCTCTTGCCTTTGAATGTGGAGGGCATCGAGCGCTACGTTGCGCAGCTCCACACTGCCGGGCTCGCTCCTGCTAGTGTGGCCCGTAAGCGTGCCGCACTCTCCTCGTACTGTCGGTTCCTGAGCCGTGAAGGGCAGCTTGATACCAACCCGGTCTCTCTTGCGGCAACGCCCACACGTCCTGAGAGCAAGCTTCCTCACACCTTGACCACCGCGCAGCTTCTCACCTTACTCTCTATCCCGGATCGCACGACACCAAAAGGGCAGCGGGATGGTGCCTTACTCGAAGTGCTGTACGCGGGGGGGCTTCGTCTCTCTGAGGTGGTGGGACTGTGCTGGGGCGATCTTGACTCCAAGCGGGGGACGATTCTCGTGCGTGGCAAGGGCGGTAAAGAGCGCTATGTTCCGCTCGTCGCCCTGGTCTTTGAGAGCCTGCAGGCTCTTCGTTCGGAGAGTGCAAAGCCGACCGACTCGGTCTTTGGTGGCGTCGGGCGCGTGACCCTCTGGAGGGCTGTCAAGGAGAATGTCCTAGCGGCAGGGCTGGGGGATCGCCCCTCGCCTCACTGGTTACGGCATTCGTTTGCCACTCACCTGCTGAATAACGGAGCAGATCTGCGGGTGATCCAGGAATTACTGGGGCACGCTCGGATAACCACCACCCAAATCTACACCCATGTCGCCACCAAGCGCCTCCGAGCAGTCTATCGTGCTGCCCATCCACGCGCTTGATAAAATCGAAAAAGGCGGTATACTGACTCTCGCACCTCGTCGGGGCGTGGCTCAGCTTGGTAGAGCGCGACATTTGGGATGTTGAGGTCGCAGGTTCGAATCCTGTCGCCCCGATGCGAGTACCAGGTAGTGGTAGGGTGCAGTAAATTGAAATATGCGGGTGTAGCTTAATGGTAAAGCTCCTGCCTTCCAAGCAGATCACGGGGGTTCGATTCCCCCCACCCGCTTCAAATCTCTATTACCAGACGTCCCCGATTGTTTAGTGGGGAAAGCCGGGAGCACACTTGATCTGGTACGCCTGTCCGTGGTGGTAGCCGGGATGGAAGGCGAAGCGGGCGAGGGCTCCTTTGCCCGTGATGATTGGCCCCAGAGCACTCTTGATCTCCACCTGAAGCAGCTCTGCCGAGGGCTGGTAGATGACTTCTTTGACCATCGTGGCGGCTATGGCAAGCGCATCGGCGACGAGGACGGGGGTGATTTCGGAGGCCTCGAAGGGGAAGGGATTGTCGTTGACGACGCCCTCAGTTGCGCACTTTGCCACGCGCACTAGGTCTTCTGGGACGGGCTTACCCGCTAGTTGGCAGAGGAACCAGACCTCTACTCCAGCGACGTGAACCGCCATCTCACCGATGGAGAGAGAGCCGGGATACAAGCGGAAATTAAGCTGCTCCTGGCTCAGGCTCAGAACCTCCTGATCGAATCGGCCACGGCTTAGCTCCCAAGCTACGGAAAAATCACTACTCATAGTGCGCATTCTATCGTCTTTTTTTTGTATTCTCGTACTATTGCGCGGAACATGTGTGGTGTGCCTGAGCCGATACTTAAAGTAGATACACTGTGTGAGGAGTAGGAATTGAAAGAACTTCGCAAAAAACTAAGACTCGATATTTTGTCTTTCCTGATCGGAGTGCTCGTTAGCTGCTCGCTCGGTGTGGTGTTTTATTTTTGGCAAGCATCCCAACCAGAGCAGCCATTGGTAAGCCAAAACACTGAGGCCACTGTTCATGTGGTGTCTACTTTGATGCGCTTAGACTATGAGAAAAACCTTGAGGCTGCGAATGGGAAATATAAAGGTAAGATTGTCCATCTTGGGGGTGAGCTTGCATCCGTTAACGTTGAATCTGTAGAACACTCGTACATGCTTCTCTCAAATCGTGTGAAATGTTATTTTGATGGCCCGCAGGAGTCCTTAGGCAAAATTCCTGCGGAGACTTATGTGACTCTTAAAGGGATATGCACGGGAAATATTCACGGGAATATTGTGATGGAACACTGCATATTACTCAGTCCAGCTGACTATTGAGGGGCGGCACGGAATATGTCAATGATTTTGAGACACTTTTCTTTTTTAATTTAGACTCTTTTTGCCTCCAGACTTTCCCGGCAATCATTGCCCGCCGCTTCTGTTA
>NZ_JAYVPL010000040.1:0-28684 GCF_043757465.1 Armatimonas sp.
CAGAGGGCACCGCTCAGGCGGATAGAAACGAGATTGGATTTAAGGCAATGGGAGCAAAACCCCCAATGTCGCGACAGAGGGCACCGCTCAGGCGGATAGAAACCTACTTCCTCTCCATCCATTGTCTGCTGAAATCGGGGGTCGCGACAGAGGGCACCGCTCAGGCGGATAGAAACCTGATGTCCAATTTGTTTGGACTTTTACATAGTCTGTCGCGACAGAGGGCACCGCTCAGGCGGATAGAAACGGATCTATTCCCGTAATTAATTTAATCTTTTTTTCCTGTCGCGACAGAGGGCACCGCTCAGGCGGATAGAAACCCCCAATTGTCGATTTTTAAAAAGGTTAAAAATCGTCGCGACAGAGGGCACCGCTCAGGCGGATAGAAACGCATCCCCCAGGTGAGCTGCTGCTGTTTCGTGTTTTGCAAGTCGCGACAGAGGGCACCGCTCAGGCGGATAGAAACACTAACAAGAAAAAGTTCTGTATGTTATCTCCCAGTCGCGACAGAGGGCACCGCTCAGGCGGATAGAAACGTTGCATGCCAAATATAAATGACGTAACTCCAATAACGTCGCGACAGAGGGCACCGCTCAGGCGGATAGAAACTTACTGAAGGTACACCTGATATGTTAAAGACTCATACGTCGCGACAGAGGGCACCGCTCAGGCGGATAGAAACGTTTTTTTCATCTACTCTTTCTAGGGTAAGTTCATACGTCGCGACAGAGGGCACCGCTCAGGCGGATAGAAACTATAAACTTTGGGGAGTATGACTCATTCCTCTGGCGAAGAGGCATAAGGGGGTATGAAAACAACCGACCCCGTCACTCTGGATAAGGGAACCTACCTCGCAGACCTGGAGCCAGGACAGAGCTTTGGCCCTGCTCTCTTCGCGGTGCGCAGTGTTACCGACCGAGGCGAGGAGACACGGGCACCCCAGCTTGTGGCCACGCTCACCGACTGCACTCAGCCGGGAGGGCGAATCGCCAAGGTGTGGCAAGCCGACAGCCACACCCGTGCCGCGCTCAAGGTGGGGCAGATCGTGCAGGTCTGGGGCAAGGTGGACACCACAAGTCCCTGGGCAGGAGAGCTGACTCTGGAGCGTGTGGAGGCCATCGCCCAACCCGATGATCTCTCGGAGTTCCTAGCACCTCCCCCTGAGGGGTACACCCGCGCCTGGAAGGAGTTCTGTCGGCTGATTCGCTCGGTTCAGAACCCCCACCTCGCGGAGCTGCTCAAGCGGCTCTTGGACAAACAAAGCCAGTGCGCCTTTGCCGACGCGGTCGCAGCACGAGGCCATCACCATGCCTACCGAGGCGGCCTTCTCCAGCACACCGTTGAGGTCGCGGCTCTCTGTGAGGCTACCTGTGCAGTCTATCCGTACCTCTGTCGGGATCTGCTCCTCACCGGAGCGCTCCTCCACGACTTTGGCAAGCTCACGGAGATGGAGCACGGGCTCGCTGCCGGAGCGTTCACAGCGGAGGGATGCCTCATCGGGCATGTCCACGGGGGAGCACTACGAGTTCGTGAGGTGGCCGTTGGGATCAAGGAGTTCCCCCTCCCTCTGCTCAACGCCCTGATGCACCTGATTCTCTCCCACCATGGTGAAGGAGCCTTCGGTTCCCCCAAGGCACCCGCCTTTCCTGAGGCAGTTGTCCTCTCGCAGTGTGATCGGCTCAGCGCCCACACCACCGCGATGCACGAGGCGATTTGCAAGGCTCCCGCCGGCCAGACAAGTCTGTGGCATCAAGGGAACTGGATCTACACGGGGGACCTGGGAGATACGCCCAGGCCTGCACTCCCCCTCCTCAGCTCTGCGTGCCTAGAAAGCCAGGGGGCGCAAGAAAGTACCACGCCCAACAACTTCGCCACAGCCCGCTGCATCCCCGTTCGCGGCCTGGTGGCGGCAGGGCGGGGGGAAGAGAGCGCGGAGTACAGTGAGGAGACACTCACCGTGGTTCCCCCGGAGGAGGGGGCGGACTACCTGGTGCGTGTCACGGGCGATTCTCTACAAGGAGCAGGAGTCCAGGCGGGAGACTTGCTGTTTGTCCAGCAGCACGCCACGCCCCGTCCAGGCGATCTCGTGGTGGCCTGGCTCCCCGGCCAGGGTGGCGTGGTCAAGCGCTTCGCAGGAGATCGGCTGGAGTCGGCACACCCGGACTACCCCCCGATCCCTCTCACCGAAGAGGTACGAATCCAGGGCAAAGTAACAGGGTTGTTGCGTCCCCTTTGAGTGTCAGGGGAAGGAGTTGCTCTCTGCTCTGGTGAACCAGTAATGCCATGCCCACGCTCCTTCGTTTGACACTGGAACTGGAAGAAGCGACGTTTCTTGCCAGCAAGCAGGCTCCCGCACAGGGCTGGTTTCTCAAGCTATGCCAGTTCTACCACCCCGCCGTTTCTGAGGCGCTCCATGCCGAGGAGCCTGAGGAAAAGAATGTCCGTCGGCCCTACACGCTCTCGCGCTTCCACACTCCGCCTCAGCAAGTGAACCCGCTGGAGCTCTACGCGGTGGAGCAAGGTCTGAGCGCCACTTGTGATGAGGGAGAGCTACGGCGGGGGCAGCGGCTCTCGCTACGCGTGGGTTTGCTCGATGATGGTTTTGCGGAGTCTCTGCGCAATGCCCTACCGAACCTTCCCCTTCCGACGGTGGGCCGGGGACGCTGCGCCCTTGCGTCCCCACCGGAGTGGCTCTATGCACCGTGGGAGGCACTGGCTCAGGTTCCCGTGCCGGATCGTCTGCGGCTGGAGTTTGCCACTCCCACCGCCTTTGTCTCCCAGGACGAGCTGCTCCCCCGCCCCGAACCGGAGCGTTTTCTGGCAAGCTGGCGACGGAGCTGGGAGCGCTTCGCCCCCGAAAGTGTTCCCGCTCCGACAGAGGAGCTGCTGGCAGAGGCTCCCCCGCTGGTGAGTGCGTTTGACTTAAAAACCCTCGCCTGGCCCAGCAGGCAGCGCACCTGTGTGGGGTTTGTCGGCTGGATGGAACTCACCTGGCGGCGGGGTGCCCCCGAAGAAGCGCGCCGTGCAGCGGCGAGTCTGGCAACCCTAGCGGCATTCTGTGGCACAGGGGCGAAAACCACCACTGGGCTGGGCCAGACCCGCTCGTCGCTCTTGGAGCGGAGGTAGGACAAAAAAGAAAAACTCCCCATTTCCGGGGAGTGAGCGGGGTCGAGGTCGGGGTGGCTCGCGCGCAGGGCAGCGGCGAGCTTTGGGAGCTGGCGCGCCCCCCAGCGCCGCAGGTTGGGCTCGTTACCCCGTGCCCGTGTCTTCTGGAACACCTCCTGCCAGTCCAAGTCGTAGAACAGCCGCAGTGACAGCGCATCCCGTTCCGCCGGAGCCATGCCCGTTGCGACCATCCAGCCCTGGATGGTCTGAGCAAGCTCCTGACGGATCAGCAGTAGGCTGGGATCCGGTGCGGGATCTGGAACCCGATCCTGCACCGAATCCCGATCCTGCACCGAATCCCCATCCCTACGAGGGCTCTGATTCAGGGAAACGACGTTCCCCCGAGCATAGCGCCGCCGCTCCCGCTCCAGAAAGCCCGTGCACTCGCGGCCCGCTGCGATTCTGCCCCCCCAGAAACAGCGCCGGAAGTAGGCAACCGCAATAGGCGGCACAGGAGGAACCTTCCCCTGAAGAATCGCATTCTCCGTGTAGTCGAGTGTCTTATCTCCCGCACTTTCGGCAGGTACTTGCGGGCAGCCCCGCGCAATGGCCTGACGGAGACAGCGCTCGCGGGCCTCGTATAGTGCAGCACTCACCAGGAAATGCTGCGGGTCGGGTTGTTGTTGTTTCATCAATACCCTCTCCCGAGCACGCCCTCCTAAGGAGTGCACACACGGAAGAGGTTTGGCAGAGCAGCTCTGCCGGGTTGGGGGTGAGCGCGAACCGAGTCACACGCTTGGCCCTCTGCGCCAGAAGCCCTTACGGGTCGCCCGAAATCCGGCGGTGTTGCGGTAGACCGTCACCAGCACATCCCCTGCCAGGACGACAAGGAGACCCTCGGCGCGGTCGGCTAAAGAAGCAGGGAGCCCCTGGGGAAAGTGACGTCGGCCCAGATAGTAGGCGACTCGCCCACCACCGACGTGGTAGCGCTTGCCAAACTGCAACGCAAGCGCAACCAGCTCACGGGTAATCCCGCGCTGCTGCTGTCGGCGGACGCTGTGCCCTGTCCGCTGGAGGGTAGTGGGGGTGTTGTTGTTTTTCATCGCCTCTTCTTTTTGCCTTTCCTGAGAACCACAATCAGACACACCAATGCCTAAAGGCAAAGGGATTAAAAGTATCTGGAACCTGGTTTTACGATCCGGTAACCCGGGTCGGTTTTAATCAGTTATTAAGGGGAGAAGAGAGCCTTCTCCGAAGAGGCTTCGAGTGCGGTGAGTCCCGCGAAGTGAAGCGAGAGTAATCCTATCAGCGATCCTAAATCCTGTCAAGACCCACGAAATATATATTTTCAGATTGTGACGCATTCACGTAGGAGAGAAGCATAGGAGAATATGAAAATGCGCTCCTATGCGAGGATGAGCGCACACTTGCCTGCAGAAGCACACCAACGGCGCAGAACGCCCTAGAGGCCCTCGCGCTTGTTGCAGAGATCCAGCGACGCTCTACCTTCGACAGTCTCTTCCTCCATGCCAAGCACCGCTGCGAAGGGAGCTTCTGGGAGCGCCTCTGGGCACTCTTCTCCCCCAGCCAGCACCATCGCCACCGCGAGAACCGCCGTCCCATCCGCTAGTAGATGGGGCTGTCGGGGACAATACTATCAAGATACTACCAACGGCCACACACCTTAGGCTTTAGACGGCTACAAGCGTGTGCTCCGACTGGAGCAGCTCCGCCCAAAGGCGATCCCTCCGTGCCCGGAGCGTCTGCGCGTAGGAGCGGGCTCGCTCACGCAGGGTTTCGGGAGCATCAGCAGCGGCCGTGAGTTTGTCGCAGAGCTCCAGCGAGCGCAGGAAGTTACCCGCCTGGAACCAGCAGCCCGCCGCGCTGAACTCATGGCGCCAGACCTGCTCGGAGATACCCTGGACAGAATAGGCCGTTGCCAGTGCCTCTTCTAACTCCGCTGCCTCGCCAAAGAGCTTCGCCGCTTCATCGTGCTGACCCAGCTCCTTCGCCAAGCGGCCACGGAGCAGAAGCCCGGACTTGTATCGCTCGTGCTCCTGCATCTCTTCGGTTCGAATGCCACGCCTCATGCTACTCATTCTCCAGATTTTACCGCCGATGGTAAAATAGAAACACTATGGAGACGACCATCACACTCACCGGAAAGCTCGCGGATCTCTTTCGCATTGATGCCCAGCGCGAGGGTGTGCCCTTGGATGTCTTGGCCGCACGCCGCCTGGAAGAGAACGTGCTGCTCTGGCGCATCCGTACCGCAGCCCCGGAGGACGAGACCCGCGAGCTACACCGGCTCCTGCGCCGTCAGAAAAGTGGCACTCTTACCGAACCAGAGCGGGCGCAGCTTCTCGCCCTGATCGACTCCCGCGAGCTGCTCGCCGCTCAGCGCCTGGAAGACCTGGGAGCACTGGCTCGCCTGCGTGGCCTGCCCGTGCGTGAGCTCATGAACCAGCTCGGTATCCGCCCGATCCCGGTCTCGTAGCGTCGGTATGCCTCGTCCCCACATCACCGCTGCCCTTCGCCGCCAAGTACGAGCACGTGCCCAAGAGCGCTGCGAATACTGCCAGTGCCCTGAGGCGTTCTCTCTCGATACCTTCACCGTGGATCATATCCAGCCCGTCGCCCATGGTGGCCCGACCACACTGGAAAACCTAGCGTGTGCCTGTAACAACTGCAACACGCGCAAACTCGATGCCACTCTGGCCGCTGATCCCGAGACGGGAGTCCTTGTTCCGCTCTTCAACCCACGCACCGATGACTGGCGCACACACTTCACGTGGAGCACAGACACGCTTCGGATCATCCCACGAACTGCGATTGGCCGTGCGACTGAGGCTCGGCTCCAGCTCAACCGTCAGGGAGCGATCAATGTCCGGCGTGGGCTCCTATCGTTGGGGGAAACCCACCCGCCCATAGAAACGCTCCCCCTCACCGAAGAATAACCTGCCAAGCGGCCACTGCCTGTGGGTGTTCTCGTTGCCACAAAAGCCGCGCTCTATCTCGAATCTCTGTGTCAGCAGGGTGCTCCGTGCCCTCCAAGCGGATCAGCCGCGCCGCCTCGTTACAGAAGCCCCGTGCCGCCTCGTAGTCCACGCCGGGAAGCCAGTCGGGAGGAATCGGTCGGAGCGCTTTCACCACGCGCTGTGGCCGCTCCCCAAGGTCAGAGGGATGGCTCGATGGCTGCGCGGGCGGAAGCCAGCCACCCCGGAGCGCTGCTCGAACGAAGCCCCCGAGGTTGCGTAGACTCTCGCCTCTCGCCTTGGCGGCTCGTAGTGCCTGCTTCACCCGCTCCAGGGGCCAAGCGTTCTTCGTAATCTCAGTGGCGATACTCACCGCATCGGGTTCTGGGAGTCCGTTCTCTCGCAAGAGAGAGACAGCAGCAGGATCGGCAACGGTAGCGCTCTGTTCTGTCTGTTGACTCTCTTGTGAGGCTCTTATACAGGAAGAGAGGGGCGCATTTCCCGGCGCAGGAGGGGCGCAATTCTGGGTAGGCGAAACGCCGAGCTTGGCGAGATCAGGGCCACGCCGCAGCCCGAGGCGGTGCAACACGCAAGCAGCTAGGCGCCGGAGCAGTGCGGGGAACTTTTGGCGATCCAGCACGGCCTCGCAAAGCGCCACCCAGCCCGCCTGGAGCACCTCGGTAAGCGGAGCCAGCGGGCGAATGGCAACCCGCCGCCCGTGGGCGTACTCGACTTCGATGAGCTTGTTTTGTGTCAGTACACCGAGTAGGCGCTTGATAGTGGACTCGACCACGCCGAGCTGTCGTGCGAACCAGGCGTTATGGGCGTGGCAGCCCTCGCAGGAGTCCAAATAGCAGATGTCGCGGAAGAGGCGGGCGAGATGCCGATCACGGTCACGGCGCACATCGGGGAGGGTGAAATTCATTTTGCAAGCCCTCCGAAAACAAACAATAGTTTGATATAATAATGCCACACTTCAGCGGAAAGGTACGGACAATGGCAACCAAGCGTGGAAACGAAGAAGGCAGTATTTATCAGCGGCAGGATGGCCTCTGGGCAGCCTCGGTATCGCTCGGATTTGACGGCAAGGGCAAGCGGGTTCGGCGCACTCTCTATGGCAAGACGCGCAAAGAGGTCGCAACCAAGCTGGTCGAGCTTCAGAAGGCAAAGTCGGACGGCCTGCCCGTGGCGCGGCGGGACATCACCATTGAGACGCTGCTCACGGAATATCTTGCGGTCTCGAAACCACAGCTCCGGCCCAAGACCTATCTGAGCTATGCGCTGCTCTCGCGCGTCTATGTCCTCCCAAAGCTGGGCAAGCTGCGCCTGGCCGAGCTGGATGCCCGCAAAATCGAGAGCTGGATGCGCGGACTGCTTGCCGACGAGCTTTCGGCGCACACCGTGGGGCTGAGCCGTGCCCTGCTGCGTCGGGCCGTGGATCAGGCAGTGCGCTGGGACTGGGTTCCGCGCAACGTGGTGGATCTGACCTCGCCGCCCAGAGTGGAGCGCCGTGTGCCCCCTGCTCAGAGCGTGGAGCAAGCTCAAGCGATCCTCACCGCCTTTGAGGGCACCCGCTTCGGACCACTCATCACGGTCGTGCTTGGCTTGGGACTGCGTATTGGCGAAGCACTGGGGCTGCGTTGGGAAGACATCGAGTACGAGGGCGAGCGCCCGGTGCGCCTCTCGGTGCGGGTGCAGCTCCAGTACGTGAATAACACGTTTCAGCTCACCCCGCCCAAGAGCGCCCGTGCGGTTCGCTGCCTGTACCTTCCTAGCTTTGTCGCCGATGCGCTGCTTTCCCAGAAGCAGACTCAGGCGGAGCTCGCGCCAAAGTGGGAAGAAACCGGCTGTGAAAATAAGCTCGGGCTTGTTTTTACCAACTGGGAGGGCGGGCCACTGGAGTACCAGAACGTGCGGCGACAGTGCATGCTGACACTGGGGCGAGCAGGAATCGAAGGCGTTCGCCTGCATGATCTGCGGCACTTGTGCGCCTCGCTCTTGCTGGCACGCAACATCCACCCACGAATCGTGATGGAGATTCTGGGCCACAGCCAGATCTCGCTGACCATGAACACCTACAGCCACGTGCTGCCCGGAGTGGCGACCGTTGCTGCCACGGCGATGGAGGAGCTGCTGCGTCCGGGAAAGTAGCCTGGCTTCCGTGTGTGTTCGGGGGCGGTGGCTACAGTAGTGGCTACAAATGAGAGAGGCGGGAAGGGATTTAGCCCCTTCCCGCCCTCTTCGTAGATAAGCCGACGACCGGGTTCGAACCGGTGACCTGCTGTTTACGAAACAGCTGCTCTACCACTGAGCCACGTCGGCGCGAAGGAGATTCTATCATACTGCCCTCTTCCCTGCAATAGATTTTACCGCTATACTGTCGCTATGCTGCGAGAACACGAACCCGCTGTCGTGACGGTTACTTTTCTCTGCACAGACATCGTGGGAAGCACACGCCTCTGGCAAGAGAGTGGTGCCCTCATGCGTGAGCGACTCAGCTGGCACGATGCACGGGTGCAGGAGCTTGCCCAACGCTTTGGCGGCGATGCTTTCAAAGCTCGTGGGGACGGTTTTTTCATCGCGTTCCCCACGGCACTGGTTGCCCGAGATATGGCGGTCACTCTCCAGAAGGCACTTGTCCAAGAGTTTGGCGATACCTTTCAAATCCGTACTGTCCTCAGCACCGGCGAGGCCCAGCACCGCGAGGGGGACTACTTTGGACTCGCCCTGAGCCGCGCCGCACGCGTGCTTGAGCTCAGCCACGGAACCCAGCTTGTTCTGACGGAGACGAGTGCTAGGCTCATTGAGGAGGTCGAGCCTGCGGCAACCGCACAACTCAAGGACTTAGGAACCCATCAGCTGCGTAGTATCGAGCACCCGGAGCGCCTCTTCCAGCTGATTATCCCGGGCCTGCCCACCCAGTTCCCGCCGTTTTCCAACGCATCGCTCCCCCCCCATAACCTCCCACGCACCCTCACGTCGTTTATTGGACGGGAAAAAGAGTATGCCAGTGTGGAAGGTCTGCTCTCGAAGACGCGCTTGCTGAGTATTTTGGGACCCGGAGGAAGCGGAAAGACGCGTCTTTCTCTGCAAGTCGGTGACGAGCTACTGATGCGCTATCCGGGCGGGGTCTGGTTCGTGGATCTGGCTCCCGTTGCGGATGGTGCCCTATTTGCGCGGGCGGTCGCGGCGGCGCTCCGGGTGCGGGAGGACGCGGGAGCCGATCTGATGGAGACGCTACTCTCGCACCTAGCTCCGCGCAACACCCTCCTGATTCTGGACAACTGCGAGCACTTGGTCGGTGCTGCGGCGCACTTCGCCCAGCAGGTTCTGGTGCACTGCTCGGAAGTCACGATTCTTGCCACAAGCCGCGAGGCACTAGGGCTTACCGGGGAAGTGGCTTGGCCCTTGCCGGGGCTAGCTCTGCCACCTGAGAGTGTTACTAAACTAAGCCTTTTGATGCGCTATGAGGCGATCCAGCTCTTTGTGGAACGAGCGACAGCGGTGTCTCCAGGTTTCCGACTGACAAGTACCAACGGAGCCAGTGTGGCACGTATCTGCCGCCGCTTGGACGGGATTCCGCTCGCGCTGGAGCTTGCTGCCGCGTGGATAAGTGCGCTCTCACCTGAGCAGATTGACCAGCACCTGCTCGATAAAGATTTTCTCGAATCGGTAGACCCGACGGCACCGCAGCGTCAGCGCACCCTCCAAGGGACGATGGACTGGAGTCATGGGTTGCTCACCGTGCCCGAGCAAACTCTCTGGCGGCGGATCTCCGTCTTTGCGGGCAGCTTCACGCAGGCGGCGGCAGGTGCCGTCTGCACCGACGATCTCCTCCCGGCCCCCACTGCCCTGCGTGCCCTGCGTGGTCTGGTTCGCAAGTCTATTCTTCTGCACGATAGCACCTCGACAAATCGCTACCGTCTGCTGGAAACTGTGCGCGAGTATGGATTAGAGAAACTCAACGAGGCCAACGAGCTGCCCGCTTTTCGCCTGCGCCACTTAGAGCACTACACTGCCCTCGCCGAAGAAGCCGAACCGCACCTGCGCGGCCCCGAGCAAAAAACCTGGCTTGATCGTCTTGAGGCAGAACACCCCAATCTCCGTGTGGCCCTCACTCGCCCCGAAAACGGTGATCTCGCCCTACGTCTCGCCACTGCCATCTTCTGGTTCTGGCGTGTACGACAACACTTCACAGAGGGTATTCATTTCCTAAACAGTCTTCTCACGGCACACCAATCCGTAAATCCTGCCCTCCAAGCCCGTGCCATGCGAGCTCTAGGGATACTCTCGATGGAAACAGGAGCACTCTCAGAAGCAGAACAAGCCTTAGTCGTTTCACAACGGATTTTTGAGAGTTTGGGTGATCTCGCAGATGCAACAACTATTGCGGCGAATTTAGGAATCCTCGCTATCAACCGTGGAAATTTCTCCAAAGCGAAAATGCACCTCAATAAGGCAATTCAATTCTATCGAGATACAGGAGATAAACCAAGAGTTGCCATGCTTTTAACCAATTTAGGCTGTGCCATAATGGACGAAGGTATCCCTGAATACTATCATGAAGCGGAAAAAAACTTCCGAGAGAGTTATGCAATTGATATGGAAATCAGTGACATCACGGGGCGATTATCAAATATATTCAACATAAGTTACACATTATATAAAATGGATCGTTTCAATGAGTCCAAAGAACGCATGTTAGAATTTCTCAAACTCTCAGAAGCTAATAATATACTATCTGGTCAAGTCAAAGGAATCTTTCATCTCGTAAAAATCAGACACTCTATCTCGTCAGATGACCAAGAAATCGTACCCCTTCTTGGCAAAATCAACCAACTCATTGCTCAGGGAAACTCACCTCTTGATGAATCTGAAATAAAAGAATATAATGATCTTACTCACACCCTGTGTGGGCGATTAGGTGCTTCTGAGTATCAGCAACTCTTTGATCAGGGGGCACAACTTAGCTTTAACGAAACATTGAAATTAATAGAAAGTGGAACAAATAATGAAATCTGAAGCCTGGGGATGGATGCTTTTAGGAATTGCGATTGGTTACTTGATTGGTAATCGGCAATCAGAAAAAAACAAGAAAATTTCAGAGGAACAAGACTTTCACTCGACTTTAAAAGTACCTGTAACCAGACTTAAAAACATAACAACAAACACTTTAAGTGACTATTGTAAAGACAAAAACACCAGCACTGTACAAAATGGCGTATATCAAATGCTTCACTACAATAGTATTGAACAAACCGATCAAGTAGAGCCTACGGAAATTATTACTTTCAACTCTTCAAGTAATGACATTTACCTAGATCATAACGATATTTCAAAAATACATATAGATGCTCCAAGTGGCTACTCGTACTCTGTTAACATAAAATTCAGCGATAGTTACGGTCTTACTTATGAGGGCACGTTTGAAATCAAAGTCGTCTAATTACTATCACCGACCTCAATGGACAGTTGGATAGAGATTGCTAAGGTTTTAGGTGGATTCCACCAGAATAGCGATTTCTTTACACGGGAACACATTTTCATCCCGGTGCCACCGTGGACGGTGCGGGTGGAGGTGGAGCCTACCAGTGTCATCCCGATGACGCGGGTGAGTGCGGAGTGTGTTCTGCGGAAGGCGTTCTTTTTCCATCTGGAGCGCACGAACCGGGGGACGATGCTGGCGACGAGTCATACGGGGTTTGCGGAGAGTGTGCTGGCGCTTCCGGGCTACCGGGAGGCGCTGCTCTACGAGAGGTTCACGCTGGAGCTGGGGCCGGGATTGCTCTGGTGCGACACCTACGGAATCGTGACAGAGCGCGAGCGGCTGATCCGACTGATTGAGATCGTCGCGGAGACCTTGCAACGCCTGCGGGATTTTCGGCTCATTGAGGGTTAACGGGGTAGAATAGCGCATGGACGCTGTCCGAGTTGTCGAGGTTGGCCCGCGCGATGGGCTACAAAACGAGCCGCATCTTCTGCCCACCGCCACCAAGATCACCCTGATCGAACGCCTGGCGGATGCCGGGCTGACGGAGATCGAGGTCGGGGCGCTGGTGCACCCGAAGCTGGTTCCCGCGATGGCCGACAGCGAAGCGGTGCTTGCGGGGGTGCGGGAGCTTGCGGGCATTCAGCGCCATGTGCTCATTCCCAATCGCAAGGGCTGGGAACGGCTGGACCAAAGCTGTGTCCAGACCGTGAGCTTGTTCACCGCCGCCTCGGAGAGCTTCAGCCAGAAGAACACGGGGCGCGGTATTGCGGCGGCACGGGCGGAGTTTTCCGAGCTGATCCCAGAGATTCAGGCGGCGGGCTTGCGCGTCCGGGTCTATATCTCCACCGTGACCCACTGCCCGTACGAGGGAAAGATCGCGCCTGAGGCCGTCGTGCACGTCGCAAAGCAGCTCCTCGCTGCCGATGAGCTGGCATTGGGCGAGACTCTGGGGCGGGCAACGGGCGAGGATTTCGACGCGCTACTGGAAGCCATCACCCGGGTGGTCGCTCCGGAAAAGCTAGCAGGACACTTCCACGACACGAGCGGCGGGGCGCTGGCGGGCGTGGTACGGGGGCTGAACTACGGTCTGCGCTGCTTCGACGGTGCGGTCAGCGGTTTGGGGGGCTGCCCGTTTGCTCCGGGGGCGGCAGGAAATCTCGCCACGGAGCGTCTGGTCGCCTTTTTGGAGGAGCGTGGTTTCTCGACGCGGGTAGACCAGAAGAAGCTTTCTCAGACGGGAAGCTGGCTACGTGAAGAGCTGGCACGATGAGAAATGCCGCGTTCGCGATTCTCTGCGGTGTCTTATTGGCCCTTGCCTTTCCGCCTTGGAGCCTCTGGCCACTGGCCTGGGTCGTGCCCGGTCTGCTCTATGTGCTCCTAGCGGAATCGAGGCCGAAGCCTGCTGCACTGGGGGGCTACCTCTTTGGGGTTGCGCTTTATCTGCTGGGAGCCCAGTGGGTGCGTGCGCTGGCGGTTCCTCTGTGGTTGCTACTCCCGCTCTTTCCCAGCCCCGTCTTTGCGCTCTATGGCCTGGTAAATGGGCTGGCTCTGCCACGGCTCCCCCAACAGCTTCGCCCGCTTGCCTTTGCCTTGCTCTGGGCGCTCTTTGAGTGGCTTCGTGGTCTGGGAACCTACGCGGCGCCCTGGTTCTCCCTTGCCAGCGCCCATGCCCACCCGACCGCGCTTCCGCTGTTGCAGTGTGTCTCGTTTATCGGTACACCAGGCATGGCTTTTCTGGTCTCTCTCACTTCGGCATTACTGGCGGAGGGGATTCGCAAGCGGCAAAAGCGCTTTGCCCTCGCTCTTTTGATCCCCGCCACTCTCGTGCTTCTCCCCCGCCCCTCTCCCACGCGCCTGAGCTTTCTGCACCTTGCGCTCATCCAGCCCGGTCGTGCCGATGCGCAGGCAACAAACAACTACCTTGCACTCTCTCGGAAAGCGGCTCTGAACCACCCCGATCTCATTGTCTGGCCCGAGGGCGCGGCCACCGGGCTTGAAACGACGCGGCTCTCGGCGCTGGCTCGCGAGCTGAAGACCCCGCTTTTAGTAGGATTCTACAAAGACCATAAAGATGGCGCAGACAACCGGCCTCAGAACCTAGGGATTCTCTTTGATGGCGTGGGACGCGAGATCGGGCGCTACACCAAGCAGCGGCTTGCACCTTTTGGCGAGGTCTATCCCTTCCAGCACTGGCTTGGCAGCCTCTACGCCTCATTTGGCATCCGCCACGACAGCTTCCAGCACGGCGAGCGCCCCGGCGTGCTTCGGCTCCCGAGCGGCCAGAATATCGGGGTGGGTATCTGCTTTGAGAGCGCGTTTCCCTGGGTAGCGGCAAAGAACACCCAGGCGGGAGCGCAGCTCTTGATCTTTCTCACCTCTGACCAGGCGTTTGGCCAGAGTGCCGCCCTCCCCCAGCACCGAGATCTAGCGGTTGTTCGGGCCGTCGAGAACCGCCGCCCGGTGGTTCAAGTTGCGCCCACGGGAATCACGACTCTCATCGCCGCCGACGGACGCTTGCTTGCCGCGCTCGCGCCCGGTGAGCGCGGGATTCTCTTTGTCCATGCTATACTTCCCCCGTGAAACAGCGTAACTGGGGCTGGACAAGCGCCCCGCTCTCCGGGCTCTTGTTAGTGCTTGCTTTTCCGAACTTCAACCTCTGGCCTCTGGCCTGGGTCGCGCTGGTGCCGTTTTACCAGGCGCTCGCTCGCCCCGATAAACGAGCGGCGGCACACGGCTTCTGGCTAGGCTTCACGATCTTTCTGACAGGCGTCTACTGGATCTCGGAGCTGAACGGCACCACGCCCGCCGACAAGCTCTTCCCGTGGATCGGGCTGGCAGCGATTCAAGGCAGTTTCTTCGCTGTCTTTGCGGCGCTGGCAGGCGGGGCGCTCACGAAGCTCCCCGCGTTCGCTCGCCCTTTCGCCTTCGCCGCAGGCTGGGTCACGTTTGAGCTGATCCGCACCCTCGGGACCCTCAACTTCCCCTGGATGATCCTGGCGGTCAGCCAAGCGCACGGCGGTGGACTGATCTGGCTCCAGCTCGTGAGTGTGGGCGGCCAGTGGCTGCTCTCTTTTGCAATTGCGCTGGTCAACGGGCTTCTGGCCGAGTCGTGGATCGCAAAATCCTGGAAGCCTGCAAAGCTGGCAGGCGTACTCTTCCTCGGAATTGGCCTCTCTGGCTTTCTCCCCTCGCGAACCCAAAACGATACCGAGCTACTCTGGTACGCGCCCGAGCGTGGTGTCACCGTGACGGCGCTTCAGGGCGGGCGGGAGAACATGGATGGTATCCCGGACTACGTGCCGCTGACAGAACAGGCACGGGCACAACTGGTGATCTGGCCCGAGGCGGCGGCGGGGCCACTGGTGGGGTCTGAGTGGCGTAGCAAGTTTCTCTCCGAGCTGGCGATTCGAACCAAGACCGACCTGCTGATCGGGGCAGGCGAGGCAAAGCCGCACACGAACACCGTCTGGCACTTGCGGCCCGATGGCAGCACGGGCGGGCGCTACGATAAGCAGGTGCTCGTGCCCGGCGGTGAGTTCTTTCCGCTCTATGAAGTGCTCGGCCCGATCTACTTTCGCTTTGGCGCAACCCTGGAGTGGAACCACGTGCCAGGTAACAAGCCGGGGGTCTTCACGCTCGCAGACGGCACAAAAGTCGGGACGATTATCTGCTACGAGTCGGTCTTGCCCTGGGTGGCGCGTCAGGAAGTGCAAGAGGGTGCGCAGTTTCTTGTCCAGCCGACCTCAGACTCGTCGTTTGGCAGAACCGCTGGCCCCTACCAGCACCTAGGCATTGTGATTACGCGCGCCGTCGAGAACCGGCGCTACATCGTCCGCGCTGCCGCCACGGGAGTCTCCGCGATTATTTGCCCCGGAGGACGAGTTGAGGCATCTCTTGACCTTGGCAAGATAGGGGCACTCACGGGAATGATTGTCCCACTGACCGGGCGGAGCCTCGCCAGCCAGATCGGTGATCTGGTGGCATATCTCTGCGCGATAGGAAGTGTGGTTGCGCTTGCCTACCCCCTAACCCCCGCTGGGCGGGGGAAACGAGAATCTCCGGTAAAATAACCCCATGAACCGAGCCATACTCCCTCTTCTTCTTCTCCCCCTCCTCCTGTTATCGGGAGGAGAGGGCCGGGGGGAGGAGGGTAAGTGGCAAGAGAACAAGTCCTTCACGCTGCTGCACACCAACGACCAGCACGGGCACTTGCTACCGTTTTCCTACCCAAGCCGCGTCTCGCCCAAAGACGCCGTGGGGAAGATGCCCTTCACGCAAGACATTGGTGGGATTGCGCGGCGGGCGACTCTGGTGAAGCAGATCAAGGCGCAGGAGAAGAACTGCTGGCTGATGGATGCGGGCGACTGCATGGACGGCTCGCCGTTCTCGGTGGAGTTCTTCGCGCAAGCCGACTACGCCGCCATGAACGCCGTCGGCTACGACTTTGGTGTCTTTGGCAACCACGACTTTAACATGACAGTTGCGCAGTTCGAGGCGCTCACTAAGACCCCGACTTTCCCGCTGGTGCTCGCCAATGTCAGCGACAAGAAAACCAACAAAAGCATCCTGCCGCCCTATCTCATCAGGGAGTGGGGCGGGCTTAGAGTGGCGCTCTTTGGGCTGGTCACCAGTAGCACCAAGACCTACACGGCGGCAAAAGCGGCCTATAAAATCAACGATCCATTGACTGTCGCCGCCACACTCGTGCCGGAGCTACGCAAGCAAGCCGATCTGGTCATTGCCATCACGCACCTCGGCCTCGACGAAGACCGGCAGCTCGCCCGGAGTGTGTCTGGTATTGATGTGATTGTTGGGGGGCACTCGCACACCCGCCTGCCCATTGGAGTGATCGAGAACGGGACGATTATTTTGCAAGACCACCAGTGGGTCGGGGAGCTGGGGCGGCTGGACTTTACGGCCAAGCGCGATGCGTCGGGGAAGTGGAAGATAGACAAATTCACGGAGAAGCTGCTCCCGATAACTAAAGAAATTCCCGAGGACCTCGCGACGGCAAAAATAGTGGCGGGCTACTGGGACAAGATCAGGGCCAAGTACGATGCCGTGGTTGGGGAGGTGACGGCGGATCTCACCGACACGCCCGACCACGACTTGCAGCCCACCAACTACTACCTCGTCTGCGATGCCATGGCCGAGGCGACGGGCGCGGATTTCTATCTCGAAAACCAGGCAGGTGTCCGTGCGGCGCTACGAAAAGGCAAAGTCACTTTCGGCGATATTGTCTCCCTGGACCCGTTTGACAACGCCCTGTTTACGTTCAAGATCCAGGGCCGCGAGCTGAAGAAGCTTCTGGGTACCCTGCGTCCCCTTCCCTCGGCGAACCTGCGCTACTCCGTGAAGCAACGCGGCACCTCGCGCTTTGGCTGGGAGCTTATCGGAGCAAGCTTGAAAGGCAAGCCCCTTGACAACGACACGTACTACTCCGGCGCGGCCTCGTCGTACTTGTTCGCTAGCGCCATCCGACGTATCGCGATAGACGGCCAGGAAACGGGTAAGACGCGCCGCGCCGTGCTGGTGGAGTATCTCAAAAAACACTCTCCCTACACACCCAAAGAAGACAGTCGCGTTCGCTTCGATGGCGGAAATCCTTTATCGGAAGAGATAAAATAGTGAGAACGAGGAGAATTAGATGAGCAATTGGCCGCAGGCGGCGGGGCCTAATGGAAACTGGCAGACGACGGGTAAGGCACCTGTTGCGTGGAGCGTGGCAGACGGTAAGGGAGTTGTTTGGAAAACAACGCTCCCCGAGACGGGGCAGAGTGGGATCGCGGTCTGGGGCGAGCGATTGTTTCTCACCACGATGGCCGTGCAAGCGCCAAGCAACACGGCCAAAGAGGGCGGAAGCATTGTCGGGCACTGCGTGGATACCAACAGCGGCAAGATTCTCTGGAGCGTCGAGCTGCCCGCAAGTGAGCCCAGCCCGTACGCCTACGGCTTCTCGGACTCAAGCTCCCCCACACCCGTGACGGATGGCAAATCTGTCTGGTTCACAAACTCCAGTGGGTACATTGCGTGCTACGCAGTACGCGACGGCCGCGTGCTCTGGACGCGGGCCTGGAAACCGACCACGGGCCGTCCGTTTAATAAGCAGTTCGAGCCGATCCTAGACAACGGCGTGCTACTCAGCTGCGAGCCACGCGATCTCGGCGACCCGCAGCGCGAGCGCGATCCTTGGAACTACCTAAAGGGACTAGATGCCGCCACGGGGAAAGTGCTGTGGGTCGCCGAAGACGCACTGACACACTACAACACACCGGTCTTTGGAAAACTCGGCGGAGTGCCGTGTGTTCTTCAAGGGCGCGGCGGGCACCATGATGTTCCGGAGAAGCCCACTGGCCTCTCGCTGACAAGCCTGCGCGACGGAAAAACAATCTGGCGCACGGAGCTGACCGGCAAGGCGCTCTACAACATGCACTGGGACGAAAAAATCGCGGTGTGGATTGACGAAGACCACTCCACGATGACGGTGCTAGAGAGTAAGACGGGGAAGCTACTACGAACCATCGCGCTGGATCAGAGCGTTGGACTACGCACCTGGGACGGCAGCAAGTATGTCACCGAGACTGATATTGACCTCAAGGCGCGCAAAATCAAAGTCTTCCCCGCCTGGTTCACTAATATCATTATCAATGGCCACTGCTGGTTTCTGTGTTTCTCCAACCCGCAGCCCGCCTACGGTCAGGGTCCCACGGGCCCACTTTACTGCACGGGGCGCGTGAATCTCACCACCGGCAAGGTGGAGTATCTGGAGCTGCCCACTGCCACTGGCGGTGTCTACAAAAAGCCTGTGCCCGCCTCGACCGTCAATGCAGCGGGCCGTGATATCGCACAAGACGCCCGCTCCAAGCGCGACGGCTGGCACTGGATTTTTATTGGCTCCCCAATCGCAGTAGACGGCAAGATCTACTGGACAACACAAAATGGCGTGACCTATGTCATCAATGGAAAAGCCAAGCAGCTCGATGAAAAAGCGATTCTTGCGGTCAACGATCTGGGGCCGCTGGGACAGACCTGGAGCCTGAACACCCCGACGGCGGTCAATGGAAAACTCTACCACCGCACGATGCGCGAGCTGATCTGCCTGCAATGAAAACTCTGCTCAGCCTCCTTGCCCTCGCCGCTACGCTGACGGCAGCGGCCATTCAGCCCCCAAAGCCTCCCTCGGCATTGGAGTTCAACCGGGACATCCGCCCGATTCTCTCCAGCAACTGCTTCTACTGCCACGGCCCGGACGTGGGGAAACGGCAGGCGAACCTGCGGCTGGATCAGCCCAACGCGGCAACCAAAAGCGCTCTTCTCCCGCGCATCTTCGCCGCCCCGGATGCGGGGCTGATGCCGCCCGCCGAGAGCCATAAAATACTCACGGCAACGCAAAAAGAGATAGTGAAGCGCTGGATCGCGCAAGGGGCGACCTACCAGAAGCACTGGGCCTATGAAATGCCGGTGAAAGCGACGATCCCGGCAGGCCAGAGCCCCATTGATTTTCTGGTACAGAAGCGGCTCACGAGCAAGGGGCTCAAGCTCTCTCCCACAGCCAGCCGAAGAACTCTTATCCGCCGCCTCTACACCGACCTGCTCGGCCTGCCGCCGACACCTGCCGAAGTGCGTGCTTTTGAGAGCGACAAAGCCCCCGATGCCTACGCGAAATTAGTGGAGCGCTTGCTCGCCAACCCGCACTACGGCGAGCGCATGGCGCAGGGCTGGCTCGATGTGACCCGCTTCGCCGATACCATCGGCTACCACAGTGACAATCCGCGCAATATCTGGCCCTACCGCGACTATGTCATTAACGCCTTCAACGCCAACAAGCGCTTTGATCGGTTTACGAGAGAGCAAATCGCGGGCGATTTACTGCCCGATGCCTCGCAAGAGACGCGCATCGGGTCGGCGTTCAATCGGCTCCTGCTTACCACTGAGGAAGGTGGCGCACAGCCCAAGGATTACGAGGCGCGCTACTTAACGGACCGCGTGCGTGCCGTGGGAGCCACTTGGCTCGGGCAGACCACGGGCTGCGCCAACTGCCACGACCACAAGTTCGACCCCCTCACCCAGCGCGATTTCTTTCGCCTCGGGGCCTTCTTTGCCGATATTCAGGAAGGCATTGTGGCCGCCCGTGAGCCGGGAATGGTCATCGCCACGCCCGAGCAAGAGAAGCAGCTCGCGACGCTCAAAGGCGCGGAGAAGAAAGCCTACGAAGCCACGCTCACCCACTGCCTGGTCTCGGTGAGCACGGACAAGAAGCGCATCGTGCGGATTCTCCCCCGTGGCAACTTCCTCGATGAAACTGGCGAGACGGTCACGGCAGCGACGCCCAACTTCCTTCCCCCCCTTCGCGGAGCCGGAGGGGGGCTAGGGGGGAGGTTGGATCTCGCCAACTGGCTGGTCGCGCGGGAGAACCCACTCACCGCACGCACCGTGATGAACCGGCTCTGGAAGCAGCTCTTTGGCAGTGGCATCAGCCGTGTCCTAGATGATCTTGGGGCGCAGGGTGAGCCGCCTACCAACCCCGCGCTGCTGGACTGGCTCGCCTGCGAGTTTCAGGATAGTGGCTGGGATGTCAAGCACATGGTGCGCCTCCTGGTGCGTAGTAATACCTACAAGCAAGTCTCGACCGCTAGCAAAGCGCTTCTCGCCGCCGACCCCGACAACCGCGAGGTCGCCCGCCAGAGCCGCTACCGCTTAGACGCTGAGCTGGTGCGCGATAATGCGCTCGCGATCGCGGGTCTGCTCTCTCTAAAAATCGGGGGGCCGAGCGTGAAACCCTACCAGCCCGACGGTTACTGGGACACCTTAAACTTTCCCACCCGTAAGTACGCCACCGACAAAGGCGAGAGCCAGTACCGGCGGGGGCTCTATGTCTGGTGGCAGCGCAGCTTTCTGCATCCTTCGATGCTGGCCTTCGATGCCCCCAGTCGCGAGGAGTGCACCGCGGAGCGCAGCCGCTCCAATATCCCCCAGCAAGCACTGGTCTTACTCAACGACCCGACCTATGTAGAAGCCGCCCGAGCCTTTGCGATCCAAGTTCTCCAGCAGCCCAGCGAGCAGCGGCTCACGTGGGCGTGGCAACAGGCGCTCCAGCGCAACCCCGATGCCACGGAGCAAGCGACTTTGCTTGCACTTCAGGACAAACACCGAGCACGCTACAAAGCCACACCGAGTGCCGCCGACGAAGTGCTTGCGGTCGGGCTGGCCCCTATTCCCACTAACCTCGATAAGCCCGAGCTCGCGGCGTGGACACTTGTCTGCCGCGTACTCCTCAACCTTCATGAGACAATAACACGCCAATGAACGAACTCACACGGCGCTCTTTTCTGGGCAAGACGACGCAGGGGCTTGGGGCACTCGCCCTGAGCAACTTGCTCACTGCCGCACACGCGCGGGCTACGGGTAAGGCCAAGCGGGTGATCTGGCTCACCATGGCAGGGGGGCCGTCGCAGCTAGAGCTTTTCGATCCCAAGCCAAAGCTTGCACAGCTCGATGGCCAGCCGATGCCGGAGAGTTTCACTAAGGGCCAGCAGCTTGCGCAATTACAAGGCCAGAAGCTGCTCTGTTTTGGCCCCCAGTTTACCTTTGCCAAGTACGGCAAGAACCAGACAGAGCTCAGTACACTTCTTCCGCACACAGGCTCCGTGATAGACGATATCTGCCTAATCCGCTCCATGACCACCGACGCCATCAACCACGACCCGGCGCACATGTTCATGAACACGGGAAGCCAGATCGCAGGCAGGCCGAGCATGGGTTCGTGGGTGACGTATGGCCTCGGAAGCGAGTCCAAAGATTTACCAGGCTTTGTGGTGCTGACCTCGCTCGGGCCGGGCCGCTCACCCCAGCCAATCTCGGTGCGCCAGTGGAGCAGTGGCTTTCTTCCCAGCAAGTTTCAGGGAGTGCAGCTCCGCAGTCAAGGCGATGCCGTACTCTACCTGGCAAGCCCAAAAGGCGTGACACAGGCACAGCAGGGCGCGGATATTGCGGCGATTTCGTCGCTCAATGCCCATCATAATAGCCTTGTAGACGACCCCGAGATTGCCACCCGGATCGCGCAGTACGAGCTCGCCTACCAGATGCAGATCTCGGTGCCAGGGCTGATGAATGTCTCCCAGGAAAAGCCCGAGACGCTGGAGAGCTATGGCTGCCAACCCGGCGACGGTAGCTTTGCCAGCAACTGCTTACTGGCTCGCCGTCTCGCCGAAAAAGGTGTGCGCTTTATCCAGCTCTACCACCGCGACTGGGACCACCACAGCCTTCTCAGAGAAGAGCTGCCTCGGCGCGCCAAGGAAGTAGACCAGGCCTGCGCCGCGCTGATCAAAGACCTCAAGCAGCGTGGGATGTTTGAGGACACGCTGATTGTCTGGTCCGGCGAGTTTGGCCGCACGCCCATGTCGCAGAGTAACAAAGGCCCAACCGGGCGAGATCATCACAATAAAGCCATGTCGGTCTGGGTGGCGGGGGCGGGCATTCAGCGCGGGCTGGTCTACGGCGCTACCGATGAGCTGGGCTATGCCGCGCAAGAGAATATCGCCACAGTACATGATCTGCACGCGACCATGCTGCATCTTCTGGGGATAGATCACGACGCCTTCACCTATAAATTTCAGGGGCTCGATGCCAAGCTCACCGGGGTTGAAGGCGCACGTGTGCTCAAGGGAATTCTGGCTTAGACGCGTGGGGATTCTTTCTCTATTGCGCCGTCACCCCGCACTTCGTCGGCTCTGGATCGGGGCGATGATCTCCGGGCTCGGCGACACCTTTACGTGGATGGCGCTGACCTGGTACTTAGTGGAGCGCACCAAGTCCGGGGCCGCCGTGGGGACGATGCTTCTCTGTTTTTCCCTCCCCACGGTCTTCACGGGTGCACTGATCGGCAAGTGGCTTGACCGACGGCAACCGCGCCCCTTGATGATCGCGGACAACCTCGCCCGCGCGGTGCTGATAGGTCTCATTCCTCTGCTGGATCGGCTGGGCTGGCTTCCGCTCATCATGGTCTATGTTATCTCCGCGCTGATGGGGGCACTCTCGCCTGCCACACGGGTCGGGACACGGCTCCTGACCCCGTTTCTGGTCAAAGACGACGAGCTAGAGAGCGCCAATGCCGCACTGGCCCTCACCGAGCAGCTTCCCGGCGTGGTCGGCCCCGCGCTGGCGGGCGTCGCCATCGCCGCCTGGGGAGCGACACAGACCTTACTTCTGGATGCGATTAGCTTTCTCGCCCTGATCGGAGCCATCGCCACGATGCCTAATATTGCGCGTGAAGCTCCTCAAGAAGATGCCCCCAAGACCTGGACGATTCTCCGTCGCTACCCGATGGCGGCGCTCGTGACAATTCTCAGTTTTGTCTTCTTCTTTGCCTACGGCCCCACGGAAGCCGCCTTGCCGATATTCGTCAAAGAGCATCTTCACTCCGATGCCGCCGGAATGGGAATGCTCTGGTCGGCGGTGGGGATTGGCGGCACGCTAGGGAGCTTTAGTACGGGCTGGCTCTCACGCTACCCCGCGGGCCGCACGATGGCGTGCATCGCCCTGCTCTGGGGCCTCTTCCAGCTCGGCATGGCCTTTGCTCCCTCACTGGGCTACGCCCTTGCGGCGTTCTTCTTTGGCGGCATTGTCTGGGGACCGTATATGGCCATTGAGACGAGTTTTTTACAGCGCACGGTGGACAAGAGCGAGCACGGGACATTTTTCGGAGTGCACACGGCCCTCCTCGCTCCGTCTATGCCACTGGGGGCCGCGCTGGGCGGAGCGCTTCTGCTGCGCATCTCCCCCCAGCAAGTGCTCCTCAGTGTCGCTCTGGCCTGCTTGCTCGGAGGGATCGTCGCGCTCTGCATTCCTGGCCTGCGGCAGCGTGAGGTGCGCTAGCTCCCCTCGATCCGTGCTATCAGCCCGCCCACCGCCGAGAACCCGGAGCCACCCAAGGCCCAGAGAACACTCGGGAACTTCTCATCGGGGATCAACCGGAAAAAGCCCATTGCTCCGACCAGACTATTAAGGCTCTCCCCTCGCACCAGCGGCTCCCAGCGCCCACTGGGCTCCCAGCGCCAGAGCCCATCCGAGGCGGCGATAAAGAGTGCACTCCCGGCGGGGCGGATATCGTAAAAATGGCGCACACCGTCAGGTTGCGCAAGCGGCGTGGGATTGAGCGCACCAGCACTCCAGCGATATAGTGCCCCCGTGCTCGCAGAGTTCACCGCCACCAGCGCCTGCTGCGTCTGGCCAGGCACCCCTTCAACGGCCACACAGTTCAAAACACTCTCCGCTGCCTCAGGTAGGCTCGGCAGCGGAACGGAGACAAAGCGCTGTGTCTGAGTCTCAAAGTAGGCGAGCTGTCTTCCCAAAAACCAGCATAATCCAGCCCCCGAACGCGGCGACATACTGCCAAAGGCTCCCAAAGCCTCCAGGCTCTCCCGCCCAAAGAGGCGCGCCTTTCCACTCCTGCGATCCAGCCATGCCAGCGCCGTGTCGCTCTGTCCCCAGACGGCGTCCTCGGTCACTAAAGTACAGGCCAGTGACGTATTCTCAACCGTGGCTTCCTGTGTCTGCTCCTGCCAGAGTCCCTGCTCGGGATCGAAGCGCCAGAGCCCCTCAAACGTGCCAAGCCACCAGCTCCCTTCGGCATCAGACGTGCAGGCCACAGGCAGAGACAAAAACCGGGCATCCGCCTGAAAGCCTGTCTGTGCCGACTCGGGCTTGCTCCAGGTCTTTGCCGCCCGGTCGTAGCGCCATGTCCCGTCCGTGCGTACCACCCAGAGAGCACGCGAGGTCGCCGCCACCAGAACACTAGCGGATCGTGTCTGCCCTTCTTTTACTTTCGGTAGCGCGATGTTTTCCCAGCGGTGGTTCTGCGGATCGTAGCCCAGAAGGCTGCTCGTGCAAGCCCAGCCGATACCATCGGGCGATGTCACGACCCCAAAACCAAAGGGGGAGAAACCAAAAGAAAAACCCAAGTTCGACGAATCGAAGACTTCGGACTCACTCCAGGCGCTTTTCTGAGGATTCCAGACCACCAGATACTGTTTCCCGTTCCCGTCTGGCAGTCTCGCCTCAAACCACAGGACATCGGCTCCCGCCCCCAGGTAGTTTGGGGGCGGGTGGTTGGGCGGAAACTCCAGGCCCACGCGCTCCCACTCGCCTCCACAGTCCCTTGCTCGTCCCGCCCAGCGCCAGCGCACTACGCGTATCCACCGCAACTTCCGTGTCAATAAGTGCCTGCTGTTTCTGGTCCCAGTGCCACAGTGTCTGCGACTGCCCCCCGGAGCGCCCCACCACAAAGCACGTTTTCGCGGGTCCCGCGACAGCGCCTTCCGTACTGGCAAAACGCAAGGGATCGTCCTTTGTGTCCAAGGAAACAATCCCCTCTTTGCTCAGGCGCAATAACCGAGATGCGCTTACCGACATCACCAGAGTGGTCTCGCCGCCCAAGAGCTTGCGAATCCGAATCCGATGCCGCGCCCCCGCCATGCTCACGGGGAAGTGCTGGGCACTAGGGGCATCTACCCGGCTCAGCGGCGGCGATACCGATATTATCCCGCTAGGCGTTGCAACACTTTGTGCAGGCGGTAGATCGCGGCGCAGTACCGAGACAAAGCCACCACGCTCTGCCAGCCAGACCGTGACTGGGTCTTTCACGTCGCGCAGCTCCCTTCGGCTCGGCTGCACACTGGGCTGGAGAAGCTCCAGGGGAATTTCCGCACTGTGTTCGGGCTGCTGCCAGCGCCAGAACCGCTGCCGTAGCCACTGGGACTGGTCAACTCCCATTCCCATCATATTTCCCACCATGCGGCCCCCGCGCATGTTGGGCTGGTTGCTACGGAGCCGACAGACCAGCGCTGCCGCAATAGGATCCGGGAGAGTTTTCTCATCGGCGAGCGTGGGAGGCGGCCCCATGAAAAAACTGGGACGGCCCGGGGTGGCATCGTTCCAAACGACTTTCTGCCACTGAGTCGCCCCCAACGTCAGGCGATAAACCTCCGGCCCGAGGGGAGCCATGGGATTAAAATTTTCTTGAGACGGCCCCAGGTGCCAGAGGGCTCCGTCACGGGTTGCCACCAGCGAAGATGCCAACACTTGATAGGGCTGAGAGGCATTGGGAAAGCTGGGAAGGGAGCCGCGCTTGCCCGTCTTGAGTGCCAGCGTCTCCAGCAAGGCACTGTCGCTCCGGTTGCGCTCACGGGTCGCCACGGCCACGACTCCAGGGGTAAGCACAGTGCCACACGAGACACTCCGGGCCGGGAGCCAGCGTCGCCACTGAGGCTCTAGTTCGTCGGTGCGCAAGGGTGCTCCCAGAAGCCCGATCTGCGTCCCTAGCCAGAGTGTCTCCCCGGTCATCGTGGCGAAGCGGGTTTCCAGCTCGGGATGATCGAACTGCACCGCCAGATCCCACTTTCCTGGCGCGAGCTTTCGTGTCTTGCGATCAAAGATAAGAAATGGGGGCGCTCCCCCTTTTCGGCTATCGTTGAACCAGGGCACGAACGCTACCAGGGTCGGCCCCAGAACCAGCAAGTCCTCGCCGGTCGAGGTGGAGGAGAATGCGCTGTAGGCAGCCTTGTGCGGTGGAAGCGGAAAGCTTTCAAAACGATCTTTTGTGGCATCGTAGCAGCAGAGGAGCCTGCCCTGCTCCTGTGTTTCTATCACCGCAAAGGCTGCTTTATCATCGGCGACAAGCTGCTGGAGCACGCCTGATGGAACCCCGTCGCTACTGGTGTAGACCCGCACCAAGTTACGCTTGCGATCCACTCTTTTGATATCGCTCATCGCGCCTACCCACTCGATCCCTTCAGCAAAAGCGACAGCATGGACTTCATCCGCAGTAGGCGAGTAGAGCTTTAACCCAGGGCGATCCTCAATGAGACTATAGCTCTGGTTTGCCATGCGCTGGGTCAGGGGCGAGCCGGGACGCCAGGGCTTCGCAAGTGGCTTCTTTGGCGTGTAGATTTTTGGACCCGCTGTCTGCGTTTTTTGTGTCTGCGCATCTGCTTTACTACCAAAACCAAAAGATAAAAAAGTCCCCGCGGTTAGTGCCAAAAATTTTCTACGTTGCATCTCTACTCCCTGAGCCTTTAAAGTTCTTAGATTTCTTAGACTTAAAAAAGTCTCCCTGCCTTCACTGCGCTTCCTAGAGTACAATGCTTTCTATGAAAGAGAAACTCTACGAGGCGACACCGCTCACTCAGGGAGACTTTACGACGGGGATTGAAGGCCCGGCCTGCGACCGTGAGGGCAATATCTACTGCGTGAGCTTCCGAGACAAGCGCGGCATTGCACGCGTCACCCCCGACGGCAAAGCGGAGCTGTTTTTAACTCTACCCGAGAAGAGTGCGGGCAATGGGATTCGCTTCAATAAAGCGGGCGAGATGTTTATCGCCGATTACACGGATCATAATATCTTGCGTGTGGACATGGCAACGCGCTCAATCAGTGTCTTTGCACACAATGGCACAATGAACCAGCCCAATGATATTGCGATTGCAGCCAGCGGAGTACTCTACGCCAGCGATCCTCATTGGGGCAACAGCACGGGTCAACTCTGGCGGGTCACCAAAGAGGGCAAGACAATCCTTGAGGCCAGCGCGATGGGCACGACCAATGGAATCGAAGTGAGCCCCGATGGCAAGACACTCTATGTGAACGAGAGTGTCCAGCGCACGATCTGGGCCTTGGAGATTGCTGCCGATGGTGCACTGAAGAACAAGCGCCTCTTTAAGAAGTTCGACGACTACGGCTTCGACGGGATGCGCTGCGACATAGACGGCAACCTCTACGCCACTCGTCACGGCAAGGGAACCGTGGTGAAGCTTTCGCCCCGCGCGGAAGTGCTCCAGGAGATCAATGTACTCGGTGAGCATCCCACCAACATCTGCTTCGGTGGCAAAGATGGCTGCACTGCTTATGTCACCGAAGCCAAAGCCATGCGCCTGGTACAGTTTCGTGTCGAGCGCCCTGGGCTGGAGTGGCAGCGCTGGAAGCGCTAAGCCTGGTAAGGAAACAAGGGGCACTCAAGCGACTGCGAAAATGCCACCTTCGCGCTCGCGAGGGCTGCGAAATGCGAGGATGATTTGCTTGGGAGATATTCCTGCCGCCATAAGCTCCGTCGCGATGCCTTCACTTGTGCCATCATGCTGTATCCAGATTTTCTCACCCTTAACATCCAGATGAAGGAAAATACCGTGTACCCGCCGATTGCCTATCCAGCCGTGTTGGAGCAGCTCATAGTGTCCTTTTTCATCATCGAAAATCGCCTCAATCTCCATATTAGGCTGAACCCCAAAAAACTCAGCATACTCAGAAAGAATATTTTTGATGATTTCTTTTACAGAATCCACTGCTTGATCTCCTCTTGAGCCTCTAAAAAAATAAGCAAGCGAATCCCACGTCGGCGAATAAATTCTTGACCTCGGGAATCCTGAAAAACACGATGAAATGCCTCCTCAGGCATCGCTAGAAAAAGAGTGCGCCCTGGGTATTGCTCCTCAAGAAGAAACTCGTAAAAGAGGTACTGCCCTAGTGCCTTCTCCCACTCATTCATGTCAGAGGGCGACTGAAACCCCTTGATCTCTACTGCGATATAATCGCCATCTTTCTCCGCCCCAAGAGGATATTCCGCTCCTAGATCCACGTAGAGATTAGTCCCGCCATACTCAAGCATCAGTGGGTCATGTGTAATGACCCACCCTTCTTTTTCGAGTGCGTGTCGAACCGTCTGATGTGCTCTATCCCGTCGTGGCATGACAGGGCATTTTACCAGGAAAATGCCGTAAGGCGCCCGGCTTTAGCCGTGGGGATGTAAGGCATTGCGTCCTTCCAAGGACGCCCTTTCCTTGTGATTGTTAAGCGGATACACGGGTATAATATACCCGTGAGGACGATTTGCCTAAAATATAGGGTTCTTCCGACGAAGGCACAGGAGTCGGCGTTGAACCGTACTCTTGAAACCTGCCGCGAAGTCTATAATAGCCTTGTGAACGAGCGTACCGCCGTCTACGAGACACGCAATGAAACGCTTGCCCTGTACGCACAGCAGGCTGCTATTGGCAAATGGAAGGCCATTCACCCTGAACTCTCTGACGTTCACTCCCAAGTTTTGCAGAACGTTGCCCTTCGT
>NZ_JAYVPL010000041.1:0-74471 GCF_043757465.1 Armatimonas sp.
GTAGATGGGAAAGGCATTTTCAGCATTCATAGCAAACTTGGGCAAACGCCTGAAAACTGGGAAATTCGGTCTTCAAAAAAACAAATGCGGTTCCCCTGACGGGGGGGAACAATAGGGATTTTCCTTGTTCTCCCCCCGCTTGGCGGGGGCTAGGGGGTAGGATTATCCCAGCATCGCCTCCACAAAAACCTCCGGGTTGAAGGGGAGCATGTCCTCGGGGCCTTCACCAACACCAACCATTTTAACGGGAACGCCCAGCTCTTGTCGGAGCGTAATGACGATTCCACCACGCGCTGTGCCATCGAGTTTGGCGAGCACAATGCCCGTGACACCGACGGCCTCCGTGAACTGTTTGGCTTGAGGAATCGCGTTCTGGCCCGTGGTGGCATCCAGGGCAAGCAGCACTTCATCGGGCTTGCGGCCCAGCTCTTTCTCGCAGATTCTACCGATCTTGCGCAGCTCCTCCATGAGATTGAGCTTGGTGTGCAAGCGCCCCGCCGTGTCTACGAGAATTAAGTCCGCGCCACGAGCTTTGGCGGCGATAATGGCATCATGAACCACGGCGGCAGGATCGGCGTTCTCTTTCTGCCGGATCAGCTCCGCGCCCGCGCGATCCGCCCAGATTCCGAGCTGCTCCGCGGCGGCGGCGCGGAACGTGTCGCCTGCTGCGAGAATCACTTTCTTACCGTCTTTTTTCACCGCCCGATACGCCAGTTTCCCCAAGCTCGTGGTCTTTCCCACGCCGTTGACACCCACCATGAGATAGAGTGTCGGGCCGCTCTCGGCCACTTTAAGTTTCGTGTCGCCAGGATCGCCCAGCGCCTCGGTGAGCGCGAGCTTGAGCGCATCCTGAACTTCCTGCGCCGTGGACATGCGCTGGTCGCGCACCATCCCCTTGAGCCGCTCTAGGACCTGATCCGTGGTGCGTAGCGAAAGATCCGCCGCGAGAAGTGCCTCCTCGAACTCATCGAACAGATCATCATCAATGCGGCCCTTGCCCGTGACCAGAGCATCCACCGATTGAAACAGGGTCTTGAACACACCACGTTTGAGCATAGGGTTATCATACCAGCACCCCCTAGCCCCCGCCCGGCGGGGGCTAGGGGGCCTACTTCGCCATCAGATAATCGCCACGATAGACAATACCAGGCTGCTGATCGCTGATCGGAAGCTTGGCGGCGAACGCGGCGCGGGCGACAGCCTTAGCGTGCCCGTCGCAGAAGACGATATTGCCAAAGCCCTGGTGCCGGAAATCCAGCGACGATGTGCAGCCATAGCCGGGGTAACACCAGGAGCTAGGCGGCTGGATGATGATTGTCTCTGTCACCGTCGCAGCGGTCTTCATCGTCTCTGGGCCAGTGGCCGTGCTGTCGGTGCGGTTGCCACTGTCGGCAAAGAGCAGGCACTCGGCGGGGCGGGAAAGCTCCGCGTCGTGCGCCGGGCTCGGTTGCATCACCCAGCCCGCACTGGTGCTGACCCACCGCTCATTGGCCAGTACCGAGCTGTAGCCGTAGCCCGTGCCGCCGAGATTGGCAGGACCGGCGTACTCGGAGCAGCGCTGAATCTCGCCGCTCTTGAGATACGGAAAGATCAGCCCGAGCTTTTTATCCAGCGGCCCGGAAAACCCGCCGCGCGCCCCGACCCAGTAGGTCTGAGAATCGCCGTAGCTGAACAGAGGAAGCGTCGAATCGTAGTCCTGGGAGTACATCAGCGCCGCCAGCCCGAGCTGCTTGGTATTGGAGAGGCAGCTTGTCTGACGGGCTTTACTACGTGCCTGGGCAAAAACAGGAAACAAAATCGCCGCCAGAATCGCGATAATCGCGATGACAACAAGAAGCTCGATCAGCGTGAATGCCATTTTCCCCCGTCGGACGGGGGGGAGGGGGTGTATAAACAAAGGGGTCTCTTTCTGGCCTGTTTCGCGCAGGCCAAGGGATTTGTCGCCCCCGCTGGTGATCGGACTTGGAGCATAACGCTCTATTACCGTTGCGCGACAGTGCCGGAATCACACCGGACTTCCCCAGGGGCGGGAGCGGAGTCAGAGTATCACGACTATCAATCGGCGGCAATCCGGGTAAAATCCCTCCATGGAAAGATTTGTCATCGGGGTGGATGTCGGGACGGGCTCGGCGCGGGCGGGGGTTTTCGCCGTGGCCGATGGAGCACGTAAGGGGCTGGCGAGCCATCCGATTAAGCTCTGGCGACCGCAGCCAGAGTTTGTCGAGCAGAGCAGCGCTGACATCTGGAGCGCGGTGGGAATCGCGGTGCGCGGTGCACTGGCGCAGGCGAAAGTGGCTCCAGAGAGCGTGGTAGGGATGGGCTTTGACGCCACGTGCTCGCTGGTGGTACTGGGCGAGAGCGATGTACCACTGACCGTGAGCCCGACGGGAAGTTCTGAACAGAATATTATCGTCTGGATGGACCATAGAGCAATTGCCGAGATGGATGCGATCAACGCGGGGAGCCACGACGTTTTAAAATATGTGGGGGGGGCGATCTCGCCGGAGATGGAGCCGCCGAAGCTTCAGTGGCTCAAAAAGCACCTGCCGGAGACGTGGGCGAAGGCGACGAAGTTCTTAGATCTAGCCGACTTTCTGACCTACAAGGCATCCGGCCAAGATGTCAGATCACTCTGTACCAATGTTTGCAAGTGGACTTATCTGGGACATGAGGGGCGCTGGGACACGGCGTTTCTGGCGACACTGGGACTCGATGATCCGCGCATCACGGGGAATCTGATCCGGCCACTGGGCGAGCGCATTGGGCCACTCACAGCAGACGCCGCCGCGTACTTTGGGCTGACAACGGGCTGCTTTGTGGCAGTCGGAATTATTGATGCCCATGCGGGCGGGCTTGGGCTACTGGGAGCCGCCAACCTCGAAAGCTCTATCGCGCTGATCGGGGGGACGAGCAACTGCCACATGGCGGCGTCGAAAGACCCGATCTTTGTGCCCGGGGTCTGGGGGCCGTACTTTGGCGCGATGGTGCCCGGCTACTGGCTCACCGAGGGCGGGCAGAGTGCGGCAGGGGCACTCATTGATTTTGTGATCGAGGACTCCAGTGAGTACCGTGATTTAGCGTATCGCGCGGAGTCCGAGGGCACGACGGTCTATGCGCTGCTCAATGCCGAGGCCCAGAAGCTCGCCGATTCGGAGGGGCTGGCTGACCTGGCGTATCTGACGCGCCACTTACACGTCCTGGACTTTCACTTGGGCAACCGCTCGCCGTTCGCCGACCCGCACGCGCGCGGCGTGGTCGAGGGGCTCTCGCTGGATAAGTCGCTGGCGCAGGACACACGGCTCTATGTGGCGACGGTGCAGGCGCTGGCCTACGGTACGCGTGCGATTATCGAGGCCGCTAATGCAAAAGGCTTCACGATCTCCCAGATTGTTGCGACGGGAGGTGGCACGAAAAACCCGCTCTGGCTCCAGCAGCACGCCGATGCCTGTGGCTTACCGATCACTCTGGGGCGCGAGTCCGAGTCGGTCTTGCTAGGCTCCGCGATTCTGGCCGCGCACGCTTCCGGCGACTACGCCAGTGTCACCGACGCCATGACAGCAATGGGCCGAGCGGGGGAGACAATTGCGCCAAACCCCGCCACTCGCGCCTTCCACGACGCTAAGTACGCCATCTGGCGCGATCTCTACGACGCTCAAAGACGCCATTGTGCGCTCATGGTGGGCATCTAAACATGAGCCGGTTAAGCTGGAATGAGATTCGTGTCAATGCCACTAAGTTCTCCGAGGAGTGGAAAGACGCAAAGTACGAGAAAGGCGAGACGCAGTCGTTCTACAATGACTTTTTTGCCGTCTTTGGAGTAAACCGGCGCAAAGTCGCAAGCTTTGAAGAGCCGGTGAAGAAGCTCCATAATAAGCAGGGTTTCATTGATCTTTTCTGGCGCAAGACTCTCCTAGTGGAGCATAAAAGTGCGGGGAAGAATTTAGCCGATGCGAAGGCGCAGGCGTTTGAGTATTTTGTGGGTATCAAGGATGAAGACCTGCCGCGCTATCTGCTTCTGTGTGATTTTCAGAACTTTCAGCTCTTTGATTTAGAGGAGCAGACTGAGGTTCACTTTCCGCTTGCGGAGCTAGGCAAGCATGTGGAAGACTTCGGATTTATTCTGGGGATTCAGAAGCGGACGTTTCGCGACCAGGCTCCGGTCAATATCGAGGCGAGCGAGAAGATGGGCGCACTGCACGATGCCCTCTATGCTTCAGGGTATCGGGGGCATGATCTGGAGCGGCTGCTGGTACGGCTGCTGTTTTGCCTCTTTGCCGATGATACGGGAATCTTTGGCGAAAAGGATATTTTCTTTGATCTGATCTCGGACTGTACCCATGAGGATGGGAGCGACCTGGGGCAGTGGCTCAGTCAGCTTTTCGATACTCTGAACGAGCCGGAGACCGAGAGGCAGGCGACACTCCCAGAGCGGCTGAGTGCGTTTCCCTACATCAACGGGGCGCTGTTTTCGGAGCGCCTGCGAACCCCGGCCTTCAATGCGCTGATGCGAAAGCGGCTCTTGGAGGCGTGCGACTTTAACTGGGATGCTATCTCGCCTGCGATCTTTGGGGCGCTGTTTCAGTCGGTGATGAACAAGGAGGAGCGGCGGGGCAAGGGAGCGCACTACACCACGGAGCGCAATATCCTCAAGGTGATCGAGCCTTTGTTTTTAGACGAGCTACGCGACGAGCTAAAGCGCACGGCGGCTCGCAAGGATAACGGGCGGCGCAGTGCGCTGGTGGCCTTGCAGGAGAAGCTCGCCGGGCTGACCTTTCTGGACCCGGCGTGTGGGTGTGGCAACTTCCTGATTATCGCCTACCGAGAGCTGCGCGAATTAGAGCTGGCGCTGCTCAGAGAGCTTCATCCCGAAGGCCAGCAGGTGATGGATGTGGCGCAGCTCTCGCGCTGTGATGTGACTCAGTTCTACGGGATCGAGATCGGGGAGTTTGCGGCGCGCATTGCAGAAGTCGCGCTGTGGATGACGGATCATATCGCCAACAACCGCCTCTCACTGGCGTTTGGCCAGGTCTTTAATCGAATCCCGCTCAAGGCCGCGCCCCATATCCGCCACGCCGACGCACTCGAAACCGACTGGAGCGACTTACTACCTGCCGCTGAGTGCAGCTATGTTCTCGGCAATCCCCCGTTTATCGGAGTGAGTCTTCAGACCACTTTTCAGCGCGAGCAGTTGCGAAGGATTGTTAATGTTCAAGGTTCAGGAACAGGTCTTGACTACGTGGCAGCATGGTTTTTGAAGGCGGGAGAGTACGCGCAGAAGGGCAACGCGCAGATCGGTTTTGTTTCGACCAACTCCATCACGCAGGGGGAACAAGTGACTCCCCTCTGGCGGCTTGTCTTTGATCGCTACGGCCTTGAGATTTCCTTTGCTCACCGCACATTTGCCTGGGGGAGCGATGCACGAGGAGTTGCCCATGTCCATGTGGTGATTGTGGGGCTTGCGCGGCGGGAGGCGGCTCCCAAAGAGCGCCGTCTGTTCTCGTACACGGATATTAAAAGTGACCCGTTGGAGACAAAGCACACCACTCTTTCCGCCTATCTCACCGATGCGTCGCTTCTGGCCGATCCTCACTTGACCATAACAGATACGAACAAACCCATAAATGGAATGCCTGCAATCAAGAGTGGGACAAAACCAACGGATGGCGGATACCTCATCTTTACTTCCGAAGAGCGTGATGAGTTTCTGACAAAAGAACCAAATGCTTCAATTTTTATGCGACCGTTTATTGGGGCCGATGAGTTTATCAATGGAAAGCAGCGCTATATCCTGGCTCTTCAAAGCGCGACTCCCAGTGAACTTCGGGTCATGCCTTATGTGAAAGAACGACTTGAGCAGGTCAAGCAAATGCGAGCAAGTAGTTCAAAGTCAGCAACGCAAAATCTTGCCAACACTCCTACTCGTTTTGAATGCGGCGCGATACCGGATCGTCCTTTTCTTGTCTTTCCGCTTCATACGTCGGAAACGCGCGACTACATTCCTCTTGCTTATACTGCGCCTCCTGTCATTGCAAGCAATGCGACATCCGTTCTTTTAGATGCAGAAAAATGGCAACTTGCTCTTTTGACTTCTCGCATTCACATGGCCTGGATGCGCTACATTGGAGGGCGTATTAAAAGTGACTATCGCTACTCTATTGGAATTGTCTACAACAACTTCCCTCTTCCCGTTTTGGATGAGAAGGCCAAGGAGAGCCTGAGTAAGCACGCGGAGGAGATTCTGAAGGCTCGGGCGGCGTTTCCTTCCTCCACCCTCGCCGATCTCTACGACCCGCTCACCATGCCGCCTGCCTTGCGAAAAGCACACAGTACACTCGATGCCGCCGTAGACAAGCTCTATCGCACCGCGCCGTTTTCGGGAGATAGGGAGCGCGTGGAGTTTCTTTTGGCGGCCTACGAAAGCCTGACAGCGCCCCTGATGGCTTTTGCAAACGCTCCTAAAAAACGTAAAAGAGTCACTTTAGATAAAATTTAAATAATTTGAACCAATAATATGACTATAAGCTACGATAATTAAATGGAAAATAATGATATTTATTTAGGAAAATCTGATAATATAATGCTGTTGATTCATATTGAAATAGGGATACTTGCTGAGGAAACACACACGAGCTATAATGTTCACGAATTCCCCCCTAACCCCCGCCGGGCGGGGGGAATACAAGGAATCGGATTCTGTCTTGTCCCCCCGCTTCGCGGGGGTTAGGGGGTAGGAGGTTTGAGTATGAGAAAGTTTGATCTTGCGGCAAAGTCACACGCCTACGCCGATCACTGGAACAATGCCGAGACTGCTCTCGGACGGGCGATTGTCTTGCCCAGCGGAACGACCAGCGACGGGTTTGTAGACAGTGCCAGCGCCGCGCAAACCGCACAAGAGACCCTGATTGCCCGCACCAACGACATGGAGGGCGCTATGCAGACCCGCGACAACACCTTAGGGCCGCTCCAGAGCAGTGCAGCGCTCTTTACTGCTTTTGTGCGTGCCAGCACGCCCGGTAGTGTTTTTGTTAAGATGCTCCCCCGTATCCCCGTCACGACTGCGGCGGCGGTCAAGTGGGGCAAGGTACTCGGCGATCTCGATGGGGTCTGGGCACGACTCGATGCCACCACACCCGGCGAGTACCCCGCGCTCACCCTGCCCGTCACGCTCTCCAACGGCGCGACACTTGCCACTTTCTCGGCAGGTGTCACCACTTTCCAGACCGCGCTAGACGACTTGCAAGAGGCCATCAACGACATCAAAGTGGCACAAGGCGAGCTACGGACTCTGGGGAGCAGTGTTCGCGCCGACATCAGCGCCTACCGCAAGCTCATCCGCTCGCTCTTTCCCGCAGGACACCCGATCCGCACCAGCCTGCCGTAAAACCTACCCCTAACTCCCCTCCCTTCGCCCCAACGAAGTTGGGTCTCAGGCGAAGGGAGGGGCCGGGGGAGGGATGCTGGGATAGGTTCGGGAAGGGGGGGGAATTTATGCTCACCGTTTTTAAGCAGGAGGTGCTTCTACGACTGCGACAAGGGGCGACCTGGGGACAGTTTCTCTTCATCCTCCTAGGTGCTGTCGGTGTGATGATGAGCGACCGGGGGGACGCGGACAACGGACGGCTCCTTGCTAACGCACCGACGCAGCTTGTGATGATCTGCAGTGTGTTTTGCCTGATCACCGGGCCGATTGTGGCCGCCATTGCCGGCACGGGTATCTTGCGCGACTTTGAACTGCGGGTCCACGAGTTCTTCTTCACATCGCGCCTTAAAGCATGGCAGTACTTCTTTGGGCGCTATTTCGGCAGCTTTGTCGTCACGGCGCTCCTCTTCACGGCGCTCCCACTCGGGCTGTGGCTGGGGACGGTTCTGCCGGGCGACACGACCCATCTTGGCTCATTTCAGCTTGCACCCTACACTTTTTCATATTTTGTGATTCTGCTGCCGAATCTTCTGCTGACCAGCGCCCTGTTCTTCGTGGCGGGAGCGCTCACCCGAAACCTCTTTGCCGTCTATGCGCTGGGAATCGGGCTTTTTGTGTTCTACCTCATCAGTGCCGCGCTTGCGGCGGGGATCGAGAGTCGGGGCGTGGCGGCGGCGCTTGACCCCTACGGCATGGTGCTCACGATGGTTGAGACACGGTACTGGACACCGGCGCAAAAAAACGCGGAGCTACCGTCGTTGGATGGCGCGTTGCTGACCAACCGGCTGCTCTGGTCGGGGATCGGGCTGGGAGTACTGATGCTGGGAAACCTGCTCTTTCGCTTCCGCGCCCTGGCCCCGCAGCTTCCGCGCCGAACCCGTGCGCGAGGCGTGCCGCCCCCGCAAGGAGCGATTCCCCGGGCCACCGTGAAAGCGCGGCCTCGGGCGTGGCGGAGCTTTTTGCATCTGGTGCGCTTTTACTCCCGATCTATTCTCAAGAGCTGGCCCTACTGGCTCTTTCTCGCCCTCGGGCTGCTGGTCTTTGCCGTGATGGGGCAAAAAGAAGAGGGATTTACCGGAACGGCGCTGCTTCCCACCACCAGCCACGTTGTCAAGGAAGTGAGTGACAGCTACTTAGTGCTCTTTATCTTTGTCGCGGCGATCTATGCCGGGGAGCTGTGCTGGCAGGAGCGCATTCTTCGCGTCGCACCGCTGGTGGATACGCTGCCACTCTCACAGGCGGCGGCGACTCTGGCTCGGTTTGCCGCTCTGGTACTGAGCTTGGCACTCGCCGGGGCGATCTACGGGGGGATCGGGATGCTCCAGCAGCGGGCGGGGGGCATCGTGCCAGATGTCATCGGCTACGGGGTCGCGCTCTTTGGCGTGTGCGGAGTGCCCCTTTTGAGCATGTCCGCCCTGGCCTTTCTTATCCATAGCCGTGCGCCCAGTAAGTTTGTGGGACATATTATTTTTGTGGTACTGACCCTGCTACCGTCGGTGTTTGGTGAGCTCGGCTGGGAGCACCCACTGCTCAATCTCGGGTTGGTGGGGGAGGCACACTTCTCCGATCTCGACGGCTTCAGCGCCTACACCGCGCAGCTTCTTGGGCTGGGGACGCATTGGCTATTACTGACCTGCCTCATGCTTGGGCTCGCGATTCAACCAAAGCGGCGCACAGTGCTCGTGGCGCTGGCGGCTCTGTGTACGCTGAGCACGGGGCTTTTGCTCTATAACTTTCACGGGATCCATCGCTTCCAGAATGAGAACGGAGCAAAGCGCGAGCAGGCGGACTATGAGCGGATGTACCGGGGGAGCTGGGTAGACCGGCCACAGCCAAAAATCACCGCCGCCAGCCTAGACATGACACTCTGGCCAGAGCGCCGGGCGTTCTCGCTGAGTGGGCGCTACACGCTCCGGAACAAGACGGGCAAACCGATCCCCGAGGTTTTTCTGAGCTACGACAGCGATCTCACGCTACATCGGCTTGTATTTGGTGGAGCTCGCAGCGCCACACGCACCCAGAACAACTCGGTTTTGGGGGTGCAGATCTGGAAGCTCGCCACTCCACTGGCTCCGGGGCAGAGCACCACACTCGACTTCACGCTGGTCTGGGACAAGCCGGGCTTTGCCGTGAGCGGCCCCCGCACCGATATTGCCACCAACGGGAGCTTCTTATCCAACCTCGCTCCTCGGATTGGTTACCAGGCGGCCATTGAGCTGACCGATACGGCGGAGCGCACAAAGCAGGGCCTGGCGCACTGGCGGGAGCTACCGGAGAAAATCGGGCTGAGCCAGACCTACATCGGCGGCGACTCCGACTGGGTGAAGCTGGCGATCACGGTACGCACTGCGCCCGATCAGCTCGCGCTGGCACCTGGCAAGCTCGTTCGGGAGTGGAGCGAGGGCGGGCGGCGCTGCTTTCGCTACGAATCAGGCCATGTGGTGCGCTACTTCTGGGCAGTGGTCTCGGGCAAGTACACCACCCAAAAGAGCCTGTACAAAGGCACTCCCATCACGGTCTACTACCATGCTGGGCACCCATGGAACGTCAAAAGAATTCTCGCGGGCGCCAAAGCCTCTCTGGCCTTCTGCTCCGAGACCTACGGGCCGTATCCGTTCTCCGAGCTGCGCGTTGTCGAGTTTCCGGCGCGTGGTGAGGCCGTGGCGGCGCAGGCATTCGCCGGAACCATTCCCTTCTCCGAGGACGGCGGCTTCACGATGAAGGTGGTTCCAGGCGACTTTGACACGCCGTTCTATGTCACGGCGCACGAGGTGGCGCACCAGTGGTGGGCGCACCAGGTCACGGGCGCGAACCTACCCGGCTCCGAAGTCCTCTCTGAGTCGCTGGCTGAGTACACGGCCCTCCGTGTTGCTGTCGCTGCGGGCAATGATCCTCATGAGGTGCAGAAGCGTGCCGCTGATGCCTACTTAGAGGGCCGTGGAAAAGACCGCACGGAGGAGCGCCCGCTAGTGACAACGCGCCGCCAGCCGTATATCTGCTACCAGAAAGGCGGTCTCGCCTTTCATGAGCTGTACGGGCTCACCTACCAGAGGCTCGATGCTGTCCTGCGTGGCTTTCTCCAAGCACTCGCTTTCAAAGACCCCCCGTACCCCACGGCGCAGGCTCTGGTGGACACGCTCAAGGCGAACTTTCCCGCGCACGCGCTGCGCATCTCGGAGAGCTTTGAGAAGCTGACACTCTGCGATCTCACGGCGGTCTCGGCGCACAAAAAGCCGCTCGGGAAGAAGCGCTGGCGAACCGAGGTTGTGGTGAAAGCCAAGAAAGTTTTTGCCGACGGCCAGGGCAACGAGAGTGCTGCACCGCTCCACGAGGCGATCTCCGTCACGCTCTGGCAGGGTGAGCAGTCCGTGACTCTGCTTGCGTATCTCCAACAGTCGCGCCAGAGCCTAAGCTTCGAGACCGATTTTCCGCCGAGCTATATTGTCCTTGATCCCAGCTTTCACAAACTGGATCGCAACCACGACGATAACACGCACGCCGTAGAAGTAGAGTAGGCAGTAGGTACAATTGTGCTATGCTTCTGCTCCCTCTCCCCGCACTGGTGCAGCTGGTGCAGCCTCTCTCGTCCCTCTGGGAGCGGCTCCACTGGAGTGTCGAGGCACGCGGGGCGTTGATTGCCGTGGGAATCGAGGCGCGGGAGCCACTGCCAAATTTCCCCGTTCTGCTCCCCGGGCCGCAGAACGCCACGGACTTGCTGGCCCGCTACGATGCCACTCTGGTGCGCTACGGCAGCATTAGCGCCGTTGCCACACGCACCATGCGCGTCTACGACCCACCGCGCAGCCCCGTTGCACTGGCGGAGAAGCTACGCGACATCAACCCCGAACCCTACTGGCTGCTCCTGCTCGCGTCGCTGAACCCAGGGCAGTGGCAACAGCTTACGGGGCCGCCCGGCCTTCTGCTCTCGGCGCTGGAGACGCGGCAGCGCCGCTGGCTGGAGAGTGCCCTGCCCGAGAGCGCTTCGTTTCGGACTAGAGAGGCACTCTCGCTAGATCCCCGTGACTTCCGGCTGCGTCTAACCCGACAGCTCACGATCTCGGTGGGAGGCAAAGAAGTGGGGGATGCCTACTTTCCGACCGGACTCGCGGCTCTCTCCGAGGAGTCGGTGGTGACTCTCCCACTGCGCGAGGGCGTACAGCCGGGCGACGAGGACGAGCAGTTTTTGGGGCGTCGCCTTGCCCCTGGAAAGAGCAAGCCCACGGATCTGGACACACGGCTTCCTGCACTTCAGACCTCGGTGCTCCTGGAGGACGTGACAAGTGTGGGGGCTCTGGTCAAGCGTCTGGCAGCAGTCACGCAGCTGCCTCTGATGGCCGATGCGCTGCTTGCAAAAAGATCGGTGCGGGTGCTGGGCAAGCGTGCTCTCGCCGGGGACGTGCTCGCGGCGCTCTGTCGGGGAGTAAACGGGGGAATGCGTCGAGTCGGCTCCGTGTATCTGCTCGTGGAGGATCTCCCGAGTGCAGCGGCGCGGCGCGAGCGAGCCAATCTTGACTACCAGCGCTTTCTGGCACCACAGGAGCAGGAAGTGCAGCAGCTCTCTCAGCTTGCGGCTGCCGCGCGGAGCCGCCTGATTCGTGAGGGGGCACTAAAAAAAATACCGCGTAGTACCCAAGACGCGCCGGAGGCACTCTGGGCGCTTGCGGAGCGCTTCGACACTGAAGAGCGAATCCCTTTTGCACAGCTCTCAGCCACGTTGCGAACGGAAGTGCAGGCGCTGGCCGTGGAACAACAAGAACGGGTAGAGCGTTTTGGCGGGGTGTTGCCTCCCGTGCCCACCGAGGCGCATGCGGAGCAGAAGCTGGTACTGGAGCTACTGGCACCCGCCGCCCAAGGAGCCGCTTTGGTTGCGGAACTCTCTGCGGAGCTGCTGCGAAGCGACGAGCCACTTCCCGAGCCGCAGGGGCCGCTGGTGATCCCCGAGACGCTTAAAACGCGCGCCTGGCAGGTAGCACTTCCCGAAGATGACAGTGCCCAAGACGCGTTGCTCTCTCTGGCGAAGCGCACTAAGCTCACGCAGCTACGCATTGTCCTGCGACCTCATCCCCTGGCCGAAAAACGTCTGGCGGCACTGGCACGGGCCGCTAAAACAGCGGGAATCGGGGTTGTGCCGGTGTTCTCTCCGTTCTTGGCCTTCTCCGCAACGACCGCAAGAGAGCGCGGTGCGGGGGGACAGACACTTGAGCAGTGGGCGGCGATAAACGCCACCGATGAAACTCCCTCCAGCCGCCTGGCACGGTCGCTGGTGCGCTGGGACTTTGTGGTGCCCGAAGCGCTGGATCTCGCGGGGGTAGTTGGTTTCGCCGCGCGGCTCGCGGCGCTTCCTGGCGTGGTCGGGCTGGGGCTGGAGGGAGTCACGCCGCCGGGCTACCCGGATGCGGAGGTGGGAGACTGGGCGCTGTGGATCGGGGGATTTGCTCTGGAGCGACGGCTCGCCTTTGTCCGTGCGCATCAGACAGACCCCGCCGATCTAATCTCCGCTTCGCCGTTTAACATCGAGAGTGAGCCCCAGGAGCGCACGGAGCTCCGGGAGATTTGGGAGGCGGAGCAGCGCCAGCGGCGGGATCGGGCGCTGCTACGTCTGCACCAGGCACTTCTTGCGGCAAAGCTTCCCGTCCCGCTGTCGGTGCGCGCGGGGGCGCTGGGCAAGAGTGGGCACTGGCAGCGCTGGCGTGGGCATGTCGAACCCACCACGGGCGAGCGCTCCCCGCTTGTCCCCGAGGATGCCCACCCTGGCTTGCTCCATGTGAGTGTGATTGCCTACGATGTGCGTGTCTCAGGTCTCGGGGCAAATCTTTCCGCACTCTTTGACGCCACGGCCCAGTTTCGTAGCTGGCTCGACCTGGAGCTTCAGCCCGCCCTCCGCCCCACACCCGATCACCCGGATCACTGGGATGGCTTCGTCATTGATGTCTCGGATCGGTCCTTGGCTGTGGCACTTTTGGTGCTTGAGAAAGCTTTTGAGCCCTCTTGAACAATGATCGGCAGAACAGAAAGCCGAAATCAATTGGAGCAAATTAGCGATTGGGCAGGAATTCGATTTAGGAATGTGGAAAGGCCTTTCACATCAGGAGGAATTTTTTTATGTCTCAAAATAGACGTGAGTTTCTGACGGGAGCGGCGGCGCTCGGTATGGGGATGACGTTTGCCGATAAGGCACTGGCAAAGCAGGGTGGGAAAGTCCGCTTTGCGTGTATTGGAGTGGGTGGCAAGGGCGACAGTGACACGGCAGATGCTGCGCGCTTCGGCGAAGTTGTTGCGATCTGCGATGTGGACGAGAATACGGTCGCGAAGGCACTTAAGAAGTACCCGAATGCGAAGCCGTTTACGGATTGGCGCAAGTGCCTTAAGGCGATGGCCAAGGAAGTGGACGCGGTCACGGTGACGGTTCCTGACCACATGCACGGTATCATCGCCGCCAATGCCATGCGGATGGGTAAGCACACCTTCTGCCAGAAACCACTCTGCCGCACTATCTACGAAGCGCGTCGCCTTGCGGAGATCGCCACCGAGATGAAGGTGCAGACCCAGATGGGCAACCAGGGCACTGCGGACCCTAAGCTGCGCAAGCAAGCAGCTCAGGTGCGCGCGGGCATTATCGGCAAGGTCAGCGAGATCCATGTCTGGAGCAACCGCCCGATCTGGCCCCAGGGGATCGCACGGCCCACTGCTGTGGCGCCGCCGCCCACAGGTTTGAACTGGGACACCTGGCTGGGAGTGGCTCCGGTTCGCCCCTTTGTGCCCGGAGCGTACCACACCTTTAACTGGCGCGGCTGGTGGGACTTTGGCTCTGGCGCACAAGGCGACATGGGCTGCCACACGCTCAACATGCCGTTTATGGCGCTGGATCTGCGCGATCCCATCTCCATTCAGTCCGAGACCGCGCCCAATAACGGCGACTCGTTCCCGGCTTGGTCCGTCACGACGTTTATGTTCGCCGCGACGTCCACACGTGGACCGATCAAGCTGGTCTGGTACGATGGTAACAAGCAGCCGTCGCTGGATGTTCTTGGCGATGCCATTGACGATGACTGGAAGCTCCAGAATTCCGGTTCACTCTTAATTGGCGACAAGGGCAAGATCTACGTTCCCGGCGACTACGGCAGTGGGGGTCGCGTGGTAGGTGGCGTCGATCTCTCCAATGTCGGCTTTGAGGAGTCCCCGGGCCACTTCCAGGAGCTGGTGCGTGCCATCAAAGAAGGGAAGCCCGCCATGAGCAACTTCCCGGGTTACGCAGGACCGCTCGCGGAGATGGTGCTGGCCGGGAATCTTGGCGTTCGCGCTGCGGGTAAGAAAGTGGAGTGGGATGCCCGCGCGATGAAGGCGACGAACATGCCTGAGCTGGACGTCTACATCAAGCCCAAGTACCGCAGGGGCTACGACATGATCTAGCTTGACAGAAAGTCAAGCACTTGGGTGCGGAGCCACGGCTCCGCACCCTGGAAGGATTTCTTAAGATGGACCGTCGCAATTTTCTGAAGGGCGTTGCCGCCGCGGGCACTTTTACAATTATTCCCGCGAGCGCACTGGGACGTGGGGGGAAGCTCGCTCCCAGCAATCGCATCACCCTGGGCTGTATCGGTGTGGGAGGGCAGGGGAACTCCAACCTCGGTGCTTTCCTCAACGAAGCGGACTGCCAGGTGGTTGCGGTCTGCGATGTGGACAAAGACCATGTGCGCGACACAAAAAACCGCGTGGATCGGCACTACAAGAACGCGAGCTGCGCTGCCTACGCGGACTTCCGTGAGCTCATCGCCCGAAAAGACATAGACGCTATCTCGCTCTGCACCCCGGACCACTGGCATGCCGTGCCTGCGATTCTGGCGGCGCAGTCCGGGAAAGATATTTTTGGCGAGAAGCCGATCTCGCACTGCTTGATGGAAGGCCGCCAGATGGCCGATGCCGTCAAGAAAAACGGGCGTATCTGGCAGACCGGGAGCTGGCAGCGCTCCACCAATAACTTCCGCGTGGCTTGTGAGCTGGTACGCAATGGGCGGCTTGGTAAGATCGTGCGTATTGAAGTGGGGCTGCCAACGGGAAACCCCTGCGGGAAAGTGGACTTCAAAGATGCGCCACCGAGCTTGGACTATGACTTCTGGGTAGGCCCCTCGCGCATGATGCCCTACTGCAACGAGCGCACCCACTGGAACTGGCGCTGGCAGCTTGATTTTGGCGGCGGTCAGCTCATGGACTGGATCGGGCACCACGGCGATATCGCCCACTGGGGCATGGACTGGGACACGACCGGTCCGCAAGAGATCGAGGGAACCGGCAGCTACCCCGATACCGGAATCTGGGACGCGGCGACGACCTATCACTTTGTGTGCAAGTACGCCGGTGGCATCGAGATGCATGTCGCCAACGGGGGCAACGCCGGAATTCGTGGGGGCACCAAGTGGATCGGGGAGAACGGTAACTGGATCTGGGTAGACCGGGGTGGGTTAGACGCGAATCCTAAGAGTCTGCTCAGTGAGGTTATCGGTCCTGATGAGAACCAGCTCTTCCGTAGCCCGGGGCACCATCGTAACTTCCTAGACTGTGTTAAGTCGCGCAAACAGACCCTCACACCCGCCGAGACCGCGCACCGCTCCGCCTCAATCGGGCACCTGGGGCAGATCGCGATGAGAGTCGGGCGCAAGCTAAAATGGAACCCCGTCACTGAGCAGTTTCTCGACGATTCCATGGCCACACGCCTTCTCTCAACCCCGATGCGCTCACCCTGGCACGTATAAGCACCCTAGCACGTGTAAGAAAGTATTAGAATCATGCGAATATTTCAGAGAGCCTTCCCCATGCTGGCTCTGGCGCTCACGCTGACGCCTGCCTTTGCTCAAGATCCCCTTCAAGAGCTTCGGCAGTACGACTATCAGAACCGTAAGCCGCTAGACGCCATTTCGAAACAGATTGTCACGGCAGGCAAAGACAGCACAAAACTTGCCGCTCTGGAGATGGGGTTGGTGTCGGTGCTCCAGGATTCTCAGTCAACGCTGGGCGCTCGGCTTGAAGCCTGTACGTTTCTCAGCCGCATCGGAACCGTCCGCTCCGTGCCCGCGCTCGCCAAGCTCCTGGCCGATCCTGCAACCGCCAATATCGCCCGGCTGGCGCTGGAGCGCAATACGGATCCGGCGGCTGGCGTGGCGCTTCGGGCAGCGCTTGGCTCCGTGACCGGCGCTGCGCTGGTGGGGACGATCAACTCGCTGGGAAACCGTGGTGAGGTGTCGTCGGTGGCAAAGCTGAAGTCGCTGACTGCCAGCTCGGATTCGCTGGTCGCGGAGGCTGCTGTCACGGCACTTGGGAAGATTGCAACCCCGGCATCCGTGGCGGCGCTGCGCCTGGTGAAGAATACGGCTCTGCCCGCTGCTCCCGCACTGCTGAGTGTTGCCGGTAAGCTTGCTGTCGCGGGGAAGCGCAGTGATGCTCTGGGAGTCTACGAGAGCCTACTGGGTGGCAATCAGCCTGAGGTGATTCGGGCGGGCGCGCTGACGGGGCTGGTCGCACTGAACGCACCGCGTCTTGGCGAGCTGGCCCTGGCGCTCGCTCGCACCGCGCCCGAACCGGTGCTGCAACGCGTGGCCGGGCGGGTGCTTGGCATGCTTGCGGAACCCGAACGAGTGAAAGCGGCGGTTGCCGCCTTTCCCACTCTCACGGCACCAGCCCAGATCGCACTGCTGGCGGCGTGGTCGGACCGTAAAGAAGCGGCCGCAGCGGGCGTGACGACCGCGGCGCTAAATAGCACCGACCCTGAGGTACAGTCCGCCGCGATCCAGGCTGCGATCCATGTCTGCGATGCCAGCGTGGTGCCCACTCTCGCGGAGCTTGCCAAGAGCGGCCCGGCGTCAAAAGTAGCTCGGGAGTCGCTGGCACGGATGGGCGGCAAAGGTGTTGAAGAGGCACTTCTCAAACTTGCGGAGCAGGGTAACCTCGCCGTGATCGGTGTCCTTGGGCAGAGACCCAGCGCCAGTTCCACAGCGCGGCTGGTGACACTGGCCAGTGGCAAGGAGCCACGCTCGGCAGCAGCGGCCCTGAAAGTCTTGGAGAAAACCGCGAGCCTTGCGCAAGAGCCCGCACTGGTTGCGGTTTTAGTGGGCACGAGCGAGGATGATGTCCGCGATGCGGCTCAGGCAGCGGTTATTGCGATTGTTCAGCGCTCCGGCGATAAAGAGGGAGGCTCGGCACCACTGCTGGCCGCCATGAAAAGTGCTTCGCTCTCGGGCAAGTCAGCGCTTTTGAGTGCGCTCGCGGAGCTTGGTGGTGAGAGTGCTCTTGCCGTGCTCATTCAGGCCGCTACTTCGGGCGACGAGGAGCTGAGGAACGCCGCGCTCAGTGGGCTGGCTAATGCCTGGGGCGACTTGCGCGCCCTGCCGACATTGCTCAATATCGGCAAGAGCGCCACCGCAAAATCCGACCGCGTGCTTGCCCAGCGAGGCAGTTTGCGTTTGCTCGCTGCAGATGACAAGCTGCCTGCGGAGCAGAAACTCGCCCAACTGAGCGAACTATTTACCCTCACGGAGCGTCCAGAAGAGAAGCGCCAGGCACTGAGTGTCTTGCGCGAGGTGCGCTTGCCCGGAGCGGTGGCTCTTGCGGCAAAGGCACTCGATAACCCGGAGCTGGTGGCGGAGGCCGCAGACGCAATTTTGTATCTCGCGGCTCCGCAAAAAAAAGATCGGAAATCGCTTAATGCCGTGACTGGCGCACAGACAAAAGCCGCGCTTGATAAAGTGCTTGCCACAAGCCAGGATGAGAAAGTCCGGGCGCTGGCGCAGAAACTGAGTGCACAATAACGGAAACCAAAACTGCTCCGACGAACTCTAAAAGGGGCAGTGAACTTGTTTTTAGGAGAGTGAATAAATTGTATTTAACGGCTATGAAAAAGAGATCTCTTTTCCTGGTGCTCACCACACTTGCCCTTGCTGGGGCCGCGCTTGCACAGGACTTGGTGCCACTACCAGCGGTCTTGCCTAAGCCGAACTTTATCGGGACGCCCTCAGATGCGCCCGCTGGAGCCAACGTCGAGAAACCACTCGGGAAGCCAAGGCCCATTCCTCAGGTACCAATGGGAACCGTCAATCTAGCGCTAAAAAAGAAAGTTACGGCGAGCAAAGCGCCCTACGAAGGCTCTCTTGATCTGATCACGGACGGTGACAAAGACGCTAAGCAAGGCACCACTGTCGAGATGTACCCCAAGCTCCAGTGGATACAGATTGATCTGGGGGCACCCTCGGAACTCTCGTACGTTCTGGTCTGGCACTTCCATGAGCAGCCCGTTGTCTTCCGCGATGTGATCGTGCAGGTCTCCAACGATCCTAAGTTTGTGGAAGGGGTAACCACGCTCTACAACAACGATGCGGATAATAGCGCGGGGCTGGGAATTGGCAAAGACCGCGAGTACTTTGAGACGAGTGAGGGACGTCTGATCGCTGCCAACAAGGCCAAGGCACGCTATGTCCGGCTCTACAGTCGTGGCAGCACTTTCACCGACCCGCTGAACCGTTACACCGAAGTCGAGGTCTACGGCCTGCCGAGTAAATGAGGCATGGTTTCGCACTCGTTGCTGTCGTCTTTTTGATAGCGCTTGCGCTCGCTCTGCGACTGCCTCAGCTAGGAAACCGCCCCTTTCATGGGGATGAGGCAGTCCATGCGGTGAAGTTCCAGGAGCTCTGGGAGCACGGCAAATACGCCTACGATCCCAATGAGTTCCACGGCCCGACAATCTACTACGCCGCACTTCCATTCGTGGCCGCCAGTGGGCATCGCCTGTTTGCTGACATGCAGGAGTCGGATTTTCGGACAGCCATCGCGGTGCTCGGCGCCGCGACGGTTGGTTTGCTTCTGCTGCTCAAAAAGCCGCTCGGGCTACACGCACTGCTCTGGTCTGGGCTCTTTCTCGCGCTCTCTCCCGCCTTTGTCTTCTATAGCCGCTACTTCATCCAGGAAGTCTTTCTCGCCGCCTTCACACTGGGCTTTCTCGGCTTTGCCTTGCGCGGCTCCGCAGTGGGCGCGGGGATCTTCGCCGGGCTGATGTTCGCTACCAAAGAGACGGCGTCGCTCTCGTTGTTCGCGGCAGGAATCGCCTGGTTCTTCGCACTCCGCGAGGGCAAGACACTCGCCTGGCGTCCGATTCTGCTCACGATCACCATCGCGCTGGCGGTTGCCTATCTCTTCCTCTCGGGCTTTTTCACCAATCCCGCGGGGCCGCTTGGGTACCTGCAAACCTACACGCCCTGGCTCCGGCGCGCGGGCGGGACGGATCTTCACAAGCACCCGTGGCACTACTACCTCGCGCTTCTGACCTGGCATCCTGGCACAAAGGGAATGGTCTGGAGCGAGGGACTGATCCTCGCACTTGGGATGGTGGGGGCTGCGCTGAAATTCCGCACCCGGTTTGGACGCTTTTTGACGCTCTACACGCTGCTGCTCACCGGAATCTACGCGGTGATCCCGTATAAAACGCCCTGGTGTCTGCTGAACTTTCTGCTTCCCTGGACTCTCTTAGCCGGGCTTGGTGCGGCCGGGATTGTGGATGCCACCCGCTCGAAATCGTTGAAAACCCTTGCCGTGCTGCTGCTCTTGCTGGGCGCAGCGCAGCTCGGCTGGCAGGCGTACAAGACAAGTTTTGTCTTCCAGAACGACACCCACAACCCCTATATCTACTCCCCAACCCTCCCCGATGCGGATCGGTTTCGGACGCAGCTTGAGGCACTGGCGCAGGGGCACCCAGATAAATTCAAGATGGTGATCCAAGTGGTCTCCAAGGACGGCTACTACTGGCCGCTTCCATGGTACCTGCGGCGCTTTAACGTGGACAAGATCGGCTACTACACGCAGGTTCCAGAGACGCTTTTCGCACCCATCGTGCTGGCATCGCCAGAGTTCGATGAGACTCTAACACCACGCTTAAAGGGGCATGTCATGACTGGCTTTGTCGGCCTGCGCTCCGGGGTGATGTTCCAGACCTTCGTCGAGCAGGGGCTCTGGGAGGCGTATCTCAAGAAAAATGGCCCGGTCAAAGATGAGCGCGAAGACACCTGGGTACCATCGCACTGAGGCTGAAGAGGCGACAGCGAGAGCCCAACTTGTGGTAAGAGGATTCGAAGATGCCAGATAACACCCACCCACTTTTTAAAGCGTTTGACACTAACAACGATGGTAAGCTAAGCCGGGAGGAGCTTCCCGAGCTGCTTCGGCCCGCATTTGACCGGATGGACACCAATGGCGATGGCTTTCTCTCGCCCGCCGAAGAGTCCGCCGCGCGCGGTGCGGCAGCGCATGTGCAGATCGAGGCCACACCGCTCCAGCGCTTTACCACTGCACTCTCCGTGCGCGGAACCAGTGTTGCCGTACCGATTCCTTTTGATCCCAATGACACGTGGGGGCCAAGAGAGCGCCACGATGTCACGGGAACTCTCGGAGGGCACCCCGTTCGCGGCCCACTCCAATCCGACCGCGACGGTTTTATTCTCCTGCTTGGCCCGGCATTTCGACGTGATTCCCAGCTTGATCTGAGCGCCGATGTTGAAGTGGAGCTCTCGCCCGAAGGCCCACAGCTCTACGAACTCTCTTCGGACTTCCGTGATGCAATTATCGCTGTCCCCGAAGCAAGGGCTTTCTTCGAATCTATTCCGACGTTCTACCGAAAAAATTATGTCCGCTGGATCGAAGCTGCCAAGCGCCCTGAAACCCGCACCAAGCGCATCACGGAAGCCGTCGAGCTGCTCCGAAATAAACAGCGCCGCTAGCTCGCCGCCTGTCTTTCATCGGGTTCATCGCGCAGATCAGGAAGCATCAGGGCAAAGCACATTGCCAGGAAAAACAGGGGGCTGAGCGCGATCAAAGAGAGGCGCATATCGCCGACAGGGTTGATCAGAACAAAGAAAACCGTGCCCGCTGCCGCGAAGATCCGTCCGATATTATAGCAAAATCCCGCCCCCGTCGTTCGCAAGAGTGTGGGGAAAAGGGGCGGTAGGTACATCGTGAAGAGCGCGAATACCCCTGAAAAGAACCCAACAACGGGCAGGAAAGGCAGAAGCGCGGCGGCGCTACGGGGGACGATGTACGCGGCGGTGTTGGCAAGGCAGAAGCCCAGAAGCATGACGGCGATTGCGGCTCTGTAGCCTAGTTTCCGGGCGAGAAACCCGGCGAAGTAGTTCCCTAGAATCGAGATGCCGATGATCCACCCGAATGTCTTACTGGCGAGCTGCGTGATCGCGAGCTTATCCATCGCCTGTACCTCCGGGAGGCTACGCAGGTGCTGGAGATGCCAGAACTGAAACGCCCACCAGGCCGTGAGTGAGGTGGAACAGACCGCGACGACCCGTAGCGTGGTTGTGAGAACCGGGGGGCGGAACAGATCGGCGATGCCAGGCGCCTTCTCGTCTTTCTCTTTAGCGGCTTTCCACTCGTCGGGCTCGGGGACATTTTTACGGATCCAGAAGACGAAGAGGGCTGGGAGAATTCCCACCAGGAAAACCCAGCGCTCGTTGCCCGCCATGAGGTAGGTGGTGAGAGTCGCTAGGAGCACGCCGATATTCACGCCCGTCTGGAGTGTCGCCGCCAGCCAGCCGCGCCAGCTCTTGGGCCACGTCTCCGAGAGCAGTGCGGAGCCCACAGCCCACTCCCCACCGATTCCGAGTGCAGCGATAAATCGGAAAATAAGAAGCTGTTGCCAGGTCTGCGCCACCGACGACAGTCCGGTAAACACCGCGTAGGTGAGGATCGTCAAGCTCAGCGAGCGGCTCCTGCCCAAAATATCACCCAACCGTCCAAAGAACGCACCGCCCAGCGCCCAGCCCACCAAAAAGGCTGCCTGAATGTAGGCAGCTTTCTCTTTAACATCGGGAGATGTTGTCGAAGAGCTCTGGAGCAAAAGTGCCACGAATACCGGGGCGACGACGGTGTAGAGATGGATATCTAAGCCGTCGAAGAGCCAGCCGAGCCAGGCGGCGATGCCGGATTTCCACTGCTGTGGAGAGATTGATTTTAGAGTCATTTCTTTTTTTTCTTAGGCGGTGGGGCCGGGGTTGGCTTGGGGGCTGGGGCCGGTTTTACGGTGGGTTTAGGCGGGGGGGACGGCGCAACAGCCTTTCCGGTGGTGAACTGCCAGGAGCGTGCCGTCTCCCGCCCATTCCCTTCTTTTACGACAATGTGTGCACGGTAGGTGGTGAGAGGCAGAAGCGGCTGCTTGGGAATCAGCAGGATCATGTCGTCGAGCTCACTATCGTTGCTGGGAGAGTTTGTGTAGCACGCAACAGGGATATTGTTCAGGCCGGTGAGCGCGGCCTCAACCAGCTCGGGTTTTTCGGTGACTCCGTAGAGATGGAGCGTGATTGGATAGCCCGTCGTTCGGGCGGCACCCGGGTAGAGCCGGAGGGGGTCGGGAGTCTCGGTGTCGGTCCACTGGACATTCACATCGAGCTGGCCGTCTGCCGGGTAAACCAGGACTTCTCTGCCTGTACTCGCTCCACAAAGCACCGTGACACGATCCCCGGCGATTCCCACTCCTGCGGGAAATGCCCCTGGCTGGAGCAAGGCAGCGCGGTGGTAGGGGGCATCCACCAGACTCTGAACCGAGGCCAGTGCGCTGGGCCCCTGGGCCACGACCTCATAGCACGGATCATAGAACCCCGCCTTCTCTGCGCGCTCACCGGGAGTGGCGGCGTAGAACTCAGATTTCTCGGGCTGCTGCGCGTGGGTGAGCTCCAGCTTGTTGGCCCAGAGATAGCGGCTGTGGCGGGCGGCTGCCAGGCAGAGTGCAGGCTGAAGGACGGCGTCTGACAGGAGTGCGGCACGCCGGAGGTGATTGAGATGCGTGAGGGTGTCTTGCTGGGCGCTATCCGGGGCGGGGGGCGGGGGAGGACTGAGCACACGGGTGAACTCCCACTCCATATCCACCCCTTTGTCGTTGGAGAGCCAGACCTCGCAGACAGCCTTCACAGGGCCTAAGGGAAGCGGCTCCTGAGGTTCCCCGATAATACTATGGCTCTCGTTGTCATAGCGAGTGGGAATGGGCTGGCCATTGACACGCATTTGAATCCGGCGTAGCTGTGCGCCCTTGGGCTGCATTTGCCAGACCAAGACGGGCTTCTCCAGTGGCGTCTTACCCTGGGGACGCGGCTCGGAGCCTTCCCAGAGGTTCTGTTGAGGCATGGAAAGTACGAACAGAAGCGCTGCCAGAGCCAGTCGTTTCACCGCATCTCCTGTCCACCCGTAACATTGAGTGCCTGCCCGGTCATGTAGCCCGCGTCCTCGGTGCACAGAAAAACCACCACACCTGCGATATCTGCATAGGTCGCGCTGCGTCCGAGCGGCACCTGCGACTCATATTTTTCTCGTACTTGCTCTTTCGTGAGCGCTTGGGTTTGGCTGTACTGTCCAAACAGTGAGTCTTGCCAGAGTGTGCCGTCCAGTAAGTTGCCGGGGCAGACACAGTTTACGCGTACCCCATGGGGGGCCATATCCAGCGCGAGGCTCTGCGTTAGTCCGATCCCACCGAACTTACTGGCTGCGTACGCTGAGTTGCGCAGGCTACCTTTCTTGCCCGATTTTGAGTTGATCTGCACAATACAGCCACTTTTCTGCTGCGCCATTTGTTTACATGCCGCCTGCGCTGAGATAAAGTAGCCGCCTAGATTGACATCAATGACTCTTTTCCATTTTTCGGGATCAAACTCGCACACATCGCCCGCGATCAGGATTCCGGCGTTGGCGATCAGAATATCGAGCTTACCAAATTCCGCCACGGCGCGTGCCACCATCGCCTCACAGTCAGACGCGCTTGTCACATCCGCACGCATGCCAATCGCACTTCCGCCGATTTTCGTCGCCGCCAGAACTGCTTTTTCCTCGCTCAGGTCCGCCAGAAGCACGGAGCAGCCTTCACTTGCCAGACGTTGTGCGAGTGCCTCTCCGAGCCCCTGGGCCGCCCCAGTCACGATTACTGATTTTCCTTGAAGTCGCATAGAACAGAATTATAACCGATAAAATAGGGCAGTATGGCTATTTTTAGTGCGGATTTCGCCCTGCGGGAGAACTTAGAGAAGATCGTCGCACTTGGCGATTATCTGGCGATCAAGCAAAACTTAGAGACCCAGGGCATGCTGCGTTTTGTGCAGGAGGGCGGAGAGAGCGGCTACAGTGCGCGTCAGCTCAAAGACGCTGAGGCTTCCGCCAAGCTCACGCGCTGGATTGATGCCCTGAGCAACGAGCGCAAGTGGCCGATTAAGCGCTTCACGGAGCAAATCGCCCCGATGCTCGCTGAGGGAATCGCGGTTGCCGTCGCGCCGTCGCACAACCCGTTTACGACCGATACCCCCATTCGAGCACTGGCACAGAAGCTCGCCGAGTCTGGGGAGCGCGTGGATGCCACAGGGTGCTTGGTGCGCCATACCAAAATTCGGCGTATCGGCTACGGTGGGCCCAGCTACATGCACTTGCATCAGGAGACGATTCGGGTAGAGAACGAGGTGCTGTTTTTCGGCAAGCCCGTGTTGCTCCTCGACGACATCGCGCGCTCTGGGGCCACTCTGCGTGCTTGTCGCCGCCTTCTACTCGACCACGGAGCTGCGGAGGTACAGATGCTTGTGCTGGGACGTGTTTGGAGAGGCTAACCTGAAATGCCCCCCTTTAGGGCTATCGCATTGTTCTGTGTTCCTCTATACTTTGGAATATCTCTAGAAATAAGGAACAATGACAATGTCTCGCAAGATTCTATGTAACCTCGCTTTAGTGTCTCTGATTCTCTTTACCTGTGCTCCGTCTCAAGCCCAAACGGCTGTTGAAATAGGTTATCATAATTCATTTGGTAGCTTTCAAACAGATTTTTTCGGTGGTTCGGCTGCTTTTATAAACACAGGCACTATCAATGGCGGATACACATCCGCTCTTGATCCTCTTGGAATGAGTGGAAATGCTATTATTGTCACACCTGTATCCGATCCAGTGATCCACTTCAACTCGTACTCAATGACAAATCTGACAGGAGATACTTTTTTGTCAGTGACATTTCGTATGCCGCAGTACTTAGTGGGGGATTCCCGTCGAACACAGCTTGGGTTTCTTGAGTCACCCACTACGTTGGGAGTGGGGAGCAACGCGGCAAACTTCCAAGTGGCCTACCTGAATCCAATCGGCAGTTACAATGGTGATGCTTTGGCCTATACGGGGGCTCCTGTGTACAGTACTCTGCATTTTTACCGAGGGGTGGGGAGTGCTCTGATCGCATCGGGTCAGGCGGGAACCTTCAATTTTCATGTGGGTTACCCCGCTGCGCAGGCAGGGATAGTCCACTACTTCATGGATGTTGTCCCTGGCACTCTCAATACTCCCTCGCCGAATGCGGGTATCTTCAACACTCCTAACCCGGGAGGCGGGATCATGCCGTTTGGACCAGCGCCGGAACCCGCCACGATTGGTCTCACTCTCTTGGGACTGCTAGGGCTCGGGGGAGCTCGTCACCGTTGTAGGCAATTTTCATCGTGACAGAAAGCGTTCTACGATTCTTCTTATTTTCCGATATTGAAGGGAGCACGCCGCTCTGGGAGCGTTTCCCTATTGCAATGCGGCATACTCTTGCTCGGCACGATACTATTTTTCGTGAGACAGCCCTCTCGCAAGAAGGAACTGTCTTTAAGACAATCGGGGATGCCTTCTGCATCGCTTTTACAAATGCCGAGGCAGCGTTGACAACAGCTGTTGAGGTGCAGCGTGCTCTGCACAACGAGGACTGGGGAGAGATCGGATCGCTTCGGGTACGGATCGCGTTGCACGGTGGAGAGGTCGAGGAGCGCGATGAGGACTACTTTGGCATGCCCCTCAATCGTGTCTCCCGGATGCGCGATGCGGGACATGGCGGACAGATTTTGGTCGCTGAAGCACTGAAGCAACAAGTACAGTCGAATTTGGTCTCGTGGCGGGATATGGGATGGCACCGCCTTCGTGGTATCGAAGAGCCTGAGCATATCTTTCAGGTCGTGGCAGCAGGCCTGCCCGAGAACTTTCCTATCCTGAAAAGTGAGTCCTCGCATCCTCATAATCTGCCTTCTGAGACAACCTCATTTGTTGGGCGGCTGGCCGATAACGAAAAGCTTCAGGGGCTACTTGTCGAAAAAAAAGTGCGCTTGGTGACCATCACAGGTTTGGGAGGTAGTGGCAAATCGCGGCTTGCTCTCCATTGCGTGGGGGAACTCCTCTGGCACTATCCTGAGGGTATCTGGTACGTGGATGCCATCCCTCTCGCGCGCTCCGATGAGTTCGCGCCCACGCTACTTCATTCCTGTGGTCTTGTGGAAGATCCTAAAAAGAGCCCTCTGCAGCAGCTTTGTGAGCACTTCCGAACGGCAAGTGCCCTCTTGATATTGGATGGAGGAGAGCGCTTCGAAGAGCTTGCCGATGAGATTGCCGTGCTCTTGAAAGGAACCGAGCGGCTCCAGGTACTCGTGACATCACGGAATCTTCTTTATTTAAGCATGGAACATGAGTACTCACTGGAGCCGTTGACTCTGCAAGAGTCGGTGGTTCTTTTTACTGAGCGCGCCCAGCAAGCCCGGCAAAATTTTTCCGTCGCGCACGAGGAGGAAGGGATTTTAGATGCCCTCTGCCAGCAACTTGAAGGTAATCCACTGGCTGTCGAACTCGCAGCGGCCCAGGTTCGTTCCCACTCTTTGGACGCAATTTGTGAGGCGCTGGCTCAGCGCTTGACGGTTCTTGCCAGCCGGATGCGCGACCTCCACCCGCGCCATCGTTCCCTGCGTGCGACGATTGACTGGAGCTACCAGACCCTGAGTACAACGGAGAAGCAGTTGTTTCTGGGGCTTTCGTGCTTTACAGATGGCTTCAGTATATGGGCTGCTCAGACGGTTTGTGCCGAGATCTGCCATGTTAGCAATGTGCTTGAGGTACTTATCAATCTGCGTGATAAGAGTCTGTTGCGGATTCGACCGGGTGAGGGGGAGCGTTATCTGCTGCAGGACAGTCTCCGAGAGTATGGTGCGCAGCTCCTGGAGTCCGAGGCTCCGACGCTTGCGCGTCAGCTACGTTTGCGCCATGCCGAGCACTTCCAGCAAGAAGTTGCCGACTATGCGCGGGAGCTACGCGGTCCTGGACAGAAAGCAGTGCTACTTAAGCTAGAAAGTGATGCTGCCAATATCCGCTCAGCCCAGGAGTTTTTTCTGGTCTCAGGGAGCCTTGAGGCTGCGGCCCGGATGGTGGTGGGCCTCTGGCGTTTTTGGGAGACCCGTGGCTGGTTGCGAGAAGGTCGTGCACGAATCCAGCGCCTCTTGGAGCGTCGTACTGAGATGGGAGACTCGCTTCTGGTTGCGGAGCTGTTCCTGACAGCAGGGCGCTTGGAGTGGAACGGAGAGGATGCAAGCCTTGCTGTGCATTTCCTGGAACAGTGCGTTGCTCTTTGCCGGGGCAAGGAAAACGTCTCCGCGGCCCAACTGGAGAGAACGGCACGGACAGTTCTCGGAATGATTGCCTACAGTTGGGGAGATCTGTATAACTCAGACACACACTATGAGGCGGCTCTTAAAATCTCGCTCAACGACCCGCATGGGGAGGCAGCTCTTAAGATGAACTTGGGGATCAATGCTCTGTCACGCGGGGAGTTCCCCAGAGCACTTCTTTTGTTTGATGAGGCACTGGTGATTCGGCAGGCGATCGGAGACGGAGTTCGCGAGGCGCAAGTCTGGAACTGTATCGGGGCAGGAGCCGCTGGACTGGGAGATCTGGAGCGTGCAAAAGAGGCGTTTACCCGAAGTCTGGCACTCTATGAAAGCCGTCGTGACCCGATTCACGCTGCCCATGCCCGGATCAACCTGGGGGATATCGCTGTTCGCAAAGGAAAACTACCGGAGGCTCAACGTACCTATCAGATCGCGCTCAAGACCTTGCGGGAGACGGAGGACTGGCGTGGCATCATTGCGTGTTTGCTTGGACAAGCTCAGGCGGCACTGCGGACAGAAAAGCCCGAGATCGCTCTGCCACTTCTCCGCGAAACGCTCGCACTAAGTCAGCGCAATGGCTACCGTGAGAGCCTGGTTGCCACGCTTGATTTAGTGGCATGGCTCAGCTTCCAGCAGAAGCACCTGCACCGAGCTTTCGAAGCTCTAGACGTATCCGACACGCTGCGGAAGACCTATGGCTTGACACGACTCGAATTTCAAGAGCAGTTGGTTGGGGAGCTAAGGGAGGTGCTGAGTAATGGGGTGCCTGCCCTGCTCTCTGTTGCCGAGACTGAGTTTTTTCCCGCAAAAGTGATGGGTTGGTTGTCGGAAAATTAAGCGAGAGATTGATCTAAAGAACCCTGGTATAAACACCAATAAAAGTAGTGCGAGGCTCTAAGATACCTTAGAACCGAGAGCGAGACGAGACTAAGACCCGCCAGACACCTGTCTGGCGGCTTTTTTTATCTGACGGATCGCGAGCGCCGCTGCAAATCCAGGCTCAGGAATGAGGCGGATCACGTCGTAGTGCTCCGCCAGCTCGGGCTCCAGTGTCGGCCAGACCGTCCGTTTCAAGAGCGGCGACGAGAACCCGCCGCCCTCCGCCTTGATCAGCGCTTCCTTGGCGGTCCAGGCATCAAAGAAATCCTCAGTGGTCGTGATGGCCGCAAGCTCGGTGGCCGTAAAGACGCTACGCCCCAGGGTCTTGGGCTCGATGTCCTGCCGGATTTTTTCGATATCCACGCCCTCGGCACCCAGAGCGATCAGTGCCAGTCCGGCACTGTGAGAGACGTTGAAGGTCAGCTCACACTCCGGTTTTCCGTAGGGGCCGTAGGTGAAGACAACTGCCTCAGGAGCAACTCCAAGCGCTTCGCCGAGCACAAGACGCAGGGCACTCCGGCAGGCACGGTAGCGATGGCGATCACGTGCGAAGCGAAAACGGGCTGCCCGTTCTTCTTCCTCGGGGGAAAGACAGTCCGAAGGGATCGTGCTGTCTAGCGCTAGCTGCCAGACGGCGATCCCCTCCGGGGCGCTGAGACGGATCATGCTGCCTTGACGAGGCGTAGGGTGGGGGGGGCAAGCCGCTGCGTTAGCTCTTGGGCTAGTGTCCGCACAAAGGGCTCTTGAATCAGCAGGTGGTGGTCACCGGGCACATCGCAGAGCTCCACCTGCGGCAGAGCCTCTCCCCAGAAAAGCTCTTCATCCCAGGGAGCACTGTGCTCAAGTGCCCGGAAGAGTGTTACGGGCGCTTCGTAGGCTGCGGGGAAGTGCTCGTGGATCGCTTTCTCTTGTGCCTGGCGAACGCGCCCCAGCGCCTCCCAGAATGCCTTGTCGGGCTCCTCGGTCGCCGCAGGCTTGAGCCGCCCTTGGACCTTCTTGAGCCGCCCTTTGAGATACTCACCCTGGCTTTTCGTGTCTAGCTTACGGAACATGCTGAAGTGCGACGCAAGCCGCTGCGCTGTTGTTTCCGGGTTGGTGAACTCGGGGTGGAGGCGGTGGTACTCGGGCGCGTAGCTATCAAACATTCCAACAAACTCTACCACTTTTCCAGCGTTACGGAGCACCCGTGCGACTTCTAGCGCGACAATTCCTCCCGAGGAGAAGCCTGCGACACGGTAGGGGCCGTCGGGGAATTGCCTCTGAATCAGCGAGGCGTAGTCCTGCGCCATCGCGAGAATCGAGTCATGCGGCTCGGTCTCGCCGTCAATGCCCGCTGCCTCTAGGGCAAAAACGGGCTGCTCATCCCCCAGATGCTTTGCCAGATCGTGGTAGAGCACGACAATGCCTTGGACATGGTGGATCAGAAAAAGTGGTGCCCGGCTGCCGTTGGGCTGTAGGGGGACCAGGGTTCCTCGAACTGAATCCCTGGTCTCTTGAACCCATTCCCCGGCCCCTTCCTTCGGAGAGGAAAGGGGAGTATTTGGGGCAAGGCGTGAGGCGATTCCACTTGGGGTGGGAGTGGCGAAGAGGGCGGAGAGCGGGAGGCGCTTGCCAAACTCGGCTGCGATGCGGGCGAAAAGGCGGATGGCCTTGAGGGAGTCGCCGCCCAGCGCGAAGAAGTCATCGTCCGGGCCGACGCTCTCCAAACCAAGAGCCTCGGCGAAGAGAGATTCCACTGAACCTACCGCCGCTTCCGAACCCACCCCGGCGCCGCTCGTTCCTCGCATCGCCGCCCCTTCCTCCACGGAGGAGGGGTGGGTGGATAGTTTTTTCTTATCTATCTTGCCGCTGGCGTTGAGTGGGAGCGCCGCGACGGCGATGATTACCGAGGGGACGAGATAGGGTGGGAGCGAAAGTTGGAGGGCTTGTTTGAGCGTGCCCGGTTGCGCTTCGCCCACCACGTAGGCCACCAGTGAGCGGCTTCCATGCGTGTCTATAGGAGCCAGTGCAGCAGCTTCACGGACACCGGGGAGGCGACAGAGCGCCGCTTCCAGCTCGCCTAGCTCGACGCGGTTTCCACGGATTTTTACCTGCTGATCGGCACGTCCAAAGAACTCAATTGTTCCGTTGGTGCGCCAGCGGGCAAGATCACCCGTTCGGTAGAGTCGCTCGCCCTGAACCACGACGAACTTCTCCGCCGTGCGCTCTGGATCGTTGTGGTAACCGAGCGCTAGGCCCTCGCCGCCCGTGTAGAGCTCGCCCATAATGCCCGTTGGACAGGGCTGGCTTGCTGCATCCAGAATCCTGACGCTGGTGCCCGTGATGGGCTTGCCAATGGGAATGCTCCCCTTGTCTGTATCTGTAAGAGTGATGGCATGGACACAGGTAAAAGTCGTGTTCTCCGTCGGGCCGTAGCCGTTGAAGAAGCGCGTTTGGGGAAGTGCTTGGAGTGCTTTGGCAAGCTGCGGCGCGGAGAGTACATCGCCGCCTGCCAGAAGCTGCTCAACTCCTGTAAAGTCCGAAAGCCCGCTGTCTGCCAGGGCATGAAATAGCCCCGCCGTCAGCCAGAGCGTCGTCACTTTGTTTTCACGGACGCACTGCCCGAGCTCCGCAAGTGTGAGCGGGCCATCGGGAGCCACCACAAGCTTGCCGCCGTTGAGGAGCGGCCCAAATATCTCCAGAAGAGTCGCGTCGAACGCAAAGGCGGAGTGAAAGAGAAATGTCTGGTTTGCGAACGCCAGCCAGTCGGCGTCCTTCACCAGGCGTGCAATGGCTTTCTGCGCAATCCGCACCCCCTTCGGCTCGCCCGTTGAGCCCGACGTATAGAGCAGCGCGGCTTGATCACGGACTTCCCCCCCTTGCCCTCGCCCGGCGGGGGTGATTCCTAGGGGAGTGATGGCTGCGACTACCCCGCTGTCTTTTTGCAGCCACTCACGGCGCTCTTTGGGGTAGGCGGGATCAACGGGGACATAGAACGCCCCAGCGCTAAGAACTCCCAGGACGGCGGTGATTGTCTCCACGGAGCGCGGAAGCTCGATGGCAACACCCTGGCCCGGCGCGACACCTGCCGCACGGAGCTGCGCGGCGAGCGTGTCGGCGCTGGCCTTGAGCTCCGCATAGGTGAGGGACTTTTTGCCGTCGGTTACGGCAGGGGCAGTGGGCGTTTTTGCGGCTTGCTCGGCGAAAAGCTCCGCCAGTGGCGCGAAGCTTCGCCCGGTAGTGCCAATCGTGCCGCCATCGCCCCAGGCTTGTAGCTGTCTTATGTCGTCTCGACCAAGCAAAGGAAGCATCGCTAGCTCGCTCTCGGGCTGGGCGAGGATGCCTTCGAGCAGCGTCTCAAAGTGCGATAACCAGCGCGTGATAGTGATTTCGGTAAATAAATCCGGGTTGTAGCTGGCCTCAACTTCAATTGTCTTGCCATCGTCCACGAGGTTAAAGCCCAGCTCGAACTGATAGGCAACACGCGGCGCTTTGCTCATGTGGCTGGTAAGGCCGACAAAGCCCAGATCGCCGCCGCCCGTGCGCTCCAGATTGAACGTGGTGGAGACCAGCGAGTTACGGCTTGGGTCACGTTTCAAGTTCAGGGCACTGACTAGGGTCCCGAATGTACAGTCACGGTGGTCGAAGGCATCCAGAATCTGGCGTTTGCGCCGGGCAAGGAGCTCGGTAAAACTCTCTCCCTTCGCTTGCCGGAGGGAGAGGGGCAGCAAATTAACCGCGTGGCCGACCAGAGGCGCATCGGTCTCGATAGTGGTCTGGCCCGCCGACGGAACCCCGATCACCAGCTCATTCTGCCCCGTCAAGCGGCGTAGGAGTGTCTCGTAGGCAGTGAAGAGCGTCGCAAAGAGCGTCGCGCCTTGTTTGCCGGAGAACTTGCGCAGTGACCCGACCAGGCTCTCGGGGAGAAGGCGGTGGACGCGATCTCCACGGTAGGTAAAGACCGCAGGGCGTGTCTGATCCGTGGGGAGCGCGAGCGGCGGCACGGGGCTCTCCAGGTGCGCTTTCCACCAGCTTAGATCGTCGTTGTTTGCGGGCTTCTGTGCAAACTCAGCAAAGTCGTAGGGCTGTGGGAGTGTTTTTCCCGCCATGCCCTTCGTCAGCTCATCCAGTAATACTGCCCACGACCAGCCGTCGCAGACAATATGGTGCGCGGTGAGCAAGAAAACATGCCGATCTGAGGAGACGCGCACGAGCCGGGCCCGCAGAAGTGGCCCGTGCGCGAGATCAAAAGGGCGCGATGCCTCTTCCTTCTGGAGTGCGGCCACTCCTGGCTCGTCGGTCTCTGTGAGGGGGATGTCCAGTGTGAGCGTGGGAGCAATTGTCTGGGTGGTGCCGTCTTCGCTAAACGTGGCGCGGAGGGCACCGTGGCGCTCGACAATACTTTGCAGGCTCTGGGTGAGCTGGTTGGTATCGAGATCACCCTCCAGATGAATTCCAATGGACTCATTGTAGGAAAGAGAGGCAGTCTCGCTCTCGTGGGCGGCCAGCCAGACCTCGCGCTGCTGTGGCGTGGTGGGAAGGGTCACGGGAGCAGGGGGCGTTAAGAATCCCCCCGCGGCCATGGCGGCGCAGGACTGCTCAAAGGCATCCAGGATAAAGTCAAGGTCGGCGTCGGTGTGCTCCGTCGAGAGAAACGAGGGGCGGTTCTCCCAGATATGCACATTGCGGAGCCGCAGGTGGTAGTGTAGCAAGCCACCCGTCGTCGCACCGTGCGTATTGAGATAGAACATCGAACGGAAGCGCTCTAGTGGGAAGGGGACGCCCCATTTTTTGAGCACTGCATCGAGGCGTGCTCCGAACTGCTCGCCACGTGCCGAGATGCGATCCGCAATAGTTGGGTCTGCATTCAGGCGCTCCAGAACGGCGTTGGCGGCGGCCATGGCGAGGGGGTTGCGGACGAAAGTCCCGGCAAAGAACGTCATCCCCACTGAGGGGAAGGAGTCGTCGCCGTACCCCCACTGTCCTCCGTCAAACGCATCCAGAAACTTCGCTTTTCCGGTCAGCGCCCCGACGGGAATGCCTGCTCCGAGAATCTTCCCGAAGGTCTGCATGTCCGGCTCGATTTCATAGACTCCCGCCGCGCCGCGTCTGCCAAGCCGGAAGCCATTGACGATCTCATCAAAGACAAAGGCGATTTCGTGCTCGCTGGCAAGGGCGCGGAGTGTCTTTACGAACTCCATGGGGCGCAGCTCCGGATGGCGGCTCTGGATCGGCTCCACTAAGATCGCGGCAATCTCCCCTGCACGCTGCCGGATTACCTGAAGCGCTTCGTCGCTGCCGTACTCCAGAATAATCGTCTCGCTTACCGCCGAGTTCGGGATGCCCGGCGCAATGGGAAACGACTTGCCACGCCCGTTGCCGCGCACAAGAACTTCATCATGGACGCCATGATAGGCTCCTGAGAACATCACGATCTTGTCGCGGCCCGTCACCGTGCGAGCGGCACGGACGGCGGCCATGACGGCCTCTGAGCCCGTGTTACAGAAAATTGCTCGCTCCGCCCCGACATAGGCGCAGAGTTTTTCCGCCACCGGCCCGGCCAGCGGCGACTGTGGCCCGACTTCGATTCCGAGCTCAAGCTGTTTCTTCACGGCCTCGATCAAAAAATCTGGCCCGTGTCCAAAGAAATTCAGCCCAAATCCCATCGTCATATCAACGTATTTATTACCGTCAATGTCAATAATCTGGCTGCCCTTAGAACTCTCAGCGACTATTGGGTAGACGAGATCTTTCCAGAACGGCTTAAACCCCGCCACGGCACGCGGATCGGAGAGCTTTGCGCGGTGCTGGATGGTGTACTCACGGGACTTGCTTGTCTTGGCGAGATACTTTTGTGTGAGCTCTGCCAGGTGCTCTCTTTGTTGCGGCGTGAACTCATCTGTGGCCGTCTTCTGAATCGGGCGGAACGGGCCATGGTTGCCCGTGGGCTCGCCGCCCCTTGCACTTGGTACATTGGGCGCGGAGGCGATGTTCAGCGTGGGCTTAGCGGGCTCAGGTGGGGCAACGCGCACCGTTTGTGCAGTAGCACCACCGCCAGAGAGCAGCGCAAGCTGTTGTTGCATGATCGCGAGCTGCTGGGCAACAAGAGCCTGGATAGAGCCATCCGTTGTAGCCAGCACCCCACCCTCCGCTGGGCGGGGGAGCTCAAAGGTAATTTCCTCCCCCCGTTGGACGGGGGCTAGGGGGGCTTCAGGAGCCAACAAGCCATCCACGTAGCCCGTCAGAGCGGCAGGCGTCGAGAGATCCTCCATGAGCTGACGAAACGCAATGCTCACGCCGAACTGCTTGGCGAGCGCTTGCGCGGCCTGCGTCAGAAAGAGCGAGTCGAAGCCCAGCTCCGAGAAGCTGGCATCGGCGGCGATATCGCCTGTCGCCATGCCAGAGAGATCGGAGAGGGTCTCTTGAATCTCCGCGAGCAGGCGGGGCTTACGGTCGAGGGTGATTAAGGGGCTAGGTGCAGACATAGGCGTGGTTACAGTTTCGTTGATTTTTGGTTGCGCAAAGTAGCGCTGACGCTCAAAGGGGTAGGTCGGCAAAGAGACACGGCGAGCCGTGGAGGGCTCAGGCAAGGAAACTCCGGCGACCCAGAGCTGGGCCAGCGGGTCGTCGTCGGTGGTGAGCGTGCGTGGTTTTTCCGGGCACTGCTTGGCAAGCGTCGTGAGAACGCGCCCGGGGCCGCACTCGATAAAGATCGAGTTTGGGGTTTCGAGCAACACTGAGAGTGCTGCATCGAAGCGGACGGTACTGCGAAGCTGCTCGGCCCAGTAGCGTGGCGATATCGCTTCAGATTCTGTGAGCCAGGTGCCGGTTCGCGTCGAGACAATCGCTTGTGTTGGGGCGTTTCGTGGCAGTGTGGCAACAAAGCGCTCGAACTCATCTAAGATTGGCTCGGTCATGGCGGAGTGGAAGGCATGCGAGGTTTTCAGGCGCTTGCAGGCAATTCCCGTGGCTTCGAGCGCGGCGATCTGCTCAAAAGTTCCCGAGCCAACGCAGAGGTTCGGGCCATTGACGGCGGCCAGTGACAGGTCAAATTTTGCAAAAAGTGGTGCCGCCTCAGCCTCGGGCAGGCGCACGGCAAGCATCGCGCCCCCAGGCAGGCTCTGCATGAGCCGTGCGCGCTCCGCGAGAATGGTGAGAGCATCAGGGAGCGAGAAAACCCCGGCAAGGTGCGCCGCGACATACTCTCCGAGACTGTGCCCCAGCATGGCGCTAGGCGTGACACCCTGCGACTCAAAGAGCTTCGCGCTGGCGTAGCTGATCACAAAGAGAGCGGGCTGCGTGATCGCAGTCTGGCTGAGCGCTGCCTCGTCGTCGCCAAAGATCACGTCACGAATATCGAGACCAAGTGGGCCCTTGAGCAGCTCCGCGCACTCGTCCACGGCAGCGCGGAACACGGAGCTGCTCTCGTAAAGGCTCTTGCCCATGCCGCAGCTCTGGGAGCCCTGGCCGGGAAAGAGAAAGACCAGCGCGGGGTTTTCCAGTGCTTTTCCCCAGGCCCCACGTTTCTTATCGGTCAGCGCTGCTATTGCATCACTGTGACCAGCACTATCTTCGACACGCACGGCGCGTCGGTGCGCAAACTCCCGCCGCCCGACGCGTAGGGTGTAGGCCACATCGGCGAGTGACTGTTCCGGGTGCTTGGCGAGATGCTGCGCGAGATTCGCCGCCGCACTCTCCAGCGCCGTCTCGGAGCGTGCAGAGAGGCACAGCATTTCTCCTCCGTTGGATGGGAGCTGAGGGGACAGGGAGGCTTCCGAGATCACCACATGCGCATTGGTGCCGCCAAAGCCAAACGAGCTGACACCCGCAATGCGTGTTGTGGCATTTTCTATGCGCCAGGGCTGAAGTTCTGTATTGACGAAAAACGGGCTGGTGGCCCACTCGATCTTGGGGTTGGGTTTGCTGAAGTGAATCGCGGGGGGAAGCTGCTGGTGCTTGAGCGCCAGAATTGTTTTAATAAGCCCAGTGACTCCTGAGGCGACATCGAGATGCCCGATATTGGGCTTGAGCGTGCCCAGAGCGCAGAACTGCGTGGCTTCTGTGGTCTCTCGAAACGCACGGGTCAGGCCCGCAATCTCAATAGGATCGCCGAGCTGCGTTCCTGTGCCATGTGTTTCGACATAGCTAATTTCGTCGGCGCTGACTCCCGCGAGTGCCTGCGCGAGTGCAATCACATCGGCCTGCCCGGAGATACTCGGTGCGGTGAAGCCCGCTTTATCGGCCCCGTCGTTGTTGATCGCTGCACCACGGATCACGGCATGGATCGTGTCGTTGTCTTTGAGAGCGTCTTCGAGCCGCTTGAGCACAACCACCCCGACACCGGAGCCAAAGACCGTGCCGTTGGCCTGCGCATCAAAGGCGTGAACCGTGCCATCGGGCGAGAGAATGCTCCCGGGAACGACAGTATAGCCGTGTTCTTGGGGGAAATAAATCGCAACACCACCCGCGAGCGCCATATCACACTGGTAGGACTGGAGGGCATTCACCGCGTTCACGACTGCCACAAGCGATGTCGAGCAGGCGGTGTTCTGCGCTATCGCGGGGCCACGCAGCCCGAGCTTGTAGGCCACGCGCAGGGCGACATAGTCTTTCTCGTTGCCCAGCATCACCGTCATGGCGCCGGCAGTGCGCTCCAGCTCCGGGTTCTGGCGCACGAGGTGCAGGTAGGTATTGTTGCTCATTCCCGCCCACAGCCCAATGCAGCCAGGGTAGTTTTCAGGGACGTAGCCTGCATCTTCGAGGGCGGCCCAGCACGATTCTAGAAAGACCCGCTGCTGAGGATCGGTGGCCTCGGCCTCGCGGGGCTGGTAGCCAAAGAAGCCCGCGTCGAACTCCTCGGCACCTGAGAGCGTCCCGCGTACGGGCACGTAGGTGGGGTCATCGGTTGCCGCAAAAGTCGAGAGTGAGCAAACTCCAGTGCTTACATTGTGCCAGAAGGTCTCCAGATCGGGTGCGCCCGGAAAGCGTCCAACCATGCCAACCACGGCGATACCTTGTGTCTCGTCCATACGTCGTGTCTCGTCCATACGTCTTCTCGATTAATATCGGTATTAATGTCGGCGAAGACGAGCGATTGCTTCACGTTGTCGCGCCGCTCGGTCACGAATCCCGTTGTTTTGCGAGGTCTGCGCCGGCTGTGAAACTCTCTGGGCAAGGGCTTTGGCGCTAGGGTACTCAAATAGCTCAACCAGGCTCAGCTCGACATCAAAAAGCTTCTTAAGACCGTCACGGACGATTGGCAAGAGAAGGGAGTGCCCGCCAATATCGAAGAAGACATCGTCACCCGTCAGTGCCTCATTTGTACCAATCACATGTTGCCAGAGCGCTAGGACTTGCTCTAGCGGTGCCTCCCCCACCGGGCAGGGACTGGGGGGGAGGGCCGAGGGTGGTAGGGGCAAGGCACGGCGGTTCAGCTTGCCGTTGACCGTCATCGGGAAGCTCTCCAGATGGACGAACACTGTAGGAACCATGTAGACCGGCAGGTGAGCGCGCAGATGGTTCCCCAGTGCACTCGAATCGGGTTTTTGACCGATGGTATAGCCCACCAGCTTCTCGCTGTGCAAGGCGACGGCACTGCCGCGGACTCCAGGAAACTGCACTAGTGCAGCTTCAATCTCTCCGAGCTCGATCCGGTGACCGCGTAGCTTAACTTGCAAATCAGCGCGCCCAATGTAGTCGAGCTCGCTATTGGGAAGCACCGCGACCAGATCGCCCGATTTATAGACGCGCTGCTCTTGGTAGCATACAAAGCGCTCATCGGTGAGCTCGGGACGCTTTAGATAACCGCGCGTCACGCCTGCACCACTCACCCAGAGCTCGCCATTGACCACATGCATTGTCCAGCCCGGAAAGGCAACTCCTATGGGGCTAACGGTAGAGTCCGTATCCGTGGCAAGGATACGCCGGTAGCTCACGAAAACCGTGGTCTCCGTAATACCATAGAGGTTCCAGAGTGCGGGCTGAGCGTCGCCATAACGCGCAAACCAGGGTTTCAGGCTGGCAACTTCAAGCTTCTCCGCGGCCAGAATGACCGTCCGGAGCGACTCCAGCTTAGGGGCATCTTCATCGGCGGCCATCAGCTGGGAAAAAGCCGTGGGGGACTGGTTGAGCACCGTCACACCCTCGCGGCGCAGCAAGGCATGAAACGAGTCCGCGGCGCGGCGCTCGGCATCGGTGGGAATCACTAATCGTCCGCCATGCAACAGTGCCCCCCAGATCTCCCAGACCGAGAAATCAAATGCGTAGGAGTGAAATAGGGTCCAGACATCGTGCTCCGTTGTCGTAAAGACTGGATTGTCGAAGAGAGGCAAGACATTGCGGTGCTCAACCAGGCAGCCCTTTGGCTGGCCCGTTGAACCTGATGTGTAGATCACATAGGCCAGATTTTTCTCACTGACCGCAGTGAGCGGATTTTCCGTGCATGCGCCGTCGTCTTCAGTGTCATCAGCGGTGATGGTAAGAATCTTGGCTGTGGTTTCGGGCAGAGCAATGCCCCGTTGCGTCACCAGCACCGGTGCTTCACAGTCCGATAGTTGGAAAGCGAGGCGCTCTGTGGGGTAGGCGGGATCTAGCGGGACATAGGCTCCGCCCGCCTTGAGGATGCCCAGTATCCCGATGACCATGTCAAACCCGCGCTCCACAAGCAGTGCCACCAGGCTCTCCGGGACAACTCCCTCCGCAATGAGGCGCTGCGCCAGGGTATTGGCACGGGCGTTGAGAGCTTCATAGGAGAGGGATCTCCCCTCAAAAGTAAGGGCTATCGCGTCAGGAGTTTGCGCCGCTTGTGCGGCAAAGCGTTCATGGAGCGTGTTCATCATTATTTCACCAGGGCAGATCTCAGTTTATTGATCACGCGACGTGGTAGCTGCTGGGCCTGATAGAGTACCGGGTTTCGAAACGGCAAGAGAGCTGCGTCGAGAGACTTTATCAATGCGGGATCGTTGATTGAATTATCGTGTAGGTAGCGCTCAATCCATAGGAGAATTCGCTCCTTGGCGGGATTAGGTCTACCAAATACCCACTCGCCCCGTGCCATCGCCTGATGGCAGCAGTTATCGGGGTGCTGGCGATAGAGGCTCCAGGTGTTGCTGGCGGCATAAACAGGGTAGTGTGTAAAGAGACGTGTGTAGAGAACATTGTCTTCATAGAGTCCCTTAAAACTCTCATCCCATCCGCCGAGTTTGCGGAGAATATTCGTACGGGCAATAAACTCTGAGGTGCAGGGTTGGAAACTCTCGTCACCAAGCCAATGCTGGAGCATTTCCCGAGGGGCAATCACTCGGTCCGCAGTAAGGCCTCCCAGATTCAACCAGTCTGGCTGTGTGGCTGTCTCCGCCCACGAGTGCCAGATCTTGCTCCGGCCAAAGAGCGCTGCCGCTGTGGGCTGCGCCTCAAGAATTCCCACCTGCTCCGCTAGCTTATTGGGCAACCAGAGATCGTCGGCATCCAGGAGCGCAATATATTGACCGTGTGCCTGTGCGAGGCCCAGGTTACGCGTGGCGCTCATCCCACGGTTCAGTCCTCCAGGATGCTGGAGATAGATCACTCTCCCCGAGTGCTGCGTGGCATAGGCTTGGGCTAGCTCTTTTGAGCCATCTGTCGAACCGTCATCTACGAGAAGCAGCTCCCAGTCCGTAAAAGTCTGGGCCAGCACGGAGTCAACCGCTTCGGCAAAGAAGCGACCTGGGTTATAGAAAATGACAACTACAGAGACAAGTGGCGCAGTGGACATGTATTCGGCATTGTGCAAGATTCATGCCGAAAGGACTAAATCTTATACTTCAGGAGATCTTTGGTGAAAACACGCTCGGCTTGTCCTGGTGCCTTGACGAGATAGCGTGTCCGCACCACGCCAACCCCGGGCGCAAACCAGCGTGTGACCCAGAAGTGGGCTAGACCATCGGTGAGCCGCGTCTCTAAGATGGTGTCAACTCGATAGGCCGTGAATGTCCCCGCGGGAACCTTGATCTTTTCGACACAGCGCAAGCGTGATTTTGACCGACTGGGAACTAAAGCGCCCCTCAAGGAAACCCCTCCTTGCCAGCTGAGAGTCTCGTCGAACTTGAGCGGAAAGCGCAGAATGGGCATGGGGGGCTTCAGGGTTACTTTCTCCGCAGCACCCGCTGAGAACTGTGCAATTTCATTGTTCGTGACATAGAAAAGCTCCTCGCGATCTGGGGCTCCTTTGCGCTTGCCAGACAGTACAAGGGCTGTTTGTCCATCTATCAAGCGGGAAGGCAGGACTGTTACCTCCTCGATACCGTTTTCTTCATTAGTCAACCGATAAGTCCAGTGACTGTTAGGCGATGTGGGAAGAAGCGGTTGGGCAGGGGGGACAGGGGTGGCGGTGAGCTCCTGAGGAAGGTGGATAAAACTGTCATCCGAACCCGTTGCAATTCGCAGATCTTTACAGCCCGAAACAAGCGTAAAAGCGATGACACAAAGAGTAAAAGCGATTCTGCTCACCCTTCTTTTCCTTCCTTAAGCAGTGCTCGGTAGTAGGCCCGTGAGATCTCATGAACCCCACGTTGTGCGCTCAAACCCACCGAATCATCGGTTTCACTGTAGACGGTATAGACGCGCAATAATACAGACTGCCGCCCCAGAATAACGGCACCGAATCCCGTTCTGAGTCGCGCGGGGAGGTCGCGGAAGTTACCCATCATCGGCTCGCACGTGGTGTTACCATCGCGCGACTGTTGCCAATAGTACATAATAATCCGCGTCTTAGGATTGTTGCGCTGGCGAAAGATCATCGCACGAACTGGAGCACTCCCGGGGCCGTCCAGAGTAAACTCTTTCCGACTTGTGAACTCCCAGGCACCCGTCCCCCCAACACAAACAGTGGGATCGTGGAAGTTCTCAAAGGGCCCCGCCGTCACGAGGGTCGCCAGAACTGTTTCCCCTGTGCCATTGGTGTATTCTCTGCCAGTCGCACGGGGATTTCCCAGAAGTGCCAGAGTGCTCTGAGGAACGGGTTGATTCGTTCCCTCCCAGCCCGAGATGGTATCGGGAACGCTAGGAAACCAGCCGCCAGCCGATTCCAGGCGTTTTTGCGAAAAAATACTGAGTGCCGCGGTTATACCAATGATGACACTTAGCTGTTTAAATACTTTAGGAGGCATGGGGAGTCCTACCGCTTCCGGCGGTTCTGAAGCTTTCGCTCGCCGCGACGAATGAGTGTTTCGAGATTTTTATTAGATGAGCCTACAAGCTTTCCGATCTTATCCAGACCAAGCAGGAAAAAACTGATAGCTAGTGTTAAAGGAGTAAAGAGAAATAGTATAACTTTACCAACACTCATTCCTGCACGAGCTGAGCCCGAAAAGAGCTTGTCAATGGGACGTTGGATTGTATTGCTAAGTCTTCCTAGGGCACTTACGAAACTCACGACCCACTTCGGTCGTCGTAGACTGGCCGTAACACGGGTGGTGAATAGGGTGAGTGCAAGGCTGGGAATTGTGAAAAACCAGCAGTTTGCGTAAACAAAGTAGCCAATAATAGTTGAATTAGAGGCGATCAGCCAGCAAGATATCACGAGTTTGAGCTGGCTTACGACAAATGTTACGGTCAGTCCTAGGAAAATTAGTCTCATAGTGCGCTGTGCTGAGTAGCGACGGTAGAGTCCATATCCCCAGAAAAAAACAATCGCAGCGAAATATCCCTGCATCCCGGAAAGAGTGACAGGAGTGGGAATGCTTGCTCCATCAATGTAAATATTTTCTGGGGTAATCGCTATCTGATGCCCAAGGCGAAGGAGGATCCCCTTGAGGATCGTGCCGTGCAAGTTAAGCCCCAGTAGCTCGAAACGACTTGTCGCGCTTTCAGGAAGCCAGGGGACAATTAAAAGTAAATACAGGATCGGGGCTCGCAGTATTTTAAGAACATTCTTACCGTAAACACAGACGATAACTCCAATTAGCATCAGGACCAACCCGAGCACTGCGGCGACGCTTAATCGTGAAAAATGGGCGAAAAAATAGAGGAGACTGCCACACACAAGTACTGTCAACGAGCCTTTCTTCTGAGGTTTCCCGACATGACGTTCCCAGTGTGCCTGTGCTGCCTGATGTGCCTTAAAAGTCGCACGACGTCCCCAAAGAATGATGCAAAAGAGGGGGAGAACGAACGGTTGTGCTGCGAGAATAGAGTAGTGGGATTTCCACCAATCGCTCATCCATTCAAAGGGGATGATCCAGGTTGCTAGGTAGATCAGTCCTAGAATAAACCACGAGCGCTCTTGCACTATATAGGTTTTTAGCGCTTGGAGACGTGACATCTACTTACCCTTGACCTGATAGCGCTCCAGATCCTGAAGGGCTGGCTTACCATCATCGGCAAAACTTCTGCGCACAAACCCGATTTTCTCAGAGAGCCACCGGATCGACGGAAAGTGCAGAGCTTGCTCTTTTGGACGGCTCATGGTGAGTACACTATCAATTCTAAAACATTGAAAACGTCCTGTCCGTGTCTGCAGATTTTCTTGCGCTGTTACTCTGGTATACGCAGTGGAGTTATACTCTTTTCCTTTGAAACGTACAGAACCTTTCCACGTAATTTCATCTCCTTCACGAAGCACGGCTTTTAGGAGAGGAAGGGGAGGAGATAGGACTAATAACTCTTGCTGTTTTTCCCCAAATGCTAGTAGGGACAAGCCACTGTCATCGTTTTTATAGACTTCTTGTCGCCAGAGTACTCCTTCCCGGAATAATTGAAGGTGTGTGCCTGTTGAGGCTCCTACTTGCTTTGGGCCGACGACTACAATCTTGTCACGCGTGGTGTGTTTTTCACTGATACCATTCATCTCCCAGAAGGTACCAGGTGTCAGTGGCAAGAGCTTTTGGCTCGTCGTTTGTGCAGGAGAAGCCCTCTCTTTAAGATAGGCGCTATCTTCTCCACCCGCGACTAATTGGGGGGCACATCCCATAAGCAGAGCAAGCAGGCTTGGTACGAATCTCAATATCGGTTTCATTTGCTATTTCCCAAGTTCTGTTTGTAAAGACTTAAGGCAACCGTATCCAGGCTCCGACGGGCCTGTGCACCATTCTTGTCTGTGGGAGGAATGAGCATATAGAGACGTACCAGGCACAATGGCTCCTTGTTCCAAATCGTGGCCCATCCTAACCGAAGACGATCCGGGAAACCCTGCTGAATACCTTGTTCACCATAGAGATAAGTCTTACCTGAGGGGCTCTGGAGCCAGGAATAGACAAGTAACCTGCCATTTCCCCGCGGTACTTTCAGTACCCATGCACGTAAGGGGTTATCTGCGCCAAAGAGAGTCAGCTTTCGTTGGGCAGTGAGTGACAGGGGGAAAAAAACGTCTGGTTCCCTGTAGGACTCGAAAGATCGCACTGCGATTAACTGGCAGGTAATCTCATCATCCAGCGGATTCTTAAATGCTACGCCGCGTACCTTGGGCAGAGAAAGACGGGTTAAAAAGTCCTGAGAGAGAGGGGTATCAATTGCTTCCCAGTTACCCGCACTCACGGGGACATCCAGAAGCCAGTCATTGGTACGTCCTAGCCGATACGAGAGAAACAGATTTAGCAGGGCGACGCTTGCCAGAAAAGCTCCCAGTCGCTTGATCCGTTCTGAAAGTAAACTTTGTGAGGTCATTTTTCCTCCGGCGTTGTCGGATTACTGAGGAGTTTTCTCGTGGCGAGGAAGATGGTTGCGAGGACACACAAGATTGTTGGTAGGGCGGGGATACTTGCCAGAGTATTTGCCACGGAAGGGTATTGACGCGCCACGAGTCCGATTAAAAGTAGCCGGAATAAGTTTATTATCACTGTCAGGAATGCTGCGATAAGCAGGGTTAAGAGACTTTTTAACAGAGGGGCACGTTTCCAGATCAAGTAGCTGACAGTTCCGAAAATTGCAAAAAGAAAGACATCTATACCACTTAGCGAAGGGATAATCTGAAGCTGCCAACCTGATTGTTTAATGGTGACTTGAGCTCCCATGATGCGTGTCTGAATTCCCATCAGATCTAGGCCACCCCCTAACATGGTTGCACCTGCTAACTGGAGACGAGCAAGTAAGACAAGAAAGAGGGTATGTGGAGGAGGGATCATTAGTAAGAGGAGCAATAACGGACTAATAACGCTACGAAGTAGGAAAGGGCCAAAAAGATAGAACACAGTTCCTATAATAACCAAGCAGAAACCAAGAATGCTAACTAGAGGCAATAAAGCGATTTGGGATAAAATCAGTCCCAGACATCCTAGAACGATCAGGATCATGTTGCCAGAACGCCGTGGGTCGCGTGGATCGGGGAATAATTCCTCTAGCTCCTTGGCCGTCCGCTGCCAGTCAGGCTTGCGTGTCCAAGCGAGCAAAGCTACAACAGGGAGAACCCAAGCTTGTACAAATAACTGTGAACCGGTTTCAAACCACAAAGGAGAACAGATGCGAAACGGAATCCATGCCAGGGCAACTCCCGGAGGAATGAGCCACCAGAGTGCGGAAGGCTGTTTCCGTGACCGGGTGTCCGAATTCTTAACATCATTAGTCACAATATCAACCATATTACCATAATCCGCTTCCTGTAACGGGAAGCATTAGTGTTTGCGAGCCACTCGTGCGGCTAGAGCAAAAAGTCCGATCAGACCCGTTAGGCAGAACGCAATAATTCCCCCAAAATAGCCGGGTACTCCCAGATACTGTGAAATCAGGACTCCCAGAAAACCCATGACAAATGTTGCCAGGAACCAACTAACAAATGTCCACCACCAGTACGGTCTCTGATGTTTCATTGTTCCCAGACCTCTTTCTTTTTTTGACGAACTGTCTCAAGTGCCCGTAGTCCCCCGCCTTCTGGATCGAAGAGCTGCCCTTGAATACCATCCAGCGGCTTCAAGGCGACCTCTGCATCCTCATAGTGACCTGCTGCAAGATAGGCTTGCCCTAGAGCGATTCGCCAGCGCCAGTTACGTCCGACATCACGTAGGAGTGGAATGCCACAGAGAAGCCCTCCGAGGCCAAAGAGCAGGTTACTCAGCCATGGACGCGCTCCCCAGAGAGGCTTGAGAAGGGTAAGAAGCAGAGCACAGGCCGCAATCCGTACGACCAGCAGTACCACGGCACGTATCTGACGGCGTAAAAGCTCCCGAAGAGCAGCACCGCGCTCGGGGAGAATCGCTTGTTTAGTCATTCTGCCCCACACTACGGCGGGCAGGCGTCTTTAAATAGTGTAATTGGGCAAGCGGCACAGCGTATTAGACCACTTGTCAAACTCAGAGGCAAGCCCGAAACGCCGAGTCCTTTCAGGCGGCACGTCCCCCAGGCACCAGTGTCAGGTGTCCGTGGGTTCGGAGGCTCTGGCAGGGTGGGTGAGGCGCTGACAGATTGCTGTGTTCGATCACTGTCCACTCCGCTACAATAATGTTGTCTTGTACTAGAGCGAGCAGGCGTGGGCGGCGCGGCAGAGCAAGGTCACGCTCCGCAGCCCACTGGGCAATCTCGTGGCGCGCCTCGGTGCGATCTTGCCGATCGCTGGAAACGAGGAGACAGTTTCGATTGGAGTGAGTAGGAAAGATATTGACCATGATATTTAAGTATCGGTTCGCGTGGCCTATTCATTCAGTCGGGCGAGAAAACCTGTCAATTCTGATAGCACTGTAACGAAACGAGGAGGTAGGGCGTATAATACAACCATGTCTACCGCGCCCACTCTCGCGTCGAAGTACCAGAAGCCCGCGTTCCCTTACCTGGCACCCCTCGTCCTGGGGATTTTGTTTTTTTGCCTCTATGGTGTGGGGAACTGGCCGGGGATGCCGGGATTTTCCGAGGGCAGTCAAGCGACACTGGGGTTCCTGGTGTTTCGGTGGGCGACAGACCCGAGCGCAACCCATGGCTGGTTGATTATCCCTATCGCCTCCGCCGTGGTCTGGCACAAGCGCGAGAAGCTGCGCCGAATTGCGCTGTGCTCCGATAAACGCGGCCTCGGGGTGGTGGGCGTGGCGCTTGCGATGCATCTTGTGGAGAAAACCCTCGATATCAATGGGCCCTCGCCGCTCTCCATCCCGATCTTTCTTGCGGGCGCTGTTTGGTATCTCTGTGGGACAGCGTGGCTGCGGGAGCTGGCGTTTCCTCTTGCGTATTTAACGTTTTTTCTGCCCATCCCCGGTGGCCTCACCCAGCCGATCTCGTTTCCTCTGCGAATGATCGCAACGGGAGGCAGTAAGTGGATTGTTGAACATCTCTTCAATATTCAGGTGCTGGGTTCCGGTATGGACATGGAGTTTGCCTTTAAAAAGACGGGCGAGATGGTGCGTGTCAAGATTGCAGATCCGTGCTCGGGGATTCACTCGCTCATGGCGATCAAGGCGCTTCATGCCATCACTGCGTATATCTCGCGCCTGAAGCTCCCGTGGAAATGGGTACTGTTCTGGTTGGCCTTGCCGATTACACTGGCCGCCAATGTCATTCGGATCACCTTGCTGATTCTGGTGTGCTCGCTCTACGATCCCAAGTTTGGTTTGGGGACTTTCCATGATGCCTCTCCGTACCCTCTCTTTATTATTGTCTTGCTCCTGCTCGTTTCCATTGGCCGTACGATGGAGCGCGTCACGGGCGGAGAGAAGTGGTGGAAGGCCCGCCAGGAAAAAGAGAAGTCGGAGTGGGCGCAGATTCCCGCCCCGATAGGCTTCACACGCACGGGCACTCCGCCCCGGCTGGCGGTTCTAGGGGGGATGCTGGCAGCCGCACTGGCGATCTCGCTCGTGGCGTCGGCACCTCCTGAGAAATCGCCCGCTGCCGATGTCCGTTCGATCTCCGCCGAGCTAGGGCGCTGGAAGTGCCCCGAGGGAGATTATTCGGACCCCGCACTCGCCGATGCTGACTCCTACCTGATTCGGGACTATGTTCGCGATGATGGCCAGCGAGTGCAGCTTCTGGTGGTCTACCGGCGCTACGGACGACGTGAGTTCGCACACCGCCCGGATCAGTGTTTTCCTGCGGGAGGCTACATTCAGCTCAAGAAGGACGAGGCGACATTGCCGTGGGCGGGGCGCGAGGACAAGGTTGTCCACATGCTCTTTGATGGGAGTGAGGTACAGCTCACGAGCGGCCAGAAAGGCTTGCCCATCACGACCGTTTCCTATTTCTTTGTCTCTGGAAACCGTAGCGAGTCGGACTTTATGCGCCAGCAGATGATCATGGCGACGGAGCGACTGGTTCGAAATAAGAACGGCTGGACTTTCGTGCGCCTGGTATCGCCTCGGGTCACCACGGACGACGACGCACTCGCGGCGCAGAAAGAGTTTATGAAGACCTTCGAGGGCGAGATCCGTAAAGTCATCACCACCGATCCTGAGACTGCGGGGAAAGAGGGCGCGTGAGCGAGAACAAGGCTTTGCGGATCGCTGTTTTTGTGGGGACGAAGGGGCGTGGCTCCAACCTGATGGCAGTGCATGCCGCCGCTCAAGTGGGTCGCTTGAGTGGTGACGTGTGCCTGGTGCTGGGAACCAAACCCGATGCGCCCGCACTGTTGCGTGCTCGAGAGGCAGGAATCCCCGTGGCCGTGATCGCTCTCGGGGAGGGCTACGATGTGCGCCTACTCGCCGCTCTGGACGCTGCCAAGGCGGATACGATTGCTCTGGCGGGGTACTTGCGCAAGCTCCCTGAGCCTGTTGTGGAGCGCTTTCGCTGGCGGATTGTCAATGTCCATCCCGCGCTGCTGCCGTCGTTTGGTGGCAAGGGGATGTACGGTCACCATGTGCATGAAGCGGTGCTCGCCTACGGCTGCAAAGTAAGTGGCTGCACGGTGCACTTCGTGGACACTGAGTACGACACGGGCCCGATCTTGCTCCAGCGCACGGTTCCCGTTCTCGATGATGATACGCCAGAGACACTGGCGGCCCGGATTCTTCCCGAGGAGCACGCTGCCTACATTGAGGCCCTCCGCTACCTCGCGGAGGGGCGCATCTCTGTAAAGGGCCGCCGGGTTACTGTTGCCAAGCGCGACTGACGATTACAGGCGATTATGAAGGGATAAATCCACGCTGCTTGAACCACTGTGCGCACTGTTCGGGCCAGGCCAAAGTCTCTGGGAACTTCGGGTTCCCCAGACCGACCCCGTGCGGCGCGTGTTCATAGACTTGCAGCGCGAAGGGGACTCCACTAGCCGCGAGCGCCGTTGCGAAGAGGAGCGCGTTCTCGACGGGAACCACTGCATCGTCGGCGGTGTGCATGATAAAGCACGGCGGCGTGGTCTTGGTGACTTTCAGGTGGTTGGACAGCTCGCGCACCAGCTCGACGGGGGGATTGTCCCCAAGCAGGTTGCGCCGCGAGCCCATGTGGGCGGCTTTGCCCTCCAGCGTGATCACCGGGTAGAGAAGCACCGCCAGATCGGGGCGGTCGTCGGGGCTGGTGAAGTGGGTGGCGGCGGTGCTGGTGAGGTGCCCGCCTGCCGAGAAGCCGAGAATCCCGACACGCTTGGTATCCACATTCCACTCCCGTGCTTTTGCTCGGACGGCCTTAATCGCACTGAGCGCGTCGGTCATCTCGGCAGGATGGTGGTACTTGGGCCCGAGGCGGTACTTCAAGACGGCGGCGAAGATGCCCAGCGTATTGAGCCACTTTGCGATAGGCTCCCCTTCGTGTGCCGCCAGCCCGCCGTAGCCCCCACCGGGGCAGACAATCACTGCCGCCCCATTGGGCTTCTCGGGCGGGTAGAGCGTCAGGCTGGGAATGTCCTCGGGCGCATTGCCTAAAGAAAACGGAACTTGACCGTCGGGGTAGAGCGGGATAATCGTATTCATGGGCTATTTTACAGCATCCTGCATTTTTCATCCCCTGCTCGCACCGCTCGCGACCCCTTCGGCTGATCGGCACAGTACCTGGGTGCGGGGACTTTCAGGCCCCTGACCGGGTTACCACCCTCGCAAACTGGCTCGAATGTCCCGGCGGCGTTCTTCGGCTTTGGGATCAGGCGGTGGCGGCGGCTCCTTGAGGGCTTTGTCGAGAAACTCGACTAGCTCCTCAGTCTGGGCCAGCACCTTACTGCTCTGAATATTCATCACTACTTTACTAGGCTGGAACTCGTAGCCTTGCTGGGCTTTGAAGGCGGCGCTGAGCGCACGAACGGAGTGCTTGGGCAGCGCGACGCCGGGCTTGAACGTGACGATCACTTGCCGCGCTTCGGTCTGAATGCCTAAAATACCGATCTCCGCACAGCGCAGGCGCAGGCGCAAGAGACCGAGCGCGTTCCAGACCGGCGGGGGCGGATCACCGAAGCGGTCCTCGAACTCATCTTGTAGACGTGCCACGTCTACTTTGTCTCTCACGGCGGCGAGCTTTTTGTACATGAGAATGCGCTGGGGCTCGGCGGGAATGTAGGCTTGCGGAATGGTTGCGGCCACGGGCAAGTCCACGGTGGGGAGAGGGACATCCTCTTTGTCGGGTTCCTCGCCTTTTAGCTCGTGAATGGCCTGCTCCAGAAGCTGAATGTAGAGATCGAAGCCTACATTGCTGACCGTGCCGCTTTGTTCAGCGCCCAGGAGGTTGCCCGCGCCGCGTAGTTCTAAGTCGCGGAGTGCAATTTTATAGCCACTGCCCAACTCGGTGAGCTCGCGGACGGCATCGAGGCGCTGCTCGGCAATCGTGGTGAGGCTCTTGCCCTTGCGGTAGAGTAGATAGGCGAAGGCCTGCACTTTTGCCCGGCCCACGCGGCCTCGGAGCTGGTAGAGCTGCGAGAGTCCAAGCTTGTCGGCGTTGTCAATGATAATGGTATTGACATTGGGAATGTCGAGGCCCGACTCCACAATGGTGGTGCAGACCAGCACATCGAATTTTTTATGGTAGAACTCGAACATCGTGTCTTCTAGTTCATCGTTGCCCATCTGGCCGTGCGCCACTTTGCAGCGCGCCGTCGGGACGAGCTGTTCGATGTGATTGGCGATGTGGTAGATGCTCTCCACTCTATTGTGCAGAAAATACACCTGGCCGCCCTGGTCAAGCTCGCGCAGAATGGCCTCGCGAATGAGCAGATCATCGAACTCCTTGACAAAGGTCTTGACGGCGGTGCGGCCCTCGGGTGGGTCATTAATAAGCGACATATCCCGAATGCCGGAGAGCGACATGTGCATGGTTCGGGGGATGGGGGTCGCGCTCATGGCCAGCACGTCCACGCTCTTACGGAGCTGTTTGAGGCGCTCCTTGTGCGTCACGCCAAAGCGCTGCTCCTCGTCCACGATCACGAGGCCAAGATCCTTGAACTCGACATCTTTGGAGAGCAGTCGGTGGGTGCCAATAACAATGTCCACGCCGCCGACTCTGAGATCCTCCAGGGTCTTGGTGTGCTCTTTGGCACTACGAAAGCGCGAGAGCTGGTCCACGCGCACGGGAAACGCGGCGAGGCGCTCACTAAAGGTCTGGAAGTGCTGCGATGCTAGAACCGTGGTGGGGCACAAGACCGCCACTTGACGGCCCTCGCTAGCGACTTTAAACGCGGCGCGCATCGCCACTTCGGTCTTGCCAAAGCCCACGTCGCCGCAGATTAATCTATCCATCGGGCGTGGAGACTCCAGGTCCCGCTTCACATCTTCGATAGCCGCGAGCTGATCAGGCGTCTCGGTGTAGGCAAAAGACTGCTCCATGTCCTGAATCCAGGGCGTGTCAGGAGCGTAGGCGTAGCCCTCAATGGCCTGACGGGCGGCGTAGAGCGCGATCAGCTCACCCGCGATCTCTTTGACCTGACGTTTGGCTCTTGCTGTGGCCTTGAGCCACTCGGTGCCGCCCAGCTTGTTCACCGACGGCGACCCGCCCTCGGAGCCGATGTATTTCTGCACCCGGTCCACTTGATCCACGGGCACATAGAGCCTGTCGCTGCCCTCGTAGGCAATCACCAGAAACTCTTTTTCCACGGGTGGCGCACCGGGAAACGGAGCCGTGTTCATCTTGGTCAGGCCCGCATACATACCGATGCCATGATGAATATGCACCACATAGTCGCCGGATTTCACGTCCAGCAGGCTTGTGATGCGCATTCCCTCACGGAATTCGCGACGCTTGGCCTGCTTCTTGAAGCGGTGTCGGTCGCCAAAAAGCTCTGTGTCCGAGAGCACCACCAGATTTGCCTCGGGAAGCCGGAAGCCCGCGGTAATTAAGCCATCAATGAGCTTGACTTGTGCGCTCTCCTGAATGCCAAAGCCACGCAGACGCGGCGCTTGTGCGGAGATTAAAATCACGCGGGCACCGTTGGTTGTCCAGGTATCAATGGCCTCTTTGAGGGGGCCGGGCCGTCCGCCGAAGCTCTCCGCGGGTGCACCCTGAACACTGAGATGCAGCGACGGGGCCAGGAAGGGCAGGGCGCGTGCGAGGAGCGTGAGCAACAGTGTGGGACGAGCTGCCGTGAGCTGGCGCAGTATCGCCTCAAAGTCTGCCCAGAGGCCCCCCCCGCCCCCGATAACGGGGGAGCCATTGTAGGCTAAAATCTCACCGCGTTCTGCGCGGCCTGCCAGGCTTTTTTGGATTCCCTCCAGCACGCGCTCCGCATAGGGTTCGAGTTGCGCGGGCTCGTCTAAGATGAGGATTGCGTCCTCGGGAAGATAGGCCGCGGTCGGAACGGCATCGGGGTGAATCAGGAGCAGATAGCGCTCGACACCGCCGAAATAGTTCGCTAGCCCCAGCTTGACGATATCGCCCTCGGCACTATCGCGGAGCTTCTCGGCACGGCTTACGTCAAAGTTCTTAAGCGTGCCTGCGAGCTGCTTTTTTAGAGTCTCCTGGGCGGTAGCCATGCGCTCGCGGGTAAAGGCCATCTCATGCGCGGCGACAATAACAATTTGCTCTTGCTTGCCTTCGCTGCGCTGGCTCTCGGGATCAAACGGGCGAATGCTCTCCACCTCATCGCCAAATAAGTCAATGCGTACGGGCACGCTCACGTCGGCGGGCCAGACATCGAGCAGATCACCGCGCCTTGCAAACGTCCCTGGGAGCTGCACAAGCTCGGTGCGCCGGTAACCAAACGCATTGAGCCGCGCCGCCGTTTGATCTAGCGAGAGCGTGTCGCCCACCGTGACAGTTAATCGGCGTGTTTTGAGAACCACCGGCGGCGGCGCGAGCTGGAGCAAGGCTGCCGTGGTGGTCACTAAGACACGGGGGGTGATTCCCTGCGCCAGATCTCCGAGCAGCCGTACGCGTTTGCCCGAGCCGCGCACATCCCGTTCCGAGTCTGCATCGTCTAAAAGAAGGTTGAGTGAGCTTGGGAGACGCTCTAGCGTGGTTCCTGGGGGAAGAAAGAGCGCCAGGTCATCGGCGAGGCGCGTGGCGGCATCGTCGGTGTAGGTCACGAGCACCAGTGGTTTTTTCAGGTCTTCCTGAAGTCGGGCCAGAAGCCAGCCCCGTGCGGCGACAGGCATTCCTTCGAGCTGGACAGCACAGAAACCCTGCCGCAGTGCTTCTTCTGTCTGCGCCAGGGTCTTCCAGCCATCCGCGAGCGAGAGCAGAGCGGTTAAGTTCATGGACATGAGATTATACCCCGTGATAAACTGCTCTAAGCTTCTGCGAAGAAGTGGGAAGAGTAAGCAGGTAGGTTTCGCCAGAGAAGAAGGGTCGTCGGCTGAGAGCCCTTTTCGAAAAATACTTTCTGAATGTCGCCCACGGAGCAGGACGGGTTGCGCCCGAAATAGCGTGCGAAAGTGCGTCGGCTCTGCGCCGACGAACCGGGGTGGTACCGCGCGAGCGGCTCTAAATTTATCTGGAGCCCCGCGTCCCTGGGCAATGTTGCCCGAGGACGCGGGGCTTTCCGCGTCTTGGGGTGAAGGAGCCAACAACGAATGGAACTCTCGACACGTTACGAGCCGCAAGAGGCGGAGGCGGCGATCTATGCGCAGTGGCTCGCTGCCAATAGCTTTCGGGCGACGCCCGATAGTCGCACGCCGTACTGCATCACGATCCCCCCGCCCAATGTCACGGGTGCGCTGCACATGGGCCATGCGCTCAACCACACGATCATGGACACACTGGGGCGCTGGAAGCGTATGCTCGGCTTCAATGTGCTGATCCTGCCCGGCACCGACCATGCAGGGATTGCCACGCAGGCCGTGGTGGAGCGCAAACTCAAGCAGGAGGAGCGCAAGACCCGCTATGATCTGGGCCGCGAGGCGTTTACCGAGAAAGTGTGGGAGTGGAAAGAGGAGTACGGCAATAAGATCGTCTCCCAGATGCAGCGTCTTGGGTGCAGCTACGACTGGAGCCGCCTGCGCTTTACCATGGACGAGAGTTACGTGGAGGCGATTCACACGGTCTTTGAAAAGCTCTACGCCGATGGCTATATCTACATCGGGGAGCGGATGGTGAACTGGTCGCCGGGCTTTCAGAGCGTGATCTCCGACATCGAGATTGACAGTCGCGAGGAAGACGGGTTTCTCTGGCACCTGCGTTACCCGTACACGGATGGCACGGGCGCAATTATTGTCGCCACAAGCCGCCCCGAGACCATGCTCGGTGATACGGCGGTGGCCGTAAGCCCCAAAGATACGCGCTACGTGAGTGTTCTTGGTAAGAGCATTACGCTGCCGCTGGTAGGCCGCGAGATTCCGATCTTAGCCGATGACTTTGTGGATCCTGCGTTTGGCACGGGCGCGGTGAAGATCACGCCCTTTCACGATCCCAACGACTATGAGATGGGCAACCGGCATGGCTTAGAGCGCATTGAGGTAATCGGGCCGGATGCAAAAATGACAGCAAATGCGGGCGAGTATGCCGGACTGGATCGCTTCGAGGCACGCAAGCGCATCGTGGCGGATCTGGAGGCGCTCGGTCTGCTGGAGAAGATCGAGCCGTACCGCCACACCGTGCCGTACTGCGATCGTTCGGGGGCCGTGATCGAGCCGCGCCCGTCGTCGCAGTGGTTCTGCAAGATGGGCGGCACCGAGATGGTGGATAAGTCTATTGAGGCCGTGCGCGACGGCTCGATTCGCTTTTTGCCCGAGCGTTACCGCGAGATCTACCTGCTCTGGATGGAGAAAATTCGCGATTGGCCGATCTCCCGCCAGCTCTGGTGGGGCCATCGCCTGCCCGTGTGGCGCAAGACCGACTCCAACCCCGAGGAGGCGAGTAGCTGGGTATTTGCCCGAACCCAAGACGAGGCCGAAGCGAAGCTGGGCAGCACCGAGATTCTGCAATCGTCGGACGTGCTCGACACGTGGTTTAGCTCCGCACTCTGGCCCTTTGCCACGCTGGGCTGGCCGCACACGGAGACCGACCTCAGCTACTACTACCCGACGAGCCTGCTTTCGACGGCGCAGGAGATTCTCTATCTCTGGGTGGCGCGCATGATCATGACCGGTGAGCTCTTCCTCGGCAAGAAGCCCTTCGAGGAGGTCTACATTCATGCGACTGTGCTGGACGAGCACGGGCGGCGTATGAGCAAATCTAAAGGCAATGGCATTGATCCCGTGGAACTGATCGAGCTCTACGGGGCCGACGCGCTGCGTTTTGCGCTGGCACGTGAGGCTGGGCAGCGTCAGGACATTCGCTTCAAGCCCGTGAAGATGGGCAAACAGGAGCAAGTGGAGCAGGCGCGTAACTTTGCCAATAAGATCTGGAACGCCAGCCGCTTCGTGATGATGAATTTGGAAGCCCCCCCTGCCCCCGCAAGCGGGGGAGCCGAGTTTGCGCCCAAACCAATCGCGCTCGTGGATCGCTGGATTCTCTCTCGCCTCGCTGCCACTGCTGATGCAGTGAACGCTGGGTTTGCGAGCTACAACATAGACGATGCCTCGCGGGCGCTCTATGAGTTCTTCTGGAGCGATTTTTGTGATTGGTACGTCGAGGCCGCCAAACCGAGACTTGCAGCAGGCGATGAAAGTACCAAAGCCACGCTCTGGTATACTTTGGAGCGCTCGCTGCGCCTGCTCCACCCGATCTTGCCGCACCTCACGGAGACGCTCTGGCAGGCGCTTCCAGGCGCAAAAGCGGCGGCTGGCTGTGACTTCCTGATGCAGGCGGCATTTCCCAAAGACTTGCCGTATCGCGATGAAGCCGCTGAAGCCGAGTGGGAAGCCGTTCAGGAAATCACGGTGGCGATTCGCAATGTGCAAGCGGTGAACAACCTCAAAAAAGGCGGCGAGGCGTTTGTCACAACAAGCAAACCTGAGGTTCTTGAGAGCAGTCGCTCGATTATCGAGTTCCTGACGCGCTTCACGCTGGTGCTGGGCGCTGGCCCATCCGACGGCCATCTTCAACCCACACGCTTTGGCGATGTGCGCCTGCCGCGCCCTGAAGCAAGCCCGGAGGAGCTTGCTGCCGAAAAGGGACGTCTTGAGAATGACTTGCTGAAGATCGAGAAGGATCTGGAGGGACTTAACAAGCGCTTGGACGATCCTAGCTTTGCCGAGCGTGCGCCCGAGGCCGTTGTGGTCAAAACGCGCTCCCAGCAAGTCGAGTTGTTGGAAAAGCAGGGCAAGCTGCAAGAGCGACTGGCGCAGCTCGGTTAGAAGCGCAGAGCTTCTGGTGTCTCTCCCACGACATAGAATGAGCCAGTGACGATAACACGTAGGGGGCTCTTAAGCGCCGTCTGGATCGCATCAGGAACGTGGGGGAGACACACAACCGGCAGGCCAAGAGCCTCTGCCGCTGTGGCGACCTCGGTGGCGGGAATGGGCTTGAACGTGGGCTCCGTGGCGATCACGGTGTGCAGAAGTGGGGCTAGCACGGCGAGAAACGGGGCGGGATCGTGGGTCTGTTTGGAGCCAATCACGGCCGTAAACTTCTCCCCAGGAAACTCCTCCTGAAGCGCCGCCACGAGCGTACGAGCCCCGTCTTCGTTGTGCGCTCCATCTAGGATCAGTCGTCCGCCCTGGCAGACCTGAAAGCGTCCGGGGAGCGCTGCGGTCTCCAGGCCCGTGCGAATTGCATTCTCAGGAATCTCAAGCGTCCGCGCGATCCAAGTGGCGGTGCTGGCGTTGACACGCTGGTGTGGGCCACGTAGCGAAAGATGTGTGCCACTTGGGAACGCATCGTCGGGAACATGCACGAGAGGCACAGCTTCTTCTCGCGCTTTTTTGGTGATTGCAGCGAGCGCCTCAGGCTCAGTAACGGGTGTGATGCAAGCGCGCGTGCCGCGCTTCAGAATCCCAGCTTTCTGGCCCGCGATCTCACCCAGCGTGCTGCCCAGCAAATTCACGTGGTCAAAACCAATACTCGTGATCGCAGCCACGAGCGGCGCTGGGATGATATTGGTCGAGTCGTAGGTGCCCCCGATTCCGACCTCGATCACCGCAAAGTCCACACCAATCTCGGCGAAGTGCTTGAAGGCGATTGCTGTCTTGAGTTCAAATTCCGTGATCGCGCCGTACTCGCTCTCGTTCATCGCCTCAACAAACGGGGCCAGCTCCTCCACATGCCGGGCCAGATCCGCTTTTGCGATCGGGAGCCCACCCACCATCCAGCGCTCCCGCACATCAAAGACATAGGGCGAGAGATAGGCTCCCACGCAGTAGCCCGCCGCTTGCAAGATCGCCGCCGTCATGGTGGTTACTGATCCCTTACCATTGGTTCCGGCAATATGGACACAGCGTAGCTTGTCTTGCGGAGAGCCTACCTGAGAGAGTAGCATCTTGAGACGCGCCGGGTCTTTGCGGGGAGAAAAAGTGATGCGGTTGGCGAGGTAGAGAACCGCCTGGTCGAAAGTCACAAATACTATTCTACCGTGTGGCCTAAGCAAAAAATCCGAATCCGCCGAATATGAAACTGACTATGCGAGAAAGTACTTTCCAACGATCTAGCGCACGTGCATTTACGCTGATTGAAATTATGGTGACACTGATGATTGTCACGACTTTACTTGCCATTGCCGTGCCACAATTTCTACGCGCCCGTGAGGTTACTCGGTCGAGGGGCTGTGTGAAAAATCTCAATACCATTCAGCTCGCCAAAGAGCAGTATGCAATGGATAACCATATGGGCGTGGGAGCGACGATGCCCGCTCTGTCCGTGTTTTGTGGAGCAGGAACAGCCACCTATATCAAAAATATCCCTTTGTGCCCCTCTAATGGAACCTACACGGTAGGGGATCTTTCGACCGATCCCACCTGTTCCGTGGGCACGGATGCCTTGATTGTACATGCCCTCCCATAAATACTAGCTCAGAAATTCTAGCGCGAGACGTTTGAACTCCCCCGACAGAACTAAGCTCAGGTGATCCGTTCCAGGCACTGTTACAAACTCCGCACCAGGAAGTGTTTCGCGCAGACGCTCTGTTTCTGGCATAAAATGATCGTGCTCCGCGAGAATCACCCGTGTGGGAACCGTCAGTGGGCGCAGGTCATCCACCCGCCCTGGCCAACCGGGGCCACGCATCATCGCGGCGAGTGCCTTCAAGTCGTTGTTGGTCTTTGCAGCAAAGCTGCGAAACTGCCTCCCCACTGGGGACTCAATGCTTTCAGGACGGTCGGTCTCCAGAGCCTGCGCGATCGTGCTGGGAAGCATCGGGATGTTGTTCGTCCGCAGCACTTTATCTCCGATTCCCGCAAGAACCAACCGTCGCACACGCTCTGGGTAGAGCATGGCGTATTGTAGTGCGAGTCCTCCGCCCATCGAGAAGCCTAAGAAGTCCGCGGGAGTTGCCTTTACATCGTCTTGGACGGCGGCAATATCGCGGCAGAGCTTGCTGGGCCAGTAGGCATCGTAGGTGAAGAACTTACTACTGCGTCCGTGCCCTCGCAGATCCGGCCCGATCACTTTCCTGCCTGTCTCTACAAACGCCTGTGTCCAGCCGACCCCGTGCCAGTTGCGCCGAAACGAGCTGGAGAAGCCATGCAGCAGAATCACCGGCGCACCCTCGCCATGCACTTCATAGTGAATCGTCGCCTCTTCGTTTTCAATCGTGTGGCTGGAAAATTCCCAGCTCATCTAAGGAAGCCTGAAGATCATAATTTGTGGTTCAACTTCCGTCAGGCCCCAGGCAACCAGACCATCTAGACTCTCTGGTTCAAGCAAGTGAAAGAGAAGCGCCTGTCGGGGCTGATCCGTGGGCACGATCCAACCGCCAATATTGCCTGTGGTCGGGGCAACCCACTCACCCTCTACTTGCACGAGCTTATGCCCTTGGAACGCAACGCGCCCGACGGATTTCTGTCGCACGACGAAGGCTTGGACGGCTCTTGTGTAGGGGGTAGCAAGGTTCTTCATCTGAATTCCATGACGTTGCAGCAGGGCAATCACGCTGTCATCATGAACCAGATAGGCTTTGGGAACGGGGCGAGACTGTATCGGCTTGAAGCGATCCCAGATGGGGAGCGTGACTTGCTCAAACTCCGTCGGCGCCTTCCGGTGGTCAATCTCGCTCTCGGGGCGGGTTTTCTCCAGCGGAATGGTCTCGGTGCCGCGCGGGGCCATCTCAAAGCGCACACCCAGCTCGCTCCGGCGGCGCTTGTCGGCGTCTTTGACAAGCTTCTGAATCTTGGTGCTGTCTTTGGCAGCTTCCTCCAGCACTGCCAGAACGAAGTCATAGGTCACTTTGACACGGGTCTCAAAGGGCAAGAAACTCGCCGCCTCGGAGAGCACGGCGAGGCGCCCACGCAGACCTGCGTAGTTCGTAACATAGCGTGGCTCCTCGCCAAAAGTCGCCCAGACGCGCTCGGTGCCGCGCCGCTCGGTGTTGCCGTAGTCAAAGAGCTTCCAGGCTTTGTCTTTGTCGAGCTTCTTGCGCACGGTTGGCAGGAGTGTGTCTCGGACATAGGTCAGCACGTCGGGGTCGGTGTTGGGGCTGAGTGGCGGTGAGTAGGTCAGGTGAAACCCGTGACGTGTGCCGTTGGTGGTATGCAGATCCAGAACCAGCGCCGGGTCGTGCTTGAGATAGATATTCTCCAGAACCCCACGCATCTCCGGCGACTCGGCCTTCATACAGTCTCTGTTTATATCCAGCCCCGCGCCATTGGCCCGCTCGCCGATTACGTCGGGGCCATCTTGCGAGCCCCGGTTGCGCTTGCCATCGCCCCATTTCTCGTTGCCATCGCAGTTGTAGATCGGGCAGACAAAGAGCGTGAGTTTCTCCAGAAGCTTAGGGTGCGTGCTTGGCAAGTCTCGGAGCAGCATCAGCGCCGCTTCTTTGCCCTCGACCTCACCGGCGTGGATATTGGCCTGAACATAAACCTTGAGCTTTCCCTTGCCGATAGTCACCAAGGGCACTTTTCGGCCCTGGTCGCTGGTCGCCATCCAGATAATCGGGAGCTTGAGCGCTTCGAGAAACGTAATCACATCGTCGTAGCGGCTCGTTTCCGCATAAGCCGTGCGCTCGGCCCGGGTCTGAGGTTTTGCTTGAAGAGGCATACCGAAGAGTGTACCCTAGCCGCCGATTTCAATCGGCGGCTATTTGGCGATTAGATCACCTGCATGGGCATCAGGACGCACAGATAATCCGCCGCGTTATCGCCGATGGGGCGTAAGATTCCGGGGCGCAGGGGCTCGGTGAGCTCTAGGACAACCCCCTCTGTCTCGATAGCCGCCAGTACATCGCCTAGATACTTGGCATTGAACGCGATCTGAATATCGTCGCCTTCACGGGCCACTTCGATCTCATCGCGTGCCGAGCCAATCGTGCCCGACTCGGCGGACATGGCGAGCTGTGCGCCCTCGGTCTCTAAGACAATCCGGTTGGCATTCTCACGGGCAACAATGGCGACACGCTTGACAGCTTTTTGGAACTCGGCGGTCTCTAAAGTCAGCTTGCGGTCGTGGCCGCTGGGGATGACGCGCTCGTAGTTGGGGAACTGGCCCTCGATCAGTCGAGTGATCAGGGTTGTGGTTGCTACCGTCTCGCCGTTGGAGTTTTTCTTATTCACTTCAAAGCGTGCCTGCCCCTGTGCCAACGCAATCACCACTTCGTCATCGTCGCCTGCCAGACGGCTGATCTCGTTCATGGCGCGTGCGGGAAGCACCGCCTGGCCCTGGCCCTCACCTGCCGACGCGACGCCACCGCGCACGGCGAGTCGGTGGGTGTCGGTGGCGACCATCTTGATCTGCTTGCCGTTAAAGATAAACAAGACTCCCGTCAGGATCACGCGGGTTTCATCGGTGGAGACCGCGAACGCCACTTGCTTGATCATCGCTTTGAGCGTGGTTGCGTCCATGGTGATGGTTGCCGTTGGCTCCACATCGGGCAGTGCGGGGAACTCCTCGGCGGGCAAGCCGAGCAGGCTGTAGTCCGAGCGCCCACAGCGGAGCTGGGTTTTATTGCCGCCGTCGGGGCGATCCAGAATCACATCGGCTTCGGGGAGCGCCCCCAGAATCTCGGTGAAGTAGCGCGAGGGAACCGTAAAGCCACCCGCCTCCTCCATGTCGCCCAGGCTCGCCTGAATTCTGGCGGTCAGCGAGCACTCCACCCACATTTCCAGATCCGTGGCCGTGAGCTTCAGGTTCGACCCGCCTTGCGGCGTGACAAGAATATGCGAGAGAATCGGTAGGGTCGAGCGCCCTGAAACGGCGCGTCCGACAGTCTGTACTGCCTCATAGAGATCTTTTCGTGCGGTAATGGCTTGCATTGTGTTTTTGCCCTTTAGAGTTTGATGGGCAGCGTAAATTGCCCGGCTTCTTGGTTTTTTGTTTCGGTGTCTTCGCTATGAAGATGAGGGTTGTCGGTGTAGAGCGCGCGAAGCGCTCGTGCTCGGAAAGCGTCCGACGCCACGACTTCTCCGGCATCGCTGCGGAGTCGCGCGCGCGTGATTTTGAGGGTTTGCACCTCCCAGGCCAGTGCAGGGGAGCGCAGAATTGCCTCCTCCACACGGCGCCTCGCCTCGGTCGGCAGGTCGTTGTCTACGTACGGGCCGAGCAACTCACGGATCGTTTCGTCGTTCATTCACCATAGAAGACGTAGTGGATAGACAAAAAGCGTCGCGGATTAGGAGATTATTTTCTACTCATCCGACCAGCGCATCACGGAGCGTACGGCGGGCACGGTAGAGCAGAGATTTCGTGGCGGCGACGGAGCGACCCAGCACCTCGGCGGCCTCGGCGTGGGGGATGTCCTCTAGATCACAGAGTGTCAACACGAGCTTATACTCCTCAGAGAGCGCTTCAAGTGCGTCTAGGAGTGCCTTGCGCTCCGCCCGACGAATGGCCTCGTCCTCGGTGCGTGCAAAGCTCACCAGAGCCTCGCCCAGTGGGGTGTCCAGCGAGAAGGTGGGGAGGCGGAGCTGGCGGCGCTTGTCTGCGGCGATGGAGCGAATAATAGCAAAGAGCCAGGGGCCGAAGCGCCGGGTGTGCCCCCCTGTGAGCTGGCGCGCATTTCGAAACGCCCGCACAAACGCCTCCTGCGCCACCTCTTCGGCATCCTCACGCGTCTCCGTGAGCCGCATTGCCAGCCCGAGCGCCCGGTCCGCGTACAGCTCAAAAAGCGTCTCCATCGCGCGGGCATCGCCTTGCCGGAAGCGTTCTACCAGCCGCGCCTCAAAAACATCATGCACGCCCCTATTGTATCGTCCGGTAGAATAGGTTGTGCGAAAAGGTAACTTATTTGTGGTCTCCGGGCCGTCGGGAGTGGGCAAAGACACGGTTCTTGCCGCACTTCTTGAACACCAGCCCGATGTTAAAGTGTGTGTGACTGCGACAACGCGAGCGATGCGCCCCGGCGAGTCTCAGGGCAAGCCGTACCAGTTTCTCTCGGTCACCGAGTTTGAGAGCCTGGTGAACGATGACGCGTTTTTGGAGTACGCTCATGTCAATGGGGGCAATCTCTACGGCACGCCCCGTGCTTGGGTGGAAGAGAACCGGGCGACGGGAAGTGACGTGATCCTCAAGATAGATGTCCAGGGAGGGATTGCCGTTCGGAAGAAAGCCTCGGATGCCATTCTCATCTTTTTGGAGCCGCCGTCGCTGGCTGAGCTTGAACGTCGCCTACGTGCACGAAGCACAGAGAGCGAAGATCAGATCAAGATCCGCCTACTGGACGCCCGAAACGAGCTGGCGCAGAAGCCGCACTACAACTACGCCGTGGTCAATGATTCTCTTGAGAGCGCTGTAGATCACCTTCGCGGGATTATTCTCGCCGAACGGTGCCGGGTGCCAGTGCGGGGGTGATTTTACGGTACACTGGCTCATGCCTAAGTTTCGGATTTGCTATCACACCACGGGCGGGAGCTTCCGCCGCGAGCTGGAGGCCGCCGATGCGGCTGCCGCGGAGGTGGCGGCCTGGGCGACTCTTGCCCAGGATCCATTGCGCTATGAGAGTGAAAAGACCGCGATTCTGATTCGCCCTGCCTACGTCGCCGCAATCTCTGTGGAAAGCAAACCCATCGTGGAGCCCGACGGACGTAAAACGGGCTTGTTGGGCACTCGGATGGTTTGAGAGACACGCAAGCATTCCTATGCAAGACCTGCCTGCCCGCCACACCCGCACGGGGCTCTTTCGGCTTCATGCCGACTTCGCCTCGCAAGTGCTAAAGCCGCGCCGGACGGTGCTGGTCTACTTGCCGCCTGGCTACTACGAAAATCCGGAGCGGCGCTACCCGGTGCTCTACCTCCAAGATGGGCAGAATCTTTTCGATGGCGCGACTTCTTTCATCCACGGTCAGGAATGGCGCGTGGACGAAACAGCCGAACGCCTGATTGTAGCCGGCAAGATCGAGCCACTGATCATTGTGGGGATCTACAATACTGGCGCGACGCGGCTTGAAGAGTACACTCCGACACGCGATAAACGCGGACGTGGCGGTAAGGGCGACCTCTATAGCAAGCTCCTCACCGACGAGCTCAAGCCCTTTATTGATCGCACCTACCGAACAAAGACGGATGCGGCAAACACCGCGCTCGGGGGCTCGTCGCTGGGGGGCCTCATCTCGCTCTGGGTGGGGCTCAAGCGCTCAGATACCTTTGGGAAACTCGCTATTCTCTCGCCCTCGGTGTGGTGGGATGAGAAGGCAATTCTAAAAGCAATTACCAAGAAGCTTGTCTTAAAGCTCTGGGTGGACATTGGTACCTCCGAGGGCGACAGTGCGCTTCCCGACACGCGGCTCCTGCGCGACGCGCTGAAGGAAAAAGGCTGGAAAGAGGGGAGCGAGCTTTCCTACCAGGAGTTCGAAGGAGCCCAGCACAATGAATCGTCCTGGGCCGCGCGCTTCGATAGAGTGCTTCTGTTTCTCTTCCCACGCTAATCGCCGATTTATTTAGCGGTTTTCTTAGCCCGGCGCGCTTTATAGATCTCGATGAGGTTCGCGGCAGGGCCCATGAGAGTGAGTGCGAAGTAGGGAGCGTGGCTGGCGATATGGATATTCCAGTCCTTGCCCCACTGCCGTAGCACAAACTCAGCTGCCGCCACCAGAAACGCCACCAGCATCTGGCCCTTTTTTGAGTGCACCGTGGTCTTGGGATCGGTGATCATGAAGAACACAAAGAGCTGGTACATGGCGCTGGTCAGTGGAGCGAACTCATAACGCAGAGCGGGGCCGAACGCCATGTCGCTGTGGAGCGCGGCACGAAGCACGGCAAAGAGCGCAAAGCAGAGCATGTACGTAAAACAGATATGGAAACGCTTGAGCCGATAGATAATCACCGAGCCGAGGATCCAGATCACGATTGCCGCCAGAGCATGGTTGCCAAACTGGAAGCCCAAGGTGTACATAGACTCCGGCGCGAGCAACAAGAGAAGTACGATTGCCAGATTCGACGGGTTCCAGAGGTGGCGTCCATCTACGCGGATCACGTATTTACTGATGATCGAGAGGGTGGGAGCGACGATAAAGGGCCACCATTCGGTCGAACGCACTAAGATTCCGCAGGAGATGCCCGAGACATAGGCGCTTGCCAGGTGCGGCATTTTTTTGAGGGTGAGATAGCCGAAAAGGGCTTCGGTGACAATACTGACAATAATGCAGAGCGCGGTTTTTCGCCAGTCGGCGAGCATGCCCGTGGAGAAGTGTCCCAGGAGCAAGATGCAACTGATCAAGATGGGGGCGACATACTTGCTGTCTATTTGCAAGCCAAGACGGTTAGGAGAATCGTAGGCAATAGCGGGTGTCATTGCTTAAGGAGTGCTTTCTTTAACGGTAAGAATTTGGTTCGCTTTCGGTGCGGGGATCGTCGTTATTTTACCGCCTGGCCAGCGGATTTCCACTTTCTCGATCACGGAGCCCGTGCCGAGGCCAAAATGAAGACGTCTATCGTTCTGTGCGCAGAAGCCGACACCGCCCGTGACAACCTGGCGCTGCTTCATGCCCTTCCAGAAGAGAGTTATCTCGGCACCGATAGGGCTGGTCTTACTTTCCAGAGAGACCGTTAGCCAGTGGTTCTTGGGATCCGCCTGATTTTTGTAGACCAGTAGCGGGCCGCGCTGATTTGCCACGAGAATGTCTAGGGTGCCATTATTATCGAGATCCGCAAGCGCCACCGCACGGCCATCGAAGAGATCGGTCGCACCCACGGCCTGCGCCACTTCCGTAAAACGCCCTGCGCCATCATTGAGCCAGACACGCTTCTGCTGGTACCCCGAGAGGCTGCGGCCTTTCATCGGGGGCCAGTTCGTCACATCCTTGAGAATCTCAGCCGTTGCCGGTGTGATAATAGAGTAGTCGTACCAGTAGCTCTTGTCTTTATCTGCGGAGATATAGCCATTGGTCAGATAGAGATCCTGGAAGCCATCGTTGTTCAGATCGCCGAACTGTGCCCCAAAGCTCCAGCCGCCTTTTTCGACACCCACTGCCTCCGCCAAGTTCTCGTACTCTAAGCTCTTTCCGGTGCCTTCTTTGGGAACCCAGAGGTTGTTGCCCTGCATTACCTGGCCATCTTCCCAGATATTGGAGATATAGACCGAGAGGCGGCCATCGTTGTAGATATCCCCGAATGCGGCGTTCATTCCGCTCTTGGACTGCTTTCGGATCCCTGCTTCCTCGCCGATCTGCGTGAAGCTTTTTCCGTTATTGTTGCGCCATAGCTCCGGCTTGCCATAGTCCGACGCCAGAAAGAGATCGGGGTAGCCGGTGCCACGCAGATCGGCGGCGATAGCGGCCAGTAGCCAGGAGCGGTTGGTCATCCCAACTTCTTGGGTGGTGTCGCGGAACGTGAAGTTACCTTCGTTATGCAGTAAGTGCTTGGTCGCGCCATTAGAGGCGAAGTTAAGAGCATCGGGCATGATCTTGGTGGTCTTGAGGTGCCAAAGATCGTGCTGCTCGTCGAAGTAGCCGCAGAGCAGAATATCGAGCTTGCCGTCGCGGTCGTAGTCGAGCAGCGTCGCCGTGTTGGCGTTCATCCACTGAGGCAGATTGGCTGTCTCCGTGACGCGGGTGAAGCTCTTGCCCACGTTGTTTTTGAAGAGCTCGGCGCGGCCCCACTTGTAGACCAGAAGATCCTCCCAGCCATCACCGTCGAAGTCTCCCCAGAGAGCGCCCTGGCTAGTTCCGGTATCGTCTTTATTGAGATCCGCAACACCGAGTCTTTCCGCAACCTCCTCGAAGGTGCCGTCGCCTTTGTTATGGTAGAGTGCGTTCTTACTGTTCTCACCCGAACGCGTGACATAGAAGTCGGGCCAGCCGTCTTTGTTGTAGTCGGCCACAGCGACGCCCGCGCCCATATCGGCGATACGCGGTAGGATCGGCTCCAGCTTTGGATCGAGTGTGGGCGACGTGTGGGTGAAGTCAACTCCCAGTGCCTTGGCGCTCTGCGTGAGAGCGAAGCCGTAGCGCGAGAGGGAATCCGAGGCGGCCAGGGCTTGCAGCCCTCCCGCTGTGTTTAGCGTGGGAGGCGAGACATTTTTCTGATTTCGCCACCAGGACCAGCCCAGCAGCCCGATGAAAGCGAGAAGTGCCACCGTTTTGGGGGCTCCGGCGTTGTTCTGTTCCATAGTGTTATTCTACCGCTCGGAACGCCAGAGCGTCGCCAGAAGTTCCAGCTCCGCGTACTCACTCTCGCGCAGATCGGCGAGCGGCGGGCGTACGGGGCCTCCGACAAGCCCAATTTTATCCATGAGCCGCTTCATAACCGAAACTTCGTAGCCCTTTCGCCGTGCCCGAAACGTGTAGAGCGGCAAGACGTAGCGCTGCATCAATTCGGCGAGGGCATCCTGGTCGCCTGTTGCTGCGGTGTCGTGCAATTGGCGGGAGATCTGTGGCGAGAGATTCGCGATACTTGAGGTGTAGGTGCGAATCCCGATACTGTAGTAGCCTGGCACAGCATCGTCGCCCGCACCACCGATCCAGTGAAGACGCTCTCCGACTTTGTGCATGATTTGCTGCAAGCGGCGCGTGTCTCCCTGGCCGTCTTTGAGTGCGATGAGATTGGGAATCGAGTCCGCCAGGCGCTGCACTAAAGCAGGTGAGGGGTTAAAGCTATCACGGGAGTAGATCAGCACCCCAAGCGGCGTGGCATCAGCCAGTGTTTTATAGTAGGCCAGCAGCGCGTCGTCGTCGGCCGTGGGATAGTACGCGGGAAAGAGCAGAAGACCGTCCACACCTGCCGCCTGTGCCTGCTTGGCCTGCTCCACCCCGAGCGCCGTATTGATTCCTGCTGCCGCCAGTACCGGCACGCGCCCGCCTATTTCCGCAACCGTCACTTCAATCACTTGCTTCAGCTCATCTGGCGAGAGCGTGTGAAACTCACCCGTGCCTGCCGCTGCGACAACCGCGCAAATCGGTGCGTTTTTGAGTGCCTGAAGATTATGTCGAAGTCCGGCAAGGTTCAGCGAGAGGTCGTCATGAAAAGGTGTTACCGGGAAGGCAATCACCCCGGAGAGCTGTGTACGAAGAGCATCGGGCGTTGTCATAGGGGGATTTTACCAGCTCTTCAGCCCGAGGAGCTTCTTGCCCAGATCGGTCAAAATGGCGGGTTCGGGGTAGAGCACCCTCTCGCGCCCTTGGAGAGGCTCGGGAATATTGTTGGCCCAGCCGTCCGGGGCACGGTGCTCTTGCCAGCAAGCGATGCGATCCAGGCGGGTCGCTTCGTCGCCTTCCGGATAGAGTGTCACGTACTGGCAGAGCCGAGGTGCCGCTCCGTGGTTCGCTCCGTTGCCGTGGGCCAGGGTGACGTCCCAGATCACCAGATCGCCCGCTTCGGCGGGAATCGGGGTGACGGCCATGCCCTCGGGGAGGCGCGTGAGATCCGGGACATGCTTATGGCGATCCTCGGGCTGCTCCGCGATCCAGCGCACGAGATTCTCGCGGTGGAAGCCGGGGATGCAGCAGAAGCCCCCCATGTCCTCGGTGGTGTCGGTGAGGCAGAGCACGGCCTGGAGGAAGAAGCGCCATGTCTCTGGCGGCGTGCTGGTGTCCATGTCCCAGTGCACAAAGCCCTTGTCCTGGTGTTGCGGGTGCTTCTCACTCAGCGGTGGTTTGAAGCAGGCGCGGTCCAGGCTCGCCCACAGCTTCTCGGTACCGTAGAGGTCCACGAATGTCTGGTAGAGCCGAGGATTCTGTCGGTTGTCCCAGAGCGACTGGGTCTGGTGAATGTGCGCGAGTGAGCCGCGCCGCTCCGGCGGATACCAGGTATCCGTATCATTCGGATCCATCTGCAAAAATGTGTAGATGTCGGTGACAACGGCATCACAGTTTTCCTTGGGGACGACCCCTTTCACGACAAGGTAGCCCCAGCGATCGAAAAACGCCCGATCCTCGGCAGTGAGTACATGTTCCATGGCTTTTGCTTCACCAGAGCGCGGGCCAATTCCTGCTCACTCTTGTTAGCGCCGCTTCAGATAGGAACGGATCGCATCTTTCCAGTCCGGCATGGTGTCCATGCCACGGAGCGTGAGCATCTTACGCTCCAGCGGCGAGACACGCGGGCGGGGAGCGGCGGGTTTGGCGGTGGCGACATACTGCGCGAAGGTGGTGCCCAGAACCGGTGTCGCTAGGCCCGCTTCGCCGACAATGAACTTTGCGAACTCTAGGAGCGAGCACTGCCCGGCACTCGCCACATGGTAGGTGCCGGGCAGAGGCTCAGTGGCTAAATTCAGGAGCACGGTAGCAAGATCGGCGGTGTGGGTGGGGCTGATGATCTGATCCTCGACGAACGTGAGGCTCGGGCGAGTCAGGGCGGCGCGGACGATGGTATCTACGAGGTTTTTGCCGTGGGGGCCGTAGAGAAACGACGTGCGAGCGATCAGGTGCCGATCCGGGAGGGTCTGGCGCACGAGACGCTCGCCCGCCTCTTTGCTCGCGCCGTAGACACTCTGTGGATTCGGGGCATCGAACTCGTGGTAGGCGCTGCCTTTTTCGCCGTCGAAGACAAAGTCGGTGGAGACCTGAATCAGCCAGCTTCGGGTTTCGCTACAGGCGGCGGCAAGGTGCGCAGCGCCCAGCGCGTTGAGCCGCCAGGCTGCCTCCGGCTCGCTCTGTGCCCCATCTACATTGGTCCAGGCGGCGCAGTTTATGACCGCGTCGGGGCGGTGAAGACGAAGACAGGCGCAGACGGCGGTGAGATCGGTGATATCCAGTGCAGTACGGCTCGCTAAAGCAACAATGTCGTGGCCTCGGCGCTCGGCTTCGGCCACGACATCGCTTCCCAGCATCCCACCCGCTCCGACAACGAGGAGGCGTAGGCGCATCGTCTACGCGCGCTCGTCCATCGGGACAAACGCCAGATCGCGCGGGCCGCCGTAGATGGACTCGGGGCGGATAATCAGGCTCTTGGGCATCTGCTCTAAAATATGGGCCGTCCAGCCGCTGGTTCGGCCAATCGCAAAGACGGGCGTGAAGATCTCGGAGGGGATTCCCACGGCATGCAGAATCAGCGCGGCGTAGAGCTCCACATTGGCGCGGAGCTTGTTGCCCGGCTTACGCTTCTCTAGCTCATCCACCGTGGTCTGCTCGACAATCTTGATCAGATTCAGCAAGTGATGATCCCCGGTCTCGTCAGCCATCTTATCGGCGGCCTCAGAGAGCAGGGCAGCACGGGGGTCGCGCACTTGATAGACGCGGTGCCCGAAGCCCATAATGCGCTCTTTTCGATCGAGCGCGGCACTGATCCAGGGCTGGACATTCTCCTCAGAGCCTATCTCATCGAGCATGTCTAACACGGGGCCAGGGACACCGCCGTGGAGCCAGCCTTTGAGGGCACCAATCGCGCCCGTCAGTGCCGAGACCATGTCCGAGTTGGTGGACTGGATCACGCGCCCCGCAAAAGTCGAGGCGTTGAAGCCGTGCTCCGCGACGGCGACTAAGTAGGCATTGAGGCCCGCCACACGCGCCTTACTAGGCTCCGTACCCTCCAGCATGTAGAGGAAGCCCTGAGCCACGCTGTGCTCCGACTTGGGGTGGACAATTTCTTTACCCTCGCCTAGGCGGTAGCTGTGCGCCACAATCGCGGCCATCTGTGCTTGAAGGCGTGCGGCGCGGCGCAGGGCATTTTCTACATCCGCAGGAGCATTGATGGGCCAAGCCGACTCTGGATCGCCAATGGTTAGGGTGGAAGCTCCTATGCGCAGAATATCCATCCCCTCGGCGTGGGGCGCACAGGCACGCAGGGTTGCCAGGGTCGCCTCCGGCAGCTCACGAGCAGCCGACATTTCTGCTCTCAGAGTGTCGTACTCAGCACGATTGGGGAGCTTGCCGTGCCAGAGCAGATAGCAAACTTCCTCGAACGTGACATTGCCAGAAAGGGAGCTGATATCATAGCCGCGCAGAGTCAGCTTCCCGTTCTGACCATCTACCTCCGCAATTTGGGTCTTTGCGGCAACGACGCCTTTAAGACCATCGTGGATCGTCGGTTCGGATGCCTGGGTTTCGGGGGAACTCATGTTTATCTAAAGAATCCTTTGGTTGGAGATTGCCGAGAGATAGTACCTGCCAGTAGCTTGCTTGTCAACGTCGGCAAACTACCAGAAATTCACGTTATTTTTTTACCTGGATGGGAGACCACACTGGAGACGATGCCTTGCCCTTGCCCTGGGTCAAATTGATCGGTGTATCCGTGCCTGTTGCGGGTGTGACCAGTAGCTCTTTGTCGGCGACAAAGGCCAATGAGGCGCTGTCCGGCGACCAGGTAACGGCACGGACGGGTTTGTTGTAGAGCAGTGTGGGAGGATCTTGTGCCGTGATATTGCCCACAAATAGCCCCGTGGACTTGCCATCCCGCGCTTCTGAAATATAGATCGCCAGCAGCTTGCTATCGGGGGCTACGCAGAAGCCATCCGCGATAAAGGGAAGAGGGATAATGCTCTGAGGAGTAAGCTTCGCGTCAAAATGAACCAGAACCGACTTACCCTCCATGACATCGTTTTGTGAGGACATCTGGTTTAGAAGTTTCCCCATCTGCTCTGAGGCCATCTGTTTCTCCTCCTCCGTCTTTGGGTTTGGAATCTGCATGGCTTCTTTCAGAGGGGCTCCTCCTGTGAAGAGCACGACAAAGCTGCCGTCTTTGAGTGCCTGGAAACGCAGATCCTGAGAAGATCCCAGGAGAGCCAGGAATTTATCCTGAACCTGATAGACCACGAGTAGGTGGCCGTGCTCGCGCTTGACTGCGGCTAGAATGGTCTCACCGTCTTGGGAGACTGCGTACTGACTGATGCCACCCTCCGCAAAGAGAGCGGCGAGTGCGACATTGTCACGCTTCCCCTCGACCGTTGGAAAGATCGCGTCGGAGTCGGATGCATCCGTGGTGGTTCTACCAATCTTTCCGCTGTCCAGAAAAAACAAGTCGCGGTCGCCGCGAAAATAGGGTTGTTCCTTGGTGGACTCATTTACCGTTAGCGTGATTTGCCTTCGGCCCGGCGCCGCTTCCGTAAGACATACCTGGCGAACGCCGCTCTGACCGTGATCTTCGGTGAACACAAGACGCTGGCCATCTGCAGAGAAGGCAAGCTCGCCCTCCAGAGTCGTATCACGGGTGAGCTGGGTTGGCTCGCCGCCCGTTGCACTTGCCAGATAGATATCGCTCTGGCCGTCTTTTTCCCAGACAAAGGCAATCTTGCCCGCCGTACTGGGGACGCCGACAAAGGGCAGGGGGAAGCCACGATAGCCCCAGAAAGCCAGTCCACCCAGAATGCCTAGTGCGGCGAGGGCGAGCAAGAAGCTGCGAAACGTGAAGATTTTAGGACGCATAACTGATTTCTTGAAATTTAGTAAGTTCTGGCGACATAGCTACCAAGATAGCCCGTGTAGCCAATGACAACCGTCGCCGCAAGCATGAGAACCAGGTAGCCCAGATAGAGTCTATCGCCTCTACGATCCTGGGCTAAACCAACCCCAAAGTCTCTCGTGGCACTCCTCCAGATCAGCAACAAGGTGATTCCGATGCTACCGCCCAGCGCAAAGTTACGGTGAGGCAGAAGATGGTCCGCCTCCCATTTCTCCACGCGAAACCAGCCAAGCTGCCCCCAGAACCCTGAGAATATCGCGGGCAGGGAGAGCGTGACGGCCACGACTAGCGCCCAGAAACCGACAGTGCGCCATTCTTTTTTTCCAGAAATCTTACTCCCTAGGTCAAAGGCAAAGGAAACAAGAGTGAGTGCAAGTGCAAAGTGAACGCTGGCACCATGAAGGTGCTGCCAGAGCTTGATAGGGTCTTCCTGAGGCATACCCCCCTATGATACAATAAACGCAGACGGGTCGCCGCTTTCGGCGGCCCGTACTTTCGTTAATGGTGAAACTATATGCTGGCGGATATATCCAAAGATTTGGGCCTGCTTGCGGAGCGCCTCGACGATATCGGGAGGCATCTTTGACCTTCCCCGTCGAAATAAAGAGATAGCACAGCTCGAAGCTCTCGCGGGGGAACCCTCGCTCTGGGACGATGTGGCTCGTGCCCAAAAAACAATGCAAGCGCTCGCAAAAGCGAAAGAGGAGGTACTGCCCTACTTAGATTTGCGACGGAAACTAGATGACACGCTGGTTCTGATTGAGATGGCCGAGTCCGACGATGACCCGGAGGCGTATGAGCCCGAGGTGCGCTCCGATACCGAGGCAATCATGGCGGGCATGGATAAGGTGGAAAATGCCACACTTCTCTCTGGTCCTTATGATGCCCACGATGCCATCCTCGAGATCAAGCCGGGGGCGGGGGGGACGGAAGCCTGTGACTGGGCCGCGATGCTCCTGCGGATGTACTTGCGCTGGGCGGAGGCCAATGGCTTCCAGGCGGAAGTCAATGAGGAACTTCCCGGAGAAGTGGCGGGAATCTCCTCCGCGACCGTGTTTGTGACGGGACGAAATGCTTATGGGATGCTGCGCTCCGAACACGGGGTGCATCGCCTGGTACGAATCTCTCCCTACAACGCCAATGGCAAGCGCCAGACCAGCTTCGCCGCTGTGGAAGTTCTCCCGCAGATCGAAGATGACAGCGAGCTGGTGATTGATGACAAAGACCTGCGGCTCGACACCTTTCGGGCAAGCGGTGCAGGCGGCCAGCACGTCAATAAAACCAGCAGCGCCGTGCGCATCACGCACATCCCGACCAATATTGTGGTGACCTGCCAGGACCAGCGCAGCCAGCTACAAAACAAAGAGGTCGCGATGCGCGTCTTAAGAGCAAAGCTCGCTGAAGTTGAGGCGCGCAAGTTCGATCAGAAGATGGCGGAGCTTCGTGGCGATCAGCAGCGAATTGAGTGGGGAAGTCAGATTCGTAACTATGTCTTTCAGCCCTATACCCAGGTGACGGATATCCGAAGTCGGGTGAAGCTGACCGATGTGAATGCGATTATGGACGGCAACCTTGAGGCGCTCCAGCTAGGGTATCTGCGCTGGTTTGCCGGTAAAGGAGCAGCAGGAGATGCAACCGATGGAAACGACGAAGATTAAGTTTCTCGCACTGGCAGGATTGTTACTAGGGGGCCTAGCGCTCCCTGTACAGGCACAGTCGGAGAAAACCGCGATCCGTCTTGGCGAGGCCGAGGCGGGGAACTTGGTGGCGGATGCCGTTCGTTTGAGTGCAGGCGCAGATGTCGCGCTGGTGCCCGCTGCCGCCTTCAAGGGCAGTAAGGCCGTCTCCCCTGAGACGGCAACAGCTCTGCTCGATCCCGCGACTGATGAGATCGTGGTGCTCAGTGTCCGTGGTAGCCAGCTCAAAGATGCCCTGGAGCGCTCGGTGTCTTTTGCGGGAACCCCGTTCGCGGGTTTTCTACAGGTCTCAGGGCTCACTTTCCAGTACAACGCCAGCCACGACATTGGGGAGCGTGTGGTGAAAATCACGGTAGGGGGGACGCCTCTTGACCCCAAGAAACTCTACAAAGTCGCCACCACGCGCCCTCTGGCCGATGGTCAGCAAGGCTACTTTCAGATCTGGAAAAAAGACCAGATTCTCCCCGGCACAAAAGCCGTCACCCTTGCCACTGCGCTACGCGCCTTGCCCGCGGGGCAAGTTGGCAAGATCGAGGGACGCATCGTTCGGGTAGACAAGTAGGTCTAGCACAGGGTTTTATTGAGGTTGTCCAGCACGCGCCGGAGATAGCCGCGTGTGGCCGCCACTTCTTGCATACCGTCGAGGGCCGCATCTGTCTCCCCGCCATCGTAGGCGGTGAAGAGCTGACTCAGTCGTGCTTTGAGAGTAGCATAGGCTTCGGTGAATTCGACGTGTGCTGCTTCCAAGTTCGTTCGCTGGCTCGCGTCACCGTCCTGGAACTCCATCAGCGCCTCTTGCAGCTCCATCACGGTGGCAAAAAGTGCTTTGGGTGGCTTGGAGTCGCGCAGCTCGCCTAGCTTCACACTTCGCTCTCGGCGGAGCAGATACTCGGCGCGGGTGAATGGGTCTTTGAGGATGCGGTACGCATCGTTGACAAGCGCCGTTGAGGTGAGCGCGTCGTCCTGGGTCTCGGCAGTGGCGGCGGCAAAGCGATCCGGATGAAAACGCCGCGA
>NZ_JAYVPL010000042.1:0-28310 GCF_043757465.1 Armatimonas sp.
CGCTTCGCAAACAGGGTATTTCTCCTCGTGAAGGCTTACTCTCGGTCTTCCGTGGAAACCCCATTGTTCCGGCTACAACTTGACCTGAGCAGTTACATCGGATTAACAACCGTTGACATTTTTGATCCAGAAGAACCTCGTCTGAATTTTATTTTTTCAAAACGTTCCTTCTTTGACGGATTAAAAAAAGTGAATGGCCGAGATGTTGAGGATGCCATCGCCGTTGTTTCTACTTACCGTCTTGATCCTCAGAACTACAGGGAGCCAAGAAACCAGAAACTTACTTTTTCACGGATAAATAAACTCATCCGTAAAAATATTGGTGCGATGTACTACCGGATCCCAGTGAACTCTGATCCACGGAGTGTAATGTACTCACCTCTCAATAGTGTAGATGATTTAGATCAAGTGAGTAAGGATTTTTAATTGGTATTCTATTGGTGCAATAAACTCTCTTCCGCCGCATCGGTCCAGAACTGTCCGTCACGGAGCTTTTCGTAGACGGCAGGGCGGATGGTTTTCAGATCCGAGAGCGCGGTGAGTGGCAGGTTCTCGACGTGCGGATAGATCACCGTCTTGCCTGAAAATCGGCTATTTTTCACGGCGGCCAGTCCCTCCGCGAAGGTTTCTAGGCCACCGATTGCCGCGAGCGAGTCGCCCGTCGCGAGCGTCCCGGCTTCAAGTTTTTCTTTTACGGCATACATGTCGGCAATGCTGGAGCCCGATGTCCCCACGATCCGCACGTTCTTGAAGCAGATGTCGGAGACATCAATGTTTGCGGTCATTCCACGTGCGAGTCCGGCAAAGACATTGAGGATGCCGTTCTCGGCTAAGTGCGGGAAGCTCTGCTCAATGGCCTCGATGCTCGGCACCATCACCACAATATCGTCGAAGCCGTTGGGAGCAATGGCTTTTAAGTCTGGCGCGGGGCCGGTGCGGACATTGCAGAGGATCAGCTCAACCCCGCGCTCTTTTGCCAGCGGGCCGAAGCGATCGGCGACGGCTTGCAGGCGGGCATCATGGCGATCCGTGATGAGCAGCAGGCGGGGGGGCGCGGGGAGGGCGAGTGCGCGCTGGGCGTGCATCATCCCCATCGGCCCGGCGGCCCCAATAAACCACGAAGCCCCGCCTCCCTTGATTTCGTTACGCCTATTGGAGCGCGGCCCGATATAGGCATGACCATCGTAGTGCACCCGGCCCACATCTACTGCAACAGGGCGAGAGAGCGGCGTATCGAAGTTGAGCAGGGCCACCCCATTTTTGGTGAGTGTTTTTGCCCCCGCCTCAAACTCTTCCGGTGAGGGTGTGGTGTCAAAGCGTAGTGTCGGCTCCGTGCCATGTACCCAGCGATAGGAAGCTTCGACACAAGCCCAGGGCTCCACCAGAGCGCCCTCGGCATCGTTCGAAGTAGCATCAAGGGGCAGTAAATAGCAGCCCTCGTCGCCGTCGAGCAGCTCACTCCCGATCAGTCCGTACTGGCTCATCCCGCCCGTGATCGCGTAGCCGTACGCCAGATTCGTGCCTTTGTAGTAGACATCGGCCTGCACAATAAAGCGATCCCCGATAGCAAACTGCGCTGCGCGATCCTCACCCACGGCCACCACGGTCAGAGTCACCTCGTGCCCCATCACCACGGGGTTGTTTGCCAGGTCGCGCCCGGTTAATCGTGGGTGCTCACCGCCCAGATTGATGATCTTGATGTCGGAAAAACAAATGCCACAGGCATCGTGGCGTACCAGAATCTCATCCGGGCCAGGCATCACCAGCGGCACCGTTTCGAGCCGGACACTGTCCAGCCCCGCGCCATAGAGATGCCAGCGCTTGTAGGAAGTCGGAAGGGTTTCAGGAATCACAGTCTATTGTAGCGCATCATGTCTACGCGATAGAATAGGGCTATGGGAAGTGCGATTTTGGAACGCCGAACACGAGTTACTGCTGATGGTAGCTTGCTTTTAAACCTACCGGAAGCCCTGCGTGGCCAGGAAGTCACGGTTCAGGTTCGTTCCTCACTGCCTGTTACAGAAACGGAGCTTATCGCGGAGATCAACCGCCCGCTGTTGCTTGCCGTTCGCACGCGCTACGAAGCCCTAATAGAAAAGCGCCGTGTAGAAACTCTCAGTGCAACCGAGTACGATGAGCTTCAGAGCTTGACAGATACTGTTGAGGGGGATCATCTACGGCGCTGGGAAAACCTTGCCAAACTCGCAAGTTTACGTGGTGAAAACCCTCTGGAGGCTGCGGCTCGTTTTAGCTTGCTTCCCAAAAACTAATGGCTGTTTCAGAACGACTACGTCGTGAGGTTGTCACCAGAGCAAACCACCTTTGCGAGTATTGCCGTTGCCATGCAAGTTTCTGTCCGTATCCGTTCTCCGTGGAGCACATTCACCCCGAGTCGCTCGGTGGACAAACGGTCTTGGCAAACCTGGCCTACTCTTGTCAGGGCTGTAATAATGCCAAGTATAACTTCATCGAAGCCGTGGATCCGTTAACCGATCAGCTTGTCCTACTTTACAATCCACGAACGGATCTTTGGCCAACGCACTTTCTCTGGAGTGAAGACGGGCTAGAGCTGATTGGCATCACGCCCACAGGACGTGCGACTATCGAACGGCTCCGCCTCAACCGGGAAAACGTCGTCGGTTGGCGACGGATGGCGATAGCCTTTGGCATTCATCCGCCGTCACCAATAGAATTACCATCACTATGATCCAGGGAGTGCTGTGCCTGCTCATGATCCAAAGCGCTCTGGTAGTTGATAGTGTCCACAATGGAATCATGTAAGATGCTACCGCTTGCCAGCCACGCGCCTTTGCGAATGTCCGGGCGTCGGCCTCGGAGCATCTGGTAGGTTGCGGAGATGGCCTCTACCAAAAGCGCAAGGTGACATATCCCGATCAGCGTGACGATGCCCAGTGCAACCCAAAGATAGATCGACATGAACGGTTTCCTCCACGGCATTTTAGCACACGAACTCTCCCCAGCGACAGAGGCGGTATACTTTGGGGACACGACTATGAGCGAAGCTGTAATTGAAGAGAGTGGGGGCGGGCGCTATCCGTTCCGCGAGATTGAGAAGAAGTGGCAGGCCCGCTGGGCTGATGCAAAGGTGCACAAGGCCACGCAAGACACGAGCAAGCAGAAGTACTACGTGCTTGTGATGTTCCCGTATCCATCGGGCTCCGGCCTGCATGTCGGGCACTGCAAGAACTACGTCCCCGGCGATGTCGTGGCCCGCTTCAAGGCGATGCAGGGCTTTAATGTCTTAAACCCGATGGGCTGGGACGCCTTCGGGCAGCCCGCCGAGCAGGACGCGATCAAGCGGGGTGTGAACCCGCGCACGGTGGTGCCGACGCTGGCTGAGGTCTACAAGAAGCAGCTCAATATCCTCGGGGTCAGCTACGACTGGGACCGCGAGATCAACTCTACCGACCCCAGCTACTACCGCTGGAACCAGTGGATGTTTTTGAAGCTCTACGAAAAAGGGCTGGCGTATCGTGATGCCGCTCCGGTGAACTGGTGCGTTAATGAGAGCACTGTGCTGGCCAACGAGGAAGTAGTGGATGGCAAGTGCTGGCGCTGTGATGGCCCGGTTATCAAGAAGCCTCTGCCACAGTGGAAGCTACGGATCACCAGCTACGCGGACCGCTTGCTGGCGGGCCTCGATGGTATTGACTGGGCAGAGGGCCTGAAAACCCAGCAGCGCGACTGGATCGGACGCAGTGAGGGCGCCGAAGTGGAGTTCAAGCTGGCTCCCCCGTTCGACGGGGGCGGGGGGGGCATAACTGTCTTCACGACGCGTCCGGACACGCTGTGGGGCGCGACGTTTATGGTGCTCTCGCCGGAGCACCCGCTGGTGGCGCAGATTACGACCGAAGCGCAAAAAACCGTCGTGGAAGCCTACGCCGTTGATGCGACGAAGAAGTCCGACGAAGACCGAACGGCAGAGGGCAAGGAGAAGACGGGCGTTTTCACGGGAGCCTACGCGACCAACCCGGTCAATGGAGCGCTGATTCCCATCTGGATCGCCGACTATGTTCTGACCGGCTACGGCACGGGTGCGATCATGGCGGTTCCTGCCCACGACCAGCGCGACTTCGAGTTCGCCCGCAAGTTCGAGCTGCCGATTGTGCTGGTCTACGCCGAGGCCGACACACCCATAGAGAGTGCGCTGACGGAGGCCTTCGCGAGTGGCGGGATATTTCGAGAGTCGCTGGGCTCGCCGTTCTCGGGCGAGCCGCAGGACAAGAGGGTGATCGTCCCCAAGGTCGTGAAATGGATCGAGGCGCAGGGCTGTGGGTGCGGAAAGATCCAGTACCGCCTGCGCGACTGGTTGCTCTCCCGCCAGCGCTACTGGGGCACGCCGATTCCGATGGTGCACTGCCCGAGCTGTGGGATCATCCCCGTGCCCGAAGACCAGCTCCCCGTGATCCTGCCCGACTGCGAGAACTACAAGCCCGGCCCCGATGGTCGCTCGCCCCTCTCGACCATTGAGAGCTTTGTCCAGACAACCTGCCCGAGCTGTGGTGGCCCCGCAGAGCGCGAGACCGACACGATGGCGGGCTCCGTGGACTCGTCGTGGTATTTTCTTAGATTCGCCGACCCGCACAACGAGAATGCCGCCTGGGACAAGGCTATTGCCGACTACTGGATGCCCATTGACATGTACATCGGGGGGCGCGAGCACGCCGTCGGGCACCTTCTCTACTGCCGCTTCTTCACCAAGTTCTTTCATGAGCTGGGCCTGATCTCGGTGGATGAGCCTGCTGCCGCGCTCCGAAACCAGGGAATGCTCAACGCCTTCACCCCCGTGCTCTCGGGCACGGACAAGGCTATCAAGCCCGGCGAGTTTGTGCGCTACCCGCGCGACAAGTGGATCGCGCAGTACAACGCCAACAAAGTCCCCATCCCGGCGGAGCGTATTATCGAAGTGGACGGCCAGCAGAAAACCGAGCCCATCGAGGTCGAGTTCTCCTGGCTGAAGATGAGCAAGTCCAAGCAGACCGCCGTCACCCCGGATGAGATGGCGGACAAGTACGGCGCAGATTCTCTACGCACATTGATTCTCTTCGAAGCGCCGTTTGAGGACACGATCCAGTGGTCCGAGGAGCGCATGAACGGCCCGTTCCGGTTTCTAGCGCGTGTCTGGGACACGGTATCGGGGATTGCGCAAGCTCCCCCACTTGTGGGGGCGGGGGGGGCTTCCGACGCCGACGTGAAAACGCTGCGACGCAAGCTGCACCAGACCATCGCCAAAGTGACCGACGACATCGAGAGTTTTCGCTTTAACACCGTCGTCTCCGCGCTGATGATCCTGCATGATGCCCTGCGTAAGTTCTGCAACGCGGGGGGCGTGGCGCACCCGGCGGCACGAGAAACGGCGGAGGGACTTGTGCTCTTGCTGGCACCGCTTGCCCCGCACCTCGCCGACGAGCTCTGGACGGCACTCGGCGGCACAGGCTTTCTGTATCAGACCCAGTGGCCTGTCAGCGATCCCTTACTCGCCGCCAACGAGGAAGTGATGGTCGTGGTGCAGGTGAATGGAAAAGTTCGCGAGAAGCTCACGCTCCCCGCCGGGCTGGACAACGACGCGCTAGAAGCCGCCGCGCTAGACTCGGATAAAGTCCGCGCCGAGCTGGAGGGCAAGACCATTCGCAAGATCATCGTCGTGCCCGGCAAGCTCGTCAATATCGTCGCCGGTTAAACCCAGTGGCGGCTCTACGCCACCGCGAACTCGGCGATGGCGGGGGGAGCGTCGCTGGCGAGGATTTGTAGGCGGATGGCTTGGGCGAGTGTCGGGGGGACTTCCTCGACCAGCAAAGCGCCGATCTTCTCGCCCGCAAAGAGCGTGCGCCACTGGCCGTCGTCGGTGAGGCGGTACTCAACGGCGAAGAGCTGAATCTGCTCGCCGCCCGCCTCCGAGAGCGTCACGCGCTGAACTTCCTGCATCGTCGGTAAGGAGAGCTGGAGCCAGCCGCGCGACTCGGCGCTCTGCCAGAAGGTCTCGGGGTCGCCATCACCCGCCTGCACGGCATCGTGGCCGTCGGTGATGCTGGAGGCAGTGAGGGGGAAGAGCGGCAGGGTGGCTTCGAGGATAATCGGCTCAGGCACGGCGACCGGCGCATCCTCCGTCTCCGTTTCCCCTGTGGTGAGCGGCCCAGGGGAGACTTCGGGAATCTCCGCAGCAGCATCGGGCGCTTTGGCAGCATCGGCTTCGGCCTGAGCCTTGTCAGCCACTTTCTTGGCGACGGCAAAAACAAGCGGGGTCAGGATCAGCGGAATAAACGGTAGCGGCATGGGTTCTCTCCTAATATCTTTCGTTATTGTAGCGCATCCTGCAAGCCCGTGTAACGTCTGCGTAACGGCCCGGTGGTAGAGTGCGAATCATGGAACCAAGACAAGTCTCTCGCCCGGTACAGCAGCTCGGCGGGCTCTTTATCGCAGCAATGGGCGTGTTTCTTACCTGGCAGATCTGGCAAGGCGTACTATCGCCGTGATTGGCATCGTCCTCACCATTGCCTACTTCTTCACCCTCAGTGGCGGAACTCTACGCGCCGGGGATGAGCGCGGAGGCGCTGTTTCAGCACTTTAGTCTCCTTGGCGAGGAAGCGTTTATGGCGGGGCAGAGCTTCTCTTCCTGGGACTATGCCCGCGCTCAGTCGGCTACACTTGCTGGCGTTTCTGCCATTCCGGGTAGTCTTTCTTGCAATGGGCTCCCCGTCTAGCTTCCGACCTTCTGCCGAAAGCCCTCAATCCGGTGGAAGGTCAGGAAGTTCGCGTCGTGGTTGTTGTGCGCCCCGGCGAAGTCATCGTCGTAGGCCGTGCGGCAGGTGGCGATGATATCCTCGCCCTCAAAGCGCCACTCGACATACTGAAATCCGTGGTGGATAGTATCGGGGTGCGAGAGAATCACAGAGCGCACTTCCCAGTCGCGTAAATTGGCTGAGCTGGTGAGCGCCAGCGTATTGCGCACTTTGCCCGGATCGGCGGCCCGGAATTTTTCGCCGACGATACTCGCGAGGCTCCAGTAGCGCTTGCTCTTTTTATCCCAGCGAATGGCGAACTTCTTGGCACCGCCGGGAAAGGCAAAGAAGCCCGTCGCGGGGTCGAAGCTCGCGACTTTCCCATCGTCCGAAATCTTCACCCACGCCGCTTTTTCATCGGGGGACTTGGTCTGGACACGCAGAATGTCTACGAGTGAGCCGTCGGGAGCGACGACCACATTTCCCTCTAGCCACGCGCCCATATCGCCCCCATTCCAGCTTCGGTCGCTCGGGAGAAAGTTGGTCGCACTCCAGTTTTTCGGCTCCATTAAGTCGGCGCTCACGGGTGCAGAGAGCACGCCCGCGCGGTAGTTGATTCCCCAGGCGGTGGGCGGATTGCGCCACTCGAACGCCCGCCAGAGCCTTCCCCTGTGCTCGATAATCGGCACGGGTGCACCGTGGTACTCGCCCTCACCGCGCAGAATCGCGCTCGTCCAGCCCTCACCGCCATCGGTAGACTGATGAATCACCACGTTGCCGTGGTGCTTATCGGTGCCCAGCAGATAGAGCACCTTCTTGTGGACGAATAAGTTCGACCAGAACGCGCCGTTTATCGTCGCGATCTTCTCCCAGCTCTTGCCCCTATCTTTGGAGCGAAAGACATGTGAGACAGCTCTGATGTGCTCGGTGCTCTTGGGGCCGAACTCATCGTGGCTTGCGATATAGTCTCCATTGGTCAGAACGGCTAGCCCGGGCGAGCCGATATAAATACCAGTGCTGGCGGGGACATGATTGATGACGATACCAGGAACCGTGCTCATCGTTGGTTTGCCTTCCTAGCCGCAGTAAGAAGCAGCACGGCGGCGATGACGTAGGCAATCGCGCCCAGCCCAATCGCGTTGCTCATGTTTTGAATCTCGGTGCCATTGCCATTTTTCGATGCCCAGCCAATAAACAGTGGCCCGAGCGCTCCGCCGCCCCAGCCGACCGTGTTCATAATGCCCGCCGCTGTCCCACGGGCACGGGGCTCGATATTGTCGTAGAGCGACGCAAAAATTCCTGAGTCATAGAAGCCCTTGCAGAGCCCAAATGCGGTCATGGCACCGATGACCAGCGGCGTTGTGGTCGCGTGGCCGATTCCCCAGACAAAACCCGCCCCGAGCAAGAGACCCGTCGCCTGGATTAGAATACGTCCACCCCGGTGTTTCTGTGAGAGTTTATCGGCGAGAAAGCCTGCAATGGGAACACTCACCGCGCTGGCGATATGGATAAACGCCGCGCCCGAGAGCCCGGCAGCCGCGAGCTTGAATCCGAACTTCTCCACCAGAAACGTCGGGGTCCAAGTCAGGAAAATCGTCGCCACAAAGTTCGCCCCCAGAAACGCCAGCATGAGCAGCGGCACCACGGGAGTGCGGAAGATCGCCCGAAGCGTCTCGCCCAGGGGCAGGGATGCCGGGACATCGGCGCTTTGCGGGCGCTCGCTCTCGCCACGCACGGGCTCACGCAAGATCTTGTAGAGTACCAGTGCTAGCACGAGCCCGAGGCCACCAAAGAGATAAAACCCCGAGCGCCAGCCGAAGCTCTCGGCCATTACGGCCCCAATCCAGCTCCCCAGTACCGTTCCCGCGTAGACACTCGACTGGTGCGCCGCCATGGCGCGGGAGCGGGTGGTTCTATCGTGGTAGTCGCTCACCAGAGACATCGACGCGGGAAAGTAAAACGTCTCCCCAAAGCCCTCTAGCGCCCGCACGGTCACAAAGTGCCAGAGCTTGCCGCACCAGCCGGTTGCCATCGTCACAAGGCTCCAAAAGACACAGCCGCCGAGAATGAGGTCTTTTCGTCGCACCCGATCCCCAATAAAGCCCGCCAGTGGAGCGCCAGCAGCGTAGACCCACATAAATGCCGAGCCGATCAGGCCGAGCTGGAGCTTATCAAAGCCGAACTCTTTCTGGAGCACGGGAAAGACGGCGGAGATCGCCTGGCGGTCGGCGTAGTTGAAGAAACAGATAAACCACAGCATCACCACGACGTGCCATTTATAGTTTCGGCTCATGCCGCTTTAGTTCGGCACCGCCAGCCGTGAAACCTGCACTAAGAATAGCGCAAGGATATACTGGCTCTATGAAAACGCTATCTTCTCGAAACCTGAGGATGGTTCTCTGTGGTATCTGCCTTGGTCTATTCTTTACGTGGACGGTTTTCTTGAGAGAGCGTTCTCCAGCACCCGTAACGCCATCCTTCCCACAAGTCGATCCTCCCAAGGCGCACATCCGGCGCTCCGAGGCGGTTCAGGTCGCGCAGGAAGCATTTCGTAAGGCCAATCTTCCCTATGAAGGTCTCCAGGTCGATGCACGATATGTCACGGTTCAGGAAAAAGATGGTAGCAAACACCAGGAATGGTGGGTCTTTTTCGTTGATCCCAAGGTCACTCAAGTCGGAGCATCAGGCGTCCACATTGATGATCGCACTGGTAAGACCCATGTATCGCTAGGTGCTTGATGGAACGATATAAATCTGGTTGCTTCCGCTGATATGTCGTAAAAATGCGAGCTGCTTGCCGTCGGGGGAGAAGACACAGGCCAGCGCCAGCGGCGCGTCACTAGTGCGCTTTGTCAGACGGCGCATCTTGCCCGTCGCCGTGTCAATGGTCATCACCGAGCCATCCGCAATAACCGCGAGCTGACTGCCGTCGGGGTGCCAGGTGAAGGCGGAGGTGATGGGAAACTTATTGCGTGTGAGCTGGCGAAGCGTCCCCGTGCTCGGAGAGATGAGCCAGAGCTGGATGAGCCCCGCGTCGTCGGCCATGAGAAACGCGAGCTGGGAGCCGTCGGGTGACGAGCGCACCCAGTGCCTTGGAGCCAGCGCGATGCCGTTTTTGGTGTGGGTCAGCCGTCGCTGTGTTGGGCGCTGCATCTCCAGCCCCTCGGCCAGGAAGATTTCCACGTGCGGCGTGCCATCAGCCTTGAGCGTCTCGCCGAGAAAGGCTAGAGTGCGCGAGCTGCCCACCCAGCCCTCTTCAAACGCGCGGCGGATTTCGTCGCCACCCGGCTTGGGGTTTGGTGTGCTCCTGGTTGCCAGAAACGAGAAGTGCGTGCTGTCGTGGTTGCGCGGGTGGGTTTTCGGCACCGAGACGGCCTTGGGAAAGCAAACCCCCACTTCCCGTATTCCGCTATTTTCCAGCGCATCGTTGTAGGTGTAGCTCAGCCAGTCGCCCTTCGGGTGCCAGACATGCACGTGCGAGCCGCCGCGTAGCGCTCCGGGCGTCCCTGGCGCGGTTAAGTCACGCGCATCGAGCGGCAGGGCGACGAGCGTGTCGGTACTTACCACCATACCCTGCCGGTGGGAAACCCCATAGCTCCAGTCCAGCGTCGGGTTCTCCGGCCCGTGAATAAACACAATCTTATTGTCGCTCGGATGGTGTGTCGCTACCCCGACATGCGCTGCGTTTTTCGCCTCAAAGAGCCGCTGTACCTCGCCGGTCTTCACCCGGACACGCTCGATAGAACTGCCGTCAAAGACCGAGCCGTCGCGGTCCGAGCGCGTGTCGTAGACCAGCCACTCCGAGTCCGGCGACCAGACATTTGTATTGGTAAGAATCCGCCCGCCGGGGCCGTGCGTCACTTGCTGCTCTGGCATCTCAGAGCCTTGGGGTACTAGCCTTCTCACGTTGGCACTGCAAAAAGAGCCTGACTACCTCGGGATCCCACTGGGCTGCCGCGCCTTCCTCCAGGATTTCCAGGGCACGCGATGACGGCATTCCCTGGCGGTAAGGACGATCCGTAGTCATCGCGGAGAACGCGTCGGCCACCGCCATCAAGCGTGCGACGAGCGGGATTTCCTCCCCCACGAGTCCATCGGGATAGCCCTTTCCATCCCAGCGCTCGTGGTGGTGACGAATGGCGGGGAGCGTTTCTTCGAGCCCAGGAACCGCGGCGACAATCACAGCCCCCATGACGGGGTGTTGCTGAATCGCCCCTAGCTCCTCGTAGGTGAGCGCACCAGGCTTGCGCAGGATGGCATCGGGCACTCCAATCTTCCCCACATCGTGCAGGAGCGCTGCCACAGCCACGTTCTGCAGGGCGGTCTCATCCAGCCCAAGAAGACGGGCGAGCTGAAGGCTATACATCAGAACATCTTCGGAATGATGCTTGGTATAGCGGTCTTTATTGTCTACTGCGGTTACCAAGGCATCAAGCATTGAGAAGCCTTGGAAAGTACTGCCTGCCCGCTCACGTGTGAGTGTCGCTGCATTATCTCTCATGCCTCCTGTCTTCGCGTGGCGCAGACGCTCGTCGGCCAGTCGGATCGCATCATGCCAATCGGGAACGGGTGCAAACGGCTCAAGTGGGGTAGGGGGAAAAATCGCCACTCCCAAGGAGACGGTGATCGGTATCTGCGTTTCCTGGTGAGGAGGCTGAAACGACAGCTTTAGCTGCGAGCGAAGGCGTGCCTCTAGTTCAGGGAGGGCAGCTACTTCAATCCCTGGCAAGAGCAGAGCAAACTCGTCTCCTCCAAAGCGCGAGATCGCGTCATACGCACGACAGATCTCACGCAGACGTTGCGCCACCAAGCGAAGAACTTCATCCCCGATAACATGACCATAGACATCATTGAAGAACTTAAAGTTGTCTAGATCCATCATCACCACGGCGAGCGTGCTTCCGTCACGCTGGGCGCGTGCCACTTCTTCCTCTAAGCGCTTGTGAAAAACTCGGTGGTTGAGTAGCCCTGTGAGCGGGTCATGGTCGGCACTCTCCTGAAGGGCAGCTTCGTGGTACTTGAGCTGGGTAATATCGGTACAGACTCCCACGGCACGCCAGCGACCCGGAGCCAGTGTCGCCACCTCAACATCCTCTTTAAGCCAGACTACCGTGCCATCGTCGCGCCGACAGCGGAACTCCTGGCTATAGTCCTGTCCGGAGCGAATCGCGATAGCGGAAGTTCGATCGTTATCCGGCCAGTCCTCCTGAATCCGGCTGGCGATCCAGGCTTCGGTGTAGGATTGTCCCAGTACCTGCACGACAGGAAGAAAGTCCGCTGCCGCTGCCTCATTGGAGACATCGAGCTGCCAGTCGAGATCTTCTCCCCCATCAGTAACGGTTGCGTGCCAGAGCAAGCAGTGGGCTCCGGTCATTAGGTACTGGAAGTCCGTTTCGATTTGTTTCTGGGGCGTGATATCCGTGCAGACACCAATGACCCTCCAGAGACGCTCGCCCAAGACCTGCACTTCGACATCCTCCTTAATCCAGCGCAAGGAACCATCGTCAAGATAGCAGCGGAACTCCTGTGAGTAGCTCTCTCCCGCACGAAGCTTTTGATAGCTCAGCTGGTTGGCACGCACATGATCCTCTGGATGGCGTGCTTTGTACCAGGCCTGCGTAAAGTCTTGGTCGGGGATAAGCGGAACGGGAAGAAAACGATGGGCCGCCTCTTCGTCCTGAAAACGGACATCCCAGTGGAGTTTGGAATCTCCTGGGTCTTCGACGGTTCCTGACCATAACAGGCAGCGGGCATGGCTCACAATCGTGCGCAAGTCGCTTTCCGCTTGCTTCCGTGCCGTGATATCTCGGGTCAGTCCCAAGACAGCCTCGATATTGCCCGAGGCATCGTACAGAGGAACTTCGTGAGTTTCCATCGAGCGGCGCTCACCGGTGAAACTGACAATATCAAACTCTAGGGTACCCGTCTCGCCGCGAACCACCTGATCATGTAGGGTCTGGTACGCCACACGGTGATCCTCCACGACTAATTGAAAGACGGATTGGCCGCGCATCGTCTCGATGGAATCACAGCCGATCATCTGTAAGCCCGCGGGATTCATTTCCCGCAATGTACCATCGGGTGCGACCACCTTCACGCACTCTGGCTGATGGTTTACTATCGCCTGGAGGCGTGCCTCGCGCTCTCGCAGAGAATGTTCTGACTTCAAGCGTGCCTGCTCCGACTGAATGCGCTCGATAGCGACTGCTGCCAGCGTGCCAGCCGCATGAATCGTCGCTATCTCCGTCTCGCTGGGAGCACATACCTGGCGGTGATAAATGGCGAATGTCCCCAGAACCTTGCCCCCCGAGCTGAGGATAGGCTCCGACCAGCACGCTCGTAACCCTGCTTCCGAAGCGACATCACGATAATCTTCCCAAAAGGGATGGGTTTGAATGTCCTCAATAATAACACGCTGTCCTAGGTATGCCGCAGTCCCACAAGAACCCACTTCAGGGCCGATAGGAAGCCCCTGGATCGCATCATTGAAGGTATCGGGCAGACTAGGAGCCGCTCCGAGAAGCAAGTGGGTCTCGTCGGAGTCAAGAAGAAGAATGCTACACAAGATTCCGGGATTTCGTGCCTCAGTGCTCTGGACAATAGCCTGGAGTACGTCGGAGAGTGGTGCCCCGCCAGCAACGAGGGCAAGATTATGCAACTCGCGTGTCGCAATGGCCTTCTCTTCGGTAATATCGGTGCGAATGGAGACGTAGTGATAGGATACCTGCTCACTGTCTTGAAGAGGCACAATCGTGGTGTTTTCCCAATAAAAAGAGCCGTCTTTAGCACGATTTCTAAGTTCACCACGCCAGATGTTGCCTGCCGCAATGGTTGTCCAGAGCTCTTCCATAAACTCTTTGGCATGGTATCCCGAGTTAATGATCCGGTGATCCTGAGCAAGAAGCTCTTCTGAGGAGTACTGTGAAACGGCACAGAACTTATCATTGACGTAGATAATAATCCCTTTGGAGTCTGTAATCGCCACGCTGGCGTGAACATTGAGTGCTTCCTCAATGTCGCTCCAGTATCGGCTTTGTTGTAAGAGCGCTTTCATTCTTTGGGAAGGATACCCGCAACGGGACACTCGAGGCAAGGTGGAGAGAGATCCAGGTACAATGCCAATATGGATCCGCGATTTATCAACCGCCTCAAGGATATTGTCGGAGAAGACGGCATCCGGCTCGCTGATGCGCAGCGTGAAGCCTATGCTTCCGATGCCTACACCCTCGCCAAGGCACGCCCTGGTGTGATCGTGCTACCCCGGCTCACGGATCAGGTGGCGGCGATTGCCAAGCTCTGCAAAGACTTCAGTGTTCCTATGGTGCCCCGTGGCGCGGGAACGGGTCTGTCGGGTGGTGCGATGGCGCGTGAAGACGCGGTGCTGCTCTGCCTCTCGCGGATGAATGCGATTCTCTCCGTGGACACTGCCAACCGGCGTGTACGGGCGCAAGCGGGGGCTGTCAATACCTACCTGACAAAGGCAGTGGCAGCCGACGGCTATCAGTACGCGCCAGATCCATCGTCGCAAGGCGCTAGTACAATTGGGGGCAATATCGCCAACAATGCGGGCGGGCCGCACACGCTGAAATACGGCGTCACGGTTAATCATATTCTGGCGGTGCAGGTGGTGCTTCCCGATGGCCAGATCATGGAGATAGACGCCGACGAACACGGCTACGACTTACTGGGCGTCCTGGTTGGCTCGGAGGGGACAATGGGAATTATCACCGAAGCCACCGTTAAGATCGTCCCCAACCCCGAGGCCATTCGCACGCTGCTCGTGGTCTGTGACTCCGTGCTGACTGCCACGAATCTGATCTCCGCCATCATCGCCGAGGGGATTGTCCCCGCCGCGCTGGAGATGATTGACCAGACTATTCTGCGCGTGGTGGAGGAAACCTATAAGCTCGGCCTGCCGATAGATGCGGGGGCAGTGTTATTGGTCGAAGTGGACGGCGCAGAGATCGGCATTGCGCTCCAGGCATCGCGCGTGGAGGCGCTCTGCATTGCGGGTGGCGCGATTCGCGTCGAGGTGGCAAAAGACCCGGCGGAGCGGGCCAAGCTCTGGACGGCGCGTAAGAAGGCCGTCGGCTGCCTGGGCCGCCTCGCGCCGTCGCACGCCACGCAAGACGGGGTCGTGCCACGCACCAAGCTCCCTCAGATTCTCAAGGAGATCGAGGGGATTGCGGCAAAGCATAATCTTAAGATCGCCAATGTGTTTCACGCGGGCGACGGCAATCTTCACCCTGTCGTGCTCTTTGATGAGCGTGATCCCGACGAAGTCAAGCGCGTGCTGGCCGCCGGGGGCGATATTCTCCGCGCGTGTGTGGATGTCGGGGGCGCACTGACCGGCGAGCACGGGATTGGGCTGGAGAAGCAAGAGTTTCTGAGCATGATGTTCACCGAGGATGATATAGACACCATGTTGCGCCTGCGCTCGGTCTTCAACCCGGATGACTTACTCAACCCCGGCAAGCTCTTTCCCGTGGGCGGCAACTGCTGCCCGCACCTACCCCGCGCGGACGAAGCGCAGCTCAAAGGAATCGCAGCACGGGCATCAGGGATATGATGCTTCTCGGCTACTATCCCGACTGGGTTCGGGCTGCTTCTTCTGGGAAATTACTCAGGATGATGGAAGCCTTGTAGCGGCTACAAAATCCAACTCTGTGGTAAAATAGGGCCGCTATGCCCTCTATGCGTCAGATTCGCGGTCGTATTCGCACCGCCAAGAATATTCAACAAATTACCAAGGCGATGAAGATGGTCGCTGCGGCTCGTCTCAAGCGTGCCCAGGACCGTGTTGTCTCTGCTCGGCCCTACGCCAACAAGATGAAGGAAGTCATGGGCTCCCTCAGCAAGGCGGGCGCGGGAAATATCACGCACCCTCTGCTGGAAGTGCGCGAGCCGAGCAAAGTTGGGATCGTGATTATCAGTGCGGATCGTGGGCTCTGCGGTTCCTACTCCACCAACTTGCTCAAAAAAGTGCAGGAAGTGCTGCGCACCGGTGGCGTGGACGGCGGCGCGGTGACCCCGGAGACGACCAAGCTGCTGTTGGCGGGGCGCAAAGTGCAGACCTACTTCCGCCGCCGTCCCTATACGATCGCGGGTGAGTTCGTACTCAACATGACCAACCCCACTTTTGCCGAGGCGCAAGAGATTGCAAAACAGGCGCGTGATCTCTACATAAGCGGCGACGTGGATATTATCTACCTGGTCTACACCAAGTTCCTCTCCGCGCTCGTGCAGAAGCCGCTGATGGTTCAGATGCTCCCGATGGTGGCCGAAGACAACGACGATGGCAGCGTGGCGGGCAGTGAGGACTATATCTTCGAGCCGGATGCCGAGACACTCTTTGGCAACATGCTTCCCCGCTCCGTAGACACACTGGTCTATCAGGCGCTGATTGAGTCCGTGGCGAGCGAGCACGGTGCCCGTATGACCGCTATGTCCAGCGCGACAGACAACGCCGGAAAGATGATCGCTGGCCTGACGCTTGCGGCCAACCGTGCGCGGCAGGCCAGTATCACCAAAGAGCTCGCCGAGATCGTGGGCGGCGCAGACGCGCTCAAGGGCTAAGGGCTTTTTTTAGAGTGTCCCGAGGAACTCTAGCAGCTCCGCACGCTCCGTAGCACTCAGCTCCTGGTAGCGCAAGCGCACTGCCGTCGCCTCGCCGCCGTGCTCGCGAATCGCCGCGTCGGGGGTGGTGGCGCGGCCATCGTGGAGGAAGAACTTGCGTAGCCGCAGGCCCCAGAGCGGTGCGGTGCGGAAGTGCCTGCCGTCGGCGCTTCCCTGCACCACTCCATCGCCAAGTCCTGCGCCCAGGTCATGGGTCAGCAAGTCCGAGTAGAGGTTCGCGGGGCGGTTTGCCAGAGCCGCCACGGCGCTGTTGCCCGTTTGCAGAGTGGGAATATGGCACGCCGCGCACCGAATCCGCGTGAATACCTGGCCTCCCCGTACGCTCGTAAGTGTCGCCGGTGCTGGATCGGGCGCGGCGAGTAGGCGCATGAAGTCGGCAAAGAGCTGTAAGTCCCCGCCATCGTCTTCTGGCTCCGGTACGACATCATAGAGTGTCTTGCCCTGCGGCAGGAGGTCAGTGGAGAACACGGGGGTGGTGATTCCCATCTCGTTGAGATACGCATCGGCGGCGAAGTGCTCCAGAGTTGCCACTTGCGATTTCCAGCCAAAGCGCCCGACTTGCCGCTGGCCCGTGATGGGGCTGACCGCGTAGTTTGCCACGCCGGTGATGCCATCGGGATCGCCGCTCTTGATGTTCTTGAGAATCTCGCTGTCCGGGATGGCCTCCATCAGGCCCGCCCCAAAGAGTGGTGTGGTGATGCGCCGCGAGACATACTCCGCCCCTGCCGGTACTACCTCAGCGGGAATCGTGCAGGTGGGATCGAGTTCCGCGATCGAGCGGCGCTGAATGACCGGCCCGCCCAGCGCAACTAAGTCGCTGTAGCTCGCCCCCGAACCCGCCCCGATACGGGTCACGCGTGAGAGCACGAGATCTTCCCCTGCGCCGCCAACACCGCCCGCCGAGTGGCACTCCCCACAGCCTCGACCATTGAAGACCGGCCCAAGCCCCTCGTCTACATCTTCCTCACTGGCGAAAACGGTCTTGCCTTTCTCAAAGAGCTCCAGCTCCGCCCGAGTTAGTCCGGGTGTCTCTGCACCGATGGGGGTAAAAACCTGGCTCATTCCCCCACACGCCCCCACTCCCAGAAAAAGGGTCGCGGTCATCGCTACGTGTAATCGTTTTTTCATTTTAGACTCCCTCTTTTTTCCACAGGCTCCTGCGCCTGCTTAGGGTGTAGAGTAGTTCGGTCAGATGAAGAAGTCATGAAGATTTTCATGTATTTTTAATATCTCGCACAAGGGGTTGTTCGGCTCAGGGGATATGCACTTTCCAGAGGATGCCCTCACGGTGTAGCTCTGTCAGGTCGCTGTTGCCCTCTGCGAGGGTGGTGATGACAGTGGCGCGCTCTGCCCTAACAATAATACGAGTGACGGTTCGAGGGTCGAACTTCACAAACTTTCCAAACTCTTTCAGGTCTCTTAGATAGGCGGTTATCCCGAGTTTCTCCTCCTGACGATCCCAGGATGCCAGAGTTTCTTTGGAGGCCAGCTCCCGCATCGCCGGGTAGTCGGCTTTGTGTGTGGCGGCAAAGTAACGTCTGAGCAGCGCGACGAGAGGATGTCCCTGCGCCTCCTCTCCGGTGACGATCTTCTTCAGGGGGGGCAGGAGGCTGATACGGGCCCGGAACGTGGCTTCGTAGTGAGCTGAAGCTGTCGCCTCCGAGAAAACAACCTTGCCCTCGATGGCCCCATCGGCGATGTTGAGTGTCGTGAAGTACTTCTTGCCCTCGATGGTGAAGCTGCTGACAGCTCCGGGGCGGGGCGGATAGACCAGCCCAGAGAAGTTCTCCGCCGGGTCCGGTTTGTGGAACTCAAACTCCACCCCGACTAACTTACCGTCTTGCTGAAGTGGATAGCGCCCCCGGGTTCCCTCCCGCGCTTTCATCGCCACAGGCTGGTCGGTGAGCAGCAGCCGCAGGAGCTTACGCGGTGGATCGGACTCATCGTCGGCGAGCTCAAAGGCGTAGGCGAACTTGAGAAGCGTGGCTTTCCCGCTCAGTGTGAGGGTGCCCTCGGCGGTCTGAAAAAATCCCATGCACTATTATGCCCTCATTCAAGAGGGATTTCCTGTTGCGCTAGCGAACCAGAGTCTACGATGCATCGTGGCGTACTCACTCTCGCGCTTGGAGCGCTTCCCCTCGCTCTCGCACTAGCCGCTCCGCAGCCACAGGGCTCATCGGAGGTTTTTGAAAAATCCGTTCGTCCCGTGCTGGCGGAAAAGTGTCTGTCTTGCCACGGTGCGGCGCAGCAGCTCGGGGGCGTGCGGCTGGATCAGAAGCTCTCTTTAGCACAAACACAAAAGCTAATCGCCGCAGTGGGCTACCAAGGAGCGGTCAAGATGCCGCCGTCGGGCAAGCTTCCCCAGAGCGAGCGAGTGGTGCTGATAAGCTGGGCACAGAGCGGGGCGGCGCTCCCCGCACTCCCTACACTCCCCACACTCCCCACACTCCCCCGGCCTCGTTCCTCGGCCACCCCCTCTCGCTCTGCTCCACGTTCCGTGGGACGAGAAGGGGGAGGGAACTGGCCCTACTCGCCTGTCACGCTCTCGCTGGCACCGCCGGTTGTGGGAGCGCGGACAGATATAGATGCCTTTCTGCTGGCGAAGCTCAAAGCTAAAGGACTGGGTTTCGCGCCTAAAGCCGATAAACGCACGCTCATTCGGCGAATTAGCTTCGATCTCACCGGCCTGCCGCCCACGCCCGAGCGGGTCGAGGCGTTTGTGAGAGACATGCGGCCTGATGCGTATGAAAAACTCGCCGACGAACTACTTGCCTCCTCAGCGTACGGTGAGCGCTGGGGGCGGCACTGGCTGGATGTGGCCCGCTACGCCGACTCCGCCGATGCACGTGGTCTGGGCAGCGAGGGGGATATTAGCGAGGCGTGGCGCTACCGCGACTGGGTGATTGGTGCGCTCAACGCCGATTTGCCCTACACCGAGTTCATCAAGCAGCAGCTCGCGGGTGATCTTTATGGCGATCCCGTCCCGACCGGCTTTCTGGCGATTGGCAACTGGGGTAATGGCGATGCGGACAAAGATAAAATTCTGACGGATATCGCCGACGATCAGGTGGATGTGACGAGCCGGGCATTTTTAGGGCTCACCGTCGGCTGCGCCCGCTGCCACGACCATAAGTTCGATCCGCTCTCGACCCGCGATTACTATGCCATGGCGGGGGTTTTCTTCTCCAGCCATATCTTGCCCAAGCTCACTCCCAAGGGCGCGGGCGAGATGATGCTGCGTATTCCCCTCGAAACCCTGGCGCAGAAAGCCGCCCGTGAAAAGCTCGCCGTGGTCGAAAAGCAACTCGCCGACGAGCGGGGAGCGGCCCGAAAAGCCGTCGCGCTGGCGTGGGCGCAAGAGGCGGCGCAGGGCCGCATCCCTGAGAATGCGGAGCGACGCTGGCAGGAGTTTCTAGCGTTGGATGGCCCACCAACCCTCCGCACGCCGATGCAGCGCGTCGGCGATATCGCGGGGGTGGATGGTGTCAAGGGCGATAAACCCGCCGTGAGCGCGACGGTCAACACCACGGGACAGGCGCAGCGTATCCTGACGTTTACCCTCCCGCCGCGCTCGGTGAATGTCCATCCTAGCCCCAACGCCGGGGTCGCAGCAGTCTGGAAGGCGGCGCGTGCGGGGACGTTTGCGGTTGAAGCCACGCTTGCCGATGCTGACCCGGCCTGTGGCGATGGCTTCGCCTGGGAGCTACGTCTGGGCGAAGTGGTGCTCGCCGCCGGGAAAGTCGCTAATGGAGGCACCGCGCCGCCGCTCAAGCGGGAGGTAACAGTCAAGGCGGGTGAGATGCTTCTGCTGTGTGTGTTGCCCGGCGGCGAGTACTCTTGCGACACCACAACGATTGGCTGGAAAGTGGGCAGCGACGATCTCACCGCCGACGCGCTCACTCATCCTGGCCAAGGGAGCTTTGGCCCCTGGCGCTTCGTGGATCTCGGCCCGGTTCAGCGTACTGCCCAGACGGAGGCTATTATCACGGCCTGGAAGTCTGGCGACCGCACGAAAGCCCTCGCACTCGCCGCTGCGCTTCCCGTGGAACAGAGCCCGTTTCTGCCTGACAGTGACAACCAGCTCCTCGCTGATACCCAGGCCCGTTTGACGGCACTAGAGCGCGAGCGCACCACGCTCCAAACCCAAATCCCCGCTGTACCCCAGATCGCCAATGGGATCGCGGAGGGCGGGGTTCCCGGCACGCCGCATGAAGGCATCCACGATGTGAAAGTGCACAAACGGGGCCGCTACGACAATTTAGGCGAGCTGGTACCGCGCGGCGCTCCGGTCGTGCTGGGTGGTGGGCCTCTCAAAATAGCATCAGGGAGCGGGCGTCGCGAGCTCGCGGAGTGGATCGCGAGTGATAAAAATCCGATGACGGCGCGGGTGATCGTCAACCGGCTCTGGCAGGGGCACTTCGGGCGTGGGATTGTCGCCACCCCCAGCAACTTCGGCAAGCTCGGTGAAAAGCCCAGTCACCTGGAGCTTCTGGACTATCTGGCAAGCGAGCTGGTGCGGCGCGGCTGGAGCCTCAAAGCCCTCCATAAGCTCATCGTCACCAGCGATGCCTACCAGCAGTCATCGGTGCCATCTGCCCTCGCCCTCGCTCGCGACACAGACAATCGCCTGCTCTCCCGCGCCCCACGCCGCCGCTTAGAAGCCGAAGCGCTCCGCGATAGCCTGCTAGCCGCCTCGGGCAAGCTCGACAGAGCGCCCGGCGGCCTCGCCTTCCGCGAGCTTTCTACCCCGCGCCGGACGGTCTACTCGATGACGATCCGCTCGGACAGAACCGGCTTCGGGCCGCTCTTCGATAGCGCCGATCCCACCAACAGCGCCGAGAAACGCACGCTCTCGACGGTCGCCCCGCAGGCGCTCTATCTCCTCAACAGCCCCTTCGCCCTGGAGCAGGCGCAGGCACTCGCCACCCGCCTCAAAGCCCACACCGGCACTGATGTCGGGCGCATCGCCTACGCCTACAAATTGCTCTATGCCCGTCCGCCCTCAGCCAGAGAGCTCGCCCTCGGCCAGAGCTTCTTAACTAAAATGGCAACCGACGGCTGGGACGCCTATGCCCAGGCGCTGTTCTGCGCCAACGAGTTCTGCTATGTGGACTAGCCTGCCCCCTAGCCCCCGTCCGACGGGGGAATACTGCGGTACAATTTCGCCATGCATCTGACACGTCTCTCGGTTCAAGGCTTTCGGTCACTCAAGGACATCACCTGGCAGCCGGGGAAACTCAACGTCGTCATTGGGCCGAATGGAAGTGGAAAATCGAACATTATTAAGTTGTTTGATATACTCTGTGAAAGTGCAAAAGGCAGACTGGAGGATCATGTAAAAAATGAAGGGGGAGCAAAGGCGCTACTTTGGGATGGAATACTAGAAAATATCATAACAAAACTAAATATCCAGTATATAAAAGATGTAGAACTCGAATATTTACTAAATCTTAAAAATCCGAACAGACATCACGAAGCTAGTAAATTTGCCATTGAAAATGAATGTCTAAAATCAGACAAGATTCTGTTTTCAAAATTAAAAACTATCGGAAAATTAGAAATACCAAATTATGAAACGGAGTTAAGTCGTTTTTCAATCGAAAAAGTTAATTTAACTCGATTTTCAGCCCTCGTATATGTAAGAGATATTTCACTGTTTTATAATTTTGACACATCGAAAAATTCTTCTCTTAGAATGCCTGTTCTTACAGAATATGAAAAAAAGCCGAGCAAGAATGGAGAAAATATTGTCAATGTTCTTCACACTCTCTATTCTGAGAATCGTGAGTTTAAGAAAATTATCAATGATTCGATGAAAGCGGCGTTTGGGGATGATTTTGAGGAGCTGGTTTTTCCGCCCGCTTCGGATCAAAGAGTTCAGATGCGGATCCGGTGGAAATCGCTGAAGCGGGAGCAGTCGGCGGCGGATTTATCCGATGGGACGTTGCGGTTCTTGTTCTTGCTCGCCGTGCTCGCCAACCCAGAGCCTGCGCCGCTGATCGCCATTGACGAGCCGGAGACGGGCCTGCATCCGACGATGATGCCGCTGATCGCGGAGCTTGCCGTGGAAGCGTCGAAGAAGACGCAGGTGATTTTCACGACCCACTCCGACCAGTTTCTCGACGCTTTCCGCGACACGCGCCCAACGACAACCGTGGCGAAGTGGGAGGATGGGCAGACAAAACTGCATATCGTGGACGACGATGAGCTGAAGCACTTTCTCAAAGATTACTCCCTCGGGGCGCTCTTTCGCTCCGGCGAGCTGGAGTCCGAGTTCCTGGCACGGCGGCAGGACGGGGCGTGAGCAAGAAGTTTATTCTCTTTGTCGAGGGCTACACCGAGATGGAGGGCCTGGTCGGGTTTCTCAAGCGCTGGCTGGATGCGCGGCTCGACGCGCCAGTGGGGATCGTTCCTGTGCGCTTCGAGGGCTGGAGCGATCTGGTGCGCGATGCAAAGAAGAAAGCCAATGTCTATCTGACTTCCCCAAAGCAGAGCGAGATTATCGCGGTGATCGGGCTGATTGATCTGTATGGCGTGACACTCTACCCGGATGATATTACCAGCGTGGCAGAGCGCTATAAATGGCTCAAAAAAGACATTGAGGACAAAGTTGGGCAGGAGCGCTACCGGCAGTTTTTCGCGGTTCACGAGACCGAAGCCTGGTTTCTCGCGAGCCTGAGTGCCTTTCCTACCGAGGTACGCAAGGCGCTAGAGAAAAAAGCGGCGCACCCAGAGCGCGTGAACTTTGACACGCCACCCGCTAAACTCTTACAGGCCACGTTCTCGCGGGAGCTGAAGCGCGACTACAAAAAAGTGACCGAGGCACGGAACCGTTTTCCCAAGCTCGACCCGGAGCTCGTGGCGGCAAAGTGCCCCTATTTACAGCAAATGTTAGAGGAGCTGCTAAAGCTAGCCGAGGAAGCACGACAATGACACGACGTAAGATGTTACAAAACTGGGGTACGGGCTTTGGAATGCTCGGCCTGGCGGGCCTGCTCGCCGACGATGCTGTTGCTAACCCCCTCTCGTCCCCGCGAAGCGGGAAGGAGAGCGAGAGGGGGTCGGCGCAGCCGGGGGGAGTGTCTAGGGGGCCAAAAGCCAAGCGGGTGATCTTTCTGTTCATGTCCGGTGGACCGTCGCACGTGGACACGTTCGATCCCAAGCCGCGCCTGACCGCCGAGACAGGAAAGCCACTGCCGTTTGCCAAGCCATCGCTGGAGCGCACCAAGACCGGCAACTTGCTCGGCTCACCGTGGCAGTTCAAGAAACACGGGCAGTGCGGAACCGAAGTGAGCGAGCTCTTTCCCAAAGTTGCGGAGTGCGTGGACGACATGTGCGTGATTCGCTCGATGGTCGCCGACAACATCAATCATAACGGTGCGTGCCTCCAGATGAACACCGGTGAGCAGGCGTTTTCGAGGCCGTCGCTGGGTTCATGGCTTTTGTATGGGCTGGGAACGGCCAATAAGAACCTGCCGGGCTATGTCGTGCTCTCGCCCGCGCAGCCTGCACAAGGGGCACCGCTCTGGACCAGCAGCTTTCTGCCCGCCGCGTTTCAGGGAACGCTGGTCTCAGATCTCAAGAACCCCATCGCCAATCTGAGCAATGCAAAACTCTCCGCGCAGAAGCAGCGTGAGCAGCTTGACTTACTCTCTCAGCTCAATGCGGCACACAAAGCCATACGGCCCGGTGATGCGCAATTAGAGGGGCGTATTCAGAGCTTCGAGCTCGCGTTTCGGATGCAGCGTGAGGCTCCCGAGGCGTTTGATGTGGAGCGCGAGAGCCCCGAGACCAAGAAGCTCTACGGCCTAGACAACCCGCTCACCGAGACGTTCGGGCGGCAGTGCCTGATGGCGCGGCGGCTGGTCGAGCGCGGCGTACGGATGGTGCAGGTCTACCACACCCAAACCTCCAAGCGGGCGAGCTGCCAGCTCTGGGATCAACACGGGGGGCTGAAAGCGGAGCTACCCAATAATTGCGCCGCCACCGATCAACCGATTGCCGCGCTCCTCAAAGACCTGAAAGCACGGGGTTTATTGGAAGACACGCTCGTGGTCTGGGGCGGGGAGTTTGGCCGCACGCCCACGGCGGAGAGTATGGATGGCCGCGAGCACCACCCGTTTGGCTTCTCGATGTGGCTGGCGGGTGGCGGTGTCAAAGGTGGCATGGTTCATGGCTCCACCGATGAGTACGGCTGGCACGCCGAAGATAAGAAAGTTCATGTGCATGACCTGCACGCCACGATTCTGCACCTGATGGGAATAGATCACACCAAACTGACGTATCTTTACGGAGGCCGCAACTACCGCCTCACCGATGTCTACGGTACGGTGGTGACCGATATTCTGGCCTAATCTACACTTTTGCCCAGTGCACGTCGGGGTGGCCTTCATGTGTGGCGAGAAGCTCTAGAAGCGGCTCCAGCTCGCGGTGGATCAGTGGGAGAAGCCGTTGACATTGAGAAAGCCACAGGGCTTCTGGTGAGCGTTGATCTGCGCCCAGGTCAGCATCTCAAACATCTCGTCTAATGTCCCAAAGCCGCCCGGCAGTGCAATAAACCCATCGGCGAGCGCCGACATCTTCGCCTTGCGCTCGTGCATGGAGCTGACAATGTGCAGCTCGGTGAGGTTTGTGTGGGCCAGCTCGCGATCCTCCATAAAGTCCGGGAGCACCCCGACAGCGCGCCCGCCTGCCGTCAGAGCTGCATCCGCGACCGCGCCCATCAGCCCGCAGCTCGCCCCGCCGTAGATCAGGCTCCAACCACGTGCCGCCAGTGCGGTGCCCAGCACGTGGGCTGCCTCAAAGTACACCGGTTTTGCCTTTGACGACGACCCACAGTACACGCAGATCGCCTTCACCTGCCCCACTTTGCCTTTCGTACGGCTTCGATCCAGGCATCGGCGAGGAGCTGGGGGCCGGAGTAGGTGGGCTCGGATATCTCCAGCGTGTCGCGCTGCCAGCGGGCCTCCAAATCTGTTTGAAAGAGGGTTCGGGTGTCGGGAGCAAAGGCTGCAAGGGGTTCCGTGTAGGCCGTATCGTTCACCGTCACAGTCATACCGCTCACGTCCTGTCCACCTACAGCAACGTGGGCGGACAGGACGAGGCACGAAGAACTAGATCTTGGGCTTAGCCTTACCATCCACGAGAGTGAAGGAGATTTTGGTGCCCGCAGGAAGCTCTGTGTCATCGGCATCTAAGCTGAGCTTGCCGGTGGCGGTGTTGGGTGATGGTGCCGTCGTGACAATGCCAATCACGGTGCTAAAGTTCGTTCCCGAAAAATTGATATTGCTGATCTCTACTTTAGCAGCGGGGATGTAGGTATTGGTGGTGCCCTGACGCGTAAAAGTCACGGGGCCAGCAACACTTGCGGAGGCGTCTACGGAGCGCGCACCATCGGTGTCGCTGAGCGTCACTTTCAGGGTGATATTTCTCAAGGAGAACGTGGTGGGGGCTGTTGCGCCGCCGGGCATCGTGACAGTGGCATTGCTGAGCGACTGTCTGAGTATTAATTGGTTGAGCTTGTTCACTTGCTCCAGGGTCTGATCGTTGAAATTTGCAGTCGCGCTGACACTGCCTGAGATTGTGGCTCGTCCGCTTCCAATGACTGCTTCAGCGATTTGGCCATTGAGGTTGGCCATATTATCTACCTCAGGGATAACACTGTTGATGGCACTGTTAACCGCACCACAACCACTAAGAGCGAGAACAGTCAGTGCCCCTGCTAGAGTGAGGAAACGTCCTCGTTGCATTGATTTTGAAGTGTTTTTCATTGTTTTATTTCTTTCCTATGGAGACGATACCTGGCGTTTATGCAAAGAGCTAGAATCCGATCTGACTCTTGCAATTGTTCTCCATGACAGAACAGTATCAGGCTACTCTGAATTATTCCTGAAATCCATTTTGTTTGCAATAGGGGATCCCTTTTTGGGGTTAACCCAGGTAGGAAATCACGGCGCGCCCATCGCCACTCGGCGTGCTCGCCGTTCCACCCACACCAACTCCCGCAACATAGTCAGAGTCTGTACTGCCGCCGGGAACTGCTCCGGTCGCGCTGGAAAGGCTTCCCGAAGCCCCTGCCGCGCTGGCGCTTGAGGAGGTGAGGCTGGACACGAGGGATGACCCGCCGCCGCCGCCGCCACCGTTAAAGCCGCTTCCGCTTCCGCTTCCGCCGCCCCAGTAGCCGCCGCCCCCACCGCCACTGGAGCCGTCGCCACCTTTGAACTGGCTCCCTGCGGTTCCCACGAATCCCCCCACGCCATTCACTCCACCCGCTGTTTGACTACCACCACCGCCCCCGCCAAAACCACTGTTGGTGCTGCCACTGGTTCCGGATGTCAGCCCCCCCCCGCCGCCATTTGCCCCGCCGCCGCCCCCCGCTGCCGTCACCTTCTCATCCGTGACCACGGCAAGATTAGCGCTGAGCCGAATCGCGGAGCGACCGCCGCCCCCACTATAACCGGCCCCGCCGCCGCCAAATCCGCCGCCGCCGCCCACCCCGCTGGTGGTATTGCCGCCGCCCACGATAATCGTGAGAGTACTGAGCGGCGTGACCGCAAGACTCCCTGTCACGAAGGCACCCGCTCCGCCCGCATAACCACCTCCCGCCCCCCAGAGCTTGACGCTCAGAGATGTCACGCCCGCAGGCACCACAAAGCTCTGCAAGCCCCCGGTGTAGCTGAAGGCTTGCTTGATCGTGGGACGTGGGGTCGGGGTAGGGGTGGGAACGGGAGTTGCCGTCGGCTTAGGAGTGGCGGTCGGAACCGGAGACGGTGTTGGAGTGGGGCCCGTGTCCGGTGTAGGCGTTGGGGTCGGCGTTGGCGTGGGATCGGAAGCACTCCCACTGCTCCCGCAGCCTTGTAAAATACCCAGCGCACTTGTTACCGAGAGCGCCAGTGCTGTCAGAAAGCCGCCTCGGGTGAGAGGCAGGGGAGCCATTGGAGTTTTCATGCTCCTATTCTATCGCCCCCTGCCTCCTTCCTCGACTTCCTGGGCACCCCCTGGGTGCGGGCTCCGCGAAGGGAGGTATCTCGGTTGAGGTGCCCTATTTACCTTTTCGATCCGATTGTAGAGTTGTAGAGAGGCAGGCTCTTTTGAAGCCTGCCAAGAGATGTTTGTTTTAGCTCTGGTAGGTGATCACGACCATTCCATTGCCGCCCACCTGGTTGTTTGCCCCCCCGATACCGATACCTGCAACGTAGTCGGGGTCGGTTGCGCCCCCCGGAAGCACAGCACTGGATTTATCTGCCGAAGCTATCTGGGTCTTGCCATCCGCGCTGATGACATTGGTCAGCTTGTTGATCTTAGATGAACCACCGCCGCCGCCGCCGTTGCTCGTATTACCACCACCCGCACCGCCGTAGTAGCCGGCACCACCGCCGCCGCTGCTCTTTTCACCGTTGCCCCCAGAGACCAGATTGCCTGCGGTTCCCGAATTCACTCCTCCCCCCGCAACGCCCCCGGCTGTCTGGGTGCCGCCTGCGCCGCCACTTCCCGTCCCTCCGGAAGCGCCCGTCAGCCCCGTGGTCACGCCCCCACCACCACCGCCATAAAACTGTCCACCGCCACCGGCCCCCACAAAAACACCGTTTGAGAAGGTCGAATCGAGGGGGAAAGGTACAATCCCGACGGCTCCGCCTCCACTGCCACCAGCCCAAGCGGCATCCCCATTCCCCGTGCCACCAAGACCGTAGGCCGCAGTGGTCGTTCCATTGAGCTTCACGGCTCCTCCTGGTCCGACAGAAATGCCGAGTGTCACACCAGGCGTAACCGCAAAGTCCCCGCTGACAAAAGCGCCGGACCCACCGTTCTGTCCCCCGCCCGCGCCCCACATCTTGACATGAATCGCATACGGGTACATTCCCCGGAGCTTGCTCCGTGACCGCTTGGGATACGTGGGCATCTCTTAGGATGCCCACTTCTTCTGTGGCTTCGGCT
>NZ_JAYVPL010000043.1:0-28282 GCF_043757465.1 Armatimonas sp.
AAAGTTTGTGGCTTGGGCTTCGTCGTTTAGATGGTTTGGAAGAGGGCTGGCAAATGGCGATGTCAGCCCTGTCGGGAAAAGATATGGGACAAGATTAGCTCGTAGAAGGGTAAGAGAATCGCGGGAGTCATGCTCTTTGACGGGAGAGCCCAAGTCAGAATAGCAGAATCAGCGGGAGGGCCAAAAGCGCCAAAAAAGCCCCGTATCCAGAAGACTGGACACGGGGCTTTTCCGATCGGTTCCCCCGTCGGACGGGGCTAGGGGGTTGGCCTAGTGATCGTGGTGGTGATCGCCGCCACCGGCTGCCGGAGGCTCGGGCTTTTCGGCGACGAGCGACTCGGTGGTGAGGATCATGCTGGCGATGGACGCCGCATTGGCTAGGGCGTAGCGGCTGACCTTTACAGGATCAATCACGCCAAAGCCGATCATGTCGCCGTACTCCTCGGTCAGGGCGTTGAAGCCATGCCCTTTGGCAAGACCCTTGACCTTGTTGACCACAACGGAGCCCTCCAGCCCGGCGTTGGCCGCGATGGTGCGCAGAGGAGACTCCAGTGCCTTGCGGACAATGTCCACACCGACCTGCTCGTCTTTATCGTCCACCGCGACATTGTCGAGGTCGGAGAGGATATTGATGAAGGCGACACCACCACCGGCGACGATACCTTCTTCCACCGCAGCGCGGGTCGCGGAGAGAGCGTCCTCGTAGCGGTGCTTCTTCTCTTTGAGCTCGGTCTCGGTCGAGGCGCCCACCTGGATAACAGCCACGCCACCAGCCAGCTTGGCGAGACGCTCCTGAAGCTTCTCTTTGTCGTAGCTGGAGTCGGTGTTCTCGATCTGCTTGCGGATCTGGTTGATACGGCCCTTGACCGCATCGGAGTCGCCACTTCCTTCGACAATCGTGGTGTTGTCTTTGGTAATGACTATTTTCTTGGCCTGACCCAGCATGTCGAGCGTGGCGCTCTCCAGCTTGATGCCCAGATCCTCGGTGATGAACTTGCCACCGGTGAGAATCGCGAGATCCTCCATCATGGACTTGCGACGATCCCCGAAGCCGGGAGCCTTCACGGCGGCGACATTCAGGATGCCACGGATCTTGTTGACCACCATGGTTGCCAGCGCATCGCCATCGAGATCCTCGGCGATGATGAGCAGCGGACGGCGGGTCTGCATCACTTGCTCAAGAATAGGCACTAAATCGGCAGCCGAGCTGACTTTTTTCTCGTAGAAGAGAATAAACGCGTTCTCGAAGATGCCTTCCATGCGCTCAGTGTCGGTGACGAAGTACGGGGAGACGTAGCCCTTGTCGAACTGCATTCCCTCGACCACTTCGAGCGTCGTCTCGCGGCCACGGGACTCTTCGACCGTGATCACGCCGTCTTTGCCCACTTTGTCCAGCGCGTCGGCGATGATCTCACCGATCTCTTTGTCGTTGTTGCCGGAGATCGCAGCCACTTGAGCCACCATCTCGCCATCAACGGGGATCGCATTAGCCTTGAGCGCGGCGACAGCCACTTCCACGGCCTTGTCAATGCCCTTTTTCACGGACAGCGGAGCGCCACCGGCGGCGACGTAGCGCAGGCCTTCGTTGACGATAGCCTGGGCCAGAACGGTTGCCGTCGTGGTGCCGTCACCGGCGATGTCGTTGGTCTTGCTGGCGACTTCTTTCACGAGCTGAGCGCCCATGTTCTCGAATTTGTCTTCCAGTTCGATCTCTTTAGCGACCGTGACGCCGTCTTTGGTGATCGTGGGGGAGCCCCACTTCTTCTCAATGACCACGTTTCGGCCACGAGGTCCGAGGGTCACCTTCACCGCGTTGGCGACCGCATTGGCCCCACGCTCAAGTGCGCGACGTGCCGCCTCATCAAAAAGCAGTTCTTTACTTGCCATAGTGTCTTATCCCTTAATTGCGTAGATCTGGTCCTCATCGAGGATGATCACGGTCTCATTGTTGAGCTTGAACTCGGTGCCGCCGTACTTACTATAGATAACGGTATCACCGACTTTGACGCTGAGGGCGTTGCGCTCTCCGCTGTCGAGAATGCGGCCATTGCCTGCCGCGATTACAGTGCCTTCCGTCGGCTTGGTCTTTGCCGTGTCGGGGAGGTAGATACCGCCCGCCGATTTTTCATCGGACTCAGACGGTTTAACCACGACTTTGTCACCTAGGGGTCGAATTGTCATGCGTTGTTCTTTCACGCCAAAATTAGCAGTCTTGGCTTTAGAGTGCCAACGGAAATTATACCCGTGCTCACAAAAAAGTCAAGAGATTTCCGGAGGTTTTCGCAGGAGAGAGGCATAAGAGAGGGAATAAGACAAGTCTGAAAAACGACGACGTGTATTAATTTATCCTGTTTAGCGATTATAATAGGGGGAGCGGCTCTTGCCGCGCCCGATCTTAACTGTTTTCGAGGAGCCTGAACAATCGTGTCGCATCGTTTTTCCGCCGCTACTGCGGCGCTTGCACTGATATTGCCTGCCGCTGCCCTGGCACAACAGCCGCCTACCCCGCCGGCAGGAGCGAGGCCCCAGGGAGGCCCCCCGCCGGGAGCGGCTGCGCCCTCTGCCGCGGGGAAACCCAAGCCCTACGCCGAGATCATCACCAAAGAGGCGAAGTCGGATCTCACTGGGCTTTTTAAGACCCACCAAATGGACGAGAAGTACTACTTTGAGATCCCCAAGTCGGTTCTTGGTAAAGAGGTCATGTGGGTCACCACCACCGAGCGCTCGTCGGCGTTCTATGGCTTTGGCCAGACCGAAGTGCAAGACCGGGTGATTCGCTTCGAGAAGCGCGGCGATAAAGTGCTGATGCGCGGCGTGAGCTACCGTATCCGCGCCAACGAGAACCACGGCGATGTGAAACGTGCCCTGGAGAAAGGCAATATCGAGCCGATCCTGGGAGTCTACAGTGTCGCGGCCTACGGCGACAGCGAGGCGATGGTCATTGACGCGTCCCCGTTGATCTACTCCAGCCTCTTTGGAGCGAGCTTCGATGCCAGCCGCAGCTTCGTGGAGAGCATGAAGTCCTTCCCGCAGAATGTTCTTGTGAAGGTGACGGGAACGCGTGCAGGCGGCGGCGCTCCTCCTAGCCCATTTGGAGCTCCCGGGGGAGGGGGAGCGGGCGCAGATACTGTCGTCATCAATCATAATATTGTGTTGTTGCCTGAGAAACCGATGATGCCGCGCCTCTTTGATAGCCGCGTCGGCTGGTTTGCCACAAGCTACCAGGAGCTGGGCGGAACCGAGAACAAAGTCAAAGACGTGACGATCATTGACCGCTGGCGGCTCGAAAAGAAAGACCCGAGCGCAGCGCTCTCCGAGCCGATAAAACCGATTACCTACTACATGGGCTCGGAGATCCCGACCAAGTGGAAGCCCTACATCAAGAAGGGGATCGAGCAGTGGAACGCCGCTTTTGAGAAAGCGGGCTTCAAAAATGCCGTCGTCTGCCGGGACATTCCCACCAAAGACGAAGACCCGGAGTTCGACGACGAGGATATCCGCTACACGGTCGTGCGCTGGCTGCCCTCGGGAGTGGAGAACGCCTACGGCCCGCATCTCTCCGATCCGCGCACCGGTGAGATTCTCAATGGAAGCCCCAAGATTTTCCACAACATCCTGAGCCTGATTCAGAACTGGTACTTTGTGCAGGCCAGTCACTCCGACCCGCGTGCTCGTAAGCTGCCGTTTTCGGAGGCGCTGACGGGCGATCTGCTCGCCTACGTGGTTACCCACGAGGTCGGACACACACTAGGCTTCCCGCACAACATGAAGGCAAGCTCGTCGGTGCCGATCAAGCTGCTGCGGGACCCTAAGTGGACGGCGCAGTGGGGCACGACGCCCTCGGTCATGGACTATGCGCGTAACAACTATGTCGCGCAGCCCGAGGATAAAGTCACTCAGCTCATGCCCAAGATCGGTGCCTACGATCACTTTGCCGTGGAGTGGGGCTACTCCGTTTTCCCTGGGGCAAAGACCTCCAAGGATGAGAGACCCTACCTCAATGCGATTGCGAATCGTCAGCTCAACAACCCGATGCTGCGCTTTGGCAATCCCTCCGGCGACGATCCGGGTCGTCAGATGGAAGACCTGAGCGCGGATGGAGTCGAGGCGACGCGGCTAGGGATGAAGAACTTGGAGCGCACGATGGACTGGCTCTCGTCCGCTGTCCTGAAGCCTGGCGAGGATTTCTCCGAGCTGGGAAAGATGTACAGCGAGGTTTTAGGCCAGCGTTCTCTAGAACTAAGCCATGTTCTGACCATTGTCGGCGGCGTCACCGAGACCGAGTACCATGCCGGGCAGAGCAGCAACCCGAACTATGCCCCGGTGTCCAAAGCACGGCAGAAGGCAGCCGTCCAGCTCTTCAACGACTTGGTTTTTACGACGCATTCCTTGCTGGTGCACCCTGAGATCACCGGCAGGACAACGGCGACAGGAACGGTGAGCCGCGTGCTGGGGGAACAACGCGGTATCATCGGGGGCCTGCTTAGCGACAGTCGTCTCAACCGCTTGGTCGAGTTCGAAGCGACTGCTACTGCGGTTGCCTATCCGGTTGGTGAGTTTCTGAACGATCTGAAGCGGGGCATCTTCAGCGAGCTGACTCAGCCTAAAATCATGACGGATCTCTACCGCCGCAACCTCCAACGAGCCTACATAGATGCCCTGGTCAGTAAGCTCGACCCGCCCGCTGCTCTTGTTTCTCCTGTAGGCGGAGCACCGGGAGGACGTCGCAACGCCAACTCCGGCCCGCTCTCTGGCGAGGCCAAGGTGCAGGTTCGTAGCGCCCTCACCGATATCCTGGCATTTCTGGCTGCCGCTAAGGGCAAGTCGGCGGATCGGGCAACACAGCTCCATATCGCGGATTCCTGGAAGCTGATTGACGAGGTGCTGAACCCGAAGAAATAGCATCGTCGCTCCAACCGGCGGGGTGACGCGATAAACTAAGTTTATGCAAATCATTCTGGCGACCCGCAACGCCCACAAGGTCGAGGAGATGCAGCAGCTTCTCCCCGACCTTGCGCTTTTACCGCTGCCCGATGATGCGCCCGATCCCGAGGAGACCGGCGCGACGTTTGTCGAAAACGCCCGTATCAAGGCTCTCTCTGCTGCGCAGCACACGGGTCTTCCCGCACTGGCCGATGACAGTGGGATCTGCATAGACGCACTGGGCGGCGCACCGGGTGTACACTCGGCCCGCTGGGTGAGCGAGGAGAACTGGATCCCCACGGTACTCGAAAAGCTCGCGGGCAAAGTCGGCGAGGAGCGCAGTGCCCGCTATGTCTGCGTCCTGAGCCTGATCGCACCCGATGGCACCGTGCTCGCCGAGTCCGAAGGGACGTTTGAAGGGCGCATCTCAGGCGAGCCGCGTGGCACGAATGGCTTTGGCTACGACCCGATCTTTCTCATCCCGCCTGATTATTTGCAAACTGTCGGAGAGATCAGCGCCGAAGAGAAACACGCCCGTAGCCACCGCGGCGTCGCAGCAAGGCAGTTACTCGAAAACTCCCCCGCCGGGCGGGGGCTGGGGGGGTGGCATGAAGATCTGCATTGATCCTGGTCATCCGTCGGAGGTGGGCGAGGGAACCCGTGGCAAGAAGCTCACGGAGATGCGTGCCGCCTGGCTGGTGGCAAAGCGCCTAGAGGTCCTGCTCAAAGCTGCCGGGCACGAGGTGAAGCTCACCAAGTCGAGTGAGAAAGAGTTTGTCAAAAACCGCAAACGCGCCGAGATTGCCAATGCATTCCAGGCAAATTTACTGGTGCGGCTGCACTGTGACTCGGAGGGCGGAACAGGTTTCTGGACGTACTTCCCCGATCGCCAAGGCACCGACTCGACCGGAAAGCGCGGGCCGAGTGCGGAGATTATTACTGCCTGCAAGCAGCGCGCCCCTAAGTTCCACGCCGCGCTGGCCGTTGGGCTCAAAGGTACACTGCGCGACAATGGCTGTCTGTCGGATACCCGAACGGCGGTAGGGAGCAAGCAGGGCGCACTCACTGGCTCGATCTGGTCACAGGTGCCCGTGGTGCTGGTAGAGATGTGTGTTCTGAGCAACGCCAAAGACGAGGCATTTTTGCTCTCCGAGGCGGGGCAAGATCAAATGGCAAAGGCGCTTGCCGCCGGAGTAAGAGCGGTTGGGTAGGCTCTAACCCCGACGGCACCCGCTTAGCCCTCGTTCTGTTCGATTTTCACGTCGCCACTCACGGACGAGAGAACTAGCATTGCGCCCGTTCCCTCCCCGATGGACTCACTGACAACCGCCATACCGGAGCTGCGCAGGTCGTGGGGCTGGCCGTCGCTGCCGCGTACCTTGCCTCGGAGCTCCCCATTACGAGTACGCGCTTCGAGTACGGCGTTGGTCTTGTAGGGGAGCGCGAGGACAATATCTCCGCTAACTGTGGAGATAATCAGCTTGCCCTGTGTTAGGGGAGACTTGGGGGCGACACTCAGGGTGCCAGAGACGGCATCCACGCTCAGCTCCTCGTCAAAGTCGCACTCCTGTACGCTGGCATCCCCCGAGACCGTTCGCAGATCCAGCCGCTTCCCGGTGACTCCCTTCAGGGCACTATCACCTGAAACCACGGCGAGGGTGACACTCGGAAGCATGGCCTCGGTGAGGCTGATATCACCGCTCTGGCTCTCTGCCTTAAAGCTGGCACCATCGAGTCGGATCGCCTGAATGTCCCCAGAGGCAGTGTGGGCACCGACGGCTCCTACCACGCCCTCAATGTAAATATCCCCGGAAGTTGTCTCTGCCGCCACATCTCCAACAATCTCCGCCAGATGAATATCACCCGACTGGGTTGCGGTAACAGCGGTGGCCTTGATTCCGCGTACGGAAAGATCTCCCGAGGGCGAGATCAGGGAGACTTTAACCCCATCGGCAGGAACAAATACCTTGAGATTCAGCTCGATGCGGCGCACTTTGACCGTGCCTGTTGCCTGGATCATCCCGCCACCTTCGGTTGCCTCAGCGGTTACTTGGATGGCGTCCACGGCGCTCTGTGCTTCGTCGGGTGTTGCGGCCCAGATGCGGAGTGTGCCCGCAGCACGTACCTCGGGGAAGTCGCCGCCCTGGACGGCGATATCGCCGAAGGGGTTTTTTATCCGTAGTGTTCCGCCTTTTGCGACATCCAGTGTGACCTCATATGCCTGCTCCTGTGTGGGCTCCCCTTGGAAGCCCTGGGTGATATTAGATAGGTTGATATCAATGTTGCCAATGGAGTCGCTGACTTGCTTACCGATCTTACGTGCTTGTTTGGCGGCATTGGAAGCAAAGCGTCCGGCGTCAAAGTCTCGGAACGAGCCCGCAATGCTCTTGGCACCAGGGAGTCCTTTGAGCGCCTGGTTGAGTGCACCAATCGGATCGTGAGATTTCTTGGCTTCCTCGATCTGCTCTTCCGCGGCGGCGAACTGCTGATCAATGCCCGCCACTTTCTCACGTGCCGCTGCGATCTTCGCCCGTGCCCGTGTTAGAGTCTCCGTCTCAAAGTCATCGTCAGCCCCCGATAACGGGGGAGCCAGTGCGGGTGGCGGGGGCGGTGGAGTTGGCGCTTCGGGGGCGGGCTTTTCCATTGCCGCCAGAAGCTGGGAGGCTTCGTCGGCAGTGATCTTACCTTCCTGTAAGAGCTGCAAAATCTTAAGGTTCTCGTCTTTGGACATCGTGGTATTCTTTCTTCTTAGAGATCCGCCAGGAGCTGTGCAGCTTGCGTGGCGGTGAGAGTGCCGTCTTCCACCTGCCGCAGTATGGCGCGGCGACGGGGGTTTTCCGGGAGGGCTTCCGCTTCTTGCGTCAGAGCCCCTTCGAGTGCGTTGACGGCGGCATCGAGGCGGGCACGGACGGTGGGATAGGAGAGGCTGAGCATCCGCTCGACATCACGGATGACGCCTCTGCAGCGGACAAAAGTTTCGATAAAGCGCTGGTGCTCGGTGGGCAAGCGTGCCAGCGGTGGCGGCGGGAACTCCCCACAGAGCCGTGTACGGCAGGCGGTACAGCTCAGCTCGGAAACACGGAGTGCTCCGTCACAGACGGGGCACTGCTGCGGGCTTGGATTCATGGAGATAATCTATCTCATATTTTAATAATGTCAAGTCTGGTATTGATATTATTAATAAGTTAACTGTCGCCCCGATCACCGCGGAGTGAACTGAAGACGAAGAGGAGCGCTCCGAAACAGGGCGGGGTGGCGCGTGGTGTCCACATCGAAGGTCTTGCCGATATTATTGCCCGCGAGGTCTTCCAGGAGCGGCGAGACACGGAGGGTATAGCGACGGTGTTGCCAGGGCTTGTCTGGTGTGAAGCGCCAGCGGCGCTCGTGGTCGTCCAGCGCAATGGTGCCTCGTACACCCTCCACCGTGAGAAGGCGCTGGGCAAGCGCATGATCGAGCGGCTGATTGAAGACGACGACCAGCGGGCTCCGTGAGCCCGCCTTGGGCGACGTGATGCGCCAGCGCGACGGCTCTATCGCGGTGCGGTTCGCCACCCCTACTAGAAATGCCTTGCGAAAGGGAGCCGCAAGAGGAGCACCCTGCCCATCCTGCCAGCGCGAGGCAATCTCCAGTGTGTAGCGCTTCCCCACTTCCAGCGCCCCGCCAATGTCTTCCAGAGGCTTGACACCCCGCTTGATGCGCCCAGGGTCGAAGAGCAGGGTTAAGCGGGTCATCGCCGGGTTCCAGAGCTCCTCGGCCAGCTCTAGAAACGGCAGCTCGACGGGCTGGCCCCCAGCTTTCAATAGCCGAATGTGACGATACGAATCGCCACGACTCATGGGGGCGGAGAAGTGCAGGTAGAACTTGAGCAGGTTGACAGGGACGGTGTCCGCCGTCGGGTAGACTTGCACGACTCGGGTGGGGGGCACAGGAATACGCGCGGGTAAGCGAAAACTTGCCGAGGCCGTGCCACTGATGGCGTAGTAAGTCGTGCCCGGCAGCAGAGAGAAGCGCGGCTCAAAGATTTGTGTGCCGTTGCGAACGCGATAGGTTCCCGCCATCGGGGTCTCGCGCTGCTCTCCGGCAAAAACTTTAAGGGGGACTTTATCAGGCAGGCCGGAGCCCTCCACCGACGCCCTGTTTGAGCCTTGCGGCCCAGGAACCCAGCGTAGCGTAGTGCTCTGGCCTGCCCGTGGGGTCATGGCAGGAGACGGGTTTCGAGGCTCATTGCTCCGCTCTCTTCACGCAGAAGAACCACCGCCATTGTGTTGTCCAGCTTATCGAGCTGATCCACGTTCTTCCAGTCCGCCAGAGTCTCGTAGCCGACCCCTTTTTTATCGGCAACGGGTGCAGTGATCGGCTCGGCCTTGTCAATGCTATCGGTGACGATCTTCATCACGCCCCGGCTGCTATTGGCCATGAGCAAGTTCACCCGACCGTCTTTTTGGTAGGAAATGATGTCCAGCGGGCGGTTGCGGTTGCCTAGCTCCGCGATGGTCTTGCCCTGGATCTTTGCCCCCGGTTTAATCGCACTCAGCGGAAACTGGACGAGCGGAGTGCAGGTGTAGGCCGCTAATACATGCGCCTCTTTCCCGATCATGAACGGGACAAATGTCCGGATCGGAGCGCGTGTCTCAAAGCGCCCGTGGGCTCCGTGGTAGATCTCCACACTGGTCGGATTACTTGTGTCTTTGAAGGGGAATGGAATCGAGCGCAGGGTGGCGGCGAACTCCTCATTGGAGAGCCCCGCAACCAGTAAACGCCCATCCTGGAACGCCAGATCCGTGATGGACTCCAGCCGTGGATTGCTTCGTCCTGTGGTGGTTTCCGCCGGAGCGGCGGGGAGTGCCACTTGCGAGAAGTGCACCTTCTCCAGCGCGACCAGCTCAATCTCACTCTCACCCTTGACACGAACCAGCACGGGAGTCGCCTCCGGGCCGCGCCCACGGGAGACGGAGAGGTAGATATTGCCCGACACGGGGTTGACCGCCATGTCCTCAATCAAAATCTGCGCGGGCTCCGTGCCCAGCAACCCCGCAATTTTCTTCTCCAGCCCTACGAGCTTCAGTGACGACGCGGCTTTGCCCGGCTTCGTATCGTCGGTGGAGATAGCCACGATGGAAGCCGCCTTGGTATCCGCGATAAAGAGAATACCCTCTGGGCCGAAAGTCAGTGAGCCCATCGAACGAAAGCTAGGGGCCCCGAGGCGCATCCCTGCAGTTGCTTTTCCCGCATGCACACCACCGACAGTGAAAAGAGCCAGCGCGGCTCCTACGATAAAACGTTTCATAGCAACACTCCTGCCAAAAGATAGCTCAGCATTCGCGTAGGGAACTTGCTATTCCTTCTTTTGGTCGTCGGTAATCGCCAGCCAAAAGGGATAGATGCTGTGTCGGCGCTCTTTGTCCCAGAGATGCAGTGTCAGAGGCACCGACGTACTGGGTTTGGCGTTGGACATGACCTGAAGCGTGAAAGGTGCTTTCAGGGGGAACGCGCGGTACTCGCTGGGAACCACGATCGCCGGGTCTTGTGAGGTGAGAACGGCGTAGGCCCAGGGGCCAGGGATTTCCGGCGGTGTCCAGCCCAGAATCGCACCAGGCATAATCGGCTTATCGGTCGTGCCACTGCCCTTGGGAGCCAAGCTGCCTTTTTGGGGCGGCGGCAGCTCTCCGGCAGTGTCCAGCCAGAAGCGCCACGCCTCCCGCACATTGGTCTCGTACTCCTTGGCAATCTCACGTTCGGGCGGATAGCGCCCTGCGACACCTTTGGTCTTGCTGGGAGTACTGATCTCGAAGTTGAATCCATAGATGCCGTAGCTATAAAATGCGTGGGAGTAGGTCAGCCCAGAGTTCCCCCCACGCACGCCCGGTGCGGGCTCGCTCCCGGGTGTGCTCTTGGTGATCGGGTAGGGGGCGTCTTTCTGGCGCTGCTGCATTCCTGTCGCGATCTTGGCGTAGCGCAAGTAGTCTTGCTCGATGGTGTGCGCGGGGAAAAGTATCTCCCGTAGAGGGCTATGGATGTCCATAAAAGCCCGCAGGCTGGGATGCTCCGCAAAGAAACGATCTAGCGCCTGGTTCTCTGGCTCCGAGAGCGCCGAGAGACCTTCGAAAATATCCGCGCCCGGTCTTGCGGTCGAGTCGTTCCAGGTGGAGTCTATCTCGCGGCCACCGCCCCAGCGAACCGGGAAGTTACGGTTCAGATCCACTCCGAACGTGCCGTCGGCATTGGGCACGCGGTTTTTACGCCAGTCTTTGTGTGTCTCCTCCCAGAGCTTGCCGTCCACATTGAACATCGGCACGTACCAGAGGCAGCGCTGATTCTTCCAGCCCGCCGCCAGCTCCTCTTCAATAAAGCGCAGGGTGCAGTAGGCGGGCTGCTGCTCACGCGGATGAATCCCTGAGAGCCACATCAGCTCCGGCGTTCCGGGCTTCCCGATGCGCACTAGGGGGATACTGCGCCCTTCACGCGTCTTGCCCGGAAGTACGGAGAGCTCGACCAGCTCCGGATACTTTTGTTTCCACACCACAATGCGCTGCTCGATCTGAGCAAAGGTCATAAGCCGCCCACTTGCACCACTCGTGACCCCCTCCGGCTTCTCGGAGGGGGAAGTTTGGGCTTGGCTGATGGTGGGGGTGGTGACGAGAAGGCAAGCGAGGGGAAAGGTGAAGTGTTTCATAGAGTTCCAAAAGCCCGTCGCCTTGAGAGCGACGGGCTTTATTGTCGTCGGTGGCTACTGCTGGCAGCCGAGCTGTGGCAATAAGCACGGCGCACACGAAGCCGCCGCGATCCCCGTGCCCGTCAGAACCGTGGTACAGAGCGCCAGGTAGCGGTTGTCATTGACAGGTGGGTAGAAGTCCGCGCTGAGCTTGCGGGCCTTCGCGTGTCCATCGGCCCAGAGCACGTTGGTCATCCCATTGTGCCGGCCACGGGGGGCACCGTAGTCGTTGGCACTTGCCATCAGGCTACTACCCGAGTGGACGAGCAAGTAGGGGTAACGGTTCGCGGTAGTGGGGAAGCCGGTCGCCGCAGCCGTAGCGCGCTTCTCGGGCCAGAGATCCGAGGTGCCAAACGCAGCAGTCTGCGCTGTGGAGGCACCGTCTACGATCAGGACAATCTCAGCGGGCTTATCCATTGCGGGAAGGGAGCTGGTCATGACCCCACCATTGGCGTTGTTATTGCCGCCGAGATAGTAGTTGTAGGCATAGGTCACCACAAAACCATTTCCGATTCCACAGCCTGCTGGGTCGGCAATCGTTCCTACCGTGATCCCCGCTGTGCGGGGCGCTGAGGGGCACTGGAATACCTGGGTGTTTTTGATGTACGGCTGGATCATCGCGGGCCAGGAGCAGCGTGTGCCACTCGCGGACGTGCCCCACATGCCCATGAGGAGCATCTCGTCGTAGTCCTGTGAGTACATCATCAGGCCTGTCCCGATCTGCTTCTGGTTAGAGAGGCACGAGGCGGCACGGGCTTTCTCGCGGGCCTGGGCAAAAACGGGAAAGAGAATGGCGGCTAAAATCGCGATAATAGCGATCACCACCAGAAGTTCAATCAGAGTAAAAGCACGACGCATAGTCGGGTAAACCTCCAAAAAGAGAAAGTTTGTCCCGGGTGCCCAGGCGGACGGCAGGACAGAGGATTGCTATCGGCGCTCCCTCGGGGGCGTTCCCCGTGCAAGCTTTGTGAACAAACTTGCCTTTGCGCCAGTGACGCCGACAGTTAAGAGTATACCCCGACACACAATAAAATCGCTCCGGTAAGAGGCACGCCTGCCCTTACTGGAGCGATCTTGGAGTTACATTGTCATTAGGGCTTTTGCAGGGCGAAGGGATCGCGGCCCCATCACCTTGCGAAGCTCTGGTCACAAGATTGTGATGCTGGAAGTATAGGATTTACGCGCGGCACCCGCTGTGACTTCCCGCACTCTGCTGTGTGATCTGCATCATAGTGCATCTGAGAAGGAAGCATCGCCGCCGATGTCGAAAAGTATCTTCTGTGAACGAGGGAGTTTTAGAGGAGCCACGTGCTCAGGATATTCTTCTCTACCGAAAAGTCGCGATTGCCGTTGTCGCGACCCATCTCGGACTGGAAGACGCTTTTGTGGAGTCAGTGCTGCTCGACGAGATGGACGAGTATCTGGAGTCACTGGTGGAGGTTCGGGAGCGGCTTAAGACGGAGCACTACGACGAGTACCTCTCGCTTCTTTCGCGCGAGGTCATTGTCCGCTACGCTGCCACTGCCGCCGAGGGGCTTGCCGCCGACCCGGAGAGCGTCCTCGCGCGCCGCCGCATCATGGGCGACACGGGGGGATTTGGGCTTGTGGACAATGTCAACGCCGTGGTACGCCTGCACGAGATCTTTGAGGTTTTGGAATCCCCCCACGCCGAGAGCGGTGCGGAGGCGATTCTTGTCTCCGTGAAGCGGCAGCTCTGTAACTACTACAACGCCGTCGCCTACGACCTTGTGCGTGGCCCGCTCCTGCCTGTCATCATTGATGTTGCCGAGGAGTACATTCACAAGGACCAGCTCTCCGCCGCAAGAGTGCGCGAGCTGGTCATCGCCGCACAGTAACTACTCTTTGATTCGCCGTCGGTAGGCAATAAAGCCACCGAGAGTGTAGAGCAGTGTCCCTGCCCAGATGAACCAGATCAGCGGCTTGGTGGAGAGCTCCACAAAGACCGCATCGCCGGGATCGGGCGCGTTGAAGGTCTCGAAGCGCAGGGTCTGGTAGGTGGCGAACTCCTGCATCCGGCGGCCCTCGTTGTAAGCGCTGAAATCCTTCATGAGCGCTTGCTGGAACGCGGGCGTCCCGGGGGCACCCGCCTCTTTGGCCCGCGCGACGGCAGCCTCGGAGGCGGACTGCTTCTCCTTAATCTCTTTCTCAGTGGGAGCGGGGAGCATGCGCAATATCACTTTTCCGTGCTTGCCACCCGGGCCTGGAATCTCGACCACTTCAGAGTACGCGCCGCCCGCAGACGGCTCGTGGCGCACGGCTACTTTTACCGGAGTCTGCTTGCCCTGGTAAGTAACAATCACATTGGCGACCATACGCACTGCAGAGAGCTTATTAAAATCGGCCTCGCTATGCTTGGCAAGCACAGCTTTGGCTTTCTCGTCTAAGTCGTAGCCCATTAAGGTGAAGGTGTAGTCCCCAAAAGTCTTGGTCTCCCCGCGCTTTAAGGAGAAGAGCCAGTTGGAGCTGGTGGCATCGGGCTGATCCACGAACTCTTGTGCCTCACCACTCAGAGCTAAGTAGACATCACCCCAGAACTTATGATGAATGGCGGGCGGGTTGGATTGAGGGGAGTCCTTGCCCTCCCACGGGACATACGAGTAGTGCGGCTCGGCGTCCCACTGCGAATTCCCATCTACTACCTTGATCCGAATGGCGTTGTCACGCGCAAACGGGTCCATGGTGTAGCCTTCATAGGTCAGCTTGTAGCCTAGCGCCTCGGTCGGCTGGTTCTTGATGAGCAGAATGCCCTCTTTATGCTTGGAGAACATCACCAGCCCCGCAAGCCCAGCCAGTAATAAACCAATTCCCGCATGGGCGACGTGTCCCCCAATGCTCAGCCGTCCGCCTTTCGATTTTAAGCGCGGGGCGATGAGTATTGCATTGGCGATCACGCAAAACAGCGAGGCGGCAAAGAGCAGTACCATCGCTGGGTGGCGCAGGCCCAGGTACATTCCGACCGCTGTAAAGGCCATCGCGAGCACAATTGCGGTGATGTAGGCGGGGAAAAGCTTTTTGTACGCACTCGGGGCATCGCCGTTTTTCCAGGTCAGGAACGGTGCGGCCGCCATCAGCAGCAGCATCCCAATCGCAGGGGCATAGAGCGCTTTGTTGTAGAACTCTGGCTCAGCCGCCTGCCCTTTTGCGCTCCAGAGCTTGGTGAGTAGCGGTCCGGACATTCCCAGCGCCACAAAGAACCCAATCAGCCCGATAATAATTCCCGCCGCCGCAAAGCCCGTCTCGCGGCTCAGAAACGCAGCGCTCTCCTGTGTCTCGCTACGCTTGGGAATATCCCAGTTGCGCAGTAGCAGCAGACCGAGCGGAATAAAAGTCCACATCAGAACGCCGACTAGGATCAGCCAGAAACCGTCGCTGCCCAGCGAGGAGAACGAGTGGACGGAGAAGTCGGAGAGAACGCCGGTGCGCGTGAGAAACGTCCCGTAGAACATCGCGGCAAACGGGAGAATCCCCAGGAAGAAGTTCGCCTTGCGCCAGGAGCCGTTCTTATTCTGAAGAACCAGGCCGTGCAGCAGCGAGGTGAGAAGCAGCCAGGGGAAAAGCGAGGTATTCTCGACTGGATCCCAGGCCCAGAAGCCGCCCCAGCCCAGAGTTTCGTAGGCCCAGAAGCCGCCAAGAGAGAGCCCGAAGCCGAGTGTGGCAAACGAAAAAAGGGTGCAGGGAAGCGCGGACTTCACCCAGCCGTCCCAGTCGCGGTGCAGCATGCCGTAGATCGCCCAGACCGAGGGAAGAATGGTGGAGGCGAACCCCAGAAAGAGAATGGGAGGATGGATGACCATCCAGTAGTTCTCTAGCGACGGGTTGAGGCCGCGACCATCGGCGGGAATAGGGCCTGGAGGAACGGCAAAGGGACACTTGACGAGAATAAGGCTCAGGAGATAGACCTGTGCGATCCCGAAGATCGGCCACGCCTTGGCGCTATTCTTCCCGCCTTTGTAGGCTAGCCAGAGCCCGAGCATCGCCGTCCAGAACGCCCAGAGGAGCATGGAGCCTTCTTGACCACCCCAGAACGCCGCCATTAAATACCAGGTCTTGGTGCGCCGCGAGGTGTACTCCGCAACATAGTGCACCTGGAACTGGTGGGTGGCGATCAGGTAGGCAAGATAGGTACAGGCCCCGACCACACTCGCGGTTGCTAGCGCCACAAAGCGTTTCGCCCAGTCGCAGAGTCCGGTGCGATCGGCCTTGCCGCAGAGCACAAAAAGCACATTGGCGATCACCGTCGCCGCCAGTGCAAACCCGAGAAGTGTATATCCTAATGGCATTGCTTTAATTCGCCTTGACTTCCTCTTCGTACTTGCTGGGGCACTTCACGAGTAGCTTTCGCGCCTCGAAGTACTCACCGTTCCAGCTCCCAATCGCCGTCACTTGCGTCGCCTGATCAAAGTTTGCGGGCTTGGAATGTTTAAAGCGCACCGGCAGTGTCTGGCCGGTTTTTTCTTCTTTTATAGTGAAGTTAAGAACGCCCGTGTAGGTAATCGGCTGCGAGCGGTCCAGCGGCCCCATCACTTGAAAGACACGGTCTTTGCCCGCCTTGGCTTCCTGGAACGAGACATAGGGCGTGAGATTGGTGACAAACTGACCGGCACCGTAGGCGAGCGCCCCAAAGATCAGTACGATCGCCACGGTGGTTCCTGCTTTAAGTTTCATTGTTTGTTCTCCAGACGCGCCATGCGTTTCTCTAGCGAGCTCGCTTTCTTATCGAGCATCCAGACAAAGGCGAAGACGCCTACCCAGATCACGACAGCCACGAGTAGTAGAAAGGCCATATTCATAATTAGTAGTCTACCTCCTCCAGCGCCAGACGCGCACGGTCAAGCTTTATTGCAATACTTTGAATCCAGAACATTAACGCCAAAAGGGGGGGGAGAATTCCCATGTAGATTGCCATGCGGTAGCTGGGGCCAAACTGGGCATTTTTAGGGTGGAGAGAGTCCATGTACTTGGGGATCACGTAGCCCAGCAGCGGTGTCATGACAGCCACAAAAATCCCGAAGACGGCGCTGATCGCTGCACGCTTTTCGATGTCCTCGATACTGCCACGCAGAACAAAGTACGAGCAGTAGATCAGCATCAGCATAAAGACACTTGTCTCACGCGGGTCCCAGTTCCAGAAACTTCCCCATTGAATGTAGGCAAAGATCGAACCCGTCGCGGTGGTTAGGACGCAAAACAGGAGGGCGAGTGCGGCCCCCGACGCCGACTTGGCATCGTCGAGTAGCTCTCGCTTTTGAAGGTACTTCCAGCCGTGCCACGCGGACATCCAGGAAGCAATGACTGCCACATAGGCGCAGGGTAGGTGCAGTGCAACTATCCGTGCGAGCTCCGGGTTAGCGAAGTTCTTTGCGGCGGGCAGCTTCAAAAAGACATAGGCCAGCCCCGCCAGCATCCAGAGCCCGATCCCGATTTTTAGCTCTTTTTTCATTTCTTTACTTAGTCGTTCCAGATAAAGTCAAACAGCCAGAGCGAGAGAGTGATCGCTGCCGCCGTATAGATTGTGAGCATGGCAATGTCCACACCCGCCACCTGCCACACTGATTTCTGAATGCTCTCCATCCCGATTCCGAGCGCAGCCTTGGTGCCATTGAGACCCACTTGAAATGCAGGAGCCAGTAGCGGAAATGCTAGTGCTGCGAGCAAGCCGCCGCGTGCCGTGGTCTGTGCTACCAGAGCGGCCATCGTGGTGAAGATTGCGGCAATCGCGAGTGTTCCCATCCCTAGGACGCAAATCAAAACGCCCGCGTTCACTCCTCTCACTTGAAAGAGGGAGAAAAGTACGGGTGCGGTCAGGCTATTGAGCAGGAGCATCAGGAGGGCATTGAAGGCAAACTTGCCCACCCAGACATCATTGGCGCGGGCGTGCAGCCGTAGTGCCAGCGCTGTGCTGCGCTCCGCCTCTTGTACAAATGCCCGCCCTAGGCCCGTCGCCGCGGTGAAAAGTGCCAACACCCAGATCAGCGCACCTGTCATCTCCGCACTGGGGAGCTTAGTGGACTGTCCTAGCCCTAGCCCCAGTAGCAGCAGCGCGCCCACCACAAAAAGCCCGACCCCGGAGAGCGCGACCCGTGTCCGCCACTCCGTTCGCACCTCCTTGAGAAAGACTGCGGCTACGCCCTGCATGATTGAGTTGTTTGTACCATTTTTCACAAGCATTGTCTATACCGTACAATGCCTGCATGGACTTTCTGGCGGCGACTCTGCGGCTCTGGGCTCCCCTGGCGCTGGCGGCGCTGGGGGGCGCACTCTCCGAGCGCGTGGGGGTGATTGCGCTCGGGTTGGAGGCAAAGCTTTTGGCGGGTGCCTACGCCGCGGTGAGCGTAGCCGTGCTCTCTGGTAGTGCGTGGCTGGGGGCGCTAGCCGGGATACTCGCGGGAGCACTGGTCGGGCTTCTCCATGCAAGCCTTGTGCTCTTTGCTCGGGTTCCCGCTGTGCTCTCAGGCGTCGGGCTGAACTTAGGACTTCTTGGGCTGACGACATTTCTGCTCCGTGCCCACGGCGAGGCGGGGCTGAGCACGCAGGCACGGTTTCCCGCCGAAGTGGGGATTCCTCTTGTGATCCTACTGGCTGGGCTGACAGCCTTTGTGCTTACTAAAACGCCGCTGGGGCTACGTGCACGGGCGTGTGGAGAGAAGCCAGAAGCCGTGCGCTCGGCGGGGCTAAACCCGGAGAAGATTCGCCTGGGGGCGGTGAGTGCAGCCGGCGCACTGACGGGGCTAGGTGGTGTCTTGCTGGCACTGATGGGGCTGGGGGAGTTCACGGAGAACATGACCTCGGGGCGTGGCTACATGGCGCTGGCGGCGGTAATTTTAGGGCGCTGGAATCCTCTGGGCGCCGTGGGGGCGGCGCTACTCTTTGCCGCAGGCGATGCTCTGGTGGGAGCTCTACAGAACGCTGGGCTGGCCCGAACCCTGCCCCCAGATATTCTCCAGCTCCTGCCCTATATCGCGGCCCTTCTGGCACTGGGGCTGGTGCGAGGCCGCGGGCGCGCTCCGGCGGCGCTGATTACAACATAGATTTTTTCCTATTGGCATGGAGTTTGCTAGGCATCTCTGCCAAGATGCTATTTTTTCGTCGCCCTCCGCCGCGGGTCACCGTCGCCCAGCTTATGGTTTGGGCACAGTCCCAGATCGCTCTTGGAGTTCCGCGTCAGGCTATCTGTCGTGGCTGGCTCGATCAGGATCGCAGTGGTCTCACCCCAGAAGAACAGGCGGTCTACGAACAGGCGGAGCGCCAGCTCTTTGGGGAGATGGTTGCGAGGAACCTGCGGGGCGCTGAGCTGGAAAAAGAGGGCTTGATCTACGAAGCTATCCAGGAGTTTGAAGCGAACCTAGCGGATAAGTTTCTGGGTGAGCATCCCTACAAGCGGCTCCAGGCGATCTATCTGGCGCGCGGCGACTACAACAGTGCCCTGCGTGTCTCACGGATCCATGTGGAGATTCTGGCGCGCTACCGTCGCCCTGAGCCCTGCTGGGAGGATGATAGTGAGGGGGAGCTTGCGGTTGCGAAGTCCGTGCTGGCCCGCTTACGACTCGTGGATACTTAGGCTGCCATCGCTCAGGTAGATTCGCTCATCGGCTCCGGAGAGCATGCCCGCATCGTGGGTGACCACAATAACCGTCCCCTGCGTGCGCCATGCTGCCAGTGCCTCAATCACGCGATGCCCGTTGGCTTGGTCCAAAGCCGCCGTTGGCTCGTCGGCAAACAGAATCTCCGGCTCATTGATCAGCGCCCGTGCCACCGCGACACGCTGGCGCTCACCGCCAGAGAGCTGGCTGGGAAGCTTGCCCGCCATCGTCGCTAGCCCTAAACTCTCCAGAAGCTCCAGGGCTTTTTTACGTGCCGCTGCATCGGGTTTTGGGGCCGCGACCACAATATTCTCCAGCGCAGTGAGATAGGTTAGCAGAAACGGCTGCTGAAAGACAAACCCAAAACGCGTCCGGCGCAGACGCATCAGCTCGGCGTCGGGCAGGTGAGAGAGTGTGGTTGACCCGAGCCGCACTTCGCCTCCCGTGGGGCGCTTGAGCCCGGAGAGCAGATACATCAGACTGGACTTGCCCGAGCCCGATGGTCCCATGATGCCGTAGAACTTTCCCGGCGGCAGGCTCAGGCTCACCTCGCGCAGGGCATAGGTCGTGCGGTCACCATCACGGTAGGCGAGCGCAATTTTTTCACAAGACAGTACTTCCATAAATCTTAATATTTCCTAGCGTCTCTCAATAATTGTCACCGGATCGAGCTTCACCAGGCGGTAGGCAATGGTTGCCACGGAGAAAAGCGTAATGCAGATCGGCACGGGGATCGTGTGGGCGTAGGCATCCAGATCAAAGGGGTCGAGAAAGAGCCCCCGCGCACGAAACACCGACTCGCCCAGAAAGCGCATGAGCAGCGCGGTCGAAGTCGCGCCCACAATCCAGCCCGCCACATTGAGCAGCGCCGTCTCCGCTAGAACGCGCCCGATCAGGCTGGGTCGGGAATAGCCAATCGCCGCCAGTACCCCAAACTCTGAGAGGCGCTGGGTGAAGTAGATATTAGCGAGCATCCCACTCATCAGGGTAATGGCAAAAATCACCGCCGCCGTGACCACGCCCATGATCAGATATAGGGATTCCAAGCTCTCGCGCACCTCGGTGATGAGGTTCTCTTTAGAAAGAAGCTGGACCTCGTTGGGAGAGAGCTTGCCCTTGGACTTATCCGTGACCGGCATCATTGCCCGGTTGAGCGCATCGCGCTGGTTAATATCTTTCCAGGTGTAGAGCGTGCAGCGAGGATTGAGCAAGAAGTAGCTGGTGCAGAAGCTCCTACTCGTGAACCCGACCCAGACCGGGCCTTTTAGGATTCCTACCAGCTTCACCGGCACCGGAGCCGCTGTCGCCATCCCGCCTGGCTCCGTGGGGCTGACGACATTGTCTCCAATCTTGAGCTTCTTATTCTCGACCATCGGCTCGGAGAGCACGGCTTCTGGCATGCCTTCTGCGGGCAAGCGCCCGGCGATCAGGGGGGTTCCCATGCGCTGCATCAGATAGTCGCGGTCGTCTTCCGGCACGCCTAGCACCACAAACGGCAGGCGGCCCATCACGGTTTTGATGTTGCACAGAAAAAACGCCCCCTCCATCGTCCGCTCAACCCGTGGATCCGCCTCCACGATCTGGCGCTGCGCCACCGGGACTTCACGAAAGCGCTGCTGGGGAAGCACATAGGTGAAGTACTCCGTGTAGCGGTAGATCGTCCGCACGGTGAGATCAATCGCATTGGCGAGCACCGTCACGCCCGCGATCAGAAAGACCGCGAGAACGATCACTAGGCCCATTGGGAGAGCGCGCGACGTGTTGCGGCGAAAATAGACGAGCGGAGAGAGCGGGTTTGTCATGTTCGTGAAAAATAGTACAAACTCATTGTACCAGAGTTCTCATTGAGCAATGCGAGGGGATGTTTCGATAGAGCTTACATGCAATGCGGTGCCCGGAGATCCACTCCCAAAGTTTCGGATGGCAAAGTTCAAAAGAAAAACAACTGGCAGCCAAGCACGGACTACTACCATGCCCCGGAGCCACGGATGGTTCTGGTGGATCGTCAGCGACCTCGCGAGGGCTTTAAGCACGTTCTGCGCAAAGAGGACATCTATAGATTTCTGGAGCTTCTCCCCGACTGGAATAAACTTGCCGTCGGTCTGAATGCCATCGTGCTGGCTCCGGGAAGCGAGTGGGCGGATGGCTACTACTACCACTGCGGCGTGGTGCATGTCTGCGCCTGGCAGGAAGACCTCTGGACAGAGTGCTCTGAGAGCTACTACCAGGGCCACGCTGAAATTTTCGAGCGCCTGGGAGTTCCCTGCGACGCGCTCCCCAGCGGCAGTTTTCTCTGCAAGTTCGACGAGGCTAGTGTCCGCGCCTACCAGCTCCTTCATATCTTGCTCCATGAGCTCGGCCACCACCACGACAGAATGACCAGTCGTTCCCAAAAGCGCACAGGACGGGGCGAACCCTACGCGGAAGCCTATGCCTTTGAGCACGAAACCATCATCTGGGAGCGCTTCTGGAAGGCTTTCCCCTGAACAGGTAAAATGGGAGCCATGGAAACGGCTTCTTCTTCGGTGTTGTGCGGCGTGGATGTGCTGGTGCGCGAGAAGTTCTCCGCGCTAGGGCGTGGGCCGGTCGGGCTAATCACCAACCACACGGGGCTGACGCTGGACGGCGTGGCGACGGCTGATGTGCTGGCGGAGTCGTCCCAGGTCTCTCTCAAGGCGTTTTTCGGGCCGGAGCACGGGATTCGTGGCGCGGTGGATGAGCGCGTCCCGGATGGCAAAGACCCGAAGACGGGCCTGCCGGTGTTCTCCCTCTACGGCGAGCGCTACGAGCCCACGGCGGAGCAGCTTGCCGGGATCGAGACACTGGTCTACGATATTCAGGATGTTGGCTGCCGCTTCTACACCTTTCTCTCGACTCTCGGGCACTGCCTCACGGCGGCTGCCAAATACGGGAAGCGCTTTGTGGTGCTGGATCGGCCCAATCCCATTGGGGGTGTCGCGATAGAGGGCCCGATTGCCGATAAAGACAAGCTGGCTTTTGTGGCGTACCATCCGATTCCCGTGCGCCACGGGATGACCATGGGGGAGCTGGCAAAGCTCATTGTTGCGGAGAAAGGGCTGAAGCTGGATCTTACCGTGATCCCCTGCGAGGGCTGGAAGCGCGGCGACTACTGGGACGCCACCGGGCTGACCTGGATCAATCCCTCACCCAACATGCGCTCGCTCGCCCAGGCCACTCTCTATCCGGGTGTCGGGCTGATCGAGTTTACCAATATCTCGGTGGGGCGCGGCACCGACACGCCGTTTGAGTGGATCGGCGCCCCGTACCTCGATCCCCGTCGCCTCGCCGCCGCCCTCAACGAGAAGAAGCTCCCTGGTATTCGCTTTATCCCCGTGCACTTTACGCCTCTGGCCAGTAAGTTTGTCGGTGAACTCTGTGGCGGTGTCAGCTTCTTAGTGACGGATCGCCAGAGGCTCGCTCCCGTGCGTGTGGGAGTCGAACTCGCCCTCACCCTGCGAAAGCTCTACCCCAAAGAGTGGCAAGCTGAGCGAATGATGACGCTCTTGGTGAACCGGCAGGCCATGGATGGTGTCCTAGCGGGCGACGACTACGCGGCACTTTCCCGACGCTGGAGCGCGGGGCTGCGTGCGTTTGCAAATCGCCGTAAACCACACTTGCTCTACCCTTGAAAAAATAATTTCGTGATTTTATAAGATTCGGGGTTTCCCACCCGTTATAGGGGTGAAGCGGGAGAGACACTTCCGCAACCAAGAGGAAACCAAAAACTATGTTTACGACGTTCACGAAAATTGTTATCTGCATCGCTGCTCTGACGAGCCTGACCTGCCCGAGCTTTGCTCAGGAGAAACCCACCGTGCCCGCCGCTTCTAAGGCAGCCCCCGCGGTATCTAAAAAGAAGACCAGTGCGAAGAAAACGGATGCCATTAAGCCGGTCGAGGGGCCTGTTGCACTGAATAAAGCGACTGCGAAAGAGCTGGAGAGCCTCCCCGGGATCGGGCCCGCCATTGCGGAGCGCATTGTGACGTACCGCACCGAGCAAGGCAAGTTCACCGAGCTTTCGCAGCTCATGGAAGTGAAGGGGATCGGGGAGAAGAAGCTAGCGCAGCTTCGGCCCCGCCTCACGTTGGACTAGGGGGCCGACTAGTCTTTACGTCCGACCGTAGCGGGTAGTTTGGTAGGTACGAGGTCGCTGCCCGGTGCAAGCCTCGTGCCTAGCCAAACTCCCAGAAACAGTACGACAAGTCCCCCAATAGCAATCAGTGTCACCATAAGCCAGCGGGGAAGTGGGCGACGGGGGGCGTTTTTTCTGGGCACGGCAGGGTGCGCGACCTCTGGCACGGCGAGTCTTTGGGCCTGCTGCTGGTTGGTGAGTAGGCGCAGATGGCGTGCCTGGATCGCTTTGTCGCGCTTCTCTGCAAGGGCTGCGTTCTGGGGCTTGAGCTCCGCCGCGACGCTGTAGCAGTGCAGCGCCTCATCGTGCTTTTCCTGTGCGGCAAAAAGATCGCCCAGCAGGCTGTGGGCATCGGCTGACGTGGGGCACAGCTCCAGAGCACTCTGACAGATGGCCTGTGCCTCCGACAGATTTCCCCGTACACGCGTCAGGTTTGCTCGTGAGAGCAGTGCGCCAATCTCTTCATCCATGGCCGCTATTGTACGCCCGTGTGTCCGAAGCCGCCCACGCCGCGCTCGGTCTGCTCCAAGCTCTCCACTTCCTGCCAGACCACCCGCGCCACGGGAGCGACAACAAGCTGGGCGATCCGATCCCCGCGGTTCACGGTAAAAGGCTCCTGCCCTAAATTGATCAGCAGAACCATGATCTCGCCGCGATAGTCCGCGTCTATGGTGCCGGGGGAGTTCACCATCGAGATACCCGCCTTGCGTGCCAGCCCCGAGCGGGGGCGTACCTGCGCCTCATAGCCGACAGGCAGTGCAATCGCAATTGCGGTGGGCACTGCCTGGCGCTCCCCGGGAGCCAGGGTCTGTGGCTCAGTGAGCGCCGCACGCAGGTCCATCCCCGCTGCTTGGTCGGTCTCGTAGGCCGGGAGGGGGAGATCATCGTTGCCCGGCAAGCGCCGGAGAGAAACAGGAACTAACATCAGGAATCTATCTTACCCGGCGGAGGAGGTAGAATAACAGTAATGCCATTTGGCCAGATTTTTGCAACCCCTGATTTATTGATTGTCGGAACCCTTGTGCTCCTAGAGGGCCTGCTCTCCGCCGACAATGCCCTCGTGCTCGCCTTGCTCGTGCGCCACCTTTCCGATAAAGAACAGCAAAAAGCGCTCTCACTCGGGCTGATCATGGCCTTTGCACTGCGTGGCGTGGGAATTCTCCTGGCAGGCTTTCTGATCAAGCTCTGGTGGCTCTGTGGTCTTGGGGCGGCCTACTTGATCTTTCTGGCTGTCAAGCACTTTATGAGCAAGTCCCACGACGAGGACGACGAAGCGGCGCTGGCGGCGGGGGGCAAGCAGCTCTCTTTTGGGCGGACGGTCGCGCTGGTGGGCTTTACGGATGTGATCTTTGCCGTGGACTCGATTCTCGTGGCGGTGTCTCTGGTCAACAAGCCCTCCAAGCTCTGGATTGTCTACTTAGGGGGGCTGCTGGGAATGGTTCTGCTGCGCCTGGGGGCGGCGGCGTTCCTACGGCTCTTGCGCAAGTACCCCGCACTGGATAGCACAGCCTATGGGCTGGTGGCCTGGGCGGGAGTCAAGCTCGGGTTTTCCTCGCGGCACCTCTATGGGGAGCTCAACCAGATCCCGTATGCGGAGATGCCGGATGCGGTCTTCTGGGGAGGTTTTGCGCTGATCATTACCGTCGGGGCCTGGTGGGCAGTGCGCAGTGCACGCTCACACGTCCCCACGCCTGGTGAGGAGCTGACTGACGAGGCGATGAAGAAGATGAAAAAAGTGATCGAGGAGAGCAATCTCTGATGCGATTTGGGGTGTGCGGTGGGCGAAGTAAGGCTGCATCTGTTGCGGCGGCAGGGTGGGACTACATTGAGCTGGGAGTCGCCGGTGAGCTGATCCCGGAGTCCGAGAATGCGGCGGCGTGGGCGGAGAAAAAAACCGCACTTCTGGCGCTTCCTCTTCCTTGTGAAACGTTTAATCTCTTCGTGCCGAGCAAGCTGAAGCTCGTCGGCCCTGAGGTGAACCCGGCGGCGCTCACGGGCTATGTCCACACGGCACTTTCTCGCGCTGCGGAAGTGGGCGGGGAAGTGATTGTCTTTGGGAGCGGCGGTGCACGGCAGCTCCCCGTGAGTGGCTGGAGCGCGGAGCAGGCGCATGAGCAGCTCTTGTGGTTCTTAAATCAGTGTGCGGATGCCCATGAGAAAACCGGCGTTGTGGTTGCTATCGAGCCGCTGAATCGCCATGAGTGCAATCTGCTGCACACGGTCGCGGAGGGCGCGGCGCTAGCGCGGGAAGTCGGCAGGCCCGGCGTGCGAAATCTCGCGGACACCTATCACATGGAGCGCAACGGCGACGAATCCCTTGCGGATATTCTGGCGAGTGCGGATTGCCTAGCCCATGTTCACACGGCGGACACCAGGCGAAAAGCTCCAGGGACGGGTGTTTATGACCATGCCGCTCTGTTCACGGCGCTTCGAGAAGCGGGCTACGATGCCCGTGTCTCGATTGAGTGCAACTTTACCGACGGGGAGTTTGAGACCGAATTAGCCCAGGCGCTTGCGCATCTAAAGCAAGCCTACCGGAGTGGCCAGAGCGCCGGGTGATGTCCCCTGGATGAGGCGCGGAGCATTTCCCGTGTGTTTTTCATAGGCTTCCGCCACACTCTCCGCCACCACTGTCTCCCGCTCCGTGGGGCAGAGGATACAGACCGTTCCCCCCGAGCCGCCCCCCGTGATTTTTGCGCCCGCCACACCGCTCTGATCCATCGTTAGCTCGACCAGTAAGTCCGTCTCCTTGGTTCCCAGACCGCAGCGGCTGTAGCTGGCGTGTGCGGCGAGCATCTGCTTGCCCGCGAGGACGAAGTCGCCCACGTCGAGCGCCGCCAGAAATGTCTCCACGCGCTGATTCTCAAAGATCGGGTGCTCCGTGGCGGATAGTACGGGGTAGTGCTGCGCAGGGTCTACTCGGGTGACAGTGTCCCAAGTGGGGCCATGCTCCTCCAGGAACGCCGCGCCCGAGAGTGTCTCAGGCAGAGTAATTCCGAGCGCCTTGTAGTGGGTTGGGGTGAGATTACACAGATAGTCGGTGGGTTGCAGCCCCAGCAGCTTTGCGCCCATGAAGGCGGCGCACCGCACGCCCGTGTAGCCCATGCCCCCCACACTGTGCTTGACACAGGAGTCTATTCCAAAGACACTCCAGCCTGTTGGGATTTGCGTGTAGCCCTCGATGGTATGGGGCTGGCAGCGTAAGAGAAGCAGCTTGCCCGCCTCGCCGCACGCACTGGTCACCTGATCCATAACCCCGCACGGCGCTCCGACCCACTCGTTCTCCACCCGCTGGCACAGACGCGCGAGTGTCAGGCCATCCAGTGCGATCTCAAAGGCTGCCGCCACCGCCCGCATGGTCGCCACTTCAATAGCCGCCGACGATGACACGCCCGCCCCTAGAGGGACATCGGAGCTGAGCAAGAGGCGCACACCGGCATCGGGATGAAGGAGCCCTTCGGCTTTGAGCAGTGCCACGCAGCCCGCTAAATAGACGGCCCAGCGCTCCGTTTCTTTCTCACCGCCTGGGGCGACGCTTACCGTGCGGCCGATATTGAGCGAGCGAATGGTCAGCTTGCCCGACGGATCCACTTGCGCTCCGCAGAGCGCCGCCTGCCCGATGGGCATTTCCGCGACCAGCGAGCCGGAGTAGTCCGCGATTCCGCCCATCACATCGAGGCGACCGGGAGCGCGTGCGACAAAAACAGGGGACTCTTTGGTAAAGAAGCCTCCGTGGTCAGGGAACTCAAACTTCACGGACGTAGCTATTGGTTTCTGTTTCGTAGCGGTAGACACGTAGCTCCCCGTTGCCGATCTCGACACCGGGAACCACATTGTCGGCGAGGTTTTCAAGCTTCTTGACCAGCGCCCGGAGCGAGTTGCCATGGGCTGCAATGAGAATCGTCTGCCCGGCGGCGAGCTCTGGCTCGATGGTTTCCTCGAAGTAGGGGAGCACGCGCTCGGTGGTATCCGCGAGACTCTCGCCGCCGGGGGGGCGGTCCGCGAAGCCACGGCGCACGGCCTGGATCGCTGCCTCGCCGTACTTCGCCTTCATCTGGTCTTTGTTACGCCCCTGCCAGAGCCCGTAGAAGCGCTCGTTGAGCTGCCAGTCCTCAACAATGGGAATGCCGGAGATCCCTGCACCCTCCATCACGAGCTGGAGAGTTTGCTGGGCGCGCACCAGGCTCGATGTGTAGCTCTTGTCCACGGAGTACTTGCCCGCCATCGCTTCTCCGACTTCTATCGCGTGCGCCTTGCCCGTCTCCGAGAGCTCGACATCTACCCAGCCAGTGAACAGATTAAGGCTATTCCAGACAGACTGAGTGTGGCGGATCAGCAACAGCCGTCCTTTACCATCGCTATGCATTTCTTTGAGTCCTTCACAAACAAAAACAGCGACCAGCCCACCGGGGCAATCCTTCGCTGTTTTGCTTTTTCGTTTGAATCTGCTGGGCATTGTACGGTGCAAATCGCCTTTTTAGCAAAGTTTGACGATGTGCTGAAGCGGTGGTATACTCTCTCTCGCTCTGGTCGGTTGGCTCAGTGGTAGAGCACCGCCTTCACACGGCGGGGGTCACTGGTTCGAATCCAGTACCGACCATTCTTCTTCCTCACTCTCAATCTGAGAAAAATCCCACTCCTCACAAGAACAGCACTCCCAGGCTTCCGGCTCTTTTTGGCGCAGCTCGTCGTTGCTCGGCTCGGGCACACGAAACAAGCACATCGGGATGATCTCTCCCTCGATCCGTGCCTGGCGGTAGAGCAGGGCGAGCGAAACCCAGTCTCCCGAGGGCAAGTGAATAGCGTACGGGTACATTCCCCGGAGCTTGCTCCGTGACCGCATGGAACGTGTGGGCATCTCTCAGGATGCCCACTTCTTCTAGGGTTTCGGC
>NZ_JAYVPL010000044.1:0-28106 GCF_043757465.1 Armatimonas sp.
AAGTAGCCGGGCCGAGCGTCTCCAAACTGCACCGCGCCGGTTTCCACACGGGCGGCGCTTTCGGGCAGGGGGACACGGCGCAAAGCGGCGCGTTTCTCGCCAGTAGTCTTCATCTTAATGAGCGCCTGACGATGGCGCGGGTCGGTCTCGCCAACACCACACCAATGCCCATCAAGACGCGTGTAGCCAACAGCGTAGCGAGGATACTTTTCTCCCATAGAGAGACCAGCGGCCAAGGTCAGCCCTCGCTGATAGGCTGCGGTTCCCGTTGCTCCAAGGTGGTTGATTATTTTCATAGTCGAAAAATACTTTCAGTCTTAATTATATGTCTAATAGACGTATAAAGCAAGAGGGAAATAGATATTCAGGAAAATAATTTAAACGAAATTCGCCACAGGGTTATGTCTGTATCCGGGCTGTCCTTACAATTCGCTGATCTCACCTGTGGCGACGCGTAGCCTGCATGATAGAATCCCACAAATACAAACATTAGTTTGCTTTTGGTGTTCTATTTTAGGAGAAGAAAGCCATGAGAATTAAAAGAATCAGATTCGCCCAGATGGACAAACATCATAATGATCCGCATGAAGATATGGAGCATGAGCATGAGATCAAGGTGCAGGATCTTGCCGGACGCCTGCTCGCGCTTGCTAAGGACAATGACCGAACGAAACTCGACACGTGGAGAGAAGTGGCCCAGACATTTGGTATTAAGGTGAACTCCTACTGCTCGCCTGGTGAAGTAGAGGGATACCTAACCCAAGAGGAATCCTCCTGCATCTATGTAAACACAAGCTACCCAGAGATTAAGTTGTGTAGCGTAATGGTTTACTTGCTAGGGCGCTATATTCAACAGATTGAGACTCCTTTCGGTAACAATCCAATTTGTCTGCTCCCTGGCGACAAAATTGAGTATAACCGCCCGGAGATAATCACTACCAGGAAAGAGAAGCCAGAAATCCGACAGGTTCGGCACATCAGAACTCCATCGCAAAAACACACAGGAGGAGTTGAAGAGGCAAAATTTATTGCCCGTCAGGTAATTCAATTCATGGTTGATCCGAATACGCCTGCTGTTGACCCAGAAGTAGCAGCCCTAAAGAACATGATGAGCCACTCTACCTATGAGGATCGCGAAGCGGTGGTCGAGGAGGTGATGAGGGCATTCTTTGGGGACGCTGGCACAAGCAGGAGAAAGAGAAGAGGTTGAGCGCGTGTAGTGAGTAATCGCGTCAGCGTGGAATGGGTAGACGGTCTCTAGCGAGCGGCTGGAAGAGAAGAAGCGGGCAGGTTGAGGCGTATGCGAGGCTAGACGGCCTTTTGCGATAATATGACTTATAGTCATAATATAGCATCTGCACTGAAGGCGATGCCTATGGGAAAATGGGATTATGAGCACACCGCCAAATGTCCGAATCTGCCCGGCCTGTGGGAGCAGACCTGTGATCGGACTGTTTGCGGAGAGCAAACGATGAGGCGATCCCCTATTATCCTTGCGGCACTGAGCGCTTCTGTCATCCTTTCTTATGGATGCTCCGGGGGTGGAAGTGTTTCTACAACTACGCCAACACCTCAGCCAACAGCGGTTCCAGCGCCTTCGGTAAGCCCTACTCCGACCTCCTTGCCGACAGTCATACCATCACCATCACCGACACCTACGCCGACACCCGTCCCAACGCCAACTCCTACGCCTTCACCAGTGCCTACCCCCTCGCCAACACCGATGCCGCCAATGCAGGCATTCCCAGATATCACAGTGCCGAGTCTAGGAGGAGGAGCGTTTGGCCCGCCTCCTCCAATTCTCACTATCACCAACGGAGGGCGCGTCACATGGGAAGATGCCAGCATAGCGGCAGGTTTTTCACTGGATGCCTTCGACAAGCAAGTGTTCAATGGTTATGTTCAGCAATCTTCGGGCGCGGTCAAGACTGGGGATAATCTTGCGGGACTCGGAATTGTCATCAAAGGAAATGCACCAACTCTCCAAAACTCAACCAGCTTTACTGGATACGTTAATTTATGGCGAGACTGGGCGGGTGGGTCAGATGTTGAGATTGCTGTCAATACAGGCAAGATTGAGGATGCTGCGACTGGATCAGTGAAAATTCTGAGTATCTCGCAAACAAGCATCAGACTGAAGTTTAATAGCTTTCCAGTGAGCAGGAAGACTGGGGGGGGCATGAGCGGCACAGAGACGCTGTCCATTGATGGCACCGTGGAGTTCACTAATGTCCCGTAACCCATGCCCCGAAGGAGCAATCCGGCGCGGTGTGGAGCGCTACAACGACCACCGCGAGACCCTCCAGCACCGAATCGCTCGGCGGGTTGAGGAGATGCTGCTGGGGTGAGTCCCCCTCATCGAACCTATGGCCCGGCGGATGGAAAGACTGAAGGCGGGACAGGGAGATGGATGACGCGGCCCAACCTCTAGAGGACGGGTGGGGCGATCTTGATTGAGTGGCTAAGATTCACAGATTCGTACATTTTCGCAACCCCCAGCATTCTTGCATCAAACTCGTACATACAGCGCAGGAGCCATATCTTCTGCCAAAGATCGTCATTAGGTCGCAGATATTGTACTTTTAGCCCGAGACTAGCAGCCTCACCTGAATCAATGACTGATCCGTGAGAGTAGTATTTTTGTCGTGTTGCAAGATCATTTACGATGGTTTTTATACGGTCAGGGGCTGTCCCCTTGAGCATGCGTTGTGCCAACACTGTTTCTGCAAGCTTCATCGTCTGGTTGATCGCGGCCAATGCAAACTGTAGCATTATTGGATCAACAGGCTGTCCTGCGTTTGCCGCACTAATAATAAATGAACACGGGATCATCTGATTACCCATGACTAGATTAGGATCTACAGGGCCTAATTCCGATGGATTCCCCATCAGAATTTCGTCTGAGGCCAAAGCGATGAGAGTGCCGTTGCTCTTGGCTCGTGCTGGCACAATCACCCGAAAAGAGGTGCTTCCTTTTGAAAGGATCGAGACTAGATTTTCTGTCGCATCCGTTTGACCACCGTTAGTCTCTAACAGAAGATCAAAAGGGAGGCCTTCGGATCCTAGTAACTCGGTGATGTATTTACAATCAAATCCGTCGATTTGGGCGACGGCGGCACAATCGGTGAAATACACGAGTAGCCGTCGCCCAGTGATCGCCTCGATGTCGCGAATTAGTAATTGCCGCAGGTAGCGGTCTTTCTGAGAGACCCAGAACAACGGTGACTGAGATGGAATATCTGTGCCTCGCGGAAAGAAATCGGGCATTATTTTCTATCTCGACTAACAGGTTTGTGGGAAGATTTAGAGGTAGGCATTAGACACCGACTGATGTCAGAAAAGTCGATCCCCGTAGTAGCCTTTTGAATTGAGACATGCGGATTGACCAGCTCCCCCTCACGCTTGGGCGTCAGAAGCTGGCGTAGCATTTCTTCTTGGGTATGAGCGGTAAATATCATTTTCTTCAGTCTTTCTCGCACACAGTACAGTATCGGCATAGCTACGTTAAGAGATCAGGCACCAGTGTCCTGAAAGCGATGATACCGTTTTTATGAATCGCGCACGGGTACACTCCCCGGAATTTGCTCCGGCGAGTATCATTGGCGGATTTAGCCGGTTCAGTGTACCCATCATTGAGAGGATCGAAACTCCCCCGCCATTCACATCTCTATGGCGGGTACACTGAACCGGCCAGTACCTGGGCATGGTACCAGACGATCAGTTCGATCTTGCGGGTGGGGGAGTTCACTCCCTACCACCGCCCCTGGCCCCAAAGACCTCACACCGCAGCCCAAGCTCCAGCGCCCCAATCGTCTCCGCCCAACCGATGCACTCGCCGTCCGAGTCCACCCACCCCCGCTCCTGGTCGAGTTCCCGTGCCAACACCAAGCACTCCTGGAGCATGGCGTGCAGAGTTCTGCTGGCGGACGTGTTGAGCAACTCCAGTGGCAGGGTGTCTCTGTCCACTCTGAGGCCGGGGTTGGCAGCGCCCAGGCCGTAGACGAGCAGCTCGCTTGCACTGCCAGCGGCCCGCGCGGAGTCTGCAAGAAGCCCGACCAGTCTGTCTTGTTGGCCCGGCTGGAGAGTCCGCCCCTCGATCAGCGCCTGCACTAGGGGGAGCGCTCGCCCTACGCCGTGCTGGATGGTCTGGATAGCGCGAGCTGCACCGTCAAGGGCGTCTTGGGTGTCGTTGTTTGTCATCTTAATAACTCTTTCGCTGCCATGACAGCTTCCAGGGATTCGCGGCTCCCTCCGTGGTCGGGGTGGCTCCGCTTAATCGCGGCTGCCACCGCCCGCTGTAGTGCTTCCGGATCGCGCAAGACCGTCTCTTGTTGCCAGAGTACTCCCTCTCCGTAAGCCGCTTTGCAGATCGTGTCAGCGGCCCTCTCACGGGCCGTCTTGGTCCCAGGGGCTGGCGCGGGAGGAAGCGCGGCAAAGCCCCGATACGGCTCTCCGTGCGCTCCTACGCCATATAACCCCGCTAGTCGGACGTGCTCCAGATGGTAGGCAATTGCCCTCACGTTGCTCTCCCAGTCGTTCAGGGCGTCGCAGGGGTAGGAGAGCGGGCCGTGCTTGCAGTCGAACGAGACGATCACGCCCGAATCACTGGGGCGGCGGGCCGTGGCGCGAATCCGACCGTCACGGGTAATGTCGCGATCACCACCAGCGTGCCATGTCTGGAGCACAACGTTCTTTGCGTGGAGCTGCTCTAGCTCACGCTCCAACATCTCCAGCGTGTCGGAGAGCGGCATAATCTTACCCAGCTTGCTGCTCCAGAACGGGCTTGATCGGCGCTCCCAGCTCAACGTCCGAGCGCCCGGCCACGCTGTGATAGTGGAGTGCTTGTAGTTCATCACTCCCTCGCTTTCTTCTGAGCGTACAGCGCGTCTTTCTCGATGCGCTCCAAGTCGGCGTGCATTAAACGGCGCAGCGCCGCGCTCACACTGTCCTTAGTGCCATCTGGCAGGAGCCGCCCTTTGTAGTGGGCGGTGAACGCGGCGAGGTCTTTCTCGTCGAAGTGTACCGCCTTCTGAACCAAGCCTGGAATGGGGGGCTTCCCCACGGGGCGCTTCGCGGCTTCGTTCTCTGCTTCTGGATTATTCATACTTTATATTCTACCACAACCATTTCAAGACACCGGTATGCAGTATATATTATTACGCGGACAATCCTCCCAGTTCCGCTTCTTTCACATCGGCTCAATCTTGCGAAGCGGATCAGGGCCACAGATGCGTCCTCGGGGATCGGAATAATTCCAGTGCCGCTCACCGTCTATCGTCTCGGTGTTGTGGCTGGTGAGTCCTACGCTCACCAGCGCCTCCTCTGCGAACGCCTCGGCTAAGATGCCTGCGGGGTAAGCGCTGCCCAGATCAGAACGCAGAAGGCGTTCATACTGACGAGCGGCACGAGCGGATTGTCGGAGTGCTCCAGACATCGCGGGGAAGGCATTGAGGAGCCGCACCACGGTCTCAGCGTTGTACTTATCTTGCTCGGTGGCGTCGGGAGTCTCCAGGATCGTCCCCTGGGTTTCATTCACCACACGGTAGCAAGCGAGTGCAGGCTCTAGTCCTGGTGCCCAGCTCGCGGCGGGAACTTCGTCAACAAAGTATTTCATTGGGCTTCCTCGTCCTCCTGGAAGCCTTCCTGGTGCTCTTTAAGGCACTTAGGGCACAGGTCAAGCCCCTCGTCAAACTCAAGGCTCCAGATCATCTCTCCGCACCCTGGGCAACTCAGTGCGTCAAGACCGCCAATGGTGAAGTGGAGACCGTCATTATCAAGGAAATCGGTGAGTTGCTTCTTCCACTGGCTCTCAGGCTTGCCCTCAAGCGCGTCTTTGACGCAGTCAGCGAGGGTATGAAGATCACCCAGAAGGCTCTCCAGCGAACGCCGCGCAAAAGCGGCCTGGGTCTCGTTTTTGAATTGAAACATCGTTTTTCTCCGGGGTCAGCCGGAAGGCTGGCTCCCTCTCCTTTCTAGCAATACTCCATGCTTCCGTCGGCAGTGACATGGGCGCAGGTGTCGTCGGCGAAGAATCCATCCACGCAGTCCGTACAGCACTTCGCCAGCGGGATCAGATTCCCGTCCTGTGTCTCCAGGCGCTCATCGGGGAGGACGCCGCGCCAGTCCTGAGCGTACTCGCTGGCCGGGTAGAAGTGCCCACACGACGGGCAAAGCCCCTGCTCCGCATCTCGATTTAGTTCGGCGAGAATGTCGCGCTCGCCATCGGTCAATGTGTTTACCATGCAGATATTATATACTTTATATATCTCACTGTCAAGCAATTTAGATAAATATATTATTCTTTTTATATCTCTATTCCCCTTGACAAACTACGATATAAAGTATATAATATAACCAGTTCCGCACACTGCGGACAGGGAGAAAATCATGAAGTGTAACACGAAAAAAGAAGCCGCAAGAATCGCCTTCTTCGGCGCGCGCAAAATGGACGCGGAAGGCTACCGCTACGAGCGCCTGGACATCTGGAACTGGTGGGTATCTAGCCCGAAAGGCGGCGGCTACAACGTCGCGATTCACGACAGCAAAGAGGCGCACTGCGGGTGCCCCTTCTTCGCGGAGAATGCGGGGCATGGCGTTTGCAAGCACACCGAGCGTATCCGGCGCTTCCTGAGTGATGAGAGCGCCCGTGAGGAGGAGCAGGCTGTCGTGAATCGCATCGCCGATGAGGCGGAAGCCCGGATGGGTGGTGAGTGCCCTACCCAGGGGTGTGTACCACACCTGCACCATGCGGGTACATGGTCGTAGAGAGTGATTGAAAAGGGGGAGCCGAAAGGCTCCCCCGGAAAGACAAGGCAGACAATGGAAACAGAGACAACCGAGACAGCGCCCGAAGCCACTTCCGAAGGCTTCCATATCACCGACGAATCCGCGGCGGTGTGGCTTCTGCGCAAGCTGAGGGCCAACCAGGAAGAGGCGGGGGCCATTAAGAGCGCGACGGCCAAGCGGCTGCATGAGCTGGAGAGCGACTACAACGGACTCATGGGGCGCTTTGGCGCAGAGCTGGAGAATTGGGCGCGGGGGGAAGCGGAGACGCGCCGCCGCAAGACCATCACTCTCCCGCTGGCAGGCTGCTCCGTGGCGTTTCGCATCTCCCCTGCCCGGCTGGAGCTTGACGAGAGCGCCCTGGAGATCGCCGCCACACTCGGCATGATGAAGGAGCCTGCCCCGGATCTGGTGGCCTTTCGCAAGCACGCACAAGAGCAGCTTGAGCAGACCGGCGAAGGATTCCCGGCGCGGTACTCAGAGAGGCGGAGGAGAAGTTCCGTGTGGTGCTCCCGAAGGCAAAAGAGGCGACGGGAGAGACCACAGAGAGCGAGTAATGAGAGGGGGGCTTGAAATGCTTGTACTGAAACCCTGATAAGCATTTCAAGCCCCGGAAAGGGAAGAGCGATGGAAACAGTAAAGCCCTACGGCTTTGAGGTGGTGGTAAAGATGAAGAGCCTCTTTGAGCGCCCTGAGCGTGTGGTGTATGCCTACTATGGCTGCACTGAGAAAGAGGCGCGGAAGAAAGCTATGTTACGCCGCCACACGGAGCGTATCATCGAAGTCAATGGGATGGACCGCGAGGAGTTTGAGCGAGCCTATGGGCAGCGTGGCATAGGGGTATAGGAAACAGAATGAAAGCAAGACTTGATGACAAGACAATCACTCTCACGCCGCGCTACATTGCGGCGCTGTATGAATTAGGACGTGCCAAACTGGAGATGATGCGACAGGAAGACCCTGATAACGCGGATTGTTGGGACTGGTGCATTATCACGGTGCATGATCTGGTGGTGGGAAACCAGCTTTCGCTGGAGTGTGGTGGCAACGGGGATAGGGTTGCGGAGCTCCCCGGTGGCGAAGTGCTCGTACGCTCCGACGTGGACGTGCCCGACTACGAACCCTCTGAGCTGATCGTGTAAATCACAGGTGGTACATTTTCTCCCTACTCGCCCCGGTGAAGTCTTTCTTCACCGGGGCTTTTTCTTTCCGCACGGATTGTGTAGTTTTGTTGGGTATTCGACATCTATTCAATCTACCGAATAGATGTCGAATACGGCACTTTCCGTGTCCAGGTGCGCCCTTCCCCATCGGCTACTACAAGGCACCATGTGGTGTCTTGTAGTCCTAATGTTTTTACCGATCACGCACATTGAGCACGAGCGGCCCGAAGATCCTAACATCAGTTCCGAGCGTTCGCTTCGCCGTGAGCCGGACACGCCGAGAGCTCACGGTGTCGCCTGCCTCCAAAGCGTAGGCCATGTATCCCAGTTCCTCAGCGATCATCGTGGGTATGGCATCCGTTGAGATCGCTGCGCCCGTCGCCTCATCCGTTGTGCTTACGAGCCAGTCCGCCCCGGTGCCCCCCGGCGGTTCGGTACCGATCAGCGCCCGGAGCGTGAGGCTGTACCGATCACCCACAAAGAGCCCTACCATCCCATCTATCCCTGAGTCCACAGCAGTGATGATTGAGGGGCCGCTTCGGGTGATGATCCCGCTACTCCCACCCCCACCGGTAGGAGCATTTTCCAGCGCTCCTACTGTGAACTTCGCGCCGCCGGTGCCATCACCTGTAACCATCGTTGCCAGATCCGCTAGGCTGGTCCCCGCCTGGATCTCTCCCACCGTTGGTGCAGCCGCTGGCAAATCGCTCTTGAGTGGCAGTCCCGGATTCGTACCCGACGCGGCGTTGGGCAGGGCTGTCAGCACTCGATTCTTGGCCGCCAGGGAATCAGCGGCGGCATTGGTTGCCTGAGTAGCTGCTGTGGTGGATTGTGTAGCTGCTGTGGCCGCGCTGGCCGCACCTGCCGCGATGCCTGCGTTGTCGGGAGCAACAGGCAGATCGCTCACGCGAGCTACCCCAAGCGAAGCCCCAGGAGCCGCAGCGGGGATGCCGAGGAGGGCTCGAACCTTGGTCAGGTCTAGTAGCCCGCCACTTCGCTCGATGTCGGCACGGATCTCCGAGATCAACGGCAGTGCGTCTGCCAGTGCAAGGATGTCTGCCAGGGTCGTCCGGTCTGCGGTGCTGAAGTTCGCGGCCACGAAGTCGGCCACTTGGGAAATAGCCGACATGGTGAACGTCCCATCGGCCAGCACTGCCGAGCCGTCGAAGCGTACCTCTTGTGTGACGTGGGCAGAGGCTACTGTGTAGATCGCCCTGTAAACACCAGTGCTTGGATTGCTCACCGCTCCCAGGTTAGCCGCCAGAGAGCCGCTGACAATCCCGGTTGGGGTGATAGTCGGGGTGCCTGTCGCGTTGGTCGCAGCTCCATCCCCATCGTAGGTGCGCAACTCTACTGTAAACGTGTTCGTGCCCGTCTCCGGGCGCTCCATCGTGCCCACGCAGGCTAGAGTGATGCGGCGGCTGGCACTCTGGTTGAGCGCCGTGATGTCCGCTTGACTCGCCACGATCCCGGAGGTGTTGAGGTTGTCGAGGTAGCCAGACCGGGTAGAGGTGAGACGACTTAGGAGGGTTGTGATCCCGGCACTGTCAGAGATCGCCGTGAGCGTGCGGGTTGCCGCTCCCCAAACCGCTGTGGCAATATCAGCCACCAGTGTACCGAAGCCCGTGAGAGTGCGTGTGCCATTTGCCCAGATGCCAGCGTAGAGAGTAGTGCGCTCACCCCCTGTCAGGGCCATTGCATCACCCGCAACAGAACGGGACGCGATAGAGCTACTTAGCCGGGTTTCGAAAACGGTAGTGGGCGCGAAGACGATTCCGCCCACTGTCACCTGCGCTTGCGCCCGGATGAGGTCGCCAACTGCGTACCCGCCAGGGATGGTAAATTGGTATCGGTACGAACCCGTGGATGGGGTAGGGAGCGTGACGCTCACCCCGCCATCCACTACCCCGTTCCGCCACACGCTCATTATCGGTGTGACATCGGCGCTTACGCCTGCCCCAGCGGTGTTGGTGACAGGGAACACCGAGTCAACTGCATCGCCTGGAGAAAAAATACCTATTGTGTTGCCCATGTTATATTCTATCCTCGACCCAATTTTTGGAGCGCCACCGCCTCCAGCAGACAGGTAGTACCCGTGGCCCTTGTCTCTCGGTATGTCAAAACCAAAGTTGCCATAGCTCTTATCGGTCGCCACGGCAGAGTTTGTGGCTGGCCTGAAGTCAAAGCCAGCTGCGTTTGGGAAGGGGTTGTTAGCGAGGGCTGTCGTGAACGCAGTGTTGTTTGTGCAGCCGTACTGGTAGTTTTTTATCCCGCCAATCCAGTAGGTTAGGTAAGTGGTCGTGTCCTGCTGGAATCCTGTTGACACTGCGTAAGTGCAGTTCACCATGATGTTATCAACTGAAGTCGTGTTAGCGTAGCTCCAGTTTTGATTCAGCCCAATCGTACAGCTAATAGCAACGCAGTGGTTTAGCAAGTTACTATTAGAGAATCCATAGGTGCAGTTGTATGCGATAGATTCGACCACCACTGCCTGCTCGAACCCCACATTAAAATTGATTGCCGCGCAGTTCACGCAGCTACATTGAAGAAAAGCATAGCCCCCAAGCGACAAGCCCGTGCGGTCTGCCACGCAGTTTGTGAAAACCCCCCCGCTGGCAGTCGGCTGAGTGCCACCAAAGTTGCAGCGATTGTACCAGCCGTTCCCTACGCAAAGCACATGGGAATTATTATTCACAAAGGTGAAACCACTCATTGCCATCAGGCCGCTTGTTATGTTGCAGTCCGTGCTCTTGTTGGTGATTGTGCTTGCAAACGTAATAGTCACTGGCGCAAAGATGCTAGATGCCTCCAGGTCACCAGGGGTTGTGACGAACGCCTCAAACACTGGCCTGTTGGCATTACCCATTAAATTAGTGCCATCGCTGCCCTCAGAGTACCAGGTGTCATAAGTGTAGGAGCCAGCCTTCACGTAGATGATGTAGAGGTTAGCCCACACATTACAGATTGCACGCTGGAAGTTAGTTGCCTGTCCTCCCATGTAGCCCTCACCGCCAGTCGCGCCTGAGCTGGCAATCGCTCTGTCCACAGTAGCGACTCCAGCAGACACGGCAGAGATGTAATAGGCAGTTGGCGATACGGTGAATCCCGTGCCAGCCGCAGTGATTAGGATTGTGTTCCCGATGTCAGCCGACACAAACGACCTACCAGCGCAAGATACCGTAGTGGTGGTTACTGCTGTGAGCGTCCCTAGTCCAGCGCCTGTAAATGTAAACAGAGCAAGTCCAGAGCCGAAGGTATAGTCAGTCCCTGATGCGCCAGGCAGGAATGCTCCCGGTGCATTGGCGTGGGCAGCACCCCCAGCAGTGGGGACGATGATTGTCCTGATGCCGTGTGGGAGTGCCATTAGATTAAGCCCTTGACTTCATCTAGCGTGAGGGCAATCCCAACGCCTAGAATAACTTCAACACGAGGCTTTGCCATCTCTACGGATGTTGGTCGGTAGGTGTGGGTCAGTGCTTGGAGATGATCGTCAGTAATTATCCGTGCCTTAGCAGCATCAACGAGTGAGGGCAGTTGAGCGACCAACCCCTGCCACTGCTCGGAGGCTGCCGGGTTAAACAAGTAGCTATCGGAGACACCCTGGAAATCGCCCATAATGCCCAGCCAAGCACCCTTAACCTCTAGGCTGGCAGTGGATAGGCGAACGGACAGCTTCAGTGGTGCAATCCAGTTCTTCAACTCTACGCCGCTCACTACTGGCTTCGGAATCCACGACTCTCCGACAGATTGGCTATACGGATTGTGCAGGAGCAGATGGATCTGCTGTGCCGATTTCCCTGCATACCCGCGTCCAGAAGGGTCAGCGGTGATCTCGCTTCGCAGAGTTTCCAAGTGCTCTTTGGTCAGCCCCTCAACGTTGGCGAGGGCGAATGCAAGTTGCCCGTAAACCGGGCCAGGAATATTTGTTATCATGTCTGTAAAATCCTCATGAGGTCATTGGGCGAAACGGGCAAGCCGTCTTGCCGCCCCGGTATGTCGAGTCCACCCGCCTTGAGAGCGAGTTGGCAGAGCAGCGAGCAGTTGAGTGGCGCAGTTCGCCCGGACTTTCCGCCAGCGAGTCTCTCCCATCCTCTTGCCCACCAGCGATCCAGCCAGCGAGGTGAGACGATGCCAAGTCCGGTTGCCGCCGATGCCAGATAGCCGTAGGGCTTTCCTACCTGAGCATCGAGCCAGCGGACAGTAGCCCCTAGGAGAGGCACTTCTACGGGCAGGTCGGCAATGAGTCCGCTCAGCCGTGACACGTCGCTCTCTGCCAGCAGCGAGACGTGTACGCCGGTTGTAATCGCCTCGTACTCGCTCAGTGTGCTCCCTACTGGTATTGCTATGGCGACGTGTGCGGGCACTTGGCGCCACCGCTGGCCGCGCCACCAGTGCCAGGTGAGCAGCCGAATCATAAGGGGCACGAAACCGTATCCCTTGAAGAAGAGTAGGTGGATCACCACCCACCATCCTTCACCACCCCACCACCCCGAGAACCCGTGCATCATCGGCGCTACAGATCGCGTCCGCCGCCAGCTCCGAGCGCTGTCGCTGGAACCGCAAGAGCGCAAGGCCCGATTGACACCCGAAGATGCCGTCCTCATCACCGCTGGTGAGCAGCCCTTTGCTCACCAGCGCCTCCTGCACAGCCTTTGCGCGCTCGCCCACGCTCCCGATGCAGATAGCAGGCTCGCCACTCTTTGCCAGAGCCGCCCACACACCCGAGGGTAGGAGCAAGTAGCGATACACCTCTTGCTGCACCTGGTAGCCGCACGTCTTAAACTTGTCCCAGTCGCCATTACCGGGCTTGCCGCTCACGACCTGACACCCCGCGCTAGAGTAGCTCTCCGTTCCCCAAGCCGCGTGCAGGTTGTCAGCGGGACTGTCCAGGCTCACATCGTCTGTCTCAGGCTCGTAGAGTCCGTCGTCGTCTGTCCGGCAGATGAGCTTCTCTCCCGCTTCGCGAAATGCCCAGTGTCCCGTCGGTGTCCCGGCGCGGTGCTGGCCTTTGGTGAACCGATAAAGCCCCGGGAACACTTGATTACAGCCCCTGCCTCCACGATCTGCCGCGCCCTCGACATAGCGCATGGTGGGCACCGTAGATCCGAGGAACATATCCAGCTTGCCGCTCTTGGGGCTCCACTGCCCGATGGTGCAGCGCAGGGTGGTGTAGTTGACGGGCTTGGAACCATCCAGCTCTCCAGGCTGCCCGGTGGCTGAAGCTTCGGAGCTTCGTACGGGGACAGCGCCACGAACGCCGAAGAAGACCAGGCTCTCGCCGCTGAGTGCCAGGGGGATCGAGAGAGCGGTAAAGACCCGGTGTAGGTCGGGGTCACTTAGTTTCCAGGGCATGGGGTAGTCTCCTTTCGGGGCGGGTGAGGATTAAGACGGGGCATCACAGAGATGTCCAGATACGGCGCACTACGACCATTGCTGGTGTGTAGAGGGTGGGTAAAGTCGAAGTGAAAGGCCCAGCCGAGCCGTCCGTGTGGCTTGGGCTGGGGGTTGGGCACCAGCTCCCCGGAGAGCTGGTAGCCTACTGGGAAGTGAGCAACCACACGCTCCCGAATCGCCTCGATCATCGTCTCCGCGTCGGTGGCACCATCCGTCCAAGGACAGGCGATCAGGTCAAAGTCGGTGGCCATGCTCCCATGCACCGCGAGCGCGTAGCCGTGCTCTCTGGCGATCTGCTGAAGCCCTGGGAGGATGGTGGCATAGACCAAAGCATAGGATTGGCAGGCAAGGCGTTGTTTCTTGGGCGCGGCACTCTCGACACTCACGAAGGGCGCTCCTTCGTGATCGTGATGATCGCATCGAGTGCCCTCTGCGCCGCTTGCTCGGCCTGATGCTTGACCGTGTTCGCCTCATCAAAGCTCAGGCTAGTGCGCAGGTAGTCCCAGACAGCTTTGTGCAGCTCCTCAACGCGGGCCTGCTTCGGGACGGGGATATTAGGAATCTTCACGGTTTTTCTCCAGTCAACGCAGGTGCGATCAGCTCCTGTTGAGCCGCCGCAAAGGCCGCATCGTACTGCTCCTTGGTGATCGCACCCGCCGCGAGGTACGCATCGAGCCGCGCCTGTGTTGCCCGGAACTTACCCAGACCGTCTACCGCGCCGATCATCCCCGCGTCCGCTTTGGGCACACGCAGGCGCAGGAGGCCATCTACTAGAGCGCCCAGTCCAGGGCCTGTAGACTCCTCCACCCGGCCCAACGCGTGACCAAAGAGCCTGTGTACAAACTGAGAGCCTGTGCCGATGGTTGCTACCATACGAACAACGGCGATGGGGGTAAACGCTTCCCCGCTCTCTATTATGTTAATCGTGGCAGAGGCGAGAGTAAGTACGATCACCACCAGCACCCGGAGCCAGCGCCGCTGTGGAGCAGGATCGTTGAGTACCGCCGCAATCGGCGGGATTACAGCCGAGAGAATGTAGGGCAGAAAGAGGGTGAGTTGGTTCATGCGCTTTTCCCCCTGGGTTGGTGGACGGGCTGCACATGGGCCGCGCTCGTTCGGGGAGGGGTGGGGTGGTGTCGTCGGTCGGTCGCGACAAAGGCAAAGGCCAGACTCAGGGCAGAGGCAATAAGCGATCGTCGGGCAAGCAGATCGCCCCCCGATAGGACGGACACTAGACAAGCAAGCAGTAATATCACCGCAAGTGCATAGAAGTAGTAGTTGATTTTCATATTTATTCCTGTCCTGCCGTCGGGGTCGTCGCCGAAGTAGTGGTAGAGGGCGCAGGCACCGTGCGAATCACGCCCAGAATTCTGTCCGTGATGGCGGGGGGGAGCGTTTCAAACAGCCGCAGGAGCACGGGTAGCGCCACGATGGCCACCAGAGCTCCTGTGAGAGTGTCCGCGCCCTCATACGTCGCCACAACAGGCTGCCAGTGAACCAAGGCGCTGTAGCTTGGCCGGGCAACGACGTAGCCCGCTGCCGCCGTCGCCGCGAACAGCCCGCCACGCTTCAGCAGATCTTCTCGAAAGCTGTCGCCGCGCTTCGGTTTGAAGCGATAGCCCGCTCCGATCGCGGCGGTAACAACGACGCCAAAGAGGAGTGGAAGTGAAACAGTTAGCATTGGCACTCGTGGTAATTCCTTGCTGCTAGGTGCGCCGCGATCGGAGACCGGTTTTGAAATCAGCTCCGCGTCCAGTAACGCCCATCGTCCTCGCTGTACCAATTACTGGTACTGGTCTCGCCCTCGATGGTGCAGGTGAGATTGATTCTGCTGGCCGAGTCCGGGGCGGCGCTGATGTCAAAACCCGTCTTGGTGGTTCGTAGCGCCGCCCCGCCCAGCACAGTGAAGGTAAACACCGCGCTAGGGCTAGCGTCGCCTGCCGCTTGCCAGGTGCCCTTGAGGTTGCCGATGCTGCCGGTGTCAGCTACCCACGCGGCGCGCAAGACACCACCGCTGATGTCTACAGCCGTGCGCGGATACTGGCCGCTGGCGATGCTCATAGCCGGAGTGCTCCAAGTGTCACCGTCGTCGTCGGAGTAGATTTCATAGATGCCATCTCCGCTCACTCCTGCCCTGCGCCAAAAGAGCAGGTAGGTACGCTGTCCATGCCAATAAAAGAGCGCGGGTTGCCTGTCAATGTAGCCACTGGTGATGAGAGCATCTGCCGCCGTCGCCGCGCCCATAGGGACTGGGAAGTTCCAGCGTCGCCACCGGATCTGCCCTGCCTCGCCTGTTGCAAGCGCCATCCACCCGGCGGCAGGGTTGATTATCTCAAGACCACCAATAGTCGGGGCGACGAACCGCATCGGGATTCGGTGGCGAGCAGCAGACTGGACAATCACGCTCAGCTCGTCCGTGTAGGCATCGTGCTGCATCGCGAAGCCACGAAGCCACTCCGACCCGCTCGCAAAGTACCCCAGGGCATCCGACACATCTGAGCCGCGCTCGCTCGGGTAGGGAATCGTCTGACCACTACGAACCCGAGTGCCAACCGTCACGGGATCAAACGCTCCATCGCCAACAACCGCGCCGTAGACCTGGCTGTGGATCATTGCCACACCGACAACCAGCGTCGCTCCTGTCGTGGTGCTTGTGCCCGCATGACCAAATACGTCGCCGATGTTGGCCGGGAAGGAGAGCGAAACCACGCCGAGCTGGTAATCAAGATTCGCACTGCCTTCCGGGGGAGTCTCCACCACGATCGAAGAGCCGCCGCCGCCGGAGCCATCGAGCGACGTATCCACGGTGCAGCTCCACCCCTGAAGCAAAACGTTCCAGAGCCAGCCCGCGCCAAGCAGCCCACTTGCCGGAAGATTCCGGTTAAACCAGGGGACGCTGCCGGTGCCCGTTGCGGGCGGGCAGAGCAGCGTAGGAGACAGTCCCGGGTTTCGCGTGTGGTCTAGTGAGTCGAAAAGATCGCTGAGCGAGATATTGCCGGTGCTTGGAGCACTGGCGCTGTTAAGATGCGCATCCGTCTCCTCCACCGCGAGCACGCGCCCATCGCAGGTCAGGTCAAAGAACGCCCGCTTCCGGTTGCCTGAGAACGGGAAAACTCCACCCGTGGGCATCTGCGACTCGTACCAGCCGCCCTGGTGCATCAGGCAGGTGGCGAGCGCCGCCCGGTCTGATGCACCAGAAGCAGCCCGAACCAGGGTCACGCCGGATATTGTTGTTGCCCCGCCGCCGGAGATAGACCCCAGTACCTCCAAGCGATCTACCCAGCCGGGGCCGGTCAGCCAGTTCTCCCCGCGCCGAATCCCCGCCGAGGGGGAGTCATCGTTTGGCCAAGTCGTGGGCCAGTTGTCCGTCTCGACCGACCCCGGACGGTTGGATGGGTTCAGAAGGTCAATAATGAAGGGGCCTGCACCGACAATTGGCAAGCCTGCCTTATCGGTGAGCCACTCGTAACTCACCACCATCCCCCAAGTCGCGCCACTGTCTCGGACAATCTTGATCTTGCCCCCGCTGGCAATGGCTGTACTAACCTCAACTTGCAGGTAGCGATAATTGAGTAGGCTCTGTTTGGTTGTCCAGGTGCGACGAGTCCCGCCCGTGACGGCGCTGTCCGCGCCACCCGTGACCTCGAACTCAGCAGCAAGCAGGATGTTCATTCCCTCGATGCGTTTATCCTTGAGAAAGCAGCTCGCACCGTAGTTGCTCGGGTACGGAGGGGCACCGTCGTAACCCCTGGCTGTCGTCATCCACGAGGTGGGGATCTGCGCGGCAATCGCGCCGTAGTTGGTTGAGCCGAGGTAGTCTTTGGTCAGCGACTGGTTTGTTACATACTCCCAGAGCTGGGTGAATGTCTTGGTCAGGTGCCCGCCTGTAGAAGCCTCGGTGGTGCTCGTTGAGGAGACGCCACCAAAGCCGATTAACTGGAAATCGGGGTCAAGGGCAGTCCCCCCCACTTTCACGCGGTCGGTAACGGCGTAGGCATCTAGGACTAGATCAATCTCTCGCGGCCTGGCACAGGAGCTTCTGCTAGAGACCGAAACCCCCCCACCTCCACCCGAATCGGCAGAAGCTAACCCGGCAGTAGACTTTGCTGAATTTAATCCATAATCTATGTGCTGAGTCACCCCACGCTCGGTGTAAGAATAGTGGGTATCTGTTGAGTGAGCTGCATCACCGTAGAACCAGACACACTCCGCTATAGTTGTGTAGGTGAGCGCTGCATTGTAGTGAGGTGCAGAGACGTTTGCCTGCGCCGTTATGGCGATTCGGTCGTCGTCTGTCGTCAGGGCCATGGTCGGGTTGAAAACCCCGCTACTGGCTACCGTGCTGCTGGCGCTCTGCCCTCCAGAAAGGGCAGTGTTGTCTAGTGTCACGCTGAGGGCCGCTGTGCCCGCCGGGTCGCCTTCCCACCGGAGCATCAGAGTGCCCGCCTCCGTCTCGCCCCCCGTGAAGGCGCTGCCCCGTGCCCAGTTGCACGACAGCCGGACATCAATATGAATTGTCCAGGAGAGCGTCGCACTGAACGCGACAATGTAGGGCGGGTCAATGTAAGCCCGGTGCACCAGCGGGAACTTGTGAACGGTTCCCCCCGTGAGCGTGACCTGGATACCAAAGTCGTAGCCACCACCACCAGCAGCTTCCCGATACGTCTCCGCGAGGACAATCCAAATGCCGAGCCCTGCCGAAACTTGGCACGATGCGAGCTTCGTGTAGATCTCGGCAGGAACGCCGGGTACCACGCCATAATCCGGGTTGTTCTCGCTATTCTCGGCAAAGTCCAGGCGCATCGTGCCAGATGCCGAGAGCACGCCGTAGTCGTTGCGAAAGCCAGAAAGAGAGGAGAAGAGGGCCATTAAGGTTTACGGATAGGATTAGTAGCTGACGGACCGAGTCAGTAGCTGACGAACCGCCCGAAGCTATCTATGTAAAAGCTGCCCGCCGTGCGCGTCCCGTCGTCGTTCACTTTGAACAAGAAGCGGCCATTATTTCCCTGAAGCGCAATGCGATTCTTTGCCACGATGGGCATGTGCGGCAAGCTGCGCTCCATCTCGGCGGAGTAGCCCAGGTTGACGAGGCTCGTCGTCGCCCGACCCCCCGCGCTGTCGAGTGCCTTCTTCTGCTCAAACTGCTCCAAATTATCGTATAAACTCACGAACTTTACTCTCCTTTTTAGATGACTCTGGCTAGTCCGATCAGCCCTAGCTAGGGTTGGTAAGGGACTAGCCTCTCCAACTCGTAGTCCGCTGTCATCTGTCTGTCGTGGTCAAAGCGCGGCGTGCAGGAGCGGACATACCAACCCGCCGCGCCGTCGAGAGTTACCACGTCGTAAAACCGAAGCGGACGCTTGCGGCTCGTGCTCGGGTCGGTGATGAAGAGCAGCGGTGCCACAAAGCGCGTCCTCTCACGCGCCATGCAGGTGAAGGCAAAGAGCCTGAAGAGGATGAAGTCCACTGCCTTTTGCGTCTCTGCCCATCCCCCGATAGCGGCACCTGCCCAGAGCGCTGGATCGGCCAGAATGACTGTCTTCTCGTAGCCGAGGTAGTGCGGGCTGTCCGGGTCGGGGTCAACCGTGCTGGAGGGCACTTTGTAGCTTTTGTAGTTGTACAGGTGGTTGTCCACACGCACGCCGCCCGTCCCCCAGCCATCCACCACCGTCAGAGCCACCAAGTGGTTATTCTCAGGCGCAATGAGGTAGCTCTCCCTCCGCCCGAAGGTGGGGGCAGTTCCTGCCGGGTAGCTCGCAAGGCAAGCGCCGGGAAGGAGGGGAGCGCCCTCGCTCCATGTTGGGCCCCCTACAAACGCGGCAAGTGCTGTTGTGCTGGTCGGCGCACCGACCAGCGTCCACTTGCCATAGGTTCCCTGGTTCGTGTCGAACACGAGGAAGCGGCCCAGGTAGTTTCGGCAGAGACGGACGATCATTTCCGCGATGCTGGTAGAGGGTTCCAGAATGCGATCGCTGTCTTGTGTCCCGATCCCGGATCTGAAGCGCATGGCGAGATCCGGGATGTTCTGCATGGCAGCGGGGAATCCCGCTGCAGTGAGGAGCCGCTTGATCGCGTCGGTGATCTTCCATCCCACAATCTGAGAGGAGGACGCAGCGGCATCGTAGGCAAAATCCTGGTACGAGAGAGCGGTGCGCAGCGTTACGAGCTGGAGCCGATGCCACATTCCCGCCGCTGTGATCTGGTACTGACTCCACTGCGCGGAGGGATGCGTCAGAGCGCTCCCCCATTCGCCTAGGCCAGCGCGTTTGCCCGCTTTGCCAAGCTTCGTGCGTAGCGGTGAGATCGCAGTGCCCTGAAAGAGCACAATATCGGTGGGTGTGCCGCTGCTGGAGTCGGTGACGATCACGCGCATCGGAAGCTCCGCGCGGGTGCGAAGGCGCGGGTAGGCGTTGAACTTATCCTCACAGCGCACAGAGGCGATCTCGGTGCGTGGGTCGCTCACTCCGGACTGGATGCGAAAGCCCGTGCCACTCAGGCTAAACGCCGTTGGTGATCGCAGGGTGCTCACCGGATCGCGCTGAGTTTTGTAGGCCCACAGAACCGGCGTGGTGGTCTTAGGCCCCGTCATGTCAAAGCCCACGTAGAACGCACTGCCGGGTGTCGCGGTCGAGACCGCCCCGCCCGTGCCATCGTAGAGCGTTGTGGTAATCGTCGTGCTCGCGGGGAGCCTGCTGATACTCTGGAGCGTCACGGCCCGGGTATCAATCGGGTCAGTACCCCAGAAATCCGATAGGAGACTCCCTGCCGCCGCGTACACGAGGGTGCTCACCTGCCACTGCGCCCGGACATTGCGCCGCTCCAGAATCCAGAGCTTTGCCGATGTTGTCACGTTCCCGCCACCACCAGATTGATCCTGAATCGGTGCGCGAATCTCGTCCCACCGGAAGAGGTGCTCAGAGCTGACCACGCCGCCCGAAGTGGATCGCGTGCCGGGAGTGCTTGCAAGCCCTGCTGATGCCTGCTGAGGTGCATCGAGGTTGGCCGATGCAAACGCGATAAACTTCTCTCCCGTAGGCCCCACGTGTGGATAGCAGATGATCTGATGGTAGTTGCCAGTCACCTGATTGGCCTTGCTAAAGCGAAAGGACGAGTGCTTTTTCCATGCGGTTGAGCCACCCAGCGCGGGCGTTCCGTACTCCCAGATTTCCGCGTTCCCATCGCCACGAAACGCGAGAGCGTACTGCCCAAAAACCACTGCGCCAATCCAATCGTAGCCACCCCGGTTTATTCCGTTCACCGCAAACCGAATGCAAACGCCTTTGTTAATAGAGAGCGTGCTGTTGGTCTTGAGGATCGGGTCCATCGCTACCGTCATCGTCCCTAGCGCCGTGGGGAGCGTAGAGATCATCGTCGTGGGCGAGAGACTCGGGGGTGCGGTTGCAGCAGCAGACGTTTTGCGAAAGAACTTATCCAGTAGCCCGTACTCGGTTCCAGGGTCCCATCTTCCAGGAATCGTCGTGGAGTCTGATGCTCCAATAACAGCAGTAACGCCCGGATCAGTCTCGATAAAGCGTCCGAGTTCCATCTGAAGAGGGCGTAGCGTCCAGGCTCCGGATGCCCAGAAATGGATATTGGAGACGTAGGCGCTATCTGCGGATTTCTCTGCCGCCGCAAGCGGGGCGATCTGGTCGTAGAATCGCCAGCCGCCCCACAAGGTTTGAGAGAGGTCGTAGAAGTCCCCATCAAACTCCATCCGCGTCGCGCGAGAGGGAGTCATCGCGGAGGAGTTTTTTGGTTCGAGCGTGCCAGCCATAAGTTACAGTTTTAGCCCAGCCATAGAGTTTTAACCTAGAGCGCCTATTCGTAGCGATCTGCTGACCATTGCTTCGTGGAGCTGCTGGCCTTGAAGGGGGGACGGGAGCGCTTCGCGGCCATAGGCACCAAGGCCTATATTCGTGTTGAGCCGGTTCATGGCCGATGTATTCGCTTGAAGTGCGAGCGTGTTGCTCATCACCGGAGACTGCTTCTGCTTCCCCGCTCCGTCATGCCCTGCGTCGCCAAGCAGTCCGCCCGTCAGTGCCCCCAGAAAGGTGTCGTAGTGGCGATTGTTGCCACGAAGCCCCTTGATGAACAATGCGATGCCATTGACAACCTTTGTCGCCTCGTTGAACAATCCCGTTATGTCGTCAGAGAAGAGCTGCCCGACGGCGCTCTTGAAATTGTCCACGGCCTGCGCCTGGGACTTCTGCGCTGTGTCGAACTCCGCCGCGAGTGCCTGCGCCTTCGGGTCGTTGATCTGACCCGTCACCCTGGCTTGCTCCTTGATCCCGCGCCGCGTCTCCTCAGACAGCAGGGCATAACGGGCCACTTCCTGCTCAATGCCCAGGGTGATTGAGAGCTGGCGACGGAGGCGCTCATCCCCCACCTTCGATGTCTCCTCAATGGCTTTCAGGTACTGCCCTGTCCAATCGAGGTTTCCGTACTGACCCTTGAGATTGTGGATGCCGATACGAGCCGCTGATTGCATCGCCTGTGGGTCAGTGGTGATGCGCTCCTGGAGGCTTCGTGCAGCTCCTGCCGAGCCTCCCACAAGCCCTACTCTAGCCGCGTCCGCTACCGATCCGCCCGAGGTTGCCTGCGCCGATGTCAGCGCATTGGTGACACGGGCACCTTCCGCCGCTGCGCTCACGGCCATCTCAAAAGCACCAAGGGCGATCTTAGCAATTAGAAACGCTTTAGCGAGCGGGGCGACGAGTTTAGCAAGGGGAGCAAGGCCCGCTAGAATGCCACGGGTCGCAGCCGGGCCGACTGCTGCATCTAGTGACTTGCCCAGCAGAGGGGCCGCGCCGCCCGGCAGATTGATGCGGGTACTGTAGAGAGCCTGCATCTGCGGAGTCATGGCGGCATGCTTACCAGATTCCAGTGCTTTGGTAGCGCGAGCCAGGTTGATGTGCGTGTCTTCCTGCTGCGCTCCGTTTCCACTTTTGCGCGCCCATTCGTACTGAAGGTAAGCTTTCTGGTAGCGAGCATTGGGTCCCAGTATGCTGGGATCTTTCTCCTTTGGCTCCGAGTTTTCCCGCTTGGCCGATGGCTCTTTTCGTGCGTTCTGCGCCGTCCCAAAGTTGTTAACAGGAGCGGCGGGCATGCCGCCCGCCGCCGCTGGCATCGCAGACATAGCCTGAGCGCGAACCTTCGCTGCCTCAGTGTATGATTCGTTGGTCTTGCCTACAGAGCGAGCAAGAGCGGCCTCTGCCCTGACAACCTCACGCAGTACCAGCGCGTAGGACTTAGCCGTCTCCAGACCTTCGTACTGAAGGCCGAGCAAGAGCTGAATCTCGTCATCTTCTTCCATAGTTGGCTACGAATCTTCCTGCTGGTTCTTGAGATACTCGATCTCGTAATCGTGCATGGCGCAGATGTCGCGCAGCCAGTCTGGTGAAAGACCTGTGACCTGCTCGGGAAGCGCTATTTTTGGCACTAGGTAATCCACCAGGACGTGAAGCATATTGTGGATACCCGTAAGAAGCACGTCTTGCCGGGTGGTGATGTCCGGGTGTTGCCCGGGATAGTTCAGCGCTGCGGCCAGCAGATACCCGCGCCGCCCACTTAGCCGTGGGGAGACGCGGCGCGGACGTTTGGGTGCTCATCATCCTCGCCATCTTCTCCCGTGATGAGATCGTTTACCCATGCGTTGATCGCCAGGAAACAGCCCGAGTCGCGCTGCATCAGAGTCGCCCATGCGGGGAACTGCCAGAGGTCATCCACCGTCTCGCCCTCACTTGGCACCTGCATAAGCAGAAGCCGAGCAATCAGGAAGCAGAGCGTTTTGCTGACATTGACAGGAGCGCAGCCGGGACCAGTATCGTAGCCACCGGCCCACTTCGCCCACAGCTCATCACGCTTATCTAAAATACTGAACTGCTGCTCACCCGCGTCGCTAATCGCAACGGCAAAACTGAAGACCTCACCACTTTTTGTAGTGAACTCGCGGCTCTCCTGCCGAGTTGGGACAGGAGGCAATGAGGAAGGGTTAAATTTAGGCATAGTGGATTGAATACGCTGGCATAGTGGTAGGTATTAGATCAAGAAGGTAGGTATTAGATCGGGGCTGTGTCGGTGGAGAGGCCGAACCAGACACCGTAACCAATGGGCTGGAGAGATAACTCTTGCACGTTCTCGCCCGCCGCGATCCCGTTGCGAAGCCCGCCGCGAGCGCCTACAGCGACGCACTTGGCACTAGCTCCCGTGCTCAGATGTCGCCCTCGGTAGTTGTAGACAACGCGGGCGTAATCATAGGCGGCGGCGATGGCGGTCAGTGTGCCCAGTCCATTCTGCGGGGTGATCTCTCGAACGGTAAAGTTAAAGTCCTCGTGCTCGTTCTGGTAGTTTGCGACGCCCATGTCCGAGGGCATGAAGAGCACATTATTGGGGTTGTTCTGGATTTCAAATGCTTTCCATGTCGCAGTGCCCGCCCCGGCCACGCTCATCTCGATCGCAGTGCTCCAGGTGATGCCTCCGGATCCCATCGTGCCGCCTTGGATGGTGGCAGACAGTAGGTCGCGGGCTTGTAGAAAACTTGGTTTTAGGAGTGGCATATTAAGGAGTCTCCTCTGTGATCACATCCACGGCGGCTACCCAGTCTGTCAGGGCAGTCTCCTCGGCAACAACAACAGCCCCCATCGGGAGCGGCATATTCGGTGATACTTCAATCACGCGAGATTGCGCCTCACCGGGAGATGATCCCGCTTTGGGCAACGTACGGAAAACTTGGACTTTTGGCATGTGGAAAACCTCTACTTTGCGAGAATGGCAGCCCAAAGGCCGCGCTGGATGCGATAGCGATGGATACGCTGAATGCGACGCCTCACGCGGCGAATAATTGGGCGGGGAACCATCGTCTCCGTCCCGTGCATGAACTTGGCTTTCGGATCGGTGTTTCGGATGCGAGAGCGAAGCAGGTTGCCGGTGCGTGTCGGGCGCGTTGCTCTCCACGAGCGTTTGAACTTGCCCGTCTGCTCGTTGATAACCTTGGGGTCTTCGCGTGCCGTGCCGTGCCGCCGAGCATAAGGATGATCGCGGCGGCGAAGCTCAGCGGTAGACAGTCCCCCTGAAGAGGCTTCCATGAGCTCTCGTTGCGCGTCTTCCTGGGTAAGAGTTTCGGCCTTTGCTGTGACCTCCCGGACGCGCTTCTCCAGTCCCTCAAAGATCGCGAGGGCGCGGCGGGTAGATACTCTGGCAATCATAAAAACACTCGCAGGAGACCCCCGGCTTTAGGCCGTGTGAGGTCTACGCTGGTGTGAGATCCACCAGAAGTTTAACTTGTAGCTGTCCGGTTGTCAGTGGTGCGGAGCCGTCAAGCACGACTCCCTGAGCGTCGGTTTGCCGAGATGTGTCGAAGCTGGTGGAGTCCTCGTCGAGGCAGTACGTTGGCTCCGCGCCAGGCCGGTAGATTTTCTGCCAGAGCCGCACCAGCTCCTTCATGATGTCGTTGGTTTGATCCCCGCTCATCCTCTGCGGTGCAACCAGCGTGATGCTTAGTGGCAACGCAAAGAGGTTACTGTCTGCGGCTCCGCGCCCAGGCTGGCGATCCATGCGGCTGATCGTCAGGATAGCAAACGGCGCAGTGATCTCGCCCGACTCGATCCTATCACGCCAGTTGATCCGTGCATTCTGCTCTTCTCGTAGAGCTTGGCATTTCCACACAGTAGCGATCATGCCCAGAATCTGTTTGATGGCAGCTTCGTAGCCGTTGGTTGGTGCAGCGCTCATGCGTGTAATGCCTTGCTCATACGTTTACCCCCCAAGATCATTTAGGACTCGCAGCTCAATGCCAGGAGGGAGGTTGCTTGCTGTCGTTTGCACACGGGCCACAAGCGCCCGCTGTCCCCCCATAGGATGCAATGGGCCGGGCTGCACGCTCTGAGGCGCTCCCTGGCAGATGTAGAGCCGGTGCGCGTTGTCGCCCGGGGTCAGCAAGTAGAGCACCCACTGATCGCCTAGCTCCGTACCCTCAGGAAAGAGGAAAACGTCGAGCGTGAAGAGGTTATTGACGCGGGTGCGGCCCAGTACGCTAGCTTCGTTCGTCTCGGGTGTCGAGTTGTAGAAGCACGCCTGGTAGATAGTCGCGAGTCTGTAGCCAGAGTCCGCCAGAAGAACCCCAGAGTTGGGCTCAGCACTACTCGCCAGAGTCTCTAGCCTGCTTGGCCTCCAGAGCGCAACAGCGTGGGGGAAGTGCATATTTTCCAGATGATCCCGTCCCATGATGCGGGAGGGAAGGGAGCGCAGTCCGCGCTCGGCAAAAGTTCGCATGCTAGCCTGTTGACCCTTACCAGCCGCTCATGCTGCCGAGGGTGTCTGTGTCTGTGTCGTCAGTCGTGAAGATGACGTCAGGAGCGTTGGCCACGACAGCCGTCATGGTCGCGGCGACAAAAGCCGGGTCACTTCCTGCGAGGCTGCGCAGTGTCTTAGCACGAGCGGCAAGAAGCTCGGGCATCTTACTCGGATCGGTGCTCTGGTTATCGTTCTTGGTGATCACTGCGATCTTCGAGGCATCCGCAGCGATGTTATCGAGCGCGAACGCAGCGGCCAGCATCGGAGAGCTGTCGAACGTGTCCAGAAACACCTGAAGCTCCGCATCGGTGAACACGTAATCTGCCTGAAACGTATCCGTGCAGAATAGGCGCGTCTTGCCGACTGTCGTAGAAAGGTCGTAGGTAAATGCAGGCATGGCAATTATCGCTTAGCGAGCGGAGTCCGCAGGGGTAACGAGTGAGTAGGCGGGAGGCGCTTCTCCTGGAGTCTGGAGATGCTCGGGAAGAAGGGGGTTTGTGACTTTCCCGTCTTTCATTTCATGCTGCCCACAGTCGAGGAAGGCATGAGTAAACATGATGTGGCTTCTCCAGGGCATCAGCCGCGTCTCGGAACGGATTGCATTTGGCATCTGTGCGGGGAGATCGTAGGGATCGTATTGTGTCACCAGAGCGCAACGATTTATCCCTTTGGGGTCTACCGGAGTGAAAACGAGCGTCTCACCATCCGCAGACCACGACGAGGCGCGGCCCTGTCCCAAGATGGGCAAAAACTCACGGGCAATCTGTTTCGTGTCAAAGAGAACGATCTTGCCTGACACTGCCAGTAGCGAGGCGCTTGTCTTGCCCCACGGGTACCAGGCAACGGCCACATATCCTTGTGGTGGCCCTGCCTCGTTTTCAGCACGAGCGCGGAGAACGTCAGGGTCGCGGGTAGGAATTTGCCTTGCGCGGGTAGGAAGTTGTCTTGCCATGATGGGTCTGAGAAAAAAGGGTGCGTTTTTTTAGGCGCACCCTTTGGAGGACAATAGGAAAACAGAGCCAGGAGTGCGCTGCCCCCCAAAAACTGATCCAGCGACTGAGTTAGTTTCTAGAGGGAACGCCGCCCCTGCGGCACTCTAAGTGGCTGTGTGACCGCCTTTTCCCGTCCACGTCTATGGAAGTGACGAGGAAAGGGGGCATCCCGAGGCTCTCATCCTTCACCCTAGGCGGCAGATGGGACGTACCAAGACTAACTCAGCCCGTGGACCAAATCAGGGGTACAGGCCAGGAGGGCTAGAGATCCGTACCGGAGATCAGGTAGCCACCGATAGCGAGCGAGCTATCGTCTACCGAGATGTGCTTGATGTCAATGGTCATGTCACCTTCTAGCCATTCACCGCCGCGTGCCTCATCGCGGTAGGGCCGGATAGAGACACCTTTGATACCTGTGGTGGGATTGGGTGCGCAGAACGTGCGGCCAAAGTGCACCGAGCGAGGGCCAGTCTCCGGGCTCTTGTAGAAGACCAAGGCCAGGTTATAGCCACTGGAGTCTACCCAGATATTTCCAGAGGTGTTTGCCGCGCCTTCATTGCTCGTAATCTTCTGCGCCGCCGCCTCAACGGTGCTCAGCCCGCGCAAAACCTTGGGCAGTCCGGCGCTCGTTAGCGCGTCCTGGTGGGTGTACTTCACCAAGTCCTTGATGGTCGGGTGGTCGGCTAGCACTTGGGCGGAGTCCACGGTGTAGAGCGCCGTGTTGGGCTCGCGCAGGAGTGAGCGGCGAACGGCCAGCTTGCCATCGCGGATGTTGTTGAGCGGTAAGCTCGTTGCCGAGGTGTAGGCTGCCCACGAGGTCGTGTTGGTGGTCAAGGTCACCTTGTTGGCCGTTGGGTAGAGGCTCGTCTTACCCACCTTGTACGCGGCCATCTCCTCTTTGTCCATCGCTAGACGCGCGGAGAGCTGAAGGGTAGCGTCCACACGGGGCTGAATCATTGAGGAGCCAGGCGTCGCCGCGGCATTTCGCACAACCGCATCCGTCACGAGCTCGCGGTGCGCGTAGTTCTCAGTGTAGTACTGATCTGAGCTGAGGGCATGCTCAATCACGTTGGCAACGCCGCCGTCCTTGCGCAGAGACTTGCTCTTGCCGTTGGAGTCGAGGCCAGAGGTGCGAAGGAACGCATCCCGGTTGTACACCCAGTACTTGTCCGAGCGAGCATCCACGGGCAGATCGGGGAAGACCTGCTCAGCGGCAAATTCCGCGTTCATGTAGGCAATGCTGATTCCCGTCAGGAACGCATCCACCTGGAGTTGGGGCAGTGTTGGCATTATTTTCTCCTGCAACCTACGGGTTGCGTTAGGAATAGCAAAGGGCCACGCCAAAGTTATTGACGTGGCCCTGTAAAGGGAAAGTAGTGATGACTAGATTTAGGCAAGACCCGTTCGGGGGCTGTAAAGGATCTCCGCAAGCTCACCGGCGGCGGCAGTGCTCATTGCAATTCCCGCAATGGTCTTAACAGCG
>NZ_JAYVPL010000045.1:0-7583 GCF_043757465.1 Armatimonas sp.
CGGGTGGAAGTCGCAAGGGAATATTCGGCGGTAAATAATTCAAGTACTTCGCCGAAGGGGGATTGACAAAATTATGGGAGAGGCATACAATCGTGTCAACAGTTCCGCGCCCAGTGATGAGCGCGAGAACCGGCTTTCAGGCCTGACTACGAGCAAGAGTTCGGTTACCACTGAGGCTGTAACTGTCCCTGATTCCCACCCTTCTTCCGGTCGGCACAGCGCTACGGGGTGGCACCATGTCGGTGGTGTCCGCGAAAAACGGAACTCCCTGCGACAGTTCCGCCGCCTCTTCGGTAGGTTCGTTGCTGATGAGTGCGGAGTCCGCTTTGTCCCCGAGGTTGCGGGGTACGATCCCCGGCGCGCCGAAAAGACCCCAGAGAAGCGCGAACCTCTGACGGATGGTGATATTGCGCAGAGTGAGCGATTTCTGCGCGAGCTGATACGCCACCCGACTATTGATCCTGACCAGGAAGCACCCGTGGTGATCCAAGGTGAGGCGATACCTGCTCTTAAAGCCGCTATGCTCCAGGGTCTTGCCAGAGCCAGCCAGCCGAAGGGAGGAAGGTGATGTCCTCTAAAGTGCCAGAAATGGTTGTCACAGGGCGGTTGTCACAGACCCCGACCCGAGCCCGAACCCTAGACCGCCATGCCGAGTGGTGGGAGATGCGGCGTCAGGGCTACACAACCTACACTATCGCCGCAAAATTTGGAGTGAGTCAGCAAGCCGTTTCCAAGGCCATGCTCGCAATGGAAGAGAATCTCTACAAAGTTCTCGCCGCGCAAGCTGCCCCCATGAAGGCGTCCCAGACCGCGCAGCTTGAGGCGAACCTAGAACGCTCTCTTCTGGAGTGGGAGAAGTCCAAAGATGTGGGGCGCACTGAGCGCGAAGTCGAGAAGACTCTTGGCAAGCCTAAAGAGTCGCAGGAAGGTCAAGCCCACGGAGGGAGCCTGAAGCGCAGCCAGCGAGAGGAGCTTAAAGGCGAGTGGGATGATGTGGACTTGGAAGCGATTCCAGGCCTCTACTACGATCCTGAAACCGACGAAGAGACACTACCCGAGGAGCGCCCTAAGATCATCGCGGCCTACCTGCTCTCCGAGATTAAGAGGAAGGCGCTGGAGTCCACGGAGGCGCTCCTAGAGCGAACGCTGACCACGACAAGGCAATGGCAGTGCGGCGACCCACGCTACCTCGCAGAGATTCGCGCAAGCCTTGCCGACATCCGCAAGATCTGGGGGCTGGATGCGCCGGTAAAGCAGGAGATCGCAGGCGCGGGCGGTGGCCCCGTAAACATTGCGTTTACGGACAGCCTGAACAGGGTCTACGGCACAAGTGAATCCGAACCCATCACTCCTTGATCGTTACACGAAAGCCGCCAAGGAAGCCGGGCTCCCTAAAGAGATATTCTCGGTCTACCTGTCTGCTGGAATCGTTCTTCAGCCCAAGCAGCTGGAGTTCGCGGCGGCGTGTGCTCTCTGCGACAAAGACGGGGGGCCAACTGAAATCGGTTTTGGCGGTGCGCGTGGTGGTGGCAAGAGCCACGCAGGTCTCGCGGTGCTTGCGGCGGATTGTCTGCGCTACGACGGACTGACCTGCCTCCTGCTTCGTAAGGTCGGGAAGGCAAACCGGGAGAACTTTAACGAGCTTCGTATCGCGGTTCTGCGGGGCGTTAAAACGGTTTGGCATAAACAGGAAGGTATCCTGTTGTTTCCCAATGGCTCCAAGATCATCCTGGGGCACTTTCAGACAGAAAACGATATTGACGCCTACCTCGGCCTCTCCTACGATGTCATTCTTGTCGAAGAGGGCACGACTCTCACCAGCGCAAAATACAAGTACATCACGACTTGTAACCGATCTAGCAAACCGGGCTGGCGGCCCCGGATGTACTCGACGACGAACCCCGGAGGTATCGGCCATGCCTGGTACAAGGCAAGGTTTATTGCCCCCTTCCAGAAAAGCGTACAGGGCGATACACGCTTTGTGCCTTCTACGGTTGACGATAACAAGTGCATCAACACGGAGTATCGTGCGACGCTCGACAAGCTCACGGGCTGGCTCAAGCGTGCCTGGCGCTTCGGCGATTGGGACATTGCCGCAGGTCAGTTCTTCACCGCGTTTCGGCGCGATGTGCATGTCCGACCAGCCGATCAGATGCCAGAGCCCATTTGGGGGCTGCACCGTCTTTGGTGCGCTCTGGATTATGGCTACACGCACTACACGACGTGCTACCTTTTCCTAGAGCACGATGGCATCGTTTATGTCTTGGACGAGCACGCGGAGCGTAAATGGCTTCCCAGTCAACACGCCCCGGCGATTCACGCGATGCTGAAGCGGCATGGCCTTCGGGTGGATCAGCTCGATTGGTTTGTCGCGGGCAAGGATGTATTTGCACAAAAAGGCGACGCGAACGCTCGCACAATAGCCAACCAGTACGAAGATTGCGGCATTGTGCTCACCGGGGCGAACATGGATCGCATTTCGCGGGCGGGAGAGCTGCTCAAAAGGCTGGGTGATTTGGAATCTGATCCCGTGGTTGGCCCGAGCATCGTCATCTCCGAAAACTGCGCCCGCTTGGTGGAGTGCATTCCCGCGCTAGAGCACGACCCACACCGACCCGAGGACATTCTGAAGGTGGACACGGACGATGACGGGGTCGGTGGAGACGATGCTTACGATGGGGCGGGCTATGGCCTTATGTGCCTTACTGATGTTCGGGGCAAGATACTGACAGGCGGAACAACCCGCCCCGGCAGCACCTTCCAGCCAGGCGGACGGCCCAGCCCGAACGCACTACCTAATTTCGGACGCAGATAAAAGCTACTGTTTTTTGACACCATGAACGACGAACCGACACTAAAACAAACTCTCCTCACGGAGCAGATCGAGGGCAATGCCCCGGCCTTTACTCCCCAGGAGAATACCGTCGGCTCTGCGTATGCGTCCGCACTTGTCAACTCAGCCGGCGAACTTCAGGCTGACCCGAAGAAGGAGTACGTCTCTGGTGGCTGGTGGGGGCCGCTGGGGAGCTATCTTCAGGCGCTGGAACCGTGGATTGACGACATCACCCGCGACTTCGGCCCGGACATGTACGAGCGCATGGGGCGCGACCCACATCTCTACGGTGAGACACTGGCCTACAAGAGCGCGGTGCTCTCTCAGGGAGTGCGCCTGACCCCGGCGGTAAGTGGCGACGCGGTAGAGCAAGACGGCGACGGCTACAAAGCGGCAAAGCGCGTGCGTGACTTCTGCCAGAGCCTGCTCTCTGGCCTCGATACGCCGCTTATCCCGCTCCTGCGTGAGCTGCTCGATGCGTTCGGGCAGGGCTTCAAAGTGGCGGAGGTGGTGTACCGCCAAGAGAATGAATGGCTGGTTCCTCACAAGATCAAGCCCAAGCGCCGGGAGGCTGTTGCCTTCGTGGTGGACTCCCGCATGAATGTACAGGGGCTTCTGGGGGCGCTGGCGGGCCGCGAGACGTTCGCCATGAGCCTGACACAGATCATTGACCCGGCGCAGACACACAACGTCCTGCCGCGCTCCAAGTTCGCGGTTCTCACCTGGGACAGCCTCAGTGATCCTAGAGGCAAGAGCCAGTACCGCCCTTGCTACGATCCCTGGTGGCTCAAGCAGCAGACACTCGCCGAGCTTCAGAAGTTTATCGCGCAGGCTGCGGGAGAGCGGCTCGTCGGCTACACGGCGGAGGGGGCGCGGGCGGTGCAAGCCTACAATGCCGACGGCACGCCGCAGCTTGACTCCAGTGGGCTTCCCGTGCAGCTCCACCCGGAGCAGGCGATGCTTGATGCGATCCTTCAGCTTCGCTCGGGCGGTGGCGGCGCGTTCCCGTCCGGCTCAAAAGTCGAAGCACTGGCGAGCTCTACCGAAGGGCAAGCGATCTTTAGCGCCCTCGACTACTACGACCGGCAGATCAGCAAGGCGCTGCTCGGGCAGACCCTGGCGACAAACGAGGGACTGCACCAGGCGCGGGCGAGCTCTGAGACCGGCAAAGACGTCATGGACCTTATCACCGAGTACGGCGAGACGCTTCTGGCAGACATGATCCGGCGCGACATTTTGCGGGTGGCTGTGGCGATCAACATGGGGCCAAAGGCGCTGAAGTTCCTGCCACTGGTGAGTTTGTCCGCTGGTGAGGAGACGGACATCAGCAAGCTGGGGGCTGCGGTAAGCCAGCTCTTCACGGCGGGCTACTTTGCAGAAAACCAGCTCACGGCGCTAGACAGCAAGCTCGGGATTCCGGCGGCGGAGGGAGAGAGGGGAGTAGGTAAGCCGGTTCCTGGAGTGCCCACTGACCCAGCCGCCACGGAGACGACACCATGAGCAAGCAACACGCCCTAACCTTCTTTTCGGCGGGCAGGCTGTTTGCCCAGTTCGTGAACGAAACGGCGCACTTCGCCAAAGCGAAAAAGCCTGTGCCTGCCCCTCATCCAGATCGTAAAGAGGGAAGCTGGCGAACGACTATAACGGGTAAGCATTACTTTGTCGCTTCTGATGGTCAAGAGTTCCACAATGGGGGACACCCGCAAAACAACACCTACCGTTCGGTGGCAGTGCCGGTTCCCTCGGATGTCTTTCAGCGGCTTGATATCAAGCCGCTAAGAGTGACAGCAGATTACATCACGCTAGATAGAAAACATCAGGATCAATTTACGGGGCCGGAAGATGCAAAGCGTCATGTCGAAAGTGTCCTGAAGAATCCTACACATATTCTCCCTGGGGATGTGGAAGGACACCGCTTGATTGTCCGCAGAGACTCAACAGATAAGGCAGTTGCCTTAGATGTTGTTTTTAAGGGCGGGGCTTATCGTGTCCAGAGTGCTCACGTGTTAACATCAGGCCAGCTAGAAGCTAAGCTGTCAAAAATTCCTGAGGGCTGGAAGGCTGAGTTTTATATGCCCGCTGGAGGGTCCCACACCTCAGGTCCCATGAGTCACGGAGAAGCTCCGAGTTCGTTCTGGGGTGGTACCGTACCTTTGGATACGGATTCAACGGGTAGCTCTGTTATACCATGCCGCTCGGAGGTGCCATCCGCTGGAGGGTCCCACGCCTCAGGTCCAGCCAGTGAAACGTTACGCTCCGGCATTGCTGCTTTTCGTAGGCTCTTGTATCTGGGTGGTACCGTACCTTTGGATACGGATTCAACGGATGACACTTCTATTATATCGCTTTTCGCTCGGTTCTCCTTGGAGGAATCTGCTCGCACTAAGGCATCGTTTCGCGGAAGCGCAAAGCCAACCCGAAAAGCCATTGAAGAAGCTCGCCGCCAGAACTGCAACGCTTCCGACTCCTTTTGCCCGGACTGCGGCGCTGTCTACGAGTGGGCCAATGCGGAGGAGACGGGAGACGGCGTAGGGAGTTGCAACCACTGCGGAAGCCACAACGAGCCTGTAGATGGCACAGAAGCGCTGCGCACGCTATGGGGTGCGGCACCCCTAGGCGGCTCCATGCCGCACGGGAAGCTCGCACTCGAATCCAACTTCTTCGCCGACTTCTCCACCGCCGACTTCTCCGATGGCACTGTAACCGTTCCCGCTCTGCTCTCTCGCACGGGAAACTACGCCGACAAAGGGATTCACCTCACCGCCGCCGACTTCGACCGCGCCGCCGCTTCTGTCTCTCCCGCTTCTCCCGTGAGAATGAACATGGCTCATCTGCGCCGGGGCAGTGTCCTGGACGATGCGGGTCTGGGAGAAATCCAGCGCACTTGGAGGCGTGGCGACGAGCTCTGGGGGGAGATCGCTGTTCCGCAGTGGCTTGCCTCGCTTGCCCGTGAGCGCGGCCTGAAGCTGCCCGTGTCCTCGAAGTGTTTGGCGGCGTGCTCACGAAATGTCTTGCTGTCGAAGCGTTCCGTGGTCTCCTCGGTGATGGTTTCGGGCAGCACAAGCCGTGCGGTCTGGATTGCATCCGGTGCGCTCTCGATCACGATACGGGCAGGCACGGTGCGAAACCCGACCGTGCCCTGAAGTAGCGTCAGGCTCTTGCGCTTACCGCCCGACTTCTCCAGCTCCTGGCGCGTGAAGTTCTCCAGTTGGCTCCCGAACCTGTGCAGGAGCCCGTTTCTGTCGCTCTCGATCTGCCTCGCCAGGGCGCTTGCCTGCGCTGCCACGCGGTCTCTTTCTGCGTCTAAGTTTGCCAGCTTGCGCAGTAGCCAGTTTGCCCGCTCGGGGCTGTCAATGAGGAACTCTTCTCGCTCCTCGGTCTCTGTCGTTGTCTCTGTTTCCATTGTCTGCCTTGTCTTTCCGGGGGAGGGGTTCTGCCCTCCCCCTATCAATCACTCTCGACTACGCAATAGCCCGCCACTTGTCGGGCGCGGTTCCCCGGGTAGGGCACTCAGCACCTGCCATGCGCTCTGCGGCTTCATCGGCGATGCGATCCTCCTCCGCGTTCCGGGCGGATTCGCCTGTCAGTGCCGCCACTTGCCAGCCAGCCCAAACGGAATGTTTACAAACTCCAAAATCCCAGTTCGCTTTGAAGAAAGCGCAGGTGCAATCTCCGCGTGAATCCTTCGTGGGGACAATCACGGCGTACCCGTACTTGTCAGCGCGTCGAACGTTCCCGCCCAATGCTACCGGGACGTAAGGCTCAAAGGTGTAGCCTTCCTGATTCATCTTCAGCGCCCCGGCGGTTGCTACGCGGGTTGCCATTTTCTTAGTGTCACAGATCATTGATTTTCTCCCTTACCTCTCTCTGGAGGTATGAATAATTGTATCATAAGATACAAATAATGCAAGTAAAAACAGTATAATAATTGCTTGACGTGATACAATTATTCATGGTAAGATGCTCCCCAATGGGACTGATAGGAATGAGTGAAGCCGCCCGGCGCATGGGAGTGAGCAACGCCACGTCTGCCAGGCGATCCCTCCAGAATGCCGGGGTGGGGCTTGTGGTGATCCATGCCCGCGCCTACGCTGTGGAGGAGTCCGACCTAGCGGGCTACATGGCAAAGCGGGCGGCGGCGGGCGGCTTTGGGCCAGGGCGGCCCGACGGTATCCACACACCAAAGAGAAAGAAAACTGAGGACTGAACCGTGAGTATTGAAGTAGGTACTGAGGCGAGCCGCATTACTCGCGCCGCTCGACACATAGCGCAAGTGCAGATGCGCCTGGGGCCACTGCTGCGAGACATTCCCGCGATTGATGGCGCGTGGGACGAGCTGAACCAGGCCGCCGTGCAGCTCCACGCGGCGGGGGCACGAGCCAATACCGTAAAGCCCGAAGATCCGCTAGAAACCCTCACGCGCCTACACAAGAGCCAGGCGGAAGGCAAAGCGCTCCTTACTGCACTGGAGAACCTCCTGCCCCTTGCGGAGGCCCTGGACAAAGCGCGGGGCAACTGGGTAGGCGACATGGCCGACATAGAGCACGGAGAAACGCCAGGAACCAACTATGCCGAAGCGATTCAGGAGCTGCATCTGAGGCTGCTTGCGGAAGTCCGGGGAGCCAAGGGAGGCGGACGAGAGTGACTACAGACGAGAAACGCGCCGCTTTGCGCCGTGTCCCCCTGCCCGAAAGCGCCGCCCGTGTGGAAACCGGCGCGGTGCAGTTTGGAGACGCTCGGCCCGGCTACT
>NZ_JAYVPL010000046.1:0-2073 GCF_043757465.1 Armatimonas sp.
TATTCCCGCCGCAGGAGCAGCGGATCCGCCCCGTGAAGAGGTAAGAGAAAGCGTCAGGACTCTCGGTAGCTTCGGAGCGTCGCGGGTTGCGACGCTTCTCGCCTCTGCCGCGCCGAGTCAGCAGTATCTGCGCCTGGTCGTAGACCCCCTGCGTGATGATGGGGGCGCAGAAGCTCTCATTAGTGATCTCGGCCCAAACAAAGCGCCCTATGCAGATGGGATTGGCGAGTACCTGCCGCGCCCGCTTGTCCGTCCAGTCCTCTCCGGTGGCCTCGGCGAGCAGGTCGCGCACGGCAGCAATGGAGTCGGTGGCCAGAAAGTCGGCGAAGGCTTCACGTACCAACTCGACGCGCTCTGGCTCTGGCACGAGGCGCTTGGGCGCACGCTTGCCCGGTGCCTGGTAGCGCTCGTCCTCGATGGCCTTGTAGCCAAAGGCGACGCTCGGGCCACCAGGCCACAGCCCGAGGCGCACCATCTCTGCCAGCTTGGTGCGGGTCTGCTCGGAGATGATCCTAGGCCAGAGACCATCGGTGGCGATCATCATGGACTGGTGCGCGTAGCCCGCAAGCCCACTAGCAAAGCTCTCCTTGACGGTGACGACCTGGGCGCGAACCTTCTCTAGCTCGTAGCGGGCGATAATGAACTCTTCGCCGCGACCGAGGCGAGCCATGAAGGTAACCACGACGACATCGAACTTCTTGGCCTGGGCATCAAAGAGAAGCTGTTTCCACTGCTTGCGGTTCAGATTCGTGCCGGTCTTGGCCTCCTCGCGGTAGACCGAGGCAAGCTGCCCGCCGTTCTCCTCGATGTAGGCGCGGCAGACGTTTTCCTGGGCCTCGCAGGAGGTCAGTCCCTGCTCGGCTTGCTTCTCGGTGGAGAAGCGAGAGTAGATAGCGCAGCGCCGCCCCGTGACGGAGACGGGCGCGCGGTTGAGTTTAGAGCGTGTTCCCATGAGTCCCTACTTCCACTTGCGGGGAGCCGCTCTCCTCTATTGCGTCAATTCGCTTGGCGATCTGATCAAGCGTGATAAGGATAGTCTTCATGCGAGCGATGGCCTCGCACTCGGTCAGGGGTGCGGGGAGAATCGTAGCGGGAGAAGTTCGTGCGACAGGAACCATCACGATGCCCTCCTCAGGCTCCACGGATTTACCCGCGTCTCCGTGCCATCCTGGAGCCGTATACCAATGCGCACTCCCTTGTTGTGCGTCACGGTCGCCAGGCGGAAGCTCCTGCCTCCACCCGTGATGTAGTGGACGCTCTCCCCAATGGTGAAGATCGGGGCAGTCTCTGGGTTTTGCTTGTCGGACTTGGAGAGGATCATAGCCACGTCTCCACGATCACCGGGTCGTCGCTCGGGTGGCGAGGCGAGAGCGCTAAGCCGCCGATCTTGTAGTTGCGCAGCGCTTCCTCAAAAATGATGCGCCTGCACTCCTCCAGGTCGGGAGTGGCGCATGTCTCTTTGGCCGCGACGTATTGCTCGCCCTCGGCAATGTAGCGCCGACGGGCCACGTAGAGATCGTCCCGGTGCGCCTCCTGGTCAGCCGCCTTCCAGCTCTTGAGTCCAGCCTTCGGGTTCTTGGCGGTCGCCGTCGCCTTCAGGTGTGCGGCAAACGCCGGAATTAACTCCGTAGCGCGGGGGAAGTCCGCTTTGTAATCGCAGTTGATCGTGTTGGCCAGGTTGATAGCCTGTGTCCAGGCGCTCTTCTGCCCCGTCCACTGCCGCACAAACAGGAAGCCAAGGCCAGCCTCCAGCGCGGCCACGGAGAAGGCGTAGTGTCCCGCATGGCGCGTGTCGGTCTTCAGCTCCTCTAAATCTGCCAGCATCGCCTCTAGCGTCGTGCAGACCGAGGAGACGCTCCCGTACTCGTTGATTCGCGGTGGCTCGTTTAGCACCAGGGGCTGAAGGTACTGAGCGAGATCGTCGCATGCCAACACGGGTTCCGTGGACGGCTCTTCAGAAGCCTGCAATACCCCTACACCTAGCTCTTTAGCACGGCGCTCGATAATGTCGGCTAGTACCTCCGAAATGCCCATGCGCAGATAAACCGGGAGTACGCTCATCTCGGCGATTAG
>NZ_JAYVPL010000047.1:0-7436 GCF_043757465.1 Armatimonas sp.
TGAAGAGTTTAATCCGGCTTCCCCGAAGCCTTCGGCAGACCTGTCGCCGATTCCCCTGTCAGCTAAAGCAGACAGTCCCCTCGGTCGCTTATCTATGGAAATGCTTGCTCCTCCCCGTCGCTTGCCGCTTACGCCCGCTCATGTCCACGCCACAAAACGGGTGCGACGCGCTTTGGAAGCCGCTTTTGGCTGGGAGTGTGTTGGTTCTCAGGCCCCGATCCAAGTCAGCGAGGACAGCGACCCTGAGCCTGATGGCTTTGTGCTCAGCAAACCAACCGAGAGCTTTATCGAGACGCCGACAGCAAACGATTGCCTTCTCGTCGTTGAGGTCTCGGACGCGACACTCGGGTGGGACAAAACAGAGAAACTGAGGCTTTACGCCCAAGCAGAGGAGTATCTACATGTACGCACCTGGACCGAACTTGAGTCCGTCGCGCCGCTTGCACGCCCGGACACCCAGATTACCGTCAGGGAGCTACTCCCATGAGTGAGCCCCTACCCAATACCATTCGCCTCCAGAAGGCCATCGCGGATGCGGGCGTGGCATCGCGCCGCCGTGCTGAGGAGCTTATCAAAGGGGGGCGCGTCAAAGTGGACGATATCGTCGTCACGGAGATGGGCATCTTAGTCAATCCCGCAACACAAAAAATCGTGGTGGACGGGAAGCGGCTCAAGGACACGGAGAAACGAACCTACGTCGCGCTACACAAGCCGCCGGGCTATGTCTCCACGGTAAGTGATCCGCACGCGGAGAAGAAAGTCGTTGATCTTATTACGATTGCGGGTGTTAAGCTCAAGCCTGCCGGGCGTCTGGACGCGGACTCTGAGGGGCTGATCTTGCTCTCCGACGATGGAGATTTTATCTTTAAAGTCACGCACCCGAGCAATAGCCTGGGCAAGAAGTATCATGTCACGGTCGAGGGATCTCCGGATTCGGACGCTCTGAATCGCCTCGCACGCGGGCTCACGCTTCCGGGCGAGACACGCAAGACCGCAAAAGCCGAGGTCACCAAGCTCGGGCGCTCCAGCAAAGGGATCACGCAGCTAGAGATGGTGCTGCACGAGGGCCGTAAGCGCCAGATTCGTCGCATGCTCGATACGATTGGGCACCCGGTGGTGCGGTTGGTGCGTGTGCAAGTGGGTCCAGTGCTCCTAGGCACGCTCGTTCCAGGGCAGTGGCGTGAGCTGACGCGCTGGGAAGTCGAGGCGATCATGGCGTATAATGTGCCCGAAGTCAAAGGGGAGGGTTCCGCACAAAATGAAACTAGTCATCGCCGTAGTCCACGACCGGGATCGGGGAAAGATCAGCGAAAGTCTGCTGAGAAGCGGGTTCAAGTTTACAAAGATCGGCTCAACGGGGGGCTTCCTTCGGGAGGGGAACATAACGTTGTTGATTGGGGCCGACGACAAGGACGTGGAAAGGGTTCTCGCCCTAATCAATGAGGCCAGTAAAAGTCGTAAACAATATGTCAATGTCCTGCCGCCCGATGCGGGGCCGGTGGGCACGTTTATCCCCTCCCCCGTCGAAGTTGAGGTAGGGGGGGCCATTGCCTGGGTGGTAGATGTCGAGCGGTTCGAAAGATTTTAAGAGAGTTCCATGCCGCAAGTTGATCTGCCGCTGGAGCGGCTTTATGAGTATCCGGGGCGCACGCCGCGCCCCGCTGATTTTGATGCCTACTGGGACAGCGCCCTCGCCGAGCTGGCTGCCCACGATCCCCAAGTGGAGCTAATCCCCCACGGCCTCAAGACCCACAACGCCGCGTGTTTCGATCTCTGGTTCACGGGAATCGGCGGTGCACGTGTCTACGCCAAGTACCTACGGCCTAAGAACGCCCCGACGCCCCACCCCGCGATTGTGGAGTTCCACGGCTACTCTGGCCATTCAGGCGACTGGACAGGCAAGCTGGCCTATGTCAACCAGGGCTACTCCGTCGCGGCGCTGGACTGTCGGGGCCAAGGGGGTAAGTCCGAAGATGTGGGCGGCGTAAAAGGCAACACGCTCCGGGGGCATATTATCCGAGGGCTGGCCGACAGCCCCGAGAAACTTTATTATCGCAACGTGTACTTAGACACCGCGCTTTTGGCGAGAATTGTGATGGGCTTCGACGAAGTAGACGAAAGCCGTGTGGGAGCGCTCGGCGGCTCGCAGGGTGGCGGGCTGACTCTGGCATGCGCCTCGCTTACGCCCACTCTCAAGAAGGCAGCCCCGACCTTCCCGTTCCTGTGTGATTTTAAGCGTGTCTGGGAGATGGACCTTGCCAAGGGCGCGTACGAGGAGCTCGCACAGTTTTTCCGTCACTTCGACCCGCGCCATGAACAAGAAGACCTCTGGTGGGAGCGTCTGGGCTACATTGACAACCAGCATTTAGCGTCACGCATTCAGGCGGAGATACTCATGCCCGTCGGGCTGATGGACACGATCTGCCCGCCGAGCACCCAGTTTGCGGCCTACAACAAGATCACCAGCAAGAAGAACCTCGTGATCTACCCGGACTTCGGTCACGAGGGCCTTCCCGGTTGCAATGACATCGTCTTTGATTTTATGAGTGACCTTTAGGCGAAAATTGCCGTATAATACACGCAGATGTGAGAAACCCCGCCCGGCGAGGATTAGTCGCCGGGCGGGGCTTAAGGGTTACTTCATCAGTTTCAAAGCCAAGTAATACTTGGCAATGACACTGAAGATCACCCCAAGGATGAACATAGTTATCATATGTCCCTCCTTTCTAGCCGGGGCTACCGTTCGTTGCGGTGCCCTGGCTCTCACATTTTACCAGCAAATCAGCAAACATTTGCTCTACTTGCTCTATCTTTTATCTGCAAGATATACTATAAGTGCTGGCAAGGTTGCCCTGACTTGCTGGGAAAGTTCCCTATCAGGGAGGCAATGTGGAGATTTAAGATGGCACGTGACCCTATTCCTGCTGACGATGATAACTTACTGGTTGAGCTAGATCGATTTATTGCGGCTCTGTCCACTGCCCAAGCACAAGCGGCGAGCGGAATTACGGCAGCAGACCTGGCAACGCTGAAGCAGCAGCGCGACGCTCTGGCGAGCAAGAATACCACCAAACGTGAGCGAGAAGCCGCGTGGCGCGCCAGTGTGCAGGAGTCCAAGGATGCCCGCACAGAGGTAGTCGCGCTCTTTCGCAAGCAGCGCCGCGCCGCCAGCAATGCTCTGGGCATGACCAATGACCTGCGCGCCCGTGCCGGTCTCCCCCTCAGTTAGGAACAACTCCATGATTTCTGTTGGATTTCGAATACCGGGAGCGCTTGGGCGCATCCCTTTCGCAGAGCTAGCGGCATGGGCCGCCGAAAATGGCTTCGGCTCGATTGACTTGGGCTCGCCCGACCCGGAGCGCGTGGCGGCGCTGAAGGCAAATGGGCTGGGCTTGGGGACGTGTGATCTCGGCGGAACGCGCGAGCTACTCTCCCCCGACGAAGCGATCCAGAAAAAGGGTATCGAGGCGTGCAGCGGTGCGCTGGCAGCGATGGCCGCGCAGGGCTTTACCAAGGCGTTCTGCACGTTTAACCCGCCCGATAGTACCCAGAGCCGCCGTGTCAGCCTGGAAAACTGGAGCAAGAGCTTCCCCGAGGTCGCCAAAGTGGCGGCGCGGGTGGGGGTGCGGATGGCAGTTGAGGGCTGGCCGGGGCCGAACAATAACGCTCTGGGCGTGACGCCCGAGACGCTCCGTGCCATGTTCGCGCTCGTTCCGGGCGAGGAGTTCGGGATCAACTACGACCCGAGCCACTTAGTGCGCGTCGGGGTGGACTACCAGCGCTTTTTGCGTGAGTTCGGTGGCCGCACGATCCACGCCCATGGAAAAGACACACAGTTCGATGCCGACGGTGCCTATCTCTACGGAAACCTTGGCCCGAGTGTAGATCGGCCCGTGCACTGTGGCGGCGGCGACTGGCGCTACTGTATTCCCGGCGAGGGCTTCGTCAACTGGGCCTGGGTCTGCGGGGAGCTTCAGCGCCACGGCTTCGACGACACGATTGCCATTGAGCTAGAGGACTTCCGCTACAACGGCAGTGTAGACGGTGACAAGCTCGGTTTGATCCGCGCCAAGGCCAACCTCACGCCGTATCTGTAACCTATCCACCACACAATGGCGGATAGGCGGCGATTTTCTCGGCGAGGTGGGCGGCTAGTGCAACGTTTGCCTCGCCAAGTGCTGTGTGGATTTGCTGCGCTTCGATCCGATACGCAGCGATCTTCTCGGCGCTCCAGTGCGTGGGGGGCGTTTGAAGGTTCGTGATCCGATCTGCAAGCTTCACCCACGCTATCTGCGACGGCTGGGCAAGAATCCGCTGCAAACTGTCGGCCATACGCTGGTCTTTGGGGAGTGCCTCGTTTTTCGTGAGCGCCTGGACACCCGCGAGCACCGCGGGGCCAAAAGCACGCTCCAGTGCCTCGGGGCTCAGTGGTGTGTCTTCGAGAGTGTCGTGAAGGAGCGCACAAAGAACGGCGAGCGTGTTGTCCTCGGTGCCTCCCGCGACCGCCATCACCTCAGCCGCAACTTGCGTGACGTGGAGCAAGTACGGAAGCTTGGTGCCAGGGACATGCTGCCCCTCGTGGGCCTCTGCCGCAAGGCGCAGGGCACGTTGGATACAATGAGACAACCACATGGCCCCATTGTACAGGAAGCAGGTAAAATAGAGAACATGAAAGCACTACTGATTCTGGGAGCCGCACTTCTACTTGCCGCAGACCCGACTCCGCTCTTTGATGGCAAGACACTGACCGGCTGGACGACAGTGGCAGGAAAACCCGTCACGGCGGGCTGGGAAGTGAGTGAGAGAACGATCCATCGCGCGACCAAGGCCATGGATATTGTCACCGCGAAAGACTACGACAGCTTCGACCTGAGTTTTGAGTGGAAAGTCGCACCGGGAACCAACTCCGGCCTTAAGTACCACTTTGGCAAGTACGGGGGAAAAAATATCGGGATTGAGTACCAGCTTATTGACACTGGCAAGCCCGGTGATAACCTTGGCAAACACGGCGTCGGTGGCGTCTACGATCTCCTTGCTCCCGACCCCAAAGTGACTCCCAAGCCCGCGGGCGAGTGGAACGTGAGCCGAATAGTCGTGAACGAGAAAAAAATCACGCACTATCTCAATGGTAGGAAATCGGTGGAGGTCGTGATCGGTTCCCTGGAGTGGGTGGCAGCACTCAACAAGAGCAAGTTTAAAGACGCGGCGGACTTCGGCGCAAAGCCTGGCAAGATTCTTCTCCAGGAGCACGGCGGCGAGGTCTGGTTCCGTAACCTTAGCCTCACGGAGTTAAAATAAAAAAGCGGCTGGCATACTGCCAGCCGCTCTTTTATGTCCACCTTCAGTAGAGAGATCCTGTGCCGCTACACGAGCGGCACTGTTTAGAGCCCTCAGCCAAAGGCGCGGGTTTGGGCCATTTTGACTGGCTTGTCCGCGAGAATTGCGTCTAGTGCATCGGGGATGTAGTTCGGTGCGCTCCCATATTTATCGTACGAACCGAAGTAGCGCAGCTTACTGTCCTTATCAATCACCACAAAGGTCGGTGAGCAGTTCGCACCCACCAGTTTCAGAAACGACTGATCTTTCTTGTCGTCCAGAAGCGGAATGTTCAAGTTCTTGGCCTGAAGATCCGAGAGCATCATGTCATCGGTCTCGCCGGAGCTACTGTGGATTCCCACCACCTCGACTCCTTTGGCCTTGTAGTTCTTGATGATCTCGCCCATCTTGCCGTAGTACTTCCAGGTAGTGCCGCAGTTCTTCTGCATGAAGATGCCTACGACAACTTTTTTACCCTTGAAGCTGGCAAGATCCAGCGGTTTATTGGTGACGATATTCCTGAGAACGGGGGCCTTGACGACCTCTCCGATCTTAAGAGGGCCGCGCTTTGCGGAGGCGTTGAGCCCGAGCGCAAGCGCTCCGGTCAGCCCCACGGCGAGCCCTAATAGTGCACGTCGGTTCATGACGATTATTAACTCCCTGAAGTGGATACGTTGTGGCGCACCTATTGCGCCGCTCTAGTATACCGCTTGCACAAAACAAATAATCTGGTAGAATACGGGCGCGACACCAAAACAGGAGCAGATCTTATGATCAGGAGAGTTGGCTGAGTGGTCGAAAGCGACGGTTTGCTAAACCGTTGTAGGCTTAACCCCTACCCCGGGTTCGAATCCCGGACTCTCCGTACGAGGCTACTCCTGTATGGTGTCTTTGTCTTGTTAGGCTCCGTTGCCTCGCTTCCCACTGCGCTTGCCCAAGAGAGCGTCTCGCCCACTACGCAGTACCTGGCCCTCCGCCGCGCGTCACCGATTGTCTGGGGGCTGACATTAGAAAAGATCCGGGAGACACCGAGCACTTTCAAGGGTAAGGCCTTTGAGCTGGAAGGCACGATTGCGGGTCTCTCCCCTTCCAATGATGGAAGTGGCCTGATGATCTTCAAGACCCTCGCCTCGGGCACCCTCACTCTACGAATGTCTCAGCTCCCGGCCTGGCTCCAGCCCGGTGCGATTGTCCGAGTGCTCTGCATTGTCACCGAGGGAGGAGACGATAGTGGGCTGATTATCGGGTTGCCTGAGCTAGAAGTGATCGCGGTGGCCTCAGCGCTCGATATTAACTCCTTGGAAGCGCGCTGGAAGGCCGAGCAAGAGTATAAAACGGCACTCCGCAAGCAGCAGGAACAGGAACGACTCAAAGACCAGGAACGTCTGCGCGTGACCGCCGCCACTGCGCCTCGGGGGAATTTAAGTTCGCGGGCACTGCCGATTAAATCACTTGCTGGTAAAAAACAGATCGTCCTTGGCCCGCCCCGCTTCGAGGACCTCTCCGCCAGCGCTCGCGCGGTTTTCCCGGCCTACCGAGGCTACATCAAGAACCACAACAAGCGCCTCTCCGACACCCAGGCCGATAAGATCACCTACGCCATCCTGCGCTACTCGGAGGAGATGGACATGGACCCGCGCTTGATTGTTGCTACCGTGATCGCTGAGTCAGACTTCAAGATTCAAGACCGCTCCCACGCCGGGGCCATGGGACTGATCCAACTCATGCCCGATGAAGTGGAGCGTCTGAAGCTCACCAACCCTTTTGATGAGATCCAAAATCTGGCGGGTGGGATTTTTCTCCTCAAAGAACGCCTCAACAAGTACAGCAAGTCCTCTACCTACACCGATGCCACGCTGGAGCAGCTTATCTTAACTCTGGCTTCTTACAATGCCGGCGAAGGCGCTGTGAAAAAATACGGAGGTGTCCCCCCCTACCGTGAAACCCAGGGTTATGTTAAGAAGATCATGCGTATCTACAAAGAGCTAATCGGACAGTGACAACTCCCTACGGCTAAAGCGGAGGGCTTCTACAACGGTTAACCGGTGACGCTATGTTGTCCCATAGCGGCTTTGAGGATATTGAACGCGGCGTTGGTGTCCCTGTCAAGCGACAACCCG
>NZ_JAYVPL010000048.1:0-27676 GCF_043757465.1 Armatimonas sp.
GCGCTGTTCAAGCAACTGATTGTAGAGCCAGCGGCATTCTTCAAGGGTTCGGTTCATAGCCAACTCTTGAGAAGCGGTGGGGTACAGCCTGTACTTGAACTGCCTAAGCATAAATCATCATATTGCTTAGAGACAGGATTGTCAAGCATCAAGCACGGCGATTCACCTACACGGCTAAAGCCGGTGGCCCTCTCGCCGAGGTTCCGGTAGTTTCATGCCTGGCAAGATTATTCTGCTCAATGGCGCATCCAGTGCAGGGAAGTCCACGCTCGCAAAAGCGCTTCAAGCGGCACTGCCCGAGCCGTTCTGGCATTTCTCGATTGACCATCTCCTCGCCGCGAAAATACTTCCCCACGAGCGCCTCAAGAGCGGTGACTTTCATTGGAAAGACATGCGGCCCGCGTTTTTCGAGGGCTTTCACCGCTGCTTGCCAGCGCTGGCAGAGGCCGGGAATAATCTTATCGTTGAGCATATCATCGAGACCGATGCCTGGATGCACCGCCTGGCGGAGTCTCTACAGCCCTACGATGTCTTTTTCGTCTGCCTGCACTGCCCGCTCCGTGAACTAGAGCGACGTGAGCTTGCTCGTGGTGACCGGCGCATCGGCGATGCCAAAAAAGACTTCGAGACCACCCTCGCACACTGCTTCTATGATATTGAGCTGGACTCTACGATACCGTTGGATGAGAATGTTGCCATTCTTATGGCGGCCTGGGAGCGGAGAAAAAATCCCTGACCTAAATTATCCGATACTTTGCGAAAGACTATGCGGAGAACCCAAGCGATAGAGCAACGACAAGCGATTCCCCATCTCTGGTGGAGGCGCTCTGCGAAGGCGGCCCCGTGGACTCCCACGGAGCTACAGGAGCGCTACGCGGATGCCGTCTATGGCTACGTGGCGCTGCGGCTGGGAACGGGAGTGGAGGCGGAAGATGCGACGGCGGAGACATTTGTGGCTGCCTTCACCCGCGTGCACGTCTGCCCAAACCGGGAGGGAATCACTGAGGACAACGACCCCGCGCGGGCCTATCTGATCGGGATCGCTCGCCGGAAAGTGGCCGACACGCTCCGTCTGCGTGAGCGCCGCCAGGAGACCGTGCTCTGCGAGACGCTGTTCACCGAGGCCGAGCAGGAGCGGGGTATGCTGGCCGCCGAGGCGAGTGGGCAGCTCCAGAAGATTCTAGCAACCCTGCGCCCGGACTACCGAGAGGCGCTGCTCTTAAAGTACGTGGAGGGCCGGAGCTTGGCGGAGATAGGGCAGGTGCTGGGACGATCCTCGGCGCAAGTGGGAAGCCTCTTGCAGCAGGCGCGGGAGGCGGCACGGCGGGAAGGGAGGGACTACTTTGGAAGCTGAAGAGAGAGAGTTCGGAGAGCGACTCGCCGGGGATCTGGCAGTGCCGCACCCACCGGAGCCACTGCGCCGTCGCCTACAAGCCCTCGCCGTAGGAACCGAAGCCCGCCCACGTCCCCGGCTGCGCCATCTGAGCCTCGTGCTCGCTCCGGCAGTGGTTCTAATGGGAACGTTCTATGTCCGCGCTCATGTTCAGCCGATGCCAGCGCCTGCCTCCCTTGCCGCGTCCCCCGATCCCAAAGCCTCACCTGGCTCCAAAGCGTCACCTGACCCGAAGCACCCGCTCCCCCTTGGGGCCGAGTCTATCCCTGAACCCGGGACGCTCTGGCTGCTGCTGCCCGGCCTGCCACTGCTACGCCGCTATTGCCGCTCCCAGATCACAAGCTGACCGTGCTCTCCGCCGGCAATCAGTTTTTTGCCGTCGGGGGTCACGCTCAGCGCCGTGATCCCGCCAAAGGGGAACGCTAGCTCTTCCACAATCGCGCGGCTCTCCACATCGTAGAGCGCCACTTTGCCCTTGAGCCCCAGTGCCACGTGCTGTCCGTTGGGGAGCGCGGCCAGTGCAGTAAGCGAGTCCAGTGCAGTAAGCGAGTCCGGACTCTCTAGCACGGTGCTCTGGCCCGTCGCGAGATCGTAGAGGGCTAGCCCGGCAGTCTCAAAGTCAGCAAAAAGAAACTGTGTGGTGCCCGGCAGAAAAGCGACAAAAACGGGACTACTGCCCAGCTCAGCGACCGCGAACAGCCGCGTGCCGGTCTCGGCATCAACCAGGTCTACACGAAGATCCGACATCCGCCGTACTGCCAGTAGCGGCGTCCCAGGCCACCAGTCAATGGCGATAATATCGTTGTCATCTTCGAAGGGAGTGGCGACCTGGCTCTCGTCTGGGTTAAACAGAGAGACATCTAGGATATTCTCCCCCGTCTCCAGGCTCCAGACTCGCACGCTCTGATCGTTGCCGCCGCCTGCCAGCCACTGACCATCGGGCGAGAGAGAGCACGGGCTGCCAGACTTGCTCGGGCAGCTCCAGGGCATAGTGCCGCTCCTCCTGGAGTGCGCCCGTCGCCTTCCAGGTCTGCACAGTAATTCGATCTTGCTGCTCATCCACCACCACACTTGGGTCTGTCCGGCGCACTCCCACTACCTGGCCCGTAGTCGCATCGTAGACCAGCGACTCCAGCCCAACACTCGCCTCGTTCCAGACCAGCTCCATGCCCAAGTCAAGCGCCAGCAGCCGCAGCTCAGAGTCGCTGCTCCGGCATAAAACACACTCGTTATTGAAGGGCAGAAGCTGAAGAAGCCCCGTATGGTGTCCACCGTTTTCCGCCACCGTCGCCTCGTCCCAGCCCGGTAGGTTCCAAGCATAGACGCGGCCATCGCTGCCCCCCGCGATTAGCTGGTCGCCGCTTGGCGTGAAGGTAAGCCCTTGGAGTCGGCCTCCCTCGTACTGCCCCGGATCGGGCTCTCGGGCCTTGAGAGAGACTTCCCGCTCCCCAGTCACAATATGATAAACCCCCAGCGTAAAACTATCTGCCAGCACGAGCTGCTCCCCGCCGGGGGAGAACGCCCATGCATCGAGGGAGCGCGCCTCCACCGAGATATCGCGCACCACTGCCCCATCGCTTGTCTGCCAGACCCGTACGGTATGCACCTCAGCAGTCCGGGAGGCGAGATAGCGGCCATCACGGGAGAGTGTGAACCCTCGGTCGGTTCCTGAGAGCGGCTCGCCCTCGGGCTCGCGAGTCTCGGGAATCTCCACGAGAGCCTCTCCTGTGCTCACATCCCAGATGACAAACTGAACCGTCCCGCGCTCTTTAATAGCTTCCGCGCTGACCAGCCGGTTTTCGTCGGCGAAGGCAACCCGCGCCACCCAGGCATTTTCTTTCGACACAGGGATACGCTGGAGCAGTGCGCCTGTCTGCCACTCCCCTACCAAAATTTCTTTTTGGGTTGCGAGTGCCAGGCACCGGCCCGATGGTGACAACGCAATATGCTCCAGGTGTTGCACGGGCCCGATCTTGCGGACGCTCTGGCCAGTCGCCAGCGCAACCACCTCAACATGGGTGTCTTTCTGCCAAAAGAAATGCTTGCTATCATGAGAGAAGGCCAGATGCTTGCCGTCCTCTCTCTCCAGGTGCTTGCGCCCCCCGAGCCGCTCCCAGACGACACTCCGGCCACCCTGTAGCAGACACGCCAGCCACAACCCATCGGGCGAGCAGACGACCTCACGGATGGCAGCGGGGTGGATCAGCTCTCCTGCACCCATCTGGTGTCGCACGATCCAATCACTATCAAGAGTCATACTCCGCTATTTTATCGGAGATCCTCCACAATCCTTCCGTTTGAGCTTGGAGCAGGAATCTAAGGCCGTGTAGAGTTCCGCAATATCAAGACCCACTCCTCCCCATAAACCTAAGCGAACTGAGAGGTTATACTCTCTCCTGCGCCAGCATGCCTGGAACGCAACCGCCTACCAGATCGTGAATCCGGGCATTCAGCACTGGCTCTCCCCAAAAGGCGATGCCATTATTGGCTACGTCACCCGGGCGGGTGCGCGCATCGTCGCAGGGGCACCGACGCGCCTAATGGCACGGTCGAGACAATGCTCGTTGCTGCGCTGCAAGCCGTGGCCCTTGACGGGGCACAGTACCTCACAATGGGCCTTGTGCCGCTTTCGATGATCACGCGTGGCCTACTCAAAGCACTTCGGCAAGAGTGGCGCTGGCTCCGTCAGCTCGGTATCGGCAAAGCTTGATGCCATGCGCAGAGAGCGACGCAGCCAAGAAGAACTCAGAGATCCCGTATTCATGGAACTGATCCCCTCAAACCAACCCCCTAGCCCCCGTCCGATGGGAGTATTCTTAAATGACGGTGCTCCGTATCCGTCTTGTCATGCCTCCACGATTGTCGAAGCGGCTCCTGGCAAGCTCGTGGCCGCGTGGTTCGGGGGCACGAAAGAGCGCGATCCCGATGTCGGAATCTGGGTGACACGGCACGAGAAGGGAAGCTGGCTCGCGGCGGTCGAAGTCGCCAATGGTCAATCGCTTCTGGGAGGGAGCGGTGGCAGGCACGCATGTGGGGCATGGCGAGACCTTTCTCAGCCCCGACGATGTGCTCTGGTGGAGCAAGGGCGGCATTCTTCACGGCACGAGCCCGCAGCGCCTCGCCTTTCTGCGCGATGTCCTCCAGCACGCTCCGGAGCTTGAGCCGATTGATAAGTGGCACAACCAGCGCACTGGTGGCCAGCCAGGGCAGTTCTATCTGATCTATCTTAGCGCCGCCGCGCCCAAAGAGTGGGGCTTTGCGCTCCCCAAGTCCGGCCTGACCGAGGGAGTCAGGTTTACCGCCGAGGTGCTGGATACCTGGAACATGAGCATCACTTCGATAGAGGGGACGTTCACCACGAAGAAGCTCGATAACTACATTTTTGTGGACACTGCAGGCCGGAAAATTCCCCTGCCTGGCCTGCCCTGGCAAGCCATTCGTTTGCGGAGGGTGGCGGCATGATTCTCCACGCCATAATTAGCTTACTCCCCTTTCCCAGTGAGGTACGAACGCCCGGGAGAGGGGCAGGGGGAGAGGTTCTCCGCGTGGACCTGAACTCGGATGGTGCTCGTGGTGATGTGCGCACGCCTGAGTGGGAGAACTGGGCTCCGAAAGAGGGCACAAGCGCCAGCCAGACCTTTGGGAAAGTCACGGTGACTCTGCGGTCGGTCGGAGGCACGTTCGGGGTTGGCTGGTGGAAGGCGGGCTACGACAGCAACGCAACCCTGGCGAGCGATGGGGTGATTAGCAAGGGCATGGGGAAGCTGGAGCTGGTTTTTGCGGGGCTCACGCCAGGTAAGCACACGCTCGTGACCTTTCACAACCGACTGGAGAGCGAGCCGCCTAGGCAGCTCACCGTGGGAGGAGTGTCCGTCACGCCTACGGTTCGCACCGAGAGCGATGCCGATGCGGCAACGGGCTTTGTGACGTTTGTCGCCAGCCCTAGCGGCGAAGCCACGATCGCTCTGGAGGGCACGAACCTAGTTCTCAATGGGTTTGCACTCGATGGGGAGAACCCGAAGCAGCAGGCCAAAAAGCCTCTCCCAATACACAACGATGAGCACGTCGCCGAGGGCTCTACGCTGCGCTGGACTCCGGCACAAGGCGCGACCCAGCACACGGTGTATCTCGGGACGCGCCCGGACTCGCTGAAAAAAGTGGCAACGCTTCCGGGCACGGCGACGCAGCTCACTCCCAAAAACCTGAATACCAGCGCGACCTACTACTGGCGTGTGGACGAAACCCTGGCAGGTGGCCGGGTCGTCCCCGGGAATCTCTGGCGGTTTCGTCTGCGGCACCTTGCCTTTCCTGGAGCAGAGGGCTATGGGCGGTTTGCTCGGGGCGGGCGGGGCGGGCGAGTTCTTGAAGTCACCAACCTCAACGACTCCGGGCCAGGGAGCCTGCGGGAAGCCGTGGAGGCAGTGGGGCCACGCACCGTAGTCTTTCGTGTGGGAGGGACGATCAAGCTCAAAGACAGGCTCGTCATCAAGAATCCCTACCTCACCGTGGCGGGGCAGACCGCGCCCGGCGATGGCATCTGCATCCGGGGAGCGACCTTTGGCAACCTCGGCACCCACGACACGGTTATTCGCTATGTTCGCGTGCGGGTCGGGGATGAGTCCGGGAAGACATACGACGGCATGGGCTTTGCGGGCTCCGATCACTGCATCATTGACCACTGCTCGATTAGCTGGACCATAGACGAGTCTGTGAGCTCGCGCGGGGCCAGTAACGTGACGTTTCAGCACAACCTCGTGGCCGAGGCGCTGAATATGTCGGTTCACGATCACTATATCGGCACCGGAAAAGGCCACTCGTTTGCGGCGAGCATCTCGGGCAATATCGGCAGCTTCCACCACAACTTGCTGGCCCACTGTGCCGGGCGCAACTTCAGTCTCGCGGGAGGGCTGACCAAGGGGGGCAAGTACGCGGGCTACCTGGATATCCGCAACAACGTGATCTACAACTGGCAGCACCGCACCAACGACGGCGGCGTGAAGGCACTGAACCTCATCAATAACTACTACCTACCGGGGCCCGCCAGCAAGATATTCACGCTCCTCAAGCCCGACACGGGTAGTGCGCTCGATCCGCAGCAGTACTTTGTCGCAGGCAACACCCTCGTGGGCTACCCCGATGCCAACACGATCCCGATGCCCGCCTATGCACAGCTCGCCGCTCCCTTCTGTGACTCTTTTGTCGCGACCCAAAGCGCTGAAGAGGCTTTCGCCAGCATCTTGGCAGATGTCGGCTGCAATCGCCCTCGCCACGACAGTGTGGACACCCGCATCCTACGAGATGTTAAGAGCCGCAGCACCACCTATAAGGGCAGCAAGACAGGCATCCCCGGAGTCATTGACTCCCAGAGCGATGTCGGCGGCTGGCCCGAGCTCAAGAGCGCCCCTGCGCCTCTCGATACAGACCACGACGGTATCCCCGACGAGTGGGAGCGGGCACACAAGCTCAACCCCAAAGATCCAAAAGATGGCGCTAAATACACCGAAGATGGCTACACTTGGCTTGAGAAGTACCTCAATGGCTAGCTACACAATGCTCATGCACAACGCTTCTGGTTTAAGCCGTTGCTGCTGCTGTGACAAAAGGCGAGCATTGGCCAGCATGATCTCTTCTGCTTCGCGGACGAGAACTCACAGCTCCTCGCACTTAGAAGCGGTCAGCCCTCCTTGGTTGTCCTTTCCCATCAGGGTATCCAGGCGACCTTGCTTCTGAGAAGTGAGTGCATGCAACATCTGAGATTCTTCTTGAAAGACAATCTAGTCGGAGAGGCGCACGGAGAACACTGAGCAGATCGCCCCTGCCACCCGCATATCGAGGCAGTCTACGGTGTGTGTATCATCGCTCAGTCGGTAAAAATCTAGGGACACGGTGGGCAGAAACGTGTACGTAATCTCCACGTTCTCGCGCTGGACGGTCACGGTATTCTTCTCCAAATCAATCGCCGTAATCACTCCGGTGAACTCTAGTAGACGATGGTGGACTTTGGTTGCGCAAGTGCTCCTGGCAACACCAGCGCCAGCCCAACCAGTGTTAGAGTGATTTTATTCATTGGTGCGTGAGATTATGGTACCATCCGCGTCGGAGGAAAACACTATGCAGTACACCCGTCTGGGACGAACTGGGCTGCGCGTCTCGCGCCTGTGCCTGGGGACGATGAACTTTGGGCCACAGACTAGCCCCGAGGACTCTTTTGCAATTATGGACCGTGCCCTTGAGCACGGTATCAACTTTTGGGACACCGCAGATGTCTATGGCTGGAAGCTGGGCGAGCGGGTCACCGAGAAGATCATGGGTGATTATTTTGCGCAGGGCGGAGGGCGTCGTGAGAAAGTGGTCCTAGCGACCAAGGCTTACAACAAAGTGGGCGAGTGGCCCAACGAGGGACGGCTGTCCAAGCTACGCATCAAAAAAGGCTGCGAAGAGAGCCTACGTGCCATGCAGACCGACTACATTGATCTCTTCCAGATGCACCACATTGATAGAGACTGTCCCTGGGACGAGTGCTGGGAGGCAATGGAGCAGCTCGTACATGAGGGCAAAGTTCTCTACATCGGCTCGTCGAACTTCGGCGGCTGGCACGTTGCCGCCGCGCAGGAGAGTGCTAAGCGGCGCAACTTTCTCGGCTTAGTGAGCGAGCAGAGCCTCTACAATCTCAATGCGCGCACTGTTGAATTAGAGGTGATTCCCGCCTGTGAGCACTACGGCCTCGGACTGATTCCCTGGAGCCCGCTGGGCGGTGGTCTGCTCGGTGGGATTCTGCAGAAGCCCACCGCAGGACGGCGTGCGGGCATCAAGCTCGACGAAAAGCAGACCGTTCAGATCACGGCGTGGGAAGCGCTCTGCGCGGAGCTGGGCGAGAACCCCGCCGATGTGGCACTGGCGTGGCTACTCACTAACAAGATCGTAACGGCACCGATTATCGGCCCGCGCGACACCAACCAGCTCGATGGTAGCCTGCGGGCGCTCGAAATCCAGCTCTCCGAGGAGACGCTCAAGAAGCTTGACGAGATCTTCCCGCCGGTTGGTAAGGGCGGCCCCGCCCCCGAAGCCTACGCCTGGTAAAGCTCCGTGAATACCACCCCATTCATGGGGTGGTATTCACGGAATCCTCTCTAGGTGCACCAAAGAGTGGCTCTAAGATCGCCCCCAGACGGGCGGCGGATTGTGCGGCCCACGGCAGGCGCAGTGCGAGCCACATTCGTCCGAGCATCTCCTCCCCAAAGGCCAGCAGGTCAAAAGTGGCTTTCTGGTTGGGGGTTGGGTCTTGTGCCCAGAAGAGCACCAGTAGTAAATGGCCGGTGTAGAGCAGCGTCGGCAGGTGCTGCCGAATGGGGCCCTTGGGCAGATCACTCGCGCCCGCAACCACTTCCTGAAAGACCGCATGGATCCGCCGTCGCCAGTGCGCCGCGCCCTCGCCCAGTACTTGAGTCGGGCTTCCGGGAGTCAGTCCTGCGCCAAAGAGCGCCGTCAGTGTCGCCCGGTGTGGCAAGAGCCGCGCAATATCCGCCCGCTCGATTGCCGCCCAGCGCGAGGCGAGTGTCCCTGGTGGAAGCAGCTTCGCCTCAGCGGCGAGTTCCTCCACTAGCCGCTCATAAAGCGCGAGCACCATCTCCTCTTTGGTTCGGAAGTAACGATACGCAAGGCCAAGCGAACACTCGGCCCGCTCGGCGATCCCGCGCATGGTCGCCTTTTCAAACCCCTGCTCAGCGAAAAGCTCCAGCGCCGCCGCGAGAATCCGCTCACGGGTGCGCTCACCTTTGGATATTTTTGTCTCGTTGGTCTCGGTGGATTCCATTTTTGTTTTTGGGCAGCTAAAGCGGCCCGTAGTGCGGCTAGCCCCATCAAGGGGCCTTCAGAAATTCAGGCTTATTTTTTTGAACTTTGTTCATTTTACCTCTTGACAGACACTTTCGCCAGAGATAATCTATACATGAACACGTTCATATATTTCAAACAGAGGACTGAAATGCAACCAAAGTATGAGTTTGTAGACGACGGACGCTTTGATCCCACTCGGGTAGGGAGAAGCGTGAAAGCGACTCTGATCGGCTGGGTATTTGGCGCACTGGCCTCGGGCTTTGTGATCTACTCTCCGATTGCCTTCTGCTACATGGCACCATTTGTAATCTCTGCATGGGTCTTTTTTGTTATGCCCCATGCTCTTCTGGTGCCACGAAACCACATTCTCACGAGGCCCTGGGTTGCCTGCCTTTACGGAGCACTCTGGGGATTGGTGATTTTGTGGCTGTACCAGACATCTCACCTCCCCGGCTTCCTGGGGGATTTCTCTCTCCACAATAGCTACTGCCTCATTGGAGCCACAGTAACAGGAGCGGTCACGGGCTTGGTGGGGGCTCGTTGCGAGCCGTAAACAGATCGCTGAAAATCGTGTAAAATCAGGGCATGTCGAAGAAGATCGCGATGATCGGCGCGGGGAGCGTCGTTTTTTGTAAGACCCTGATGTCGGATATTATGGCGACGCCTGCTCTGCACGGCTGCGAGTTCGCCCTGATGAGCCCCACCGAGAGCAAGCTGCGCCGTATGGAAGCCTTTGGTCAGCGCATGCTTGCGGACAATGGCCTGACCGGTAGTGTCTGGGCCACGACCGACCGGCGCGAGGCAATCAAAGACGCCGATTTCGTGGTCGTGATGATCCAGGTGGGTGGCTTTCATGCCTACGGGGTTGACTACGAGATTCCCCTCAAGTACGGCGTGGATCAGTGCATCGGTGACACGCTCGGGCCAGGCGGCTTGTTTCGCGGCCAGCGGCATATCCCCGTGCTCGCGGAGATCGCCAAGGACATGGAGACGCTCGCAAAACCCGGCGCGATCATGCTCCAGTACGCCAACCCCATGGCCGCCAACTGCCTAGCGCTTGGCCGAGTGAGCAATGTCCCGTTTATCGGTCTCTGCCACGGCGTCCAGACCACGCTGGATCTGATCGGTGGCTACTGCGGCGTTCCTAAAGACGAGATTTCGTTTGTCTGCGGCGGCATTAACCACATGGACTGGTTTCTGAAGCTCTCACACCACGGGCGCGATCTCTACCCCGAGCTCCGCGAGTTATTCGAGAAACCCGAGTACTACAAAAACGAGAAAGTACGCGGCGAGGTCTTCCGGCAGTTTGGCTACTTCATGACCGAGTCCACAGGGCATCTGAGTGAGTATGTCCCCTGGTTCCGCAACAATCAAAAAGCCCTCGATCTCTACTGCGACGAGCCGGGCTTTGGCGGGGAGAGTGGCGCGTACTACAAGTGGGGCAAGGCGATGGCGGAGAAGTACGAAAAGCTTGACCCGCTCCAGTTTGAGAGCACCGCCATTGAGGCAAGAAGCGTAGAGTACTGCTCGTATATCTTAGAGGCGGTGGTCACGGGAAAGCCGTTTCGCCTGATGGGCAATGTACGCAACGACGGCTACATCACGAACTTGCCCAGCGGTTGCTGCGTCGAAGTGCCCACTTTCGCCGATGACACCGGCCTGCATCCCACCGTCATCGGGGATCTACCGCCGCAGTGCGCCGCGCTCTGCCAGACCAATATCAATGTCCAGACCCTCTGCGCCGAAGCCGCGCTAGGCGGCGACCCGGAGCACTTGGTTCACGCCCTCGCCCTTGATCCGCTCACGGCAGCCGTCTGCACGCTCAAAGAGATTCGGGATATGACGGGCGAGATGCTCGAGGAGCTTCGCCCCTACCTGCCTCAGTTCGAAGGGAAGTCTCTGCGTGCCACCCCCACGATATTCATCCCCGCAAACTGCGTCGCCGTGGATGTCCCCCTCGACCCCGCGCTCGCCATCGGAAAGCGCTTCGGAACCCTCATCGAGCAAAAAACAGAGTGAAATACACCTATGGTCACCCCAACAATGAAGAAAATCATCAAAAACTACGGGTTCGTGTTACTTCGATTACGAAGCTCTATGCACTAAAAAAACCCATTGAAGACGAAGAATCCGTCGTCGCCTGACCGACAATGGAGGCAGAAATGCGTCTACTGATCGTCTCCCCCTGGTTTCCGTATCCGCCCGACAATGGCTCTCGCCTACGGGCGTGGCATCTTATCGAGAGGCTGGCGCAAAAACACGAGGTGCGGCTGATTGTCGGGCGGCAGGAAGATGCCTGTAGCGGCGAGATTCCCCTCAAGATTCCCACAATTGCTGTCCCTTGGCTCTGGCACCAGCCGGGCGCGACGGGAAAAGCCGGAGCACTTCGTGCATTGCTCTCGGCGACGCCCCGCTCGATTCTAGAGACCCCCAACCCGGCGTTTGTTGAGGCCATTGCGCGTGAGCTCGCCCTGAAGCCCGATGTCGTGCTCGCGATGGAGCTGGGCAGTGATGCCTACTTGCCCGAGCAGCTCCCCTGTCCGGTTGTTTTAGATCAAGTAGAAATCTCAGGCTTGGAGCAGGCGTGGCGGCAAGCCACCACCCCACGGGAACGCGCGACACGCTGGCTGACGTACACAAAGGGCAAGAGTTACTGGAGCAGGCGGCTTCGGCGCTACCACGGTCTCACGGCGGTCTCGGTGGCGGAGGCACGCGCCGTCGAAGCCCTGGTGGGCAAGCCGGTGACGATTGTCCCTAATGGGGTCGCAACAAAAGAGTACTCCCCTCTGGACAAACCCACAGGAGTACCAGGGCGGCTCCTCTACAACGGCGCACTCTCCTACGGACCAAATCGCGATGCGGTACTCTGGTTTGTGGAGGCAATCCTGCCGAAGATAACAGAGAGAATCCCAGAGGCGCACCTGGTCGTGACAGGAAAAGCGGATGCCGCACCGGAGGCTCTGCGGCAACATCCGCAGGTAGTACTGACGGGCTTTGTTCCGCAGCTACAGCCGGTTCTGGCCGACGCGCAGGTCTGTGTGGTGCCGCTCCGTGCAGGGGGCGGGACGCGGCTTAAGATTCTAGAGGCGTGGGCAGCTGGGCTTCCTGTGGTCGCAACAACGATTGGGGCGGCTGGGCTCGATCGCAGTCGTGAGGGGGAGCACCTTCTGGTAGCCGATACGCCGACACGGTTCGCCCAGCAGACCGCCGTGCTGCTACGGGATTCAGAAAAGCGCCGGGCAGTAGCCCAGAGCGCCCGGACACTGGCAGAGACCCACTACGACTGGGATGCGATTGTGCTAAAACTGGAGGAGTGCCTCCAACAACAAAAATCATGAGTAAGGCAAGAGACGACAGCAAGGCAAGAGACAGGTTCAACGACGAAGCCACGATCTGGAGTGACGACTCCGACCGGCCCGTGCGCGACCTGATCAGCAGCAGCGCTGAACAGAGGCTCAAGCTCCTGGGAAGTGCAGGCGTGATTGGCGCTATTCTAGGTCTGGGAGGAGTGCTCGCGGCGGGCGCGGGCCTCAAGGGAATGATCTGGCTCGCGATTGTCGTCCTTGGGCTCGTCGCCGTGGTAACCGTGGCCAACTACCTGGAAGCGGGAATCATGGTCTTTCTGGCACTCTGCTGGTTTCTCTTTAAAACCCCCGGCCTCGCCCAGGGACAGAGCGGCGGTGGGGAGCAAGGCCTTGCCTTGAGCCAGCTCGGGCTAGTTTTCCTGCTAGCGGCATGGGCACTACGTCGGCTCTTCGGACGGGAAGGCAAGCTCTATAAGTCCCCTATTAATGCACCGATCGTCGTCTATCTGTTTGTTTGTCTCTGGTCTACGCTGCACAGCCAGCTCTTCCCGGACAGTAATATCGAGCGTGGCCTGATCATCGCCACCCCAGTGGCGGTCAACCTGATGGAAGTGGTTCTACGGGTACTGGCGCTGGGAGGGCTCCTGCTTATGGCCAATACCGTCACGCGCAAGAATCAGAGTCGTCTGGCAGCGATGTTCCCCATTGCAGGCGTCCTACTCTTTTTGTTCTCGCTTCAGGGCGGGCCTAATGACCTACAGCATCCGCAGGGCCTAGCGCTCTTTGTGCCGGGTCAGGGCTACGGCGCGTTTCCCCAGATGCTTGCAGTTGGTGCACTGGTGGCGCTGGCGCTGGCGGGAATCGGAAAGCGCTGGCAGCAGGGCGCGATGGTGGGCATTGCCCTGGCGATTTTCGGCTGGGCATTTATCCGGAATGCGGAGTGGGTCTCGGGCTGGCTAGCGGGAGGGCTAACACTTGCCATTGTCGTCTACAATACCAACCGTCGGCTCTTCTGGGTCGGTGTTGGTATTGTCGCGCTGATTGTCTTGATAAAATTTGAGTACTTCTGGGACAAGTTCTACAAGATGAACTTCTACGCCGGCGGCCACATGAACTGGGGTCTGGCGACTCTGCGCGGTGAGCAGATCGGCGCTCTGGAGAACGACCGGAGCCGTATGTTGCGCGCCGCTTTTCAGTATGCCGACGCGTTCCCACTTGGGGTCGGGCTAGGCAACTACAAGAACTATAATCTTCACTACGGCTCCCCAGCGGTCTGGAACTCCACCACGTTCACGTCGGCACACGGCACCTACGCGCAAACCCTCTCGGAGCTGGGCTGGCTCGGGCTCCTCAGCCAGCTCTGGCTCCAAGTCGCGACTCTGGTGGCACTCTACCGCTACTGGCGCGCACTGCCAGCGGGCACCTGGGAGAAGCCGTGGCTACTGGCAACCTACGCGGGCTGCTGGGGACTCTTTGTCTCCGCGTTCCTAGGCGACTATATCTTTCCTAGCTACCACAATGGCGGGATGGGCTCGTTTGGGGGCACGGTCTATCTCTGGCTCTTTGCCGGCCTGGGCATCGGGATCGCACGTCTCAATGGGCTGAGCTGGGATCGCCTCACTGGAAAAGTAGCCGACCGACCCCGTCCGCAACCGCGCTGGGTTCGCCCACTTGAAGGCGACCAATGAGAGTGTGCGACCTCTCCATTGTGATCGTCTCCTGGAACACAAAAGAGCTGCTACGCGCCTGCCTGACGAGTATCCAGAGTGTTGATGCTGAGGTGTTTGTCACTGACAACGCCTCCACCGATGGCAGCGCCGAGCTCGTCGAGACCGAGTTTCCTAGTGTTACGCTGATCCGTACGGGGGCGAACTTAGGGTTTGCGAAAGCCAACAATCTTGCGCTGAAACAGGCAACGGGCCGCTATTGGCTCCTGCTCAACTCCGACACCCTGGTTCCCGAAGGTGCTCTGGAGGCACTGGTTGTGGCCCTCGACTCCCACCCCGAAGCCGCCGTCGCGGGCGCACTGCTGCTCAATAACGACGGCACACTCCAGAAAAGCTGGGCGCGCTTCCCTGATTTCAAGAGCGAGTTATCTGGCACACTGGATCGTAGTCAGTGCCCTTACTCAGATGCACAGCTCAGTGCGGAAGCCACGCGAAAAACCCTTGCGCCCTTTACCTGCGACTGGGTGGGTGGTGCGGTTTTCGGTGTCCGCGCCTCGGCAGCGCAACAAGCGGGCCTGCTAGACGAGGCATTTTTCATGTACAGTGAGGAGACCGAGTGGTGCCACCGCCTTCAGTGTGTCACGGGCGGCACCACACTTCTCGTGCCCATGTCAGTGGTCGTTCACCTGGGCGGTGGCTCAAGCCGCGCCGTCCCTAAAGCCACCCGTCGGCGCATGTGGCGCTCCAGCCTGCGCTTCTTCGGATTAACCAAGGGGCCTATTGCGGGCCTGCTTCCCTCCGCCATCGCCACGGGCCGCTATCTGCTCTCGCCACTTCGGAGAAAGGCATGAGAGTGGTCATTGATGCGCGCGCCCTCTCGCACCCGCAGGCGGGCGGTTACCGCTCCTACGTAAGTGCGCTGGTAGCCGGGCTCGCGGCGCTCGCTCCTCCTGATATAGAAGTTCTGCTCTACTTAGATCGGCCTCTCGAAACCACGCTGCCCTTTGAAACGCGCACTCTCTCACCATCACGACTCAAGACCGATTTTTACGGATTCGCCCAGCAAGTAAAAAAAGACCGCCCGGATCTTGTCCATGGAACCGTCAACTACTTGCCTCTAGGAATCTCGACCAGAACCGTTCTGCTGCTCTACGATGCCCTGTTACTCAAGCGCTATCCATGGGAGGCAAAACTTCAGCGCTCGCTGCGACAGCGGCTACTCAACAGCTACTGGGCCGCTCTCATGCGCCGCTCAGCCCACACGGCGACGCGCACCTTCACGATCTCACGAGGCGCGGCGCAGGAGCTTGCCTCCGTGCTGGGAGGTCAGCCAGAGCGGTTCCCGATTATCCCGATTGGCCTGACAATGCCCCTTCCCTGCCCGGGAATCGTCCGTGAGCCAAACACTCTGCTCGCCATTGCCGCGCCCGATGCACGCAAGAATATCGAGGCGCTCTATGCCGCACTGCCGCTTCTGGCGGATCTTTCCCCTACACTAAAACTAGTCTGCACCTCAGCGCACACGGCCCACGCGGCTGAGGAAGCAATTGCACAGCGTGGCCTTAAAAATGTCCAGCTTCTACAGGGCCTCGACAATCAAGCGCTCTCGGATGCCTACGCCCGCGCGGGCGTCTTTGTCTTTCCCTCGCGGCTGGAGGGGTTTGGTTTGCCTCCGCTAGAGGCGATGCAGGCGGGAACCCCCGTTGTCTGCTCCCATGCGCTTCCGATGCCAGAGATTTTAGGCGATGCTCCCGTCTACTTCTCCCCTGAGAGCCCCCAGGAGCTCGCTGCTGCCGTGCGCCGCTTGCTCACGGAACCGACAACACTGGGAGCGCAGTGCAGTGAGCGGGGCCATCGGCAAGCAGCTCTCTACACGCTCCGTGCCATGGCCGAAAAAACAGTGGCTCTCTGGCGCGAGGCGGTGATAGGAGTGAGGAAATAGCATGAGCAAACCGTGCGTGCTATTTCTGGCGCACTTGCTCCCGTGGCCACTGGAGGGTGGTGGACAGATCAAGTCGTATCATGTCCTACGACAGCTCTCCCAAGCCTACGATATCAAGCTCCTCGCCCTGACACGAAAGACCGGCGAAGCCCAGAGCGCGGAGCCGCTTCGGGAGTTTTGTGCACTGGGAGTGGAAACGATCCCCCTGCATCGAACGAAATTATCCAATCTTCTTGCGGCAGGTGGTGCTCCGGTCACGGGGCGCTCGTTTATTGTCCAGCGCGACAATACCCCCGCACTGAGAGCAGCCGTGGCGCGGGAGCTGGCAACCGGGAGCTACGTCGCCCTTCACACAGATCACCTCCAGATGATGCAGTTTGTCACGCAGACAACCCCGGGTGTCAAAGTGATCCTGGATGAGCACAATGTGGAGTTTCGCATCCCGCAGCGCCTCGCACGGACATCGAAAAACCGGGCCTGGCGGCTCTATGCCCACGGCGAGTGGAAGCGCCTGCGCCGCTTTGAACAAGCGGCTCTGCGACGTGCGAACCTCACTCTGGCGGTCTCCGACGAAGACCGGGAGACTTTAGAGGATTTAGCAGGAGCCGGTCGGGGTAGAATTAAGACGCTGCCTATTGGTGTAGACACGCAGTATTTTCAAGCCTGCACCCGCAAAACACTCTCCAAGACCCTGGTCTCGATAGGCACGATGTACTGGCCACCAAATATTGATGCTTTGTGCTGGTTTTGCAGCGAAATTCTGCCGAAGATACAGGAGAGAGAATCAAACACCCAGCTGATGATCGTCGGAGCAAGGCCCACACCGGAAGTCCAAGCACTGGCTGCGAACGCCGCCGTGACTGTGACAGGCTCCGTGGTAGATGTCCGGCCCTATGGCGCAGACTGTGGAGCCTTTATTGTGCCTTTGCGCTCGGGATCTGGGATGCGGGTGAAGATTCTCAACGCTCTGGCAATGGGTTTGCCGACGGTCTCAACGACCGTGGGGGCGGAAGGGATTGAGGTGATAGACGGCGAGCATATACTCCTGGCAGACACGGCGGACGAGTTCGCGGCGGCGACGCTGCGATTGCTCTCTGATCCGGTACTGTCCGCACGCCTGGCCCAAAATGGGCGCGCACTAATGGAGAAGCACTACGCCTGGGACGCCATCGGAGCACGCCTGCGCGGCTACTATGCGGAGGTACTCGCCCTGTGAAGCTGCTTTTTATCGTCCCCTATATCCCCTCACCGATTCGAGTCCGCACCTACCAGCTCCTACGGCAGCTTGTCCGTCTGGGGTGTAAAGTTACCCTAGTTGCCCTGGAAGACACTCCCCTGTCAGAGAGTCTTCGCGGGGAGCTCGCAGATCTCTGTGATGCCACCTACTTTGTGCCACTCCCGCGCCGTGAGGCGAATCTGCGGTGCCTGGCAGCCCTGCCGACTCCCAAGCCACTCTGGGTCGCCTACTGCGACAGTCCTCTTTTGATCGCAACCGTGCAGAAGCTCGTCCAAGCGGAACAATTCGATGCAGCGCACGTCGAACACCTGCGAGCGGCCACGGTACGCAAGGCCTTGGGAGACCTTCCCTGTGTCCTAGACGCCGTAGACTGCATCACGGCACTCCAGCGCCAGATGTTCGAGCAGAGCGCGCGCATCGGACAGCGGCTCCTGGCTTGGGAGGAGTCCGTCAAGCTGCGGCACTGGGAGCCCCGCGCCTATGCCGACTACCGTGAGATCGCGGTCACGAGTCAATTTGATGCGGAGGCACTGAGCGCCCTAGGAACGCGTCCTCAAATCCATGTCATACCCAACGGGGTAGATTCAGACTACTTTCACCCCGACCCCAAAATTATCGCGGAGCCGGAGACACTTGTTTTTAGCGGAAAAATGAGCTATCGTGCCAATGAGAACGCGGTTCTCTGGTTCGCGTCCCGACTGTGGCCACGACTTAAATCAGAATGCCCCAATCTCCACTGGATAATTGTAGGAAGTGAGCCCAGCAAGGCAATTAAAACCCTGGCAATAGATAGAGCAATCACTATAACTGGTTATGTGGATGATATTCGCCCTTATTTATCAAAGTCAACCCTTGCAATCTGCCCCCTCCAAATCGGAGTGGGTATTCAGAACAAGGCGTTAGAAGCCATGGCAATGGGCAAACCCGTTGTCTGCAGCCCCATAGCGGGTCGTGCCCTCGTTGAGGCAACACACCAGGGTGGCATAACCATTGCAGAATCAGACGATGCATTTGTGGCCGCCTGCCTATGTCTCCTCCGTGAGCCTGAGCGTCGGAAGGCGGCAGGGATGGCAGCCCGACAGTTTGTGGAAAAACATCACCGCTGGGACTGCACAGCACGTGCCTTCACGGAACTTTATGCACGAGCCGGAGCCGCGTGGTAAACCCTGTGTATAAACAAGAACGAGATCATATCAGAATGGAAACCCAGGTCTATACCCCCCCTGTCCCCGTGACGGCTCCCACTGCCTCGCGAACCAGCCGCCACATGCTCTACTTCACAACCAAGCGCTTAATTGATATTATCGGCTCCCTTTTTGGCCTGATTCTTTTGTTTCCAGTCTTTGTCTTGCTTGCACTACTCGTGCGTTTTTCCTCGCCCGGCCCGATCCTCCACCGACGGCGCGTCCTCTCCCACCAAGACTACAAGGGAGGGGTACCCAATAGCTTTGATGCCTTTAAGTTCCGCACTATGGTCGTGAATGCGGATTTCTTGCTGGAAATGCACCCGGAGCTCATGGCGGAGTTCCAGAAAGACTTTAAGCTGCGCGACGATCCCCGTGTCACGAAAGTGGGCCATAAGCTTCGCCGAGCCAGCCTGGATGAGTTTCCTCAGCTCTTTAACGTTCTTCGCGGACAGATGACACTGGTAGGGCCACGGATGATCTCGCCACCCGAGCTCGGCATGTACGGTGAGTATTCCAGCAAGCTTCTTTCGGTTAAACCCGGCCTGACGGGGCTGTGGCAAGTCAGTGGACGACAAAATGTTTCCTACAATGAGCGCGTCAAGCTTGATATGTACTATATTGATAATCGCTCGCTCACCCTAGATATCGAGATTCTTCTGAGAACCGTGGTGAGTGTCCTCAAGCGGCAAGGCGCGTACTAAGGCAATCTCCGATGACTCTGAATCGGCTGGTTCGCAATGCGCTCACCCTCCTGTTGCTGGCAGTTCCTTGCCTGCTTCTGCTCCCGCGCCTCAAGGCCCCGATAGCCTTGCCCCCCGCAGCAATGGAACAGGTGCTGGTTTCACGCTACACAGCAGCAAATAATCGGCTGGGAACCCCTTTTCTACGTCCACTGGATGCGAGCCGCCTGAGTGCCTACGGAGACGGTGCCCTGCCGGACATGCGCCATGGGATTCTCTACACAGGGCTGGCCGCAGTGAGCATGAAAGCCTTGAAAGAGACACGGGGGGGCCAAGGCCAGCGTGCGGCGACCCTCCTGGGAATTCTCCTGCTGCTGGTCAGTAGCCTGGTAACCCTCTGGCTTGCCCGTCGCTGGTTCCCGCAGCGCGACGGTCGCCGCGCAGCCCTCTTGTTTGTCTGGAGTGGCGGCGCAATCCTTGCCACCGTCCTGCCTGGCCCGGGACTCCTGCTCGCTCTGCTAGGGGCACTCCTGTACGCCACCCTGGTTCCCCTCGATGTTCGTATGTCCAGCAAGCGCGCTCCTCTCTCGCTGGCGATTATCACCGGTGTACTGTGGGGACTATTGTTCCTGACGATCTACTCTGCCCTTCTGCTGCTCCCCCTACTTTTTTGGCACATCATTCGCATAACTCGCAGAGATGTGAGAGCGGTACTGGCCTTCGGTATTGCCGCTAGCATCGTGGCCGCCCCGCAGTTTCTTCGTGCCTACAAGTTTGCACACAACCCTCTGTTTCATAGCCGAGGGCTCGAGCTCACCATGCGAACCGAGAGCTACCCGGGAACCGTGCTTTACCATGCCACTTCTCTGCCCGCCACCCTCACCAGCTATCTGTCGCGCGGCGGCCATGTCGAAGTGGCGGCCAGAACAGGGCAGACCCTCATGGAGCTGATTCCGCGCTCCGTGGCCACACTGGGTCTTGCGCTGCTTCTCTTTCTTACCTCAAGCCTGATCCGGTTTACGGACGACCGGCTCAATACGCTTCGTCGGTTGCTCTTGCTGGCACTTCCCCTACATCTTGCCGCTCTGAGTCTTTTCTTTCCCGCAGAGGAGTGTGCCGAAGTGCTCCTGCTCTATGCGCCCGCGGTTGCCGTGCTGGGCGCAGGCTTTCTAGAGACAGTAGTACATGCCCGGCGCCTCCCCCGGCTCCATAGCCGAGGGATCTTGCTCCTCTGGACTTTTGGGTGCTGCCTCTCCGGAATCGCTCAGCTCCTCGCACTGCGTGCCGCCCCCGCTCCCCCACGCCTCTATAGTTTCCTGGGAGCCAGTGGGCAGTACTTGGAGCGGATCCAGACCCAGGGCGATGGTGTCCTTGCTGCGGACGATGCACTGACGATGGCTTACTACGCCAATGTGCCCGTGACACTCCTACCTACCAGTGCAACCGACTTTCGGGAGATGGAGCGGCAGCTTCACAAGGAGATTGTGGGCTTTGGTATCACACCCTCCCTCCGCTGGGATCGGCCCGAGAATGCAGCGATCCAGCCCTGGGCAAAGACCTACCGGCGGGTAATCGGGCTCTTCTCCCTCTCAGAACTTCTGCCAACCACCGAAAGCAACGCCCTGCGTGAACGGATCTCGTACCCGCAGGAGCTGTTGCCTGCGATCCAGAAATTCCAGGTGACCCCCATCAAAGAGCCCCAGTTTGGCAACGACTTTTCGGCTTTCTTCTGGGACCTAGACTATGTCAAGTCTCAGCCACGCTGAGCCAGAAGACGTGCCGCCATGGTCAAACAAGCTACCGATTTCAGATCCTGAATACGCCCGTCCGTGATCGCCTCCAGAGCATCGTCGAGGGAGAGAGAAACGGTCTCAACAAACTCATCGTGGTCCGTGTGGGATCCCGGTGCAGACACCAGTTCCTCTGCCAGATACCCCCAGATCTTCTCGGTGCAGTAGCCCGGTGCCACGTAGGCTTCATAGAGCGGGGTAAGCTTTCCGGGGGTGAATCCAATTTCCTCGGCGAGCTCACGCCCCGCCGCAAGCGCTGGGTCTTCTCCCGCCTCGATCCCTCCTGCAGGTACTTCTAAGAGGGTTCCCCCTGTCGGCAGACGGAACTGCCGTACCAGCAAGACATTGCCCGCCGCATCCAGCGCCACCACGGCGATTGCTCCACCATGCTCAACGACTTCACGCTTACCAGGTTTCCCGTTGGGCAGCACGATGCTGTCTACACGCAGGCTCACAACACGCCCCTCGTAGAGCCGCTGGCTCTCGGTGACAGTCTCAGTCAAGTTCATTTTTTTACTTTTCCTCAATAAAAATCGGTTTTTCAAGCCACTCGGGAATGCTCAGCGACTCACCAGTGCGGTCTAACGTACCGGAGAGGAGCAAGTCGGGAAGCTCCCGTTCTGCCCGTGCCAGAACCGCTTCGAGTGCCGTACTGGGAAGCTCCTCTTCCCCCTCAAAAAGGCTGTACTCGGGCAGAAGACGCGCCCCAAAGTCATCCACAAGAAAGACAGCCCACGGTAGGTCATCTTCCACTCCACTCGCATCCCAGATCGTCGCACAGTAGCCCGAGCCCGCTTGGTAGGCCAGGCTGCACTCGACATCTTCAATATCCAGATCCGTTCCCTCGGACAAGAGCGTGAGCCAGTGGAGCGGTGCAGGCACTTCGTCGTCGGCCTGGATCTCGTTCCAGGCTGCGAGCAAGACGTGCTCAAACCAGCGAAAGCGGGTCTCAAAAGCAGCGAACTCAGAATCGTCGGGGGTAAAAAGCATTCCCATAAGTGTATCACACACACCCTGATGCAGCACTCACACGGAAGAACAGCGGATCTTGCTCGGCGGATCTTCCCATGCTCGTGACGCGGATTTTATTTTTTTCTAACAAGAGCAGCCCCGGTTCCGGGTCGGTCAGGATCAGCTCAGCGGCAATATTATCTGGCAGCGGTGTTCCCTGAGGCCAGCCCGCCAGAGGGCGGGCACCACAGAGCTCCAGAACCGTGCGACTATGGTGCGAGACACCCCGATGCCGCGCACGCGGATCCGCCTCGGAGGCACGTAGGCAACAGATCGCCCGCCCGCCCAGAGCCGCAGCGACCTGAAGCACCCATGCTTGCTCGATCCCCGAGAACCCATAGCGCGTCCCCGTGCCCGCATTTCCTGGCCCGGGTGCAACAATGATCAGGGTCGCTTTTTCGAGAGCAGACGCGGCAATAAGAGCCGAGGGCAAGGTCACACACTCGCGCTCCGCGCCAAACGCCTGCCCACAGGTCAGCGTGCTGTCCAGTAGCCCCACCGCGCGAAGCTGCCCTACCAGCGTGGAGAATCCCAGGGGAAGTGCCGCCGAGTCGGTCATCACGTAGGCGATGCGTACATCCGGCCTCGCCGCCTTCGCCGCCGCCGCTACCAGTGCGACCTGGCTGTGCAGCAAGCAGGCCACGACGCGCACACCCTCCAGCGCTGCCCCGGTATCGTCCCACGCCGCGCTTTGCTCAGCCACGGCCACCGCGTGCTGAAGCGGCGTGTAGCGAAGCTTGATGATGTGCTCATCCCCACCAGAATTCCCCCCACCCAGAGGGTACCCTCTGGGTGGGAGGGGGCTTCCCATCACGAAATCCACCCCACCGGTGCCTAGCGAAAGATTAGTCGCGGTCACATTGAGCTGTACTTCGTCGCCCATGCTCAGCGGGCCGGTCAGTGCGGGGTAAGCGACAATCTTGCGCTCTGTCTGCTCCCCTACAACTTGTGCCCGCCCCCAGAGTGCGGCGGCAGTGACGCGCTCTATGGAGGTTATCGTGGCAACCAAACAATCCAGACGGGGCATCTTAGCGCAGCGCGGACTGGTCGCCCAGATGCACCGCAAGATCGGAGCCCAGCACGACATTGATATCAGGCTTAGCCTCTTTGAGAGTGCCCGTTGTGTCCGGGGACGTATCTTTTTGAATCGTCCCTCCGCCGAGCAGCTTGGAAATGCGCTCCGCACGGGGCTTGTTCGTGGCCTTCGTAAACCAGATCATCGTCTTCGTCTCAGTTTGCTTCGACACCTCTTTCACGTAGTCAGCGTCAAAGTTCCCCTGATCCCGCAGCAGCTCCGCTGCACGCCGCGCGGCCCCCGAGATAGCGGTCGCATTCTGCACCGCCACCGTCGTCACCCGATTGGCTGCCTGCTCATCGCCATTGACCAACCACTGCACCATTGCCTCGGTCTTACGACGATCTGGGATAAAAAAGAAAGGCTTCTTTTTCTCAAACTCCCCCAAAAGTGTCGCGGACGCCACCTGATCCGGCTGCGTGGCGCGATAGAGCGAGGCAACCGCCAGAAGCTGTTTGCGCTCCAGGTTGGTATCAAACTGCTTAAAGGCCATTTCGACAATAGGCCGAGCGCGATAGAACTGCTTCTTCCCCGAAGCAATCATCGCACGGATCATATTTTGCTGGCGCACCATGCGCCGCGCATCTCCATTCTCCTGACACTGATTCAGTTTAGCAATCTCTTCACGAGGCTTCAAACGAAACGTCGTACGCCCTGTGGCAATTGGGGAACCATCAAGATTGCGCTGGTAGATATCCACTTCACGGTAGCGTGCATAGCCAATGGCATCGTTGGCGGTTGCGATATGAACCGCGCCCTTTGGCAACTTAACATGCAGACCCGCTTTATTATCATGGTACTCAAAGGCATCAATCGTCTCGACATCTACGCCACCGAGTTCCTCAACAAGATTACCAACAGCATCAGGTTTAACGGCAATATAGAAGTCGGGTTTAACTCCCGTCACATCTTCAACCGCCTCACAGAGTAGCTTTGCCCCCCCCTTACCTGGGTAGGTATCCGCGCTCAGGGTTGCATTGATCTTGCCCGTATTTCCCGCAACATGAACCCGAGTGTCACGCGGAATCGAGAGTGCGGAGACATGTTTAGTCTTAAAATCAAGAGTGAGCAACATGATCGAATCCGCACGGCTTGAAGTGCCCGTGTAGCGCTGGTAATTTTTATCGTACTGGTAATCTTTACCAATAAGCAGAACCGTGATCTTATCTTTCTTGAAAAACTTAGTGGGGTCACTGTAGATCTTCCACCACGTAGACGGATCAGCGGTTCCTGTCAGCCCTGTGAAGAGCTTCCCAGCCCAGATACCACCGCCAATCACAGCGGCAAGAGCGCCAAAACCAATTAACTTTCGGAGAGGGTTGGCTCTCTTGCGGCGGCGGCCAGGGCGGCGTGGTGGCGCAGTGGGAACACTGGCACGGCGGGTTGTGGGGGGAGTTACTTTTCCGTTCACTTTACTTCGTCCGTTCACTATACTATATTATATCCCTAAATCGTTCCGGCGCTTAGGGTCATGAGGTAAACTTCTCCTGTGAATTGCGAACGCCTCGCGGTCTCGAACCGCATCTCAAACCTTATCCCCTACCAGCCCGGCAAGCCTATCGCAGATGTCAAGCGGGAGCTGGGCATTGTTGGGGAAATCATTAAGCTGGCCTCGAATGAAAATCCGCTGGGTCCCTCCCCGCTGGGAATCGCCGCGCTCCAGGCCGCGCTCCCCACCCTAGCGCTCTATCCCGATGGTGCGTGCCATGCACTACGCGAGGCTGTCACCGAGAAGTTTGGTCTCTCCCCTGACTCTCTGATCTTTGGCAACGGCAGCGATGAGATTATCCATCTGCTTGGGCTGACGTTTTTAGAGCCCGGTGATGAGATTGTGGTGGGCGACCCCACGTTTGTGCTCTACGAAACGGCCGCCACTCTGGCGGGCGCGAAGACCGTGAAAGTCGCCCTCACCGCAGGGGATATGCGCCACGATACCGCCGCGATGGCCGCTGCTTGCACCGAGAAAACTCGCCTGGTCTTTGTTGCGAACCCGCACAATCCCACCGGCTCCGTGATCTCTAAGGCCGATGTCGAGATACTTCTTGCAGCTCTTCCCCCTCGCGCGTTTCTGGTTCTGGATGAAGCCTACGCCGAGTACGTCGAAGACGATCCCGAGGTACCACGCGCCCTGGATTGGATCAAGGAGAACGCTCCCGTGATCTGCCTCCGGACATTCTCTAAGCTCTATGGCCTTGCCGGGTTCCGCGTGGGCTACGGCGTGGCCGCTCCTGAAGTGATCCGTCTGATCAACCAGGCCCGCTCCCCCTTCAATGTCAATCTTGCGGGACAGGTGGCAGCGGCAGCGGCACTCAACGACACGGAGTTTATTGCGCGTACCAAGAAGAATAACGACGATGGCATTGCGCAGCTCATCGCGGGTTTTGAAATATTGGGGCTGAGCTGGCTGCCCACACGTGCGAACTTTATTGTGGTGAACACTGGCAGACCTGCCAAAGCGATGTTCGATGCACTCCTCAAGCGGGGAATTATCGTGCGCGCCTTTCCCAATGACCTACCGACGCACCTGCGTGTCACGATCGGAACCCCTGAGCAGAACACACGATTCCTAGAGGCACTAACATTGTGCCTGACCTAAACCATGGGCTAGGCTACCCCCTCGCTGCACGCAACGCAAAGCCCCGTTCCACGATTGTCACCATTGGAAACGTCGCAATTGGCGAGGGCTGCCCGGTCGTCGTCATGGCGGGGCCGTGCAGCGTCGAGAGCCGTGAGCAGACTCTCGCCACGGCACGTGCTGTCAAAGCTCTCGGTGCCACGGTGCTACGCGGCGGTGCCTACAAGCCCAGCACGTCGCCCTATGGCTTTCGCGGGCTGGGAATTGAGGCGCTGGAGATTCTGGCAGAGGCGAAAGCGGAGACGGGCCTGCCGGTCATCACGGAAGTCATGGATCCACGCCTAGTCGAGACCGTCTGTCGCTATGCGGATATTCTCCAGATCGGCACCCGCAACATGCAAAACTACGACCTCTTGCGCGAAGTAGGGCGCACCCAAACCCCTGTCTGCCTAAAGCGTGGGATGTCGGCGAGCCTCTTAGAGTGGCTCCAGGCAGCGGAGTATATCCTGCTGGAAGGCAACCCCAATGTAATTCTCTGCGAGCGCGGCATTCGGACATTTGAAACCTACACCCGTAACACCCTGGACCTGGCCGCTGTCCCCGCCCTCAAAACTCTCACGCACCTGCCCGTGATCGTGGATCCGTCGCAAGGCACGGGCCGCTCCGCGCTCGTGGCTGCTCTCTGCCGTGGTGCCGTCGCCGTGGGAGCGGATGGCCTCCTCATCGAAGTGCATCCCCACCCCGAGAGCGCCCTCAAAGACGGCCCTCAGCAAGTTACCCACGACGGCTTCGGAGCCTTAATGGCGGAGCTGCATCCCATTGCAAACGCCCTAAATAGAGGCATCGCATGAAGCGGCTTCTCGGACTAATTGTCGCCGTTACCGTCTGCGCTTTCGTCACGGTGATCGGCCTGACAATCGCCACCGCTGCTGGAACCATTGGTGTGGGTGCCGACTACGACATGCCGCCTGCACAAACCCAGAAATTTGTCGCTGCCGCCGTCAACAAGCTCGGCGGCAAGCCCACCGATGAAGAAAGCAGCTATCTTCTCCCCGTTCTTCCCTGGTCGTCTATCACGATCAAGGCTTCTGTTACGCCCAAATTCACCGGGAGCCATGTGGAGTTCTACGGCCACGCCACGAAATTGAAAGAAATCAAGAAGCTTCTAGACCGACAGTTACCGCCTTTTTCTGGACAGTAAACGGACGGCCATTGCCGCGATTCTGCGCTCCGTATGTCGCCGTGAGTGCATGGCAGTTGGGACAGAGCAACCGCAAGTTCTCCGGGCGATTGTTGCGCCAGTTGCCATCAATATGATCCAGATGTAGCGGAATCCTCCCTGTGTTCAGATTTCGCTCCGCCCAGTGACACTGGCAACAATGCTCCCCGAACGTCCTCCGCACCCAACGTTGAACGTGCTTCGAAACACAAACCTCCGCCCGCGCACCGCTGCGCTCCCCTGCTGACCAGGCAGAGATATAGATCTCATACTCATGCTCGTGCTGGCACGTCTTGCAACAATAAATATCTACGGGACGACGAACAGAATTAGCACAAACAGTTCGATTACACTTCATTCTCGGCTTTTTTGGCATCGGCATTTTCAGTACTCTTTATGCCCGACACTCCTGAAGAAGACAAAAACCGAAAAGAAATATAAAACAAAAACAGCCGCATTAAATGCGGCTATTTCTAACGGGAGTTAGAGGACTTGAACCCCTGGCCCCGCGCTTTGGAGGCGCGTGCTCTACCAACTGAGCTAAACTCCCTTATTTTTTCTTATTTTGAATAGTATTTCTATTTCCCGAATCCTATTCCCAAAGACACCGAATCTTACCATATCCGGCTCTGGGTTGCCAGAGCCGGACAGCGTAAAGTATTAGGCCAAAATTTTAGAGACGACTCCCGCACCCACCGTTCGGCCACCCTCACGGATCGCGAAACGAAGACCCTCTTCCATAGCAATGGGAGCGATCAA